>NZ_JBVHQB010000001.1:0-701400 GCF_055567635.1 Streptomyces sp. NPDC026500 | reverse complement strand
ACCGTTTCCGTATCCGATTTCCTCGGTGCTTTCCAGGTTCCCGCTTCCGCGTTTCCCTTTCCGGCGAGTCCGACTCTATCAGAACCTTTCGGGCCCGATTTCCTCGGTGCTTTCGAGGTAATCCGCTTTCGCGTTTCCCTTTCCAGCGGCTCCGACTCTATCAGAACCTTTCGGGCCTGACTCCCAGTCAGCGGGGCTTGTTTTCTCGGCTGTTGGGCCGTTCCGACGAGTGAGACATTAGCGGATTCCTGGCTCCCGAGCTAATCGGGGTGGCGCCCTTTCGAACGCGGAATCCTCATTTCGCAAACACGCATGAAAACGAGCCGACGACGAGTCGTCGATCGTTGAATGGTGGTGCGGAATGGCTGTCCGGGGACCGACCGGAGTCGGCGCTCACGTCGGACAACTCGGAGAACACTACGTAGAGGCAGGAGTCGTGTCAACTCCGCTCCGGACGGGCCCCCCGAGGCGTACGGTGAGTCCATGACTACCCATACGTGCACCCAGCTGTGGTGGGCCGCCTGACGGCGGCCGTACACACGTATGTACCCAACGGCCGCCGCCCTCGGCGGCCGTTTTTGTGTCTCCCTCCCGGGGAGCCGGCCGCTGGGCGCGGCGGCCTCGACCAGGAGGTGGAGAGATGACGCGGATCTTCAGTGGGGTCAAGCCGACCGGGCATCTGACGCTGGGGAACTATCTGGGAGCCGTACGCCGCTGGGCCGCCGTCGATCAGCACCGGGCCGAAGCCCTGTTCTGCATCGTCGATCTGCACGCGCTGACCGTGGACCACGATCCGGGGCGGGTCCGCAGGCTCAGCAGGCAGGCGGCGACGTTGTTGCTGGCGTCGGGGCTCGATCCCGAGCTGTGCACCGTGTTCGTACAGAGTCATGTGGACGAACACGCCCGGCTTTCCTATCTGCTGGAGTGCGTCGCGACCGACGGCGAGATGCGGCGGATGATCCAGTACAAGGAGAAGGCCGCGTTGGAACGGAAGCGCGGTGGGAGCGTGCGGCTGTCGTTGCTGACGTATCCCGTGCTGATGGCGGCCGACATCCTGGCGTACGGAAGCGACGAGGTGCCGGTCGGGGACGACCAGACGCAGCATGTCGAGCTGACCCGGGATCTGGCGGTGCGGTTCAACCAGCGGTACGGCCATACGTTCGTGGTGCCTCGCGCGACCCGTCCTGAGGTCGCGGCGCGGGTCATGAATCTGCAGGAGCCGACGTCGAAGATGGGGAAGAGCGACGACATCGGCCCGGGCGTCGTCTATTTGCTCGATGAGCCGGAGGCCGTGCGGAAGAAGATCATGCGCGCGGTGACGGACAGCGGGCAGGACGTCGAGTACGACCCGGAGGAGCGGCCCGGGGTCTCGAATCTGCTGGAGATCCTCGCGGCGTGTGAAGGAGGGGACCCCGAAGCCTTGGCGGGTGCGTACGAGTCGTACGGCGCCTTGAAGAAGGACACCGCCGAGGCCGTGGTCGAACTCCTCAGGCCCGTACAGGAAAGGCACAAACGGTTGTGCACGGATCCCGCGTACGTGGAGGGGGTGTTGCGGGAGGGTGCGGAGAAGGCCAGACAGATGGCGCGGCCCAGGGTGGACGCGGCCTACGAGGCGATCGGGTTGCTGCCGCCCGCGGCCGGCTGACTGAGGACTGATGGTCGTCCTCGGCGTCGGCCGGCCCTCGGCGCCGGGGTGGTCGGCGCCGGGGGCGCCTCGGCTCGGTCCAGGGGTGGCTCGGTGCCGAGGGCCGGCCGGGGCAGGGGTGGGTCAGCTGTTGCCGGAGGCGAGTTCGCGGCTGCGGTCGCGGGCCGCTTCCAGTGCGGCGATGAGTGCCGCGCGTACGCCGTGGTTCTCGAGTTCGCGGATCGCGTTGATCGTGGTGCCCGCGGGAGACGTGACGTTCTCGCGGAGCTTCACGGGGTGCTCGCCGCTGTCGCGGAGCATCACGGCGGCGCCGATCGCGGACTGGACGATGAGGTCGTGCGCCTTGTCGCGGGGCAGGCCGAGCAGGATGCCCGCGTCCGTCATGGCCTCGACCAGATAGAAGAAGTACGCCGGTCCCGAACCGGAGAGGGCGGTGCAGGCGTCCTGCTGCGACTCGGGGACGAGAAGCGTCTTGCCGACGGCGCCGAAGACCTCCTCGGCGTACGCCACGTGCTCGGCGGTGGCGTGACTGCCGGCGGAGATGACGGACATGGCCTCGTCGACGAGGGCGGGGGTGTTCGTCATGACACGGACGACTGGTGTGCCGGGGGCCAGGCGCTCCTCGAAGAAGGAGGTCGGGATGCCTGCCGCGCCGCTGATGATCAGGCGGTCGGCGGGGACGTGCGGGGCGAGTTCGTCGAGGAGGGTGCCCATGTCCTGGGGCTTGACGGTGAGAATCAGCGTGTCGGCGGTCTTCGCCGCTTCCGCGTTGCTGACCGGGGTCACTCCGTGGCGTTCCTGGAGTTCCTTGGCCCGCTCCGGTCGGCGGGCGGTGACCAGGAGATCGGTGGGGGCCCAGCCGGCTCGGATCATTCCGCTGAGCAGGGCTTCGCCGATCTTGCCGGTGCCGAGGACTGCGACTTTCTGAGGCATGGTTGCGGGTGCCCTCCGGGGGTTGAGTCGTCCGCGTTCATCCTCCCACCGGGGTCATGGGGACGGGTCGGATGTCCGGTGGGCGGACGGCACGTCGCCCTCGGTCCCGGCGGGCCGGGGCGGGGAGGTCCGCCCGTCCGCCCCGTCGGGGGCCCTACGGCGTCCGGCGTCGCAGGGTCGCCGCTCCGAGCCCCAGGACCAGCAGCGCGCTCCCGGCGACGATCAGTGCGTCGCGTACGAAGTTCGCCGTCATGTCGGTGTGCTTGAGGACCTCGTTCATGGCGTCGACCGCGTACGACATCGGGAGGACGTCGGAGATGGCCTCCAGTACGGGGTGCATGTTGGAGCGCGGGGTGAACAGGCCGCAGAGGAGAAGCTGCGGGAAGATCACAGCCGGCATGAACTGGACGGCCTGGAACTCGGAGGCGGCGAACGCCGAGACGAACAGGCCGAGGGCCGTTCCGAGGAGGGCGTCGAGGAGGGCGACCAGCAGGAGGAGCCAGGGGGAGCCCGTGACGTCCAGGCCGAGGAACCAGACCGCGAGTCCGGTGGCCAGGGCCGACTGGATGATGGCGAGCGCGCCGAACGCGAGGGCGTAGCCGGCGATCAGGTCGCCCTTGCCCAGGGGCATGGCGAGGAGGCGTTCGAGGGTGCCGGAGGTTCGCTCGCGCAGGGTCGCGATCGAGGTCACCAGGAACATCGTGATCAGCGGGAAGATCCCGAGGAGGGACGCGCCGATGGAGTCGAAGGTGCGCAGGCTGCCGTCGAAGACGAAGCGGAGCAGGACCAGCATCACGCAGGGGACGAGGATCATCAGCGCGATGGTGCGCGGGTCGTGCCGCAGCTGACGCAGGGCGCGGGCCGCGGTGGCCGTCGTACGGGAGAGGTTGAGCGCGCTCGGGCGTGACGCCGGTGCCGCCTGCCCGGAGGGGCCGGGGCTCGCGGGTGCGGTGGGCGCGGTGGGGCTCGTGGGTGCCGTGGAACTCATCGTGCGGTCTCCTCGCGGGGGTGGGCACCGGCGGGGCGGGGGTCGGCGTCGGTGGCCGGGGGCTCCGAGGACGGAACGGGGGAATCCGAGGCCGGGGGTTCGGGGGTGGCGGCCTTCGGCGGTGAGATCGTGATGCTCGTCGCGGGCTGCTGAGCGGCCGCGACCGCCTCGTCCACGAGGTGGAGGAAGGCGGCTTCGACGGTGTCCGAGCCGGTCCGTTCGCGGAGGGCGTCGGGGGTGTCGTCGGCGAGGATCCCGCCCTCGCGCATCAGGAGGAGCCGGTGGCAGCGCTCGGCCTCGTCCATGACGTGGGAGGAGATCAGGAGCGTCGTGCCGCGCTGCTCCGCGATGGTGTGGAAGAGGTTCCACAGGTCGCGGCGCAGGACCGGGTCGAGGCCGACGGTCGGTTCGTCGAGGACGAGGAGTTCCGGGGTTCCGAGGAGGGCGACGGCGAGGGAGACGCGGCTGCGCTGGCCGCCCGAGAGGTTGCCGGCGAGGGAGTCGGCGTGGGAGACGAGGTCGACGTCCGCGATGGTCCGGGTGACGTCGGCGTGGCGGCGCTCGGAGGCGGCCCGGCCCGGGTCGAGGATCGCGGCGAAGTAGTCGAGGTTCTGGCGGACGGTCAGGTCGTCGTAGACCGAGGGCGCCTGGGTGACGTAACCGATGCGGGAACGGAGTGCGGCGTCGCCGGCGGGGAGGCCGAGCACTTCGAGGGTGCCGCTGACCTTGGCCTGGGTGCCGACCGTCGCGCGCATCAGGGTGGATTTTCCGCAGCCGGAGGGGCCGAGCAGGCCGGTGATCTGGCCGCGCGGGACGGTGAAGTCGAGTCCGTGCAGGACGGTGCGGGTGCCGCGGACGACCGTGAGGCCTTCGGCGCGGACGGCGGGCTGGGAAAGGGGCACGGGTGTTCCTGTGGGGTCGGGCGGACGCGGACGAATAATCATCACGCGATGAATATTCCTCTCGTGAGGTGCGCCGGTCAAGAGCCATGGTGCGCCCGTCCGACGACCGGAGCATCGGGTGGCGCAGGCGCGCGTCGGCGCGAACGGAACGGGAGCGTCCGCGGTGCCGCCGAACGATGCGCTCCCGCGTTCGCGTGACGGTGGCCCGGAGGGGCTGCGCGATCAACTGGCTTACCTGACAATGGATTTCAATGTGCGATGCGGCTCCGCGCCGTGTCGCCAGATCCGTCGTGCCCTCCCCCGGCACGGCACCCACGCATCTCCCGCTGTCGACCGGAGGTGCTGTCGTGATGCGCAAAGCCGATCTGTTCGCGTCCCTCGTCGTCTTTCTGGTGGCGCTGCCCCTGTGTGTCGGGGTCGCCATAGCGTCCGGTGTGCCCGCCGAACTGGGGCTGGTGACCGGAATCGTCGGTGGGCTGGTCGCCGGGGTGCTGCCCGGAAGCAGCCTGCAGGTGAGCGGGCCCGCGGCCGGACTGACCGTGTTGGTGTACGAGGCTGTGCAGTCGTACGGGGTCGGGGCGCTGGGTGTGCTGGTGCTCGGGGCCGGGCTGGTGCAGCTCGGACTCGGGGTTCTACGGCTCGGACGGTGGTTCCGGGCCGTGTCCGTGGCCGTCGTGCAGGGGATGCTCGCGGGGATCGGGCTCGTGCTGATCGCGGGCCAGGTGTACGCCATGGGCGACACGACCGCGCCGTCGGGCGGGCTCGGGAAGATCGCCGGGCTCGTCTGGCTGGCCGCCGACGCGGATCCGGTGGCGGTGGCGATCGGCGGCACCACCGTGGCCGTGCTCCTGCTGTGGCCGCGCTGGCGACGGGGCGCGCGGGTGGTGCCGGCACCGCTCCTGGCGGTGGCGCTCGCCTCGGCCGTGACCGGGGCGTTCGATCTGGCGGTACGACGGGTCGAGGTGCGGGGGCTGTTCGACGCCGTGCGGCCGCCGTCCGTCACGGATCTGGGCCGGCTCACGGAAGTGGGTGTGATCGGGACCGTGTTGGCGTTCGCGCTGATCGCTTCGGCGGAGTCGCTGTTCAGTGCGGCGGCGGTGGACCGGCTGCATCGGGGACCGCGGACCGACTACGACCGCGAGCTCATCGCGCAGGGCGCCGGGAACGCCGTGTGCGGGATGCTCGGGGCCCTGCCGATGACCGCCGTGATCGTGCGGAGTGCGGCGAATGTGCAGGCCGGGGCACAGACCAAGGTGTCGCGGGTGCTGCACGGGGTGTGGCTGCTGCTCTTCACGGCCGTGGTGCCCGCGGTGCTCGGGTTGATTCCGGTGGCGGCGCTCGCGGGGCTGCTGGTGCACGCGGGGTGCAAGCTCGTGCCGGTGCGGGAGGTGCGGACCCTGTGGCGCGGGCATCGCGGTGAGGTGGTCGTGCTGGCGGTGACCGCGGTGGCGATCGTGGCCGGGAACCTGTTCGAGGGGGTGCTGGTCGGGCTCGCGCTCGCGGTGGCCAAGACCGCCTGGGACATCAGTCATGTGCACGTGGAGACCGAGGACCGGGGCGCCGCGGGAATGGTCGTACGGGTGGTCGGCAACGCCACGTTCCTCCGGCTGCCGAAGCTGCTGGACGCCTTGGAGGCGTTGCCCCACGACCGTGACGTACGGCTGGAGCTGGGCGGGTTGCGGCACGTCGATCACGCGTGTGCGGCGGCCCTTGAGGTGTGGGCCGCCGGGCGGGATCACGAACGGATCGCCACCAGCAGTTCCACGACATAGGTCTCCTCCACGAACCCTTCCGGGAACGCCTGGAGGAGGTGGTTCCGTTCGTCGGCGAAGAACGCTCCGGTGGCCTCCTCGCCGAGGACCAGGAACTGCGAGTGGCTGCCGAGGCCGGCGAGGCGCGTGTCGATCGGGATGCGCCGGCTCCAGCGGACCTGCCGATGCTCGAAGGAGAGGCGGCCACTGGGATCGGCGGTGAGCGCGTGGGTGGCCCGAGCGAAGCTGTCGTTCTCCTCGACCACCTGGTCCCGGCCGAGGAAACGCTCGGCGCGCCGGGCTGCCGCCTCGATCCACGGGACGTCGAGCGCCTCGGTGTTCCACCACAGGGCCAGCGCCCCGCCTGGACGCAGCACGCGCAGCGCCTCCGGCACCGAACGGCTCGGGTCGGTCCAGTGCCACGCCTGGGCGTAGGTGAGGAAGTCCGCGGAGGCGGTCGCGAGGGGCAGGGCGTCGCCGCTGCCGCGGACGATCGGGATGCGGGGGTGGGCGCGACGGAACTCGGCGGCCATGCCGGGGCCGGGTTCCACGGCGAGGACATCCGCGCCGCGGGCGTGCAGGAGTCCGGTCGAGATTCCGGTGCCCGCGCCCACGTCGACGACCTTGGCGCCGGCCAGCGAGCGGGCCGCGAGGACTTCGACGGCGTCGAAGAGGGCGGGCGGATACGACGGGCGGTTCGCGGCGTACTGCGCCGCGGCCGAGTTGAAGGAGTGGGCCCGGGCGGCGTGCTGGGAGGCGGCGGAACGGGAAAGAGGCATGGGTTCATGGTCGGGGGTGGTGCGGGGGCCGGGGTAGACCCCCTTTTCCCCCTCCCGGGCCCATCCCGGCTCCGGCGCCGACGAGGTGTATCCCCTGACCGATCATGTCCCCCAGACCCGTCGTGTCGCGTCGCGGGCTCGTCCCCGGGCGCGGGACCCGGACGCCAGACCGTTCGCATCGCCTCGCGGGCTGATCCCCGGGCGCGGGAACCCGACGGGGTCAGGGGCGGCGTCCCTTCTTCGAGGGGTTGCCGGCGCGGCGCGTGGTGCGGCGGGTGTACTGCTTCTTCGCCGTCTCGTACTCCTCGCGGTGGAGCTTCTCGCCCGGCGCCTCCGTGAGGGAGCGGAAGCAGTAGGCGAGCAGGGAGCCGACGAAACCGATGGCGAGCAGACCACGCAGGGATGCCTGGCGGTCGGGGTCCGGGCGCTTGGTGAAGGCCTCCGAGGTGTGGCGGAAGGCGAGGGCGCTGCACACCGCGAACATCACCACGACCAGCACGGTCACGGGCGTCCCCACGTCCGCGATGGCCAGGCCCTGGTAGGCGAAGCGGAGCACGAAGCAGGCGGCCACGGCGGCGGCGAGGGAGCCGACGGCCACGCCGATCCGGCGGCCGGTGTAGCCGCCGTCGTGCTCCACCCAGGTCGTCCCGAAGAAACGCAGGGGCTCGGGCTGGGGCCCCGCGGGGGTGCCGGTTCCGGTGCTGGTCTCGTCGCTCACGCCACGATTATCGCTCCGGTCACGGCTCCGGCGTCCGCCGCGGGTGCCCTTGGCCGGGGGCGTCGGTCAGGAACACGCCGGGGCGACGTAGCCGTCGCTGCCCGTCTGCACGTACGCGTCCGAGACGAACTGGCCGTTGGAGATGTTGTCCCAGATCTTGCTCGTGCCGTAGGGGCCGGCGACGGACTCTCCCGAGCACTGGCAGTAGATCGGGACACGCGAGCCCGCCGGCAGGGTGCGGACGATGCTGAAATGAGTGCCCGGTCCGCTGCGGACGTTGACGTTGTGGCCCGGAGCGAGCGGGTAGGTGCGGAGTGTCTCGGCCGAGAACGGCTCCGCTTCCGCCGCCCCCGTCGAGTCTGTGATGGCAACGTCTTCCACGGCCATATCGATCTCCCCCGTTGATTGGTTCACGCCAAAAATATGCTGCGCGCCGAGGCTAGCAAGCCGTCGAGGTTTCGCACGAAGGATCGACTAGGCTCTGCGCGTCGCGCACGCGGTCGAACCCACGGGGGTGAGTGATGCCGCCACAGCGCAGCACCGGTACGGACTCGGAAGCGGAACATCCGCGCTATGCCGGGCAGTACCTGCTGGAGGCGAGACTCGGCTCCGGTGGCATGGGAATCGTGCATCTGGCGCGGTCCGCCTCCGGGTTGCGGCTGGCCGTCAAGGTCGTGCATGCCGAGTTCTCTCAAGACCCCGAGTTCCGGGGGCGGTTCCGACAGGAGATCGCCGCCGCCCGGCGGGTCAGTGGTGCCTTCACGGCGCCCGTGGTGGACGCCGACCCCGAGGCCGAACACCCGTGGATGGCAACCCTGTTCATCCCCGGGCCGACGCTCGCCGAGCATGTGAAGCGGAACGGCGCGCTGTCCTCGACCCGGTTGCGCCATCTGATGGCCGGACTCGCCGAGGCATTGCGGGACATCCACCGGGCCGGGGTCGTGCACCGCGACCTCAAGCCCAGCAACGTCCTGCTGGCGGAGGACGGGCCGAAAGTCATCGACTTCGGCATCTCGCGCCCCGCCGACAGTGAACTGCGTACGGAGACCGGCAAGTTGATCGGCACTCCGCCGTTCATGGCACCGGAACAGTTCAGCAGGCCACGGCATGTGGGGCCGGCCGCCGATGTGTTCGCCCTCGGTTCCGTGATCGTGCACGCGGCCACCGGGAGCGGGCCGTTCGACTCGGACAGCCCGTATCTCGTCGCCTATCAAGTCGTCCATGACGAACCGGACTTGACGGGCGTGCCGGAGGACATGGTCGGCCTCGTCGCACGCTGTCTCGCCAAGGAGCCCGAGAATCGGCCCACGCCGGACGAGCTGATGACCGCGCTGCGCTCGGTCTCGGCCTCGTACGACACCCGGGCCTTCATTCCCGAACAGCGCACCGGGAAAGGGGAGCCGACGCCGTCCGTGCGGGAAATGGCTCCGCGGCCGAGGCCTGAGCGTCCCGAGGGCGCCGAGGACCGTACCCATGTGGCTGCCCGGAAGAGGGGCGGACGGGACCGTCGGCTCCGCGCTGTCATCGCGGTCGCCGGGCTCGCCGTGGCCGGTGTGGCTGTCGGTGCCTTCGGTCTGCTGGGCGGGTCGCAGAGCCCCGTGGCGGAACAGCACACCGCGCGGCCGTCCAAGACCGCCTTTCAGCCGTGGCAACTCGACCTGCGTGCCCCGGATGCCAAGGCCGGCGGTCAGTCGCAGTGCACGTACGCCCGTCGAGCACTGCTGTGCGTCCGGCCCGGTGTCCTTGCCGCCGCGATCGATCCGGAAGACGGCAAGGTGCTGTGGTCCCGAAGCGACACGGGGAACGGGAACTCCTACTCCATCCCGGCGCCGGTCCTCTCCGGGGGGCTCCTGCTGGTCGGCAGTCGAAGCGGGCATCGGCTGACCGCCCTGGATCCCGCCACGGGCACGACTCGCTGGAGCCGCGACGTCACGCGCTACGAAGGCCGTGTCACGCCCGTCGCCGGTGTCGTCCTGCTCACCGGCCCCGACTCCAAGGTCACCGCGCTGAACGCCGCCACCGGCGAGGAGAAGTGGCGTCACGCGATCCCGGGGCTGGCCGTCCCCCAATTCCAGTCGTACGGGGACGGGGTCGCCTACGTGGTCTCGACGCCCGCCGAGGCCGGGAGCGGTACCGGGACCCGGGTGACCGCGGTGGACCCGACGACCGGTGCCACGACCTGGCAGCGGCGCATGGACGGTGCGCTCAGCCTCGTGGCCGCCAGAGGCGGAACGGTCTGGTTCACCTCGACCACCGTCGACCAGTACGCGGACGCGGTTCTGCGCTACGACGTGGCGAACCGCAGGATTCAGCGCACCACGCTGCGCATCCCGCAGGCTCAGGCGCAGGTGGCCGTACAAGGGGACACCTCGTATCTGCTGGGGAGCGACGGTTCGCTGGTCGCCGTGAACACCAGGACGTCGGAGCAGCTGTGGCGGGCGGAGACGTCCGTCAGCAGGGCCTCGGCTCCCACTGTGGTCGGCCATCGTCTCTACCTCACCGCGGCGGACGGGCGGCTCATCGCCGTCGACACGGATCGCGGCACGCTGCTCGGGCAGACGAAAGTGCGGCTGGAAAGCGACCGGGGCTCGCTCATCAGCGTGCTCCCCGCCCCCCTCACCTCCAACAGCCACATCTACGCCACCGCCCCCGACGGCTCCCTGTTCGCGGTCGACGCGCGGGATCCCACGGCCTGGTGATCGGCCTGGTGATCGGCCTGGCGATCGGCCTGGTGATCGGCTGGTGAGACGCGAAGGGGCAGCCCCGGCAGGAGCGGCCCCTTCCCGGCTTCACAAGCCTTGTCAGCGCTTCAGCCCGTGACGGCTAGCCCAGCTTCGAGACGTCCCGCACCGCGCCCTTGTCCGCGCTCGTCGCCATCGCGGCATACGCGCGAAGGGCGGCGGAGACCTTGCGCTCGCGGTTCACGGGGGCGTAGACGCCGTTCAGGGCGTCGCGGCGGGTGGCCAACTCCTCGTCGGACACGAGCAGTTCGATGGAGCGGTTCGGGATGTCGATGCGGATGCGGTCGCCGTCCCGGACGAGGGCGATCGTGCCGCCGGACGCGGCCTCGGGGGACGCGTGGCCGATCGACAGGCCCGAAGTCCCGCCGGAGAAGCGGCCGTCGGTGATCAGGGCGCAGGTCTTGCCGAGGCCGCGGCCCTTGAGGAACGAGGTCGGGTAGAGCATCTCCTGCATACCGGGGCCGCCCTTGGGGCCCTCGTAGCGGATGACGACGACGTCGCCGTGGGTGATCTCCTTGCGGAGGATCTTGTCGACGGCCTCGTCCTGGGACTCGCAGACGACCGCCGGGCCCTCGAAGGTCCAGATGGACTCGTCGACGCCGGCCGTCTTCACGACGCAGCCGTCGACGGCCAGGTTGCCCTTGAGGACCGCGAGGCCGCCGTCCTTGGAGTAGGCGTGCTCGGCGGAGCGGATGCAACCGCCCTCGGCGTCCTCGTCCAGGGCCTCCCAGCGCTCGGACTGCGAGAAGGCCTCGGACGAGCGGACACAGCCGGGGGCCGCGTGCCACAGTTCGATCGCCTCGGGGGACGGGGAGCCGGCGCGCACGTCCCAGGTCTTCAGCCAGTCCGACAGGGACGGGCTGTGGACGGAGTGGACGTTCTCGTCGAGCAGGCCCGCGCGGTGCAGTTCACCGAGGAGGGCGGGGATGCCGCCGGCGCGGTGCACGTCCTCCATGTAGTACGTGCGGTCCTTGGCGACGTTCGGGGCGACCTTGGCGAGGCACGGCACCCGGCGCGAGACCTCGTTGATCTCGTCCAGACCGAAGGGGACGCCCGCCTCCTGGGCGGCGGCCAGCAGGTGCAGGATCGTGTTGGTGGAGCCGCCCATGGCGATGTCGAGGGCCATGGCGTTCTCGAAGGCCGCGTGGGTGGCGATGTTGCGGGGCAGGACCGACTCGTCGTCCTGGTCGTAGTAGCGGCGCGTGATGTCGACGACCGTGCGCGCCGCGTCCTCGTACAGGCCCTTGCGGGCGGTGTGGGTGGCGAGGACCGAGCCGTTGCCGGGCAGGCTCAGGCCGATGGCCTCGGTCAGGCAGTTCATCGAGTTGGCGGTGAACATGCCGGAACAGGAGCCGCAGGTCGGACAGGCGTTCTCCTCGATACGGAGGATGTCCTCGTCCGAGATCTTGTCGTTCACGGCGTCGGAGATCGCGTCGACCAGGTCGAGCGTACGGACCGTGCCGTCGACCAGGGTGGCGCGGCCGGACTCCATGGGGCCGCCGGAGACGAACACCGTCGGAATGTTCAGGCGCAGGGCGGCCATGAGCATGCCGGGCGTGATCTTGTCGCAGTTCGAGATGCAGATCAGGGCGTCGGCGCAGTGCGCTTCGACCATGTACTCCACCGAGTCCGCGATCAGGTCGCGGGACGGCAGGGAGTACAGCATGCCGCCGTGGCCCATCGCGATGCCGTCGTCGACCGCGATCGTGTTGAACTCGCGGGCGATGCCGCCGGCCGCCGTGATGGCCTCGCTGACGATCCGGCCGACCGGCTGGAGGTGGGTGTGACCGGGCACGAACTCCGTGAAGGAGTTGGCGACCGCGATGATCGGCTTCCGTCCGATGTCCGCGCCCGGTACACCGGAGGCGCGCATCAGGGCGCGTGCGCCCGCCATATTGCGGCCGTGGGTGACTGTGCGGGACCTCAGCTCGGGCATCGTCGCTCGCTCCTTCGGGGAGGCATGAGGAGGGTTATGACTGAAGTCGAGCGTACGCCGGTGCTCCAGGATCCGGACAGGCCGTCCGCATCTCGGAACACACGTCTCGACCAGCGGCCACCCTCGCACGGCATACGTGCAGGTCAGCGGCGTTCTGCCGCGGTGGAACCATCGCTGTGGCGGATCCGCTCGCTCATGAGTTCGCCAGGTGTCCGGATGGGCTCACCGATGCCTCTTGGTGCGGCGGATGCCTCATGGGTTCATCAGGCGTCCTCGTGGGTTCGCCGGGCGTCCTCGTGAACTCGCCAGGCATCCTCATGGATTCGCCAGGCGTCCTCATGGGTTCGTCAGGTGTCCCTGCACCACCGGCGCCACCCTGGCCACGATGCGTTCCAGGTCCACCGAGGCCAGCGGCTCGACCTTGATCACATAGCGCAGCATCGCGACCCCGACCAGTTGGGCCGCCGCCAGCTCCGCGCGCAGCTCCGCGTCCGGGACGTCGAGCCGGCCGGCGATACGGCGCAGCAACTGCGCGGCGACGAGACGGCGGAAGACGGCGGCCGCGGTGTCGTTGTTCACCGCCGAGCGGACGATGGCGAGCAGCGGCGTACGGGTCGTGGGGTTCTCCCAGATACCGAAGATGAAGCGGGTCAGGCGTTCGCCGACGCCCTCGACGGACCCCTCGACAAGTGTCTCGGGCGCGCCGAGCGCGGGGGCGAAGGCGACCTCGATGGCCGCCTCGAAGACCTGTTCCTTGGTGCCGAAGTAGTGGTGCACGAGCGCGGAGTCCACACCGGCGGACTTGGCGATGCCGCGGACCGACGTCTTCTCGTAGCCGCGCTCGGAGAACTCCGCGCGGGCCGCCTCCAGGATGCGGTCGCGGGTGGCGGGGGCCGCCTCCGTCTGCGTACGGGTGGGGCGTCCCCGGCCGCGCCGGGGGGCGGCGTCCGTCATCCGCGGGGCACCTTCACGGCGGAGGCGAGGTGGAGCCGCGTGAAGGCGAGGGCCTCCGCGAGGTCGGCCTCGCGTTCGGCACTGGACATCGCGCGGCGGGTGTTGACCTCGATGACGACATGGCCGTCGAAGCCGGAGAGCGCGAGCCGGTCCAGGAGTTCGGCGCAGGGCTGGGTGCCGCGGCCCGGGACCAGGTGCTCGTCCTTGTTGGAACCGTTGCCGTCGGCGAGGTGGACGTGTCCGAGGCGGTCGCCCATGCGGTCGATCATCTGCAGGGCGTCGGTACGAGCGGTCGCGGTGTGGCTGAGGTCGATCGTGAAGTGCCGGTAGTCGTCCTTCGTCACGTCCCAGTCGGGGGCGTACGCGAGCATCTCGCGGTCGCGGTAGCGCCACGGGTACATGTTCTCGACGGCGAATCGCACGTCCGTCTCGTCGGCCATGCGCCAGATCCCGGTGACGAAGTCACGGGAGTACTGACGCTGCCAGCGGAACGGGGGATGGACCACGACGGTGCTCGCGCCGAGCTTCTCGGCGGCGGCCCTGGCGCGCTGGAGCTTGGTCCACGGGTCGGTGGACCAGACCCGCTGGGTGATCAGCAGACACGGGGCGTGCACGGCGAGGATCGGGATCCGGTGGTAATCGCTGAGGCGGCGCAGCGCGTCGATGTCCTGGCTGACGGGATCCGTCCATACCATGACCTCGACGCCGTCGTACCCGAGGCGCGCGGCGATCTCGAAGGCCGTCGCGGTCGACTCCGGGTACACGGAGGCCGTGGACAGGGCGACCTTCGCATCCGGGATGCGCACCACTGGTTCTGCCACGAGGGACAGCGTACGGGGTGCCTCCGGCGGTTGGGCGAGGGGCGGCGAGCTTGGCCGAGAGGCTCCTGTGGGCCCCGGGCGGGGGTGGGTTGGGCTCCGGCCCGGGGGCGGGCGGGCCCTCCAAGCCGGGGGTGGATGGGCCTCCGACCTGGGGGTGTTCGGGCTTCCGGCCCGGGGTGCGGCGGCCGTCGGCCCGAAGGGTGCGGGGCCCTGCCGGGATGCTCCGGTGATCGGCTCCACAGCCACTCGCCGGAGTGTCCACGTGATCGACGCCACGGTCCCGGGCGGGTGCCCACTCGCCGCCGGGGGCGGGTACCCCATTCGCCGCCGGGCTGCTGCCCACTCGCCGCCGGATCGGATCCCCACCCGCCGTGGGGCGAGACTGCCGTCACGCGGCGGGCCGCCGTGCGGGGCCGGTCGCGCCGTTCCCCGCGCGCCTTGGCGGTGCCCTCCCCGGGGTCCGTCACCTGTCACCGCCGGATCGGGTGCCCCCCCGCCGTGAGGGAGGCCGCCGTGCGGGGCCGGTCGCGCCGTTCCCCGCGTCACCGGCGGTGCCGCCCCCGTTTTCGTGTTACTCCGAGGCCATCTGGTCCAGGCGGCGCAGGATGACGCCCTCGCGGAGGGCCCAGGGGCAGATCTCCAGGGTCTCCACGCCGAAGAGGTCCATGGCTGCCTCGGCGACCAGGGCGCCGGCGAGGAGTTGGGCGGAGCGGCCCGGGGAGACGCCCGGCAGCTCGGCCCGTTCCTCGGCCGTCATGGACGTGAGGCGGGGGACCCAGTCCTCCAGGGAGCGGCGCTTGAGCTCACGCTGGACGTACAGGCCGTCGGTGGAGCGTGCTGCACCCGCGAGCCGGGCGAGCTGCTTGAACGTCTTGGAGGTCGCGACCACGTGGTCGGGGGCGCCGAAACGGCTGAACTCTCCGACCGTCCGGGCGATCTGGGCCCGTACATGCCGGCGCAGCGCCCGCACGGCCGCCGGGTCCGCCGGGTCGGTGGGCAGCCAGCCCGCGGTCAGCCGGCCGGCGCCGAGCGGCAGCGACACCGCCGCGTCCGGCTCCTCGTCCATGCCGTACGCGATCTCCAGGGAGCCGCCGCCGATGTCGAGGACGAGCAGCTTGCCCGCCGACCAGCCGAACCAGCGGCGGGCCGCCAGAAAGGTGAGCCGGGCCTCCTCCGCCCCGGTGAGCACCTGCAGCTCGACATCGGTCTCGGCCTGCACCCGGGCGAGAACCTCGTCGGCGTTGCTGGCCTCGCGCACGGCCGACGTCGCGAACGGCAGCAGGGCCTCGACACCCTTGTCCTCGGCGGCCTCCAGGGCGTCCTGGACCGTCTCGATCAGCTTGTCGACGCCTTCGGGGCCGATGGCCCCGCTCTCGTCGAGCAGTTGGGCAAGCCGCAAATCGGCCTTGTGCGAGTGGGCGGGCAGTGGCCGGGCGCCGGGGTGGGCGTCCACCACCAGCAGATGCACCGTGTTCGATCCCACGTCGAGGACACCGAGTCTCATGTACGGAACGCTACTGCCCACACGACGATTCACGAGGGGCGGGGCGAAAGCCCACGTCGAACGGTGATCTCCGGGCAGCCGCCGGGACGTCCCCGGAGCGGGCAGAAGCGACTTACCCTGGACCCGTGCCAAAGACGAAAAAGGCGAAGCCCGACAAATCAGCCACGGTCTCTCCGCAGGCGAAGGCCACCAAGTCCAAGAAGTCCGTGCAGAAAAGCGACGAGAAGGGGCTCGACTTCGCTCGCGCGTGGGTGGAGTTCCCTGATCCGGCCGACGACGAGCAGGTCTTCCGGTGCGATCTGACATGGCTGACCTCTCGCTGGAACTGCATCTTCGGGAGCGGCTGCCAGGGCATCCAGGCGGGTCGCGCCGACGACGGCTGCTGCACGCTGGGGGCCCACTTCTCCGACGAGGACGACGAGAAGCGGGTGGCCGGGCACGTGGCCCGGCTCACGCCGGACATCTGGCAGAACCATGACGTGGGCGTGGAGACGGGCTGGGTGTCCACGGACGAGGACGGCGACCGCCAGACCCGCCCGTACGAAGGCTCCTGCATCTTCCAGAACCGTCCCGGCTTCGCCGGTGGCGCGGGCTGCTCGCTGCACATCCTGGCCATCAAGGAGGGGCGCGAGCCGCTGGAGACCAAGCCGGACGTCTGCTGGCAGCTGCCCGTACGTCGCACGTACGAGTGGATCGACCGGCCCGACGACACCCGGGTGCTCCAGGTCTCCATCGGCGAGTACGACCGCCGCGGCTGGGGACCGGGCGGCCACGACCTGCACTGGTGGTGCACGTCGGCGACCTCGGCACACGGCGCCGGCGACCCGGTGTACGTCTCGTACCGTCCGGAGCTGATCGAGCTGATGGGCAAGGCGGGGTACGACCGCCTGGTCCAGCTGTGCGAGGAACGGCTGGCCTCGCAGCTGCCGCTCGTGGCCCCGCACCCCGCGGATCCGGTGGACTGAGTCCCCATCCCGCGGATCCGGTGGGTCGGGTTCGCATCCTGCGGATCCGGTGGGCTGGGTCCGCTTCCGGGCCGTACGGCGAGTGGCTCGGTTCCTACGAGGCGCCCGGGTCATCGTTGTCACTCGGCGGTGGCGACGAGTCGCCCGGGCCCGAGGGGGACGAGTCGGTGGCCGTGGGTGTCGGCGTCGGGTCGGTCGGGGACGGGTCCGGGCTTGTCGGGGTCGTGGTCGGTGTCGCGGTGGAGCCCGGTCCTGAGGGGCTCGGACCGGTCACGGTTGGGTCGGGGTGGCCGCCGGGCCGGGGCGAGCCCGCCTTCCCGTGCCCCTCGATGGTGACCACCGCGCCCGCCGGGGCGATCGCCACCCGCGCGGTCCAGTGGCCCGCCGGCTCGCGAAGGTGATCGACGTACACCTTGATCGTGAACGAATCGCCCGGTTCGAGCGTTCCCGAGGACTGGCTGAGGTAGAGCCAGGACGCGCCGGTGCGCGCGGACCAGCGGACCGGTGAACTGCCGGACGCGGTCAGCGTGACCAAGGTCGTGTCGCCGCTGGTTCCGGCGGCCACCGACAGGTGTCCCGGAGTGCCTCCGCGGGCGCTGACGACCTCCACGGAGACATCCGGCGAGCCGCTGCCCTTGGTGAAGTGGGAGCCGGGTCCCGCGCTGGCGTTTCCGGCGTTCTCGTAGCCGCCCGCCTGCCCGCCGTCCAGACCCTCGGGGTCCTGGGCCTCGCTCGTGCTGGTCGGGCGGCCGTCCACGCCCTCGCCGGTCAGGGGCGCCCCCCGGTACGCCGCCCAGAGGGCGAGCACGGGCGCGGCGACGACGGTGGCGACGATCGTCGTCGTGACGGCACGCGCGCGAAGACGGTCCCTTCGGGCGGCGTGGTCCTTGGGGTCCATGGGAAAGCCGCGCCGGTCGAAGCGCGGAGCGCTGCCCCGCGCGCGTGGGGTGTGCGCCATCGCGACGCGCAGGGCCGCTTGCGGGGCCTCCAGCACGGGCAGCGCCGCGGGCGTGACGCTGGTGCCGGGCCAGGCGCCGGGGACCGCCCGCTCGGCGGTGCGGCGGCAGTCGTCGACGTGCCGGACGAGCTCGCCGCGCAGGGTGGTGCTCAGCACGAGCCGGCTGTCGCCGGTGAGCCGGGCGACGCTCGGACAGGCGCCGGTCTCCACGACGGCGAGGGCCGCGCGGGTGCGTTCGACCTCGCAGGCGGCGGAGGCGAGCAGCTCGCGCGCCGCGGCGAGGTCCATGCCGAGGACGGCGGCGACCTCGTGGGCGGCGAGCTGGTGCCGCACGGCGAGTTCGAGCGCCTCGCGCTGCTCCGGGGTGGTTCCGGCGGCCTCCGGCCACGCCAACAGGGCGAGTTCGCGCCGACGGTCGTCCTGGACCTCCTGGGGCACGGGAGCGGCGCTCAGCGCCTCGGCCGCGCGCCGGTCGGCGGCGGCCTTGTGCGCTCCCTTGAGGGCGGCCTCTTCGTGGGGGCCCTTGGCGGCACCCAGGGGGCCGCTCCTACGGGGGGTGTGCCGCCCGGAGGCGTGCGCCGCCTGCCGCTTGCGCCGCGCTTCGGTGAGCTTGCGCAGGCAGGACCAGCGGGCGAGCGCGTAGAGCCAGGCCCTGCGGTCGCCTGCGGACTCCGGGCCGCGCGGGCCGCGCCGCTCGGCCAGCGCGAGGGCGTCCCCCAGGGCGGCGGTGGCCGCGTCGTGGTCGCACAGCACGGACAGGCAGTAGGTGAACAGGCCGTCCAGGTAGGGCTCGTAACGCGCGGGGGGACGCTGGACCAGGGTGCGGGGGGTGGCGCCACGGGGCGCGGCCGCCCGCTTGCGCGCGGCTCCGTGCGCCCGGTGTGCGCCGGTGGTGTGCGTGGAGGTCTCCGGACTGCTGCTCGTCACCCGTGCGACCGTAGGTGCCCGGGGCCGGCCCCTTCCTCCCCCTTGAGCACATTTAATCCGTACGGGTGAAACGATCCCTCATAAGGGGACAGGAACCTCCGACCCCTGGCCTGGGCCGTCACGGGTGGCGATGGCAGTCCATGGCAGATGGGTCGGCGGCAGCTCCGCGCGGGGCCCGGTCTCGCGGGGGTGGGAACGGAGCACGGGGGCTCGCGCCACGGGCCCGGGAGGGTTCGGAGGGCCGGGGGCCGGACGACTCAGGGCACGGGACACATCCGCCCAGAACACGGCCCGGGGCGGCGGCCCAGGGCGGGGCCGTACCGGCGCGTGCCGGGTTGTCAGTGGGTCCGGCTACGGTTCGGTCATGGCTGCCCGTACGAAAACCGCGAAGGACCGGCCGTCCTACCGCTGCACCGAGTGCGGCTGGCAGACGGCCAAGTGGCTCGGCCGCTGCCCCGAATGCCAGGCATGGGGGACGGTCGAGGAGTACGGCACGCCCGCTGTCCGCACGACGGCACCGGGACGGGTCACCACGTCCGCGGTCCCCATCGGACAGGTCGACGGCCGTCAGGCCACCGCCCGCAGCACCGGCGTGCCCGAGCTGGACCGCGTTCTCGGCGGGGGTCTCGTGCCGGGGGCGGTCGTCCTCGTCGCGGGCGAGCCCGGCGTCGGCAAGTCCACCCTCCTACTGGACGTGGCGGCCAAGTCCGCGAGCGACGAACACCGCACCTTGTATGTGACGGGCGAGGAGTCGGCCAGCCAGGTGCGGCTCCGCGCGGACCGCATCAAGGCGATCGACGACCACCTCTATCTCGCCGCGGAGACCGATCTGGCGGCCGTCCTCGGCCACTTGGACGCGGTGAAGCCGTCCCTGCTCATCCTGGACTCCGTCCAGACGATCGCCTCCCCGGAGATCGACGGCGCGCCCGGCGGCATGGCCCAGGTCCGGGAGGTCGCGGGCGCGCTCATCCGCGCCTCCAAGGAGCGCGGCATGTCCACCCTGCTTGTGGGCCATGTCACCAAGGACGGCGCGATCGCCGGACCCCGGCTGCTCGAACACCTCGTGGACGTCGTCCTCTCCTTCGAGGGCGACCGGCACGCCCGCCTGAGGCTCGTCCGAGGGGTCAAGAACCGCTACGGCACGACGGACGAGGTCGGCTGCTTCGAGCTGCACGACGAGGGCATCACCGGCCTCACCGACCCCTCGGGGCTCTTCCTGACGCGCCGCACCGAGCCCGTCCCCGGCACTTGCCTGACCGTCACCCTCGAAGGCCGCCGCCCACTGGTCGCCGAGGTGCAGGCACTCACCGTGGACTCCCAGATCCCCTCCCCGCGCCGTACGACATCCGGTCTGGAGACCTCCCGCGTCTCGATGATGCTCGCCGTCCTGGAGCAGCGCGGCCGGATCAGCGCCCTCGGGAAGCGGGACATCTACTCGGCGACGGTCGGCGGTGTGAAGCTCTCCGAGCCCGCCGCGGACCTCGCCATCGCGCTCGCCCTGGCGTCCGCGGCCAGTGACACCCCGCTGCCCAAGAACCTCGTGGCGATCGGCGAAGTGGGGCTCGCGGGCGAGGTCAGACGGGTCACGGGCGTCCAGCGCAGGCTTTCCGAAGCACACCGTCTGGGCTTCACCCACGCGCTCGTACCGACCGATCCGGGCAAGGTCCCGGCCGGTATGAAGGTCGTGGAAGTGGCCGACATCGGCGCGGCGCTGAGCGTCCTTCCGCGCTCGCGTCGCAGAGAGGCCCCACGGGACGAGGAGCAGCGCCGGTAGACTTTGCCCTGGTCTCGCCCGTCCGTACGAACCGAGGGCGACCAAAAACCTGCGACCGGAGGAGTGCAGTGGCAGCCAACGACCGGGCAGCAGCTCCCGGAAAGTCCGGCGGGAGCTCCGGTGCCGATGGCCTGATGCGCGCCTCATTGAGCGCCGTGGCACCCGGCACGGCACTGCGCGACGGGCTCGAACGGATCCTCCGCGGCAACACGGGCGGACTCATCGTGCTCGGCTCCGACAAGACCGTCGAAGCGATGTGTACGGGTGGATTCGTCCTGGATGTCGAATTCACCGCGACCCGTCTGCGTGAACTGTGCAAGCTCGACGGCGGCATCGTGCTCGACAAGGACATCACCAAGATCCTTCGGGCGGGCGTGCAGCTGGTGCCCGACCCGACGATCCCGACGGAGGAGACGGGCACCCGGCACCGCACCGCGGACCGGGTGAGCAAGCAGGTCGGCTTCCCCGTCGTCTCGGTGTCCCAGTCGATGCGTCTGATCGCCCTGTACGTGGACGGTCACCGCCGCGTCCTGGAGGACTCCGCCGCGATCCTCTCCCGCGCCAACCAGGCCCTCGCCACCCTGGAGCGGTACAAGCTCCGCCTGGACGAGGTCGCGGGAACACTGTCGGCGCTGGAGATCGAGGACCTCGTCACCGTCCGGGACGTCTCCGCGGTCGCGCAGCGTCTGGAGATGGTGCGCCGCATCGCCACCGAGATCGCCGAGTACGTCGTCGAACTGGGCACGGACGGCCGTCTGCTGACCCTCCAGCTCGACGAGTTGATCGCCGGCGTCGAGCCCGACCGCGAGCTGGTCGTTCGGGACTACGTGCCCGAGCCGACCGCCAAGCGGTCCCGCACGGTCGACGAGGCGCTGTCCGAGCTGGACGCGCTCGCCCACGCCGAGCTGCTCGAACTTTCCACGGTGGCAAAGGCGTTGGGCTACACCGGCTCTCCCGAGGCGCTCGACTCCGCGGTCTCCCCGCGCGGCTTCCGCCTCCTCGCCAAGGTGCCGCGCCTGCCCGGCGCGATCATCGACCGGCTCGTGGAGCACTTCGGCGGGCTCCAGAAGCTCCTCGCCGCCAGCGTGGACGACCTCCAGACGGTCGACGGCGTGGGCGAGGCGCGGGCGCGCAGCGTCCGCGAGGGACTGTCCCGTCTCGCGGAGTCGTCGATCCTGGAGCGCTACGTCTAGTCGGTCCTGGAGCGCTATGTCCAGGGGTTCCTCGTCGGTCGAGGGCCCCGGTTCAGGCCTCACACGGCGGCCCCTCGGATCAGGGCCGGCCAGTCGAGGGCCCTCAGTCCTTGGACAGGACGAACGACGTCTGCGCCTTGGTCAGGCCCGGAGCCTTCGCCTCGACCAGGTAGGTGCCGGCGGGGGCCGAACCCGACGGGGGCGTCGCACACGCGGGGGCGCCGGGCCTGCGGTCCCACTTCACCGTGTAGACGACCTGGCTGCCGGCCGGCACGCGGTAGAGGACGCCCGCGGTGTTCTTCGGGCAGTCGTCCGAGGCCCAGATGTCCTTGTCGCTGCCCGCCTGAGTGATCGTCAGAACCGTGTTCTTCGGGCCGAGATCGACCTTGCAGTCGCTGCCCGAGGTGTTCTTGGCGATGAACTCGATCGCGGGCTGCTCGCCGGGGGCGTACGTGTTGTGCACGCTCTTGAGCGTCAACTTGACGTTGTTCGAGGTGCAGTTGGGGAGAGTGGAACCGGCCGGGAGCTGATCGGCCGATCCGCCGCCGCCGTTGTTCGCCCCGTCGTCGGAGCCGCCGCCGGAGCCCGCGCCGGAGCCCGTGGAGCCGTCGCCGGAACCGTCACCGGAACCTCCGCCGGACCCCCCGCCGCTGTCGCTCCCGCTCCCGCCGGTGCCGCCGCCGCTGTCACCCCCGGCGCTCGACTCGTCGCGGCCGCCCGGGTGTTGGCTGATCGCGGGGCCCGAACCGGACGGGCCCGGCGTGATCGAGGTCGCGGGGTTCTTGCCGTTCGACCCGCCGGCACCGTTGTTGCCGCCCCCGCCGCCGGTGCCGACCACCCAGACGGTGAACAGCGCCAACAGCCCTACTACGGACAGCAGAACGGCCCTCCGACGCCAGTAAATGGTGGAGGGGAGCGGCCCGACCGGATTGCGCAGAGATCCCACGGCGCAAACTGTACGAGAGATCGGCCGCGCCGCTCGCCCCACCCGCCGCCCCGGTACCAACTTTTCCGGATCATCATCCCGGCGGGCACCCTTCCCGGCGCCGCGACGGCCGCCGGGTGCGGTCTTTCACCACCGCCCGCCCCCGGCGTCGTCCCCGCATCCTCACCACCGCATGGCAGGATCGACATCGCCATGACTGCACCCATCAAGCCCACCGAGCCCACCCGGAACGCTCCCGGCGAGAACCTCCACACCCCCGTCATCGCCTGGTTCGACGAGCACGCCCGCGATCTGCCCTGGCGGCATCCCGATGCCGGCCCCTGGGCGGTGATGGTCAGCGAGTTCATGCTCCAGCAGACCCCGGTCAACCGCGTCCTGCCCGTGTACGAACAGTGGCTGGCCCGCTGGCCGCGCCCCGCCGATCTGGCGAAGGACGCCCCCGGGGAAGCCGTCCGGGCCTGGGGACGGCTCGGCTACCCGCGCCGCGCCCTGCGTCTGCACGGCGCCGCCGTGGCCATAACGGAACGGCACGGCGGCGACGTACCGACGGAGCACGCGCAGCTGCTGGCGCTGCCCGGCATCGGGGAGTACACGGCGGCTGCGGTCGCGTCGTTCGCGTACGGCCAGCGGCATCCCGTCCTGGACACGAACGTGCGCAGGGTCTTCGCCCGCGCCGTCACCGGCGTGCAGTACCCGCCCAACGCCACCACCGCCGCCGAACGCAGGCTCGCCCGTGCCCTGCTGCCCGAGAGCGAGAGCACGGCGTCGCGCTGGGCCGCGGCGTCCATGGAGCTCGGCGCACTGGTCTGCACGGCGAAGAACGAGACGTGTCACCGCTGCCCGATCGCCGCGCAGTGCGCCTGGCGGCTGGCCGGCAAGCCGGAGCACGACGGACCGCCGCGCAAGGGGCAGACGTACGCGGGCACGGACCGTCAGGTGCGCGGCAAGCTGCTGGCCGTCCTGCGGGAGGCGCATGTGCCGGTTCCGCAGACCGCGCTGGACCGGGTGTGGGACGAACCCGTCCAGCGGGGACGGGCGCTCGACGGACTCGTCGCCGACGGACTCGTGGAGCCGCTCCCCGGTGGTCTGTATCGGCTGCCCCTGACATAGCGGCGACACCAGAACCGGATCAACCGGGACGTAAGACCACTTCCCCTTACCCCGCACCTACGACCGTTACACAACCGACGGACAGCCGAGTGCTGGCCGCAGGCTGTCTCGGACAACCCCGTGACAACCCCTCCGTAGCTTCAGTGCCGTACCGCAGGAAAGGCCGCAACGAGCGGCGGAAGAGCGGCGGTTCGCAGGGCAACGGACAACCGACAGCAGGCAGGTCGGAAACGGGGATGGAGGCGGTTGATCATGGCGCACGGCGAGGTGCTCGAATTCGAGGAGTACGTCCGCACTCGGCAGGACGCGCTGCTGCGCAGTGCCCGCCGCCTGGTCCCCGACCCGGTCGACGCCCAGGACCTGCTCCAGACCGCGCTCGTGCGGACGTACGGCCGGTGGGAGGGCATCGCGGACAAGCGCCTCGCCGACGCCTACCTGCGCCGCGTGATGATCAATACGCGCACCGAGTGGTGGCGGGCCCGCAAGCTCGAGGAGGTGCCCACCGAGCAGCTGCCGGACGCGTGTGTGGAGGACGCCACCGAGCAGCACGCGGACCGCGCGCTGCTGATGGACATCATGAAGGTTCTGGCACCCAAGCAGCGCAGCGTCGTGGTGCTGCGACACTGGGAGCAGATGTCCACGGAGGAGACGGCCGCCGCACTCGGTATGTCGGCCGGAACGGTCAAGAGCACGCTGCACCGGGCGCTGGCCCGGCTCCGCGAGGAGCTGGAGAGCCGCGACCTGGACGCCCGCGCGCTCGAACGTGAGGAGCGGGAGCGTTGCGCGGCCTAGGAGCAGTTCGGGCCAGAGCGGCCCTGAAGGCGGGGAGTTCGGCGGCTGCCGGGCTCACCGCCCTCGGCCTTTTCGTCACCGCGTGCGCCACCGGGGGCACCGGCGCCCGCGACGAGGGCCCGGCGGGCACCGACGCGGTCGCCAAGGGCAGCCTCACGCCGGTCATCTCCGGCTCGCCCTCCAAGGCGTCCAAGCGCGTGGACGCGGTCAAGATCGTCGAGAGCGACCCGACGGTCAGCGCGGCGGTCAAGCGCGACCTGAAGCCGTGCGTCGCCGACGAGTACCCGGTCGACGTGTCGTACGGGGACCTGACCGGCGGATCCTCGAACGACATCGTGATCAACGTGATGACCTGTGCCGATGCCGTCGGCGTCGGCTCGTACGTCTATCGCGAGGAGAACGGCAGGTACCAGAATGTCTTCAAGGCCGAGGAGCCGCCGGTCTACGCCGAGATCGACCGGGGCGATCTGGTGGTCACCCAGCAGCTGTACGAGAAGGGCGACCCGGTGTCGTACCCCTCCAGCGAGGAAGTGATCACCTACAGCTGGTCCGCGACGCGCTTCGCCGAGCAGTCCCGGATCCACAACGACTACAGCAACGCGGTGGGCGGCACGAGTTCGCCCGACCCCGACGCGAACTGAGAGCGGACGGAACAGCCGGATGGCAGAGCAGACCCACGTCCTGTTCGTCGAGGACGACGACGTCATCCGCGAGGCCACGCAACTCGCCCTGGAGCGCGACGGCTTCGCGGTCACGGCCATGCCCGACGGGCTCTCGGGCCTGGAGGCGTTCCGCGCCGACCGTCCCGACATCGCCCTGCTGGACGTGATGGTCCCCGGGCTCGACGGCGTCTCGCTGTGCCGTCGTATCCGCGACGAGTCCACCGTGCCGGTCATCATGCTGTCCGCCCGCGCCGACTCGATCGACGTCGTGCTCGGCCTGGAGGCCGGCGCCGACGACTATGTGACCAAGCCCTTCGACGGCGCCGTGCTGGTCGCCCGTATCCGCGCGGTGCTGCGCCGCTTCGGGCACGCGAACGGCGGCGTGGGCGCGACGGGCGAAGGGTCCGCGCCGATGGACGGCGGGGTGCTGGCGTTCGGTGATCTGGAGATCGACACCGAGGGCATGGAGGTTCTCAGGAGCGGTACGCCGGTGGCGCTGACGCCCACCGAGATGCGGCTGCTCCTGGAGTTCTCGTCCGCGCCCGGGACGGTGCTGAGCCGCGACAAGCTGCTCGAACGTGTGTGGGACTACGGCTGGGGCGGGGACACCCGTGTGGTCGACGTCCATGTGCAGCGGCTGCGCACGAAAATCGGCCAGGACCGTATCGAGACGGTCCGCGGCTTCGGCTACAAGTTGAAGGCCTGAGCACGCTATGCGGGGGATATTTCAGCGCTCGGCTCCGGGGAGACCCTCGGTTCCCGGGCAGGGACCGGTTCCGGGGAGACGCTCGGACGCGGGCGGCGGCATGAACACGGGTTCGCGCGACGACGTGGGCTTCGCCGTCCACAGGAGTTCCGGCGGGGGCGAGATCCTCGGCGGGGATACCGGCAGGCATCCCGGCAGGTTCGGAGGCCTCGGCGGAGACACCGGCAGGAGCCGAAGCATCGGCATCGGCATCGACCGGGGCGCGGATTCGGGTACGAGCATTCGTACGGGCATCCGCTGGAAGCTCAGCACGGCGATCGCCCTGGTCGGCGCGCTCGTCGCCATCGCGCTGAGCCTGGTCGTGCACAACGCGGCCCGCGTCTCGATGCTGGACAACTCGCGCGACCTGGCCGACGAGCGCATCCAGCTGGCCGAGCGCATGTACGGGCCGGGCCGGCCGCCGCCGTTCGGGGCCAAGATCGACGATCCCGCCATTCCGTCGGACCTGATGACGAAGGTCTCGGAGGGGCGGCGGGCGACGTACGTCTCCGACAACACGAAAGGCGTGCCGGACATCTGGGCCGCCGTACCGCTCAGGAACGGCCAGGTGCTGTCCTGGCACGAGCGGTTCACGGACCGCAACGCGGACGTGATGAAGGACCTCGACCAGGCGCTGATCATCGGGTCCATCGCGGTCGTCTTCGGCGGCAGCGCGCTCGGCGTGCTGATCGGCGGCCAGTTGTCGCGCCGACTACGCAAGGCGGCGGCCGCCGCGAACCGGGTCGCCAAGGGCGAGCGGGACGTACGGGTGCGGGACGCGATCGGCGGTGTCGTGCTCGACGAGACCGATGACCTCGCGCGTGCCGTGGACGCCATGGCCGACGCGCTCCAGCAGCGCATCGAGGCCGAGCGCCGGGTCACCGCCGACATCGCCCACGAACTGCGCACCCCGGTGACGGGGCTGCTCACGGCGGCCGAACTCCTGCCGCCCGGCCGCCCCACCGAACTCGTACGCGACCGGGCGCAGGCCATGCGCACCCTCGTCGAGGACGTCCTGGAGGTCGCCCGGCTGGACGGGGCCTCCGAGCGGGCCGAGCTGCAGGACATCATGCTCGGCGAGTTCGTGGCCCGGCGGGTCGCCGCCAAGGGCGCGGACGTCGAGGTGCGGGTGGTGCACGAGTCGGAGGTCACCACGGACCCGCGCCGCCTGGAGCGCGTCCTGCTCAACCTCCTCGCGAACGCCGCCCGGCACGGCAGACCGCCGATCGAGGTCACCGTCGAAGGCCGCGTCATCCGCGTCCGCGACCACGGCCCCGGATTCCCCGAGAAGCTCCTCGCCGAGGGGCCGAGCCGCTTCCGCACCGGCAGTACCGACCGCGCGGGCGACGGCCACGGACTCGGCCTCACCATCGCCGCGGGCCAGGCACGGGTGCTCGGCGCGCGGCTGACCTTCCGCAACGTACGGCCCGCCGGGGCACCGCACGACGTACCGGCCGAGGGCGCGGTCGCGGTGCTGTGGCTGCCGGAACACGCGCCGACGAGCACCGGGAGCTACCCGATGCTGCCGCCGTCCGGGAAGTAGCCGCAGCGGCGAGCACCTGGCCGGCCGGGTCCGGGGCTTTGGCTGGTCCGGGCCCGTCGGTGCCTGTCCCGGCGGCTCCAGACCTGGTGGGGCCTGTCCTAGCAGCTCCAGTCCTTCTCCAGGTCGAGCTCGCCCTCGCGGTGCTGGGTGAAGGAGAACCAGTTCCCCGAGTCGTCGCGGAACAGCGCTTCCGTGCCGTACGGGCGCTCCTGCGGTTCCTGGAGGAACTCCACGCCACGGTCCTTGAGCTTCTTGTAGTCGCCGTGGATGTCGTCGGTCCTCAGCACGCCCGCGCCGAGCACGCCCTTGGCGACCAGCTTCTTCATCATCTCGGCGGACTCGGGGTCCATGGCGGGCGGTCCGGGCACCATGAGGGTCAGCTCGATCCCGGGCTGATCCGGGGCGCCGACGGTGAGCCAGCGCATGCCGCCCTCGCCCATCGTCATGTCCGTACGGAGTTCGAGCCCGAGCTTCTCGGTGTAGAACTCCTTGGCCCGGTCCTGGTCGAGGACCCAGACGGTCGAGATGGCGAGTCCTTTGATCATGGTGTGCTCCAGGTGTGCGGGATCGCGAGGTGTGCGCGGTCCGGCCGGATCGTCGTCCTCCGTGCGTGCCCTGCCACGGTAGGCGGCCTCCGCGTCACGGCGCTTCTCCGGAATTGCGCTCTCCCCCACCGGTGCCGGTACGGGACTCCGCACCCGGCGCACCCGTGCCGGTACGGGATTCGGCGCCCGGCGCGGGCCGGAAGCCGCCGGCCCAGAGCATCGCGTAGCAGCCCGGTATCAGCGCGGCACCCCGCCCGACGTGTTTCGCCCGGTACTCGCTCGGGGTCAGCCCGGTCCATGTCTTGAAGCGCGCCGAGAAGGTGCCGAGGCTGCTGAAGCCGACCAGATGGCAGATCTCGGTCACCGAGAGGTTCGCGGTGCGCAGCAGGTCCTCGGCCCGGTCGATGCGCCGGTGCGTCAGATACTGGCCCGGGGTCTCGCCGTACGCCGCCTTGAAGACCCGTATGAAGTGATACCGCGAATATCCGGCCCGAGCGGCCAGCGCGTCGAGATCGGTGCCGGGCTCGGCCCAGTCCCGATCGATGACGTCCTTGGCGAGCCGCAGCTGCCGCATTCGGTCCACGTTCCCGATGGTGGCACGCGGCACTGACAGTGACCCGGCACGGGAGAGGACCCGTGCGGGAGAAGGCCCGGCACAGGAGAAGGCCCCCGGGGCGGACAACGCCGGGGGCCTTCGTTGCGAGGAGTTCAGGGGCCGTTGGAAGGGCCGGCCCCGCGATCAGGTCAGACCGGCTCGGCGAGCTGGACCTCGGGTGCCTCGGTCGGCGCGCCGTCCTCGGCGGGCTTGGGCGCGCCCGCCCCCTTGAGGGCGACCTCCTTGACGAACACCGACGAGATCATCACGATCACGGCCACCGACGCGCCCAGCAGGAAGGCCGAGTGCGTACCGGCCGACACCGCGTGCTGGTAGGCCTCGCGCGCCGCCGCCGGCAGCTTCGCCAGGCTCGCCGCGTCCAGCTGCGGGGACTGCTCGGTGATCTTCGAGCCCAGCGCGCCGGCCTTCTCGGCCATGACGTCCTTGACGCGGTTGTTGAACAGCGCGCCCATGACGGCGACACCGAACGACGAGCCGAGCGTACGGAACAGGGTGGTGGAGGAGGACGCGACGCCCATGTCCTTCATCTCCACGCTGTTCTGCGCCACCAGCATGGTGACCTGCATCAGACAGCCCATGCCCAGGCCGAGGACGGCCATGTAGACGCCGGACATGAAACGGGTGGTGTCCGTGTCCATCGTCGACAGCAGGTAGAGGCCGATCACCATCAGCACACCGCCGAGGACGGGGAAGATCTTGTAGCGGCCGGTGGCGGTGGTGACCCGCCCGGCGACCATCGACGTCACGAGCATCGCGCCCAGCATGGGCAGGAGCAGCAGACCGGAGTTGGTCGCGGACGCGCCCTGGACCGCCTGCTGGTACAGCGGCAGGAACAGCGTGGCGCCGAACATGGCGAAGCCGGTGACGAAGCCGATGATCGACATCAGGGTGAAGTTGCGGCTGCGGAAGATGTGCAGCGGCACGATCGGCTCGGCGGCCTTGGTCTGCCAGAAGACGAACCCGACCAGCGCGGCGACGCCGAGGCCGATGAGCTCCATGATCCGCGCGGACGACCAGGCGTACTCCGTGCCGCCCCAGGTGGTGACGAGGACGATGGAGGTGATGCCGACGGTCAGCAGCGCGGCACCGAGGTAGTCGATGCGCGTCTCGGACCGCTTCTTCGGCAGGTGCAGGACGATGCTGATCGCGGCGAGCGCGACCGCGCCGAGCGGCAGGTTGATGTAGAAGGACCAGCGCCAGCCCCAGTTGTCGGTGATGGTGCCGCCGATCAGCGGACCGCCGATCATCGCCAGCGCCATGATGCCGGCCATCATGCCCTGGTACTTGCCGCGCTCACGGGGCGGGATCAGGTCACCGATGATCGCCATGACACCGACCATGAGACCGCCGGCGCCGAGACCCTGAATGGCCCGGAATCCGATCAGCTCACCCATGTTCTGGGCCATGCCGCTCAGCGCGGAGCCGATCAGGAAGATCACGATCGAGGACATGAAGGCGCCCTTGCGCCCGTACATGTCGCCGATCTTGCCCCAGATCGGGGTGGAGGCCGCGGTGGCGAGGGTGTACGCCGTCACGACCCAGGAAAGGTGTTCGAGTCCGCCGAGATCACCCACGATGGTCGGCATGGCCGTGCCGACGATCATATTGTCGAGCATCGCCAGCATCATCGTGAGCATGAGCGCGAGAAGGACCACGCGCACGCTGCGCTGCCGCTTCTCGCCCTCGGCCGGTTTCCCGGCCTGCTCGGCGGCCGGTTCGGCCGCTTTCGTCTTGTCCGCCATCGTTCCCACTCCCCTAAGTACTTCTGCCGCCGTCCGGCTACTTACTTGCCGACCGGCAAGCTGACTACACTCCGGGAAAATAGCCTCGCAACTAGCCGGGCGTCAAGTAAGTACGACTAGTTTTACCAGCCGGTCGACAGGTAAGTTTCAAGGAGCGCGAGGAATACGAGGATGGGCGGCACGATGGACAGCACCAAGCGGCAGCGCCGGGGCGACACTCGGCAGCGCATCCAGGACGTAGCCCTCGAACTCTTCTCCGAGCAGGGCTACGAGAAGACCTCGCTGCGCGAGATCGCCGAGCACCTCGATGTCACCAAGGCGGCGCTCTACTACCACTTCAAGACCAAGGAAGAGATCCTCATCAGCCTCTTCGAGGATCTGACGAGGCCGCTCGACGAGCTGATCGAGTGGGGCAAGCAGCAGCCGCACAGCCTGGAGACCAAGCAGGAGGTGCTGCGCCGCTACAGCGACGCCCTCGGCGGCGCGTCCCCGCTCTTCCGCTTCATGCAGGAGAACCAGGCGACGGTACGCGAGCTGAGCATCGGCGAGACCTTCAAGGACCGCATGATCAGCATGCTGGAGATCATCAAGGAGCCCGAGTCGCCGCTGACCGACCAGGTCCGCTGCATCAGCGCGCTCTTCACGATGCACGCCGGCATGTTCGTGCTCAAAGACGTCGAAGGCGACCCCGAGGACAAGCGCAAGGCCGTCCTGGAGGTCGCGATCGATCTGGTGACACAGGCCCACGGGGGCGGAGCGGCCCACGGAGGCGGAGTTTCGTAGCGCCGCTTTCCGGACGCCGGGGCTCCGCCTCGGGCTCTGCTCCCGCACTCTGCACCGGGGCTCCGCGCCGGGTCACCGGCGCGGGTGGATCAGACAGTCACACCCTTGCCGTGCAGGAACGCGACGGGGTTGATGGCCGAGCCGTAGTTGGGCGTCGTACGGATCTCGAAGTGCAGGTGCGGGCCGCTGGAGTTACCGGTGTTGCCGGACAGGGCTATGTGCTGACCGGTGGCGACGACCTGGCCGACGTGCACGTCGATGCGCGACAGGTGGGCGTACTGCGAGTACGTGCCGTTGCCGTGCTTGATGACGATGGCGTTGCCGTACGCCGGACCGTCACCGGCGCCGTTGCCGCCCGCCTTGACGACGGTGCCGCCGTGCGCGGCCATGACGTTGGTGCCCTGCGGCACGGCGAAGTCCTGGCCGGAGTGCTTGTGGGCCCACATGCCGCCGGCCTGGTTGAAGGTGGCGGACAGGGTGTACTTCGCCACCGGGTCGATCCAGGAGGCGGCCTTCTTGGCGGCGGCCTTCTTCGCGACGGCGGCCTTGTTGGCGACCGCGGCCTTCTTCACGGCGGCGGCCTTGGCCTGAGCGGCGGCCTGCGTCTGTACGGCGTTGGCCGCGGTGACGGTCGTGCTGGCGCTGACGCCCGTTTCGGCGGCGGTCGCGACCCCTGCACCCAGTACGGCCGAGGCGCCCAGGCCGACGGCCAGGACGGCCGCCCGAGTACGGACCAGCGACGTAAGGGACTTGCGGGACGTGACGCGCTTCGACATGAATACCTCGTGGAGACGGGGACAAGGGACTGAACAACCACTCCGGCGCACTGCCTGCCGCCGAGTGGGCCATTCATTGGTAACCCGCACCCCCCGGGGCACTCAAACCCCCCATCTACGACGCAACCTAGTACTTCATCTCAAAACTTGATGAACTTTGACAGCTCGGACATCCCGGCACGGGATCTTGTCGTTTTCGCCCGGGAAACATGGTTTAACCCCACTTCGGGCCAGCACATCCCTTGCTAAACCTGCCCCTGACCCACCTGTCCGCACGGCCCGCGAACAGTCCTCCCCACCCCGGGCCGAAGGTCCTTTTTGTCCGTTTTGCTGTATCCACTATTCGCCCTAGTACCGGACAAAACGCCTGTGCCGCATGTCACCGGGCCACCGGATCCGGGACCCCCTGAATGTGACGCGGGCTACGCTCCGGCCCCTGGTTTCAAGGGTCTTGGGGAGCCCGTCGGCCACCCCCGACCCCCCGAATCAGTGACCCGCGCCACGAGGGGGAGCCGGCGGTCGTCCCGGGGGCGGTGAGACCGCGATCTGCGGTGCGGATCGGCTGCGTGGATCGGCTGCGCGCATCGGCTGCGCAGATCAGCTGTGTGGATCAGCTGCCAGACCATACGGTTGTGCTTCTGGCTCAAGGTTCTCCCGGGGGATCGTCATGGACCCAGTAACCATCGGCACGCGCCTGGCCTCGAGCGTGGCCGCGCCTCTTGTGAGGAAGCTCTTCGTGGCGGAGGGCCCGGGAGCCGGGCTCGTGGACCAGCCCGTACGCATATCGACGTTCGTGTCCTTCAAGGGCGAGAAACGGGTCGTCGGCGAGAAGGAACTGGCCAGTCTTTCGGCCGACTTGGTCGGCCGGGCGCTGCGCGGCGGAGAGCGTCCGTTCCCCGCCGACGAGGAGCCGGCCGTCGTCCATGCCCTGGCCGCGACCCTGCACGCCCTGGGCGACCTCACCATGACGGACGTCCAGGCGGTGGAGCTCGGCCACCGGGCGCTCGCCCAGCGGCTGCGCGCGGCCGGCGGGAATCCCGACCGGGACCTGTCCTTCGACGCGACCCTGTTCTATGAGGGGCTGCTCGACACCGCCTGCCTCCACATCCTGCACTTCTTCACCCAGCGCTCGACCTTTGTCCCCCGCACCCTCGTGGAGCAGAGCCGCAGACAGCGCGAGACGATCGCCAAGCTGGACGAGCTGATCGCACGCACACCCATGACGGGCGGCACCGACCAGGCCTTCGAGAAGCGCTATCTCGCCCATCTCGCCACCAGGCACAGCCACCTCACCATCTACGGCATCGACCTCGTCAACTCCCCGGAACGCTGGCCGCTGGACGCCGCCTACCTCAGCCTCCAGGCCCTACGACCCGTGGAGGACGAGGAGACCACCTCGTCGGACGGTGTGCGCATCGCCGCCGCGGCCACCTCCCTGCCCGCCGAACAGGCCCTGTCGGAGCAGGACCTGGTTCTCCTGCGCGGTGTGGCCGGTTCCGGCAAGACCACGCTGGTGCAGTGGCTGGCGGTGACCACGGCGCGCGGCGAGCGGGGGGACCGCATCCCCTTCGTCCTCCCGCTGCGCACCCTCGTCCGCCGCCCGGACGGTCTTCCGGCCCCCGAAGCGTTCCTGTCCGCCGTCCGGATTCCCTTCCACGCGACCCAGCCGGACGGCTGGGCCGACAGGGTGCTCGGCCACGGCCGCGGCCTGCTGCTCGTCGACGGCCTCGACGAAATCCCCGAACGTGACCGCGAGCACACCCGCCGCTGGCTGCGTGAACTCCTCGACGCCTACCCCGGCAACCAGTGGCTGGTCACGTCCCGCCCCTCGGCCGTACGGGAGGACTGGCTCGCCCCCGACGGCTTCACCGAACTCGTCCTCTCGCCGATGACCGGCGACGACGTGGGCGCGTTCATCCGCCGCTGGCATGCCGCGGCACGCCTGGACGCCCCGGACACGGACCGCCTCGACGGCTACGAGCGGTCCCTCCTCGAAGCCGTCCGGACCAAGCCGGACCTCGGCCGCCTCGCCACCAATCCCCTGATGTGCGGCCTGATCTGCGCGCTGCACCGTGACCGACGGGGCTATCTTCCGCACGGCAGACAGGAGTTGTACGACGCCGCGCTCTCCATGCTGCTGTCGCGCCGCGACGAGGAGCGCGACATGTTCGTGCGCGGAAGCAGTCACGACGGCATCCATCTCACGGAACTTCCGCAGATCCAGCTTCTGCAACGGCTCGCCTACTGGCTCATCCGCAACGGCCGGGCGGAGATGGACCGCGACCGCGCCGAACGCATCGTCGCCGAGGTCCTGCCCTCACTCCCGGCCGCCGCCCAACAGGGCGACGCCGCGCGGATACTGCGTCACCTCATCGTCCGCAGCGGCCTTCTCCGTGAACCCGCCCTCGGGACAGTCGAGTTCGTCCACCGCACCTTCCAGGACTACCTGGGCGCCAAGGCCGCGGTGGAGGACGGGGACTTCGGGCTGCTGGTGCGCAACGCCGGGGAGTCCCAGTGGGCGGATGTGATCCGGATGGCCGTCGCCCACGCCCGGCCACGGGAACGGGCCGAGCTGCTGAGTTCCATGACCGGCGCCGCGGCACGGCTCGACGGGGCGTCCGCGACCCGCGTACGGCTTCTCGCCCTCGCCTCGCTGGAACACGCCACGCAGCTCGCGCCCGAGGTGCGGGCCGCCGTGGAGGGCGACGCGGGCGCGCTCATCCCGCCGAGGACGTCGGAGGAGGCCCGCGCCCTGGCCGAGGCCGGCCCCCTCGTCCTGGAGCTGCTGCCCGGACCGGAGGGGCTGACCGAGGCCGAGGCCCGAGGGGTCGTGGTCACCGCCTCCCTGATCGGCACCGACGCGGCCATCCCCGTACTGGCACGCTTCAGCTCGCACCCGGCCCTGTCCGTACGAGCCCAACTCACCTGGGGATGGCACAGGTTCGACACCGAGCGCTACGCCTCCGAGATCATCGCCCAGCTGGACCCGGCCGGCCTGTACTTCACCGCGCACTCGGCCGCACAGCTGCGTGTGCTGCGCGAACTGGGCGGCCGACCCAGGCTGCAGATCGTCGGTGACATCGACTCGGCGGAGCTGCGCTCCTGCCTGCCGCCCCACCAGGTGACGCATCTGGCGCTGCGCTACAACAACCGTCTGCGGGACCTGGACTTCCTGACGGCTCAGCGGCGCCTGGAGCAGCTCAACCTCGATCAGTGCACGGGGGTCGACGATCTCGTGCCCCTCGCGGAGCTGCCCCTGCGGGGGCTGTTCCTGCTGTCCGCCTCGGGACGGACCCCGGCACCCAGCGGTCTGACGGGGCTGTCCTCGCTGCGTGAACTGAACGTCGGACACCGGCTCAGGGGCCGGTCGCTGAGCGAGACCCTCCCCCTGAACGCGCCGCTGGAAGTCATCTCCTTCGGCCTGGACGTACTGCGCGACACCGGGCTGCGGGGGCTGCGTCACTGGCAGTCCCTGCGCACGCTGTGGCTCAGCGGGGTGCCCGGCGAGCTCTCCCGCGCCGACTGGTCCGAGGTCGCCGCACTGGCGGGGCTCAGAGAACTGCGGATCCACCGGGCCGCCCTGGGATCCCTCGCATCGGCACCGCCGCTTCCGTCCGTCGAACACCTGGAGCTCAGAAAGCTGGCGGGCAATGAGGACCTGTCCGGACTCCGAGCCCTGGTGCCGAATCTGAGGACGGTCAATTTCGTCCTCGATTCGGACACCGGCATTGCGCCGGAACATCTCGCGAGTCAATTGCCCGGCGTACACACGACGACAACGACCCACAACGTTCTGTGACCCCTCCCCCTCATGGAAAAGGGGCTGCCCCGGGACCGAAGTCCCGGGGCAGCCCCTTTTTCAGGCGGACCCGGAGGTCACGCCTCCTTGCTCAGGTTGGGACCGGCACCGCCGGCGGCCTGCTCGATCGGCGGGACGTCGGGGAGCGCCGACTTCTCCTCACCGCGGAAGGTGAAGGCCTTGGTCTCGCCCTCGCCGTCCGTGTCGACGACCACGATGTGGCCGGGACGGAGCTCGCCGAAGAGGATCTTCTCGGAGAGGACGTCCTCGATCTCGCGCTGGATGGTCCGGCGCAGCGGCCGGGCGCCCAGGACGGGGTCGTAGCCCTTCTTCGCGAGGAGGGACTTGGCGCTCGGGCTGAGCTCGATGCCCATGTCCCGGTCCTTCAGACGCTCGTCCACCTTCGCGACCATGAGGTCGACGATCTGGATGATGTCTTCCTCGGTCAGCTGGTGGAAGACCACCGTGTCGTCGACACGGTTCAGGAACTCGGGGCGGAAGTGCTGCTTCAGCTCCTCGTTGACCTTGGCCTTCATCCGGTCGTAGTTGCTCTTGACGTCGCCCACGGCCGCGAAGCCGAGGTTGAAGCCCTTGGAGATGTCCCGGGTGCCGAGGTTGGTCGTCATGATGATGACCGTGTTCTTGAAGTCCACGACCCGGCCCTGGGAGTCGGTCAGACGACCGTCCTCCAGGATCTGCAGCAGCGAGTTGAAAATGTCCGGGTGGGCCTTCTCGACCTCGTCGAAGAGGACGACGGAGAACGGCTTGCGGCGGACCTTCTCGGTCAGCTGGCCGCCCTCTTCGTAGCCCACGTATCCGGGGGGCGAACCGAAGAGACGCGAGACCGTGTGCTTCTCGCTGAACTCCGACATGTCGAGGGAGATCAGCGCGTCCTCGTCGCCGAAGAGGAACTCCGCGAGGGTCTTCGACAGCTCCGTCTTACCGACACCCGAGGGGCCGGCGAAGATGAAGGAACCACCGGGACGCTTCGGGTCCTTCAGACCCGCTCGCGTACGGCGGATCGCCTGCGAGAGCGCCTTGATGGCGTCCTTCTGGCCGATGACCCGCTTGTGGAGCTCGTCCTCCATGCGCAGCAGACGCGAGGACTCCTCCTCGGTCAGCTTGAAGACCGGGATGCCGGTGGCGGTGGCCAGGACCTCGGCGATCAGCTCGCCGTCGACCTCGGCCACGACGTCCATGTCGCCGGCCTTCCACTCCTTCTCGCGCTTGGCCTTCGCCGCCAGCAGCTGCTTCTCCTTGTCGCGGAGAGAGGCCGCCTTCTCGAAGTCCTGGGAGTCGATGGCCGACTCCTTGTCGCGGCGCACGCCCGCGATCTTCTCGTCGAACTCACGGAGGTCCGGCGGTGCGGTCATCCGGCGGATGCGCATCCGGGAGCCCGCCTCGTCGATCAGGTCGATCGCCTTGTCGGGGAGGAAGCGGTCCGAGATGTACCGGTCGGCGAGCGTCGCCGCCTGCACCAGGGCCTCGTCCGTGATGGACACGCGGTGGTGGGCCTCGTACCGGTCGCGCAGACCCTTGAGGATCTCGATCGTGTGGGGGAGGGAAGGCTCCGCCACCTGGATCGGCTGGAAGCGGCGCTCGAGGGCCGCGTCCTTCTCGAGGTGCTTGCGGTACTCGTCCAGCGTGGTGGCGCCGATGGTCTGCAGCTCACCGCGGGCCAGCATCGGCTTCAGGATCGAAGCGGCGTCGATGGCGCCCTCGGCGGCACCCGCACCGACCAGCGTGTGGAGCTCGTCGATGAACAGGATGATGTCGCCGCGGGTGCGGATCTCCTTGAGGACCTTCTTCAGGCGCTCCTCGAAGTCACCGCGGTAGCGGGAGCCGGCGACCAGCGCGCCGAGGTCGAGGGTGTAGAGGTGCTTGTCCTTGAGGGTCTCGGGCACCTCGCCCTTGACGATGGCCTGGGCGAGGCCCTCGACGACGGCGGTCTTGCCGACGCCGGGCTCACCGATCAGCACCGGGTTGTTCTTCGTACGACGGGACAGGACCTGCATGACCCGCTCGATCTCCTTCTCGCGCCCGATGACCGGGTCGAGCTTGGACTCACGAGCGGCCTGGGTGAGGTTCCGGCCGAACTGGTCGAGGACCAGGGACGTGGAGGGGGTGCCCTCGGCAGGACCACCGGCGGTGGCGGTCTCCTTGCCCTGGTATCCGGAGAGCAGCTGGATCACCTGCTGCCGCACCCGGTTGAGGTCAGCGCCCAGCTTGACCAGGACCTGGGCGGCGACGCCCTCGCCCTCACGGATCAGGCCGAGCAGGATGTGCTCCGTGCCGATGTAGTTGTGGCCCAGCTGAAGGGCCTCGCGGAGCGAAAGCTCCAGGACCTTCTTGGCACGGGGGGTGAAGGGAATGTGGCCCGAGGGCGCCTGCTGGCCCTGGCCGATGATCTCCTCCACCTGCTGGCGGACCGCCTCGAGCGAAATCCCGAGGCTCTCCAGGGCCTTAGCGGCGACACCCTCACCCTCGTGGATCAGGCCCAGGAGGATGTGCTCGGTGCCGATGTAGTTGTGGTTGAGCATCCGGGCTTCTTCCTGAGCCAGGACGACAACCCGCCGCGCGCGGTCGGTGAACCTCTCGAACATCGTTAATCGCTCCTCAGAGCGGTCAGGCAGTAAGGGGACGCTCCCCTCCCTGTCCTTCCGCAGCTTAGTCCCGCAAGCGGGGACCGCTCATTCCAACTGCCGACACCGTCCTTGGCCTCCTGACCCCGAACGCCGACATCTGCTCCAACCTGATGGTGCGAGACGATGTTCCCGCAGGCCAGGCAGATACCCTCTCCCGCTGTACGCCGATGGCGAACGTGAGATGCCCGAGCCCTGCGTGTCGCCCCTCCCACTAGGGATGTCTTACCCGTACGCACGGACACTCCATGCCGCGCGCACCGATTCCCTCCGCTACGGGCGAACATCCATGCCCGGCGGAACGCTCCCGCACGCCCTTTGTTCCGGAACTCTGTGCGTTCGCGTAAACGCCCAGCGTAACTCCAGGGGTCTTCCGGCGGTTGCTCCTTGCATGGTTCCCACCGTCCCTGTCCCTCGCCGGCCGTTCGATCCGGGTGATCCGGTCGATCCGGTGCATCAGTGGTACGAGAACGAACTGGGCTGGGCGACAGTGCCCGGTTCGCCGCTACGGCTCGTCACGGGGCTGCGCTTCGACGTCCTGGAGGTGCCGGCGGAGGCGGGATTCGCGGCGCTGCGGCATCTGGGACCCGCTTCTCCGGTGGTGCTGCAGGGAGAGCGGATGCGGCTGCTGGTGGCCGCGGGGAGCGCGGAGGAGCTGCCGGGGCTGCTCGACTGGCTGGAGTGGGGCGCTCTCGCGCTGGATCTCACGGCGATCGGTGCGGACGGAAGCATCGAGGCTCCCCCGCCGCCGGATCTCAGCGTCTCGGTGGCGCCGGATTTCGGGGCTCCGGCGTCGCCGGGTCCCCGTGCTCCGCTGCCGGACGGGTCCGAGGACGGATCCGAGGCCCGGCCCGAAGGCCACCCGCGCGTCCGTCCCGCGGACCGGCTGTCAGCCGGTCCGGAAACGCAGAGGGGCCCGCGAGGGGCCGCCCGCTGGCTGCGACCCCCGGAGCCCGGCCGCGAGGTGGAGCCGGCATTGCCGACGCTGCCGGCGCTGGGCGGCGGGGGCGTCGGCGGGGGCGTTGGGGGCGCCCCCGATCTCGTACGACTGGTGCTGACAATGGCGACGCAGTGCCACCGGGTAAGGCTGCGGCGCGCGTGCGCTCAGCCGTTTGCCTTCTCGTAGGCCTCGCGAATGGACGCGGGAACGCGGCCGCGGTCGTTGACCTCGTAACCGTTCTCCTTGGCCCAGGCGCGGATCTGCGCGGTGTCCTGGCTGCCACCGGAAGCGGCGCGGGCCTTTCCGCGTCCGCCCGAAGCGCGGCCTCCGGTACGACGGCCACCCTTCGTGTAGGGCTCGAGAAGGCCACGGAGCTTGTCCGCATTGGCGGTCGTGAGATCGATTTCGTACGTCTTGCCGTCCAACGCGAACGTCACGGTCTCGTCCGCCTCGCCACCGTCGAGGTCGTCGACAAGAAGGACCTGAACCTTCTGTGCCACCGGATTTCCTTTCATCGATAACTTCAGGGCAAGGAGGGTCCGCGGCGTCCGCCGTTTCGCCGTCCCTTGTTATATGCAGTACTGCAGTACGTCGGAAAGCAAACCGCTTTTGCTGGAAAAACACAAACCCCTGGCAGAGACTCACTGGACACTGCCCACCCGGAAACGTGCGCGTTTCGGACATAGGGAACGTGGGCAACGCACTCCGCCGGAATAGCCGGCGGCGATCACAGATGCAGAAGCATCCGGCTGTTGCCCAAGGTGTTCGGTTTCACTCGTTCGAGACCGAGGAACTCTGCCACGCCCTCGTCATAGGAACGCAGGAGCTCGGCGTACACATCGGTGTCGACGGGTGTCTCGCCGATCTCCACGAAGCCGTGCTTCGCGAAGAAGCCGACTTCGAAGGTCAGACAGAAAACCCGTCGAACGCCGAGCCAGCGAGCGGTCTGCAGCAACTTCTCCAGCAACTGATGACCGACACCCAGGCCCTTGACCGCGGGGTTCACCGCGAGAGTGCGGACTTCCGCGAGGTCTTCCCACATCACATGCAGGGCGCCGCAGCCGACCACCTCGGCGTTGTCGTCGCGTTCCGCGACCCAGAACTCCTGGATGTCCTCGTAAAGAGTGACCGTGGGTTTGTCGAGCAGGATACGGCGGCGCACGTTCGCGTCAAGGAGTCCGCGTACGGCCGCGACATCGCCGGTCCTGGCCCGCCGGACGGTGACGGCTTTTGCGGTGACTTCGGGATGCTGTGCCGGAAGCTCTGCCGGAACCTCCGCGGGACGCTCTGCTGGCATGAGCGGACGCTATCGCCCGGAGGCGCCCCCGTCGGCGGCGGGGTTCTCCTCGGAGGGCTCGGGCACCGGTGGCCTTTCGGCGGCTTCGGAAGCTTGTGGTTCGGGCCCTTGCACCATGCGCACAGCATCCCTGAGCGCGACCCGCTGTTCCTCGCTCATCATCCCGAAGAAGGCGACGAGAGCGGCTGCCGGGTTGTCGCTCTGCGACCAGGCGTCGTTCATCAGCGCCGCCGAGTAGGCGGCCCGTGTGGAGACCGCCTCATATCGATAGGCCCGGCCTTCCGCCTCTCGGCGCACCCAGCCCTTCTGATGGAGATTGTCCAAAACGGTCATCACGGTGGTGTACGCGATGGACCGTTCCTGTTGAAGGTCTTCCAGGACTTCCCGAACGGTCACCGGGCGGTTCCACTTCCACACCCGCGTCATGACCGCGTCTTCGAGTTCTCCCAATGGGCGAGGCACAGTTCAGAACAATAGTGGGAGATGGCCAACAAAAAGGGCGTACGACTCGAAGAACGTATGAAACGTCCGAGTCGTACGCCCTGAGAGCGCGGTTCGGTGCGGGCCCCGGCCGGAGGACGGTCGTGCCCGGCGGAGCCGCGCGCGGGGCCGCCCGGGGCTCAGGCCCCGGCGTCCTTGGGGGCCGAGGCCTGCTGAGCGGCCTCCACGCGCGCGAGGGCGGCGTCGACGACCCCGTCCTCCTTGGCCTTGTTGGCCCCGCCCTGACTCTTCACGATCGTCACGATGAGCCCGATGAAGAACACGGCCATCACTACGGGGGGCACGAGCGCGGAGACATAGTCCATGGCTCCAGAGTAGCTAGCCCGCCGCGAGTTGCTGCGGCGGGTTCGCCGGAGGCGGTCCGGGCTTGCGCCTCGGCGGGAAGACCTCGCCGGGGGTGGGGATGGGCCGGTCCGGACGCGGCGTCCCGGCCGGCGGCTGGGACTGCGGTTTCGGCTCGGGCTTCTTGTCCTGCTCGTCGGCGGCGCGACCGCCGGGCAGGGCCAGCAGCCGGGTGCGGGACGAGGGGACCGAGGCGACCGCGCGGCCCGCGAGCCGGGCGCGCACGTCCTGCTCGGCCAGGACCCGGCAACGGTCCAGGAGGGCCGCCGCGGCGGGGTTGCCGCGCAGCGCGCGGAGCGCGGCGAGGTCGTCGGGGTTCGGCCGGTAGCCGGAGGTGAGGACCTCCTCCAGGAGGACGAGATAGCCGGCGGCGGTGCCCGGCAACGCGGCCCGGTAGCGGGCCAGGTCGTCCAGCAGGAAGGCCCGGAGCCTGGCTCCCTCGCGGGCCGCCTCGTCGACCGACTCGGCGAGGCGGAGGCAGTCCTGGACGTCCTCGGCCGAGACGGGACTGGGGTGCAGGGCGAGGGCGAGGGCACGACGGAGCACACGCAGCTCCTCCGCGCCGAACGCCATGCCGCCGTGGGATCCGTAGGGCGTGGGCATGAAAGTGACGATACGCACTGAATGCGAAGAATCAGACGAATGTACTTCTTGTGGCGTGGCACGGGCCCGCCGTTCGGACCACGGAGGTCCGCACGGCGGGCCCGGCGGGGGTCACGTCACGGACCCCCCGGCGCTCAGCGTGCCGTTCGGCGACGCAGGCCGAGGAACAGTCCGCCGCCCAGGAGCAGGGCCGCCGCCGCGGCCGTGAACGTCACCGAGTCCATGCCCGTCTCGGCCAGTTCCCCCTGGCCGGCGTCGACGCCGGTGCCGGCGGAGCCCTGCGCGCTGGGCGTATCGCCGGAACCCACCGTGCCGTCCGCGCCACCACTGCCCGAACCCCGGCCCGAAGCGCCGACGACGATGGCCGCTCTGTTGTTGCTCATGTGGGGGTCGCTCCACAGCACCTCGACGCGGCCCGGCTTCAAAGCGGCCGCATCGACCACCCGCAGTTCGAAGGTCCAGGACGTCCGCTGGCCCGGGTCGATCCAGAAGTCCTGCTCGGTGTTCATGACGCAGTCGTAGTAGACGGCGTCATGCTTGTCCGTGAACTTGTGACAGTGCTCGGGAACGGTGACGGCCTCCGTCCCGGCCGGGAGATAGACATGCGTCTGGTACGGCGGGTCCTCGCCCGGCTCGCTCCCGTTCCACGACTGCATCCCGGCGGGACCGTTGTTGCGCACACCGACCGTGGCCGTCACCGGGTCCCCGGCCTCCCGCTGCCGCACGGTGGTCCCCAGGGCCTGGATGTCCGCGGTGTTGTCGACGGAGAATCGGGTGTAGTCCCCGTTGCTGCCCTGCGGCACACCCGGCGGCGCGGACGCCGGGCGAGGCGTCAGCCTCAGCTCAGCGCCGGTTCCGCGGTGGTAGTCGTCCTGCCGACCCAACCGCATGTCAGGCACGTAGTGGACGGCGAGCTCACCGGAGAGCACCGCCGAGTCGACCGTCATCGAGCCCAGATCCACATCGTAGGAACCGCTGACGTCGGCCGGGCCCTTGACCACACAGTGCGCCAGGCCGCTCCCATGGGTGGAATCGCCCCAGGTGCGGTATTCGCAGTTGCTGAACTCCTGGTCGGGCGTCACGCCTTCGTACCGGACGGAAAAGCCCACAGTCTCTTGCGGAGTGGCACCGTAGTTCGTGAACCCGCTCATCACCTTCATGGAGGCTCCCGGCTTCACCTTCTCGCTGGCGGGCGTGCGCTCCAGCCGGTCGAGAACCACGCCCGCGTCGGGAACCGTCACCTTGATCGTCCGGGTTGCGAGCCGGACCCCGTGCGACGCGACGGTCATGCGGATCTCGCCCGAGGCCCCGGCCGGCGCGCCCTTCGCGCGCCGCAGCCCGAGGTTGTACGAAGCGGACCCGCCGGGCTCGAGTGACTCCTTGCCCCGTGTGCAGACCAGGTTGTGGTCCGCCTGCTCCGGGCAGCCCGTCACATCGGCGACACCCTCGAGCGACGAGGTGTCGAGGGTGAGCGTGTAGGAGCCGACCGTCGTCGTTCCGTCGTTGCGCACGCCGGCGTACAGACCTTCGGAATTCTGATCGTCGTACGGATACGCCTTCACGTCCGTCGGGCTCACCAGCACGATGTCGGCGCCGGCAGGCACCGACGCCGCCGCCGGCCCGCCGTCCTTCACCGTGTCCCCGTCCGCGGCCGCCGGTCCGGTCGACGCGCCCGTCAGCACCGCCGCTACGACGAGGGCGCACACGGCCGACCGGGCCCGTCTCCCACCGGCAGTTCTGGCAGTAGCCGGAACCGATCTCATCGGAAACTCCCTCTGGTGGTCCAGGGCCCCGGGGCGTCCCCGAAGTCACCCGCCATGACCCCGAACCCCACCAGAAGGTTGTATGAACTCCAGACGAACACGGGCCGGCCGTACCGCTCCGACCACGCAGTCGGAAGTGCTCCGCAACTGCGGTACTGCTCAGAGGCGGGACACGTTCCGCTCGTAGACCAGGCGCAGTCCGATCAGCGTCAGCCACGGCTCGTGCTCGTCGATCACCGAGGACTCGCCGAGGACCATCGGGGCCAGCCCGCCCGTGGCGATGACGGTGACGTCCTCGGGATCATCGGCGAGCTCGCGCGCCATCCGGTTCACGACCCCGTCGACCTGACCCGCGAACCCGTAGATGATGCCGGACTGCATCGCCTCCACCGTGTTCTTGCCGATCACCGCACGCGGCCTGGCCACCTCGATCTTCCGCAGCTGGGCGCCCTTGACGCCGAGTGCCTCGACCGAGATCTCGATGCCGGGGGCGATGACACCGCCGATGTACTCGCCCCGCGCGCTGACCGCGTCGAACGTGGTCGCGGTACCGAAGTCGACGACGATCGCCGGTCCGCCGTACAGCTCGACGGCCGCCACGGCGTTGATGATCCGGTCGGCGCCGACCTCCTTGGGGTTGTCCGTGAGGATCGGCACGCCCGTCTTGACGCCGGGCTCGACGAGGACGGCGGGGACATCGCCGTAGTAGCGCCGGGTCACCTCGCGCAGCTCGTGCAGCACGGACGGCACGGTGGCGCAGATCGCGATGCCGTCGATGCCGTCGCCGAGCTCCTCGCCGAGCAGCGGGTGCATGCCCATGAGTCCCTGGAGCAGCACGGCGAGTTCGTCGGCGGTCCGGCGCGAGTCGGTGGAGATGCGCCAGTGCTCGACGATCTCCTCCCCGTCGAAGAGGCCGAGGACCGTGTGGGTGTTGCCTACGTCGATGGTCAGCAGCATGGTCGCGGTTACTCCGCCGCTCGCAGGTCGAGACCGATGTCGAGGATCGGGGAGGAGTGCGTGAGTGCGCCCACGGCCAGGAAGTCGACGCCCGTCCGCGCGTACGCGGCGGCGTCGTCGAGGGTGAGCCGCCCGGACGCCTCCAGGAGGGCCCGGCCCTCGACGACGCCCACCGCCTCCTCGCACTCGAGGGTCGTGAAGTTGTCCAGCAGGATCAAGTCGGCGCCCGCGTCCACGACCTCGCGCAGCTGGTGCAGGGTGTCTACCTCGACCTCGACCGGGACCTCCGGGAACATCTCCCGTACGGCCTTGAAGGCCTGTGCCACGCCGCCGGCGGCGACCACGTGGTTGTCCTTGACCAGCGCGGCGTCGGCGAGCGACATGCGGTGGTTGACGCCGCCGCCGCAGCGCACCGCGAACTTCTCCAGGGAGCGCAGGCCCGGCGTCGTCTTGCGGGTGTCCCGCACGCGGGTCCCGGTGCCCTCGAGCGCGTCCGCCCACGCGCGCGTGGCGGTCGCGATGCCGGACAGGCGACACAGAAGGTTCAGGGCGCTGCGTTCGGCCGTCAGCAGGTCGCGGGTGCGCGTGGTGACGGTGAGCAGCTTCTGGCCGGCCTCGACGCGGTCACCGTCGTCGACGTGCCGCTCGACCTCGAATTCGTCGGTGCAGATCACGGAGATGACGGCCTCGGCGACCCGAAGGCCCGCGACGACGCCCGCGTCCCGCGCGGTGAAGTCCCCGGTGGAGACGGCGTCCTCGGGGATGGTCGCGACCGTCGTCACGTCCACGCCGTGGTCGAGGTCCTCCTGGATCGCCACGTTCGCGATGTCCTCGACCTCCAGGGGGTCGAGACCGGCGTCGGCGAGGAGCTGGGCGAGCGCGGGGTCGAGGCCGCACTCCAGGTACTCCTCGTCCGTATCGGCGCCACAGCCGCAGCCGTCGCCGCAGCCGCCGCTCTGGGCGAGGGGAAGGTCGTGGGTGCTCACTTCGGTCACTGCTCCTGGGGACGGGACTGGGGCGCCGCGTGGGGCTGCCGGGATGTCGGGGGGAAGTCTGCGGTATCGGTGGTCCGGACCGCGAGCGTCCGGTCGGGATTCAGCCGTACGACGATGTGGCGGCGCCAGTCCGCGTCGTCCCGGTCGGCGTGGTCCTCGCGCCAGTGGCAGCCCCGGGTCTCCTCGCGCAGGAGGGCGGCGGCGACCAGGACGCGGGCCACGCACAGCAGGTTGGTGGCCTCCCAGGTGTCGACGCCGGGCTCGGAGGTCTTGCCGTTCTCGTCGAGGGCGTCACGCGCGTCGGTGTGCAGCCGCTGGAGCTGGTCGGCCGCGGTCGCGAGGGACCCGGCGGAGCGCAGCACACCGGCGCCCGCGGTCATGATCCGCTGGATCGCGAACCGGTCCTCGGGGGCGAGCAGCGGGTGCGCGGGCTTCTGGGGGTGCGGAACGGGTTCGGGCACGCGCGCGTGGAGACCGTCCTCGGCGTGGCTCGCCGCGATGTCGGCGGCGATCCGCTCGGCGTAGACCAGGCCTTCCAGCAGCGAGTTGGAGGCGAGCCGGTTGGCGCCGTGGACGCCCGTGCAGGCGACCTCGCCGCACGCGTACAGGCCGGGGACCGTGGTGCGGCCCCGCGCGTCGGTCCGTACTCCTCCGGAGGCGTAGTGCGCGGCGGGGGCGACCGGGACGGGCTCGGTCACCGGGTCGATGCCGTTGGCTCGGCAGGCGGCCAGGATGGTGGGGAAGCGGTGCTCCCACATGGCGGCGCCGAAGTGCCGGGCGTCGAGGAACATGTGCTCGGCGTCCTGCTCCTGCATCCGGCGCATGATGCCCTTGGCGACGATGTCCCGGGGCGCCAGCTCGGCCAGCTCGTGCTGGCCCACCATGAAGCGCACGCCGTCACCGTCGACCAGGTGGGCGCCCTCGCCGCGGACCGCCTCGGAGACCAGCGGCTGCTGGCCCTCCGCGTCCGGTCCGAGGAACAGCACGGTCGGGTGGAACTGCACGAATTCGAGGTCGGAGACCTCGGCGCCCGCGCGCAGGGCGAGGGCCACGCCGTCGCCCGTGGAGACGGACGGATTGGTCGTGGCGGAGTAGACCTGGCCCATGCCGCCGGTCGCGAGGACCACGGCGGGGGCGTGCACGGCGCCCACCCCGTCGTGCTGGCCCTCTCCCATGACGTGCAGGGTCACGCCCGCGGTGCGGCCGTCGGAGTCCGTGAGGAGGTCGAGGACGAGCGCGTTCTCGACCGTGCGCAGGCCCCCCGCGCGTACCGCCTCGACGAGGGCCCGGGAGATCTCGGCGCCCGTCGCGTCGCCGCCCGCGTGCGCGATGCGGCGGCGGTGGTGGCCGCCCTCGCGGGTGAGTTCGAGTCGGCCCTCGGAGGACTCGTCGAAGTGGGCGCCGGTCGCGATGAGCCGGCGGACGGCGTCGGGGCCCTCGGTGACGAGGATGCGCACGGCCTCCTCGTCGCACAGGCCCGCGCCCGCGACGAGGGTGTCGTCGAGGTGCTGCTCGGGGGTGTCGCCGTCGCCGAGGGCGGCGGCGATGCCGCCCTGCGCCCAGCGCGTGGAGCCGTCGTCCAGGCGTGCCTTGGTGACGACGACGGTCCTCAGCCCCGCGGCCTCGCAGCGCAGGGCCGCGGTGAGACCGGCGACGCCTGATCCGACGACCACGACGTCCGCGCTGAGGGCCCAGCCGGGCGCCGGCGCGTGCAGTCGTATGCCGGTGCCCTTGGCTGTGTCTGAACCTGTGCCTTTGCCGGTCACGAGGCGGCTCCGAAGGTGAGGGGGATGTTGTCGATCAGCCGGGTCGTCCCGACCCGGGCGGCGACGGCGAGGACCGCCTCGCCGGTGAAGTCGTCCGGGATCTCCGTGAAGTCGGAGGGGTCGACGAGAGCGAGATAGTCCAGGACCAGCGGCGGCTGCATGCGGGCCGCCTCCTCCAGGACCAGCCGGGCCGCAGAGCGGACGCCGCCGGGCCAGCCGGGGACGGCCTTCGCGACGGCGTGCGCGTCGGCCGCGGCCCGGGACTCGCCTATGGCGCTGAGGGCCTCGGCACGCGCGCGTGTGGCGGGCACTTCGAGGGCCCGCGCGCGCAGCGCCTCCTGGGCGGCGTGCCGGTCGCGGCCGGCGAACAGGGCCTGCGAGAGAGCGAGCGCGGTGTGCCGCTCCCCGGCCGAGAGGTAGCGGTTGCGGCTGGAGAGGGCGAGTCCGTCCTCCTCGCGCACGGTGGGGACACCGGCGATCTCCACGCCGAAGTTCAGGTCGCGTGCCATGCGCCGGATCAGGGCCAGCTGCTGGGCGTCCTTCTGGCCGAACAGCGCCACGTCGGGCCGGGTGAGGTGCAGCAGCTTGGCGACCACGGTGAGCACGCCGTCGAAGTGGCCGGGCCGCACGGAGCCCTCCAGGCGCCCGCCCATCGGTCCCGCCGAGATCCGGACCTGGGGCTCGCCGCCGGGGTAGACCTCGTCGACGGAGGGGGCGAACACGACGTTCGCGCCCGCCTCTTCGGCGATCTTCAGGTCGGCGTCGAGGGTGCGCGGGTAGCGGTCGAGGTCCTCGCCCTGACCGAACTGGAGGGGGTTCACGAAGACGGTCACGACCACTTCGCCCCCGTCGCCCGCGATCTCGCGGGCGACGCGGATCAAGGTGGCGTGGCCCTCGTGGAGGGCGCCCATGGTCATCACGACGGCTCGGCGGCCGGTGCGGGCACGCGCGTGCAGTTCGTCGGCGGTGCGCAGCAGGGCAGTGGTCATCGGGCGTCTCCCTCGGTCCCCTGGGTCCCGTCCGTCCCGTCGGCGAGTACCCCCAGGAGGTCCTCGGCGAGTTCCGGCTTGAGCAGTCCGTGGGCGAGCGCGCGGTCGGCGGTCGCGCGGGCCATCGCCAGATAGCCGGCGACGGTCTGCGGAGCGTGCTCGCGCAGCTCGGCGACGTGCGCGGCGACCGTGCCCGCGTCCCCGCGCGCGACGGGTCCGGTCAGGGCCGCGTCGCCCGATCTGAGCGCGTTGTCCAGAGCGGCGCCGAGCAGCGGTCCCAGCATCCGGTCGGGGGCCTCCACACCGGCGGTGCGCAGCAGCTCCATCGACTCGGCGACCAGGGTCACCAGGTGGTTGGCGCCGAGCGCGAGGGCCGCGTGGTAGAGCGGCCGGGACTCCTCGGCGATCCACTCGGGCTCGCCGCCCATCTCGATCACCAGGGCCTCGGCGGCCATCCGCAGCTGCTCGGGCGCGGTGACCCCGAAGGAGCATCCGGCGAGCCGCTGGACGTCCACGGGGGTGCCCGTGAACGTCATCGCGGGATGCAGGGCCAGCGGCAGCGCTCCGGCCCTGAGCGCCGGGTCGAGCACCCGCGTGCCGTACCGCCCGGAGGTGTGCACCAGCAGCTGGCCGGGCCGGACGGCGCCCGTCTCGGCGAGCCCTTCGACGAGCCCGGGGAGGGCGTCGTCGGGAACGGTCAGCAGCACCAGGTCGGCGCGCTCCAGGACCTGTGCCGGGGACACCAGCGGCACGTCGGGCAGGAGCTGCGCGGCACGACGCCTGGAGGCGTCGGAGACGCCGGAGACGGCCACCGGGCGATGTCCGGCGAGCTGGAGTGCCGCGGCGAGCGCGGGTCCGACACGGCCGGCGCCGACGACGCCGACGGTCAGCCGCGCGGGGCGGTCCTTGGGCTCTGGCTGGGGAAACGTACTCACTCGACGGCGGCCTTCCGTTCCAGTCCGCTCGGGGTACCGGACGATTTCTCGTCATGTTAACGCGATTGGTTCGAGGGCAGTTCGGCCGTCCACAGGCTGTGGGTTTCCGCGGGCCTCGGGAAAAGGCCGTGCACCGACCGCGTGAACGGGATTTCCGCAGGTCACCGGCGCGCGCAAATCGGGGTGACCGACCGGGTGGGCTCGGGACATCATCCTGGTATGAGCGATACGGCGGCACAGAGCGGTACGGAGCCTGCGGAGCAGGCCGGGGAGCAGACGGCGGAGCTGTCTCCCAAGGAGCGGTTCGAGCGGCGCATCACCGCCTGGAAGGCGGCCGAGCGGGTGCTGTGGCGGCCCGGCCACCAGCAGACGCTCCGCGAGCGCCTTGCCTGGCTGAGCGAGGGCGCGGGCGATGTGTGCGACCTCGACGGGCGGGTCGACATGTACGGCGACGGCCTCGTCGAGGCTCTGGAGGAGCGGGTCGCCGCACTGCTGGGCATGGAGGCGGCGGTCTTCTTCCCGACCGGGACGATGGCCCAGCAGGTCGCCCTGCGCTGCTGGGCGGGACGGACCGGCGACGCGACCGTGGCGCTGCATGCCCTCAATCACCCCGAAGTCCATGAAAGGCAGGCGTTCAGCCAGGTCAGCGGCTTGCGCCCGGTCCGTCTGACGGACGAGCCGCGGATGCCGACCGCCGAGGAGGTGCGGGACTTCCCCGAGCCGTTCGGAGCGCTGCTGCTGGAGCTGCCCCTCAGGGAGGCCGGTTTCGTCCTGCCCTCCTGGGAGGAGCTCACCGAGGTCGTGGAGGCCGCCCGGGAGCGCGACGCGGTGGTCCACATCGACGGGGCCCGGCTGTGGGAGTGCACGCCGCACTTCGACCGCTCCCTGAGCGAGATCGCGGGCCTCGCGGACAGTGTGTACGTCTCGTTCTACAAGTCGCTCGGCGGCTTCGGCGGTGCCGCCGTCGCGGGGCCGAAGACGCTGGTGGACGAGGCGAAGACCTGGCGGCACCGGTACGGCGGCATGATCATCCAGCAGTTCCCGACCGTCCTGTCGGCACTGATCGGCCTGGAGCGGGAGCTGCCCCGGCTGCCGGACTACGTCGCCCACGCGCGCGTGGTGGCCGGTGCCCTGCGCGAGGGCTTCACGGAGGCCGGTGTCCCGTGGGTCCGTGTCCACCCGGAGGAGCCGCACACCCACCAGTTCCAGATCTGGCTTCCGTACGAGCCGGACGTCCTCGGGGACGCGGCGCTGCGGCACGTCGAGGAGACGAGGACGGGCCTCTTCGCGCAGGGCTGGAACAGGGGCGGCCCCGGACTCGCGTACACCGAGGTCACGGTGGCCGGGCCGGGTCTGGAGTGGACGGCGGACGACGTGAAGGCGGCGGTCCGGACGTTCGTGGAGCGGCTGCCGGGCGGAATCACCGAATAGCACGGGATCACCGGACGGCTCGGCGGCAAAGGCCTCAGTGGGCCGGGTGCCGGCGCTGTCCGTGCAGCCACCGGCTCAGCGCGCCGCGTATCCGGCCGTGGGCCGGATGCCCGGCCACGACGGCCCGGAACTGCCGGTAGTCGCGCAGCTCCCGCGCGACCTCCCAGTCATGGCTGCCGGGTGCCGGAGGTGCCGCTTCCCCGTGCTGCGAGGCCCGGTAGGTGTCCAGGAGGTACTGCTGCGTGATGCTCATGACCGATCGCCTCTCGGGACGAGGGATGGGACCGAAGGACCCGCGAGGACCCGCACGGAATGCCCCGGACGTCCCAGGTTCCGCCTGATCGCCACGGCTGTCGCCCCGATTGACGGCCGCCGTCAATCGACGGCGGCCCGTTGTCGGTGGCGGGGTGCACCATGGGGGCATGAGCGTGCACATCGACATCGGCGGGCTGCGGCCGGAGCGGATCGCCGTCGTGCCGTCGCCGCTGGCCGAGCTGGGGATGGCGCTGCACGCGCTCGCGGAGCCGGGACACCACCCCGGGCTGCAGGGCTGGGTGACGGGGGTGACCGCCCGGCTCGATCCCCATCTCGCGGACCGGATGTGCGAGGCGGACTTCCTGTGGCGTACGACGTTCTCGGACCTGTTCCTGGCGTGTGCGGGCGTCCCGGGCGGGGCCACGCTGCCGGGCGCGACCCTCGCCGAGGACCTGGACCTGCTGGACAAGCTCACGGACGAGCAGTTCGTGGACGCGGCCCTGGAGTTCACCTGCGCGCTGGCCTACAGCTCCGAGGGGCCGCACGCCCTCTCCGACCCCGAGGTGCGGCGGCGCGCCGTGGATCTGGCCGCCTCGCGCGGGCCACAGCAGACGCGGTTCACCGAGCGGCTGCTGGTGAACCCGCCGGGCGTGCGGGCCTGGCTGAGGCAGTTCCTGGAGGACTGCGACGAGGCCTTCTTCGCCGAGACCTGGTCCCGGCTGCGCCACCCGCTGGCCGCCGAGGCCCGTCACAAGACGGATCTGCTCCGGCACAAGGGCCTGTCGGAGGCGCTGGCCTCCGTGTCCTCCGCACTCTCCCTGGACGAGACGGCGCGGCGCATCACCGTCGACAAGCTGACCGAGGGGCGCACGGTCACGGCGGACGGCGGCCTGCTCCTCGTCCCCACCAGCCTCGGCCGCCCGCACCTGATGGTGCTGCACCGGTACCAATGGCAGCCGGTGCTGCACTACCCCGTCAGCTCCCCCGAGCTCGCCACCCCGCCCTCCGTCGAGCAGCTCACCCTGCGAATGACCGCCCTGTCCCACCCGGTCCGGATGCGCATCTGCCGCCACCTGGCGCGCAGCGCGTACACCACCGGCGAGCTGGCCCAGGCGCACGGCATGACCGCGCCGGAGATATCCCGGCACCTGAGCGTGCTCAAGAAGGCGGGCCTGATCACCACGCGGCGCCGTGGGCGGTACGTGCTGCACCAGCTCGACGTCAGCGTGGTGGCCCGGCTGGGCAGCGATTTCCTGGAGGGCATCCTGCGCTAGGGCCCGGCGCGGCACACAGCCACGCGGGCACACAGCCACGCGGGCACGCAGACTCGGCGGCCACGCAGACTCGCGGGAAACAGTGCTCCCCCGGCACGCGGGCGGCGCGCAAGCGCGGGGAACGAACCCCGCCCCGGCCCGTGCGACCGGCTCAGTCGAAGCGGATGTGGCGCGCGCTCGTCAGCGCCCGCCGCAGGCGTCCGCGCAGGGCGCCGTCCCGGTTCGGCGTGAGCGTCAGCCCCGCGAGGACGGCTATGCGGTCGGCGGTCTTGGCGACCGTCGTCTGGTCGGTCCACAGATGCTCGGCGAACTCCGGCTCGCGCAGCCGCTCCAGGCAGTGGTCGAGCTGCCGCACGGCCCAGCTCTCGCGCCGCAGCGGAGCGTCCTTCCCGGCGACGTGGCGCAGAAGCTGCCCGAAGCCGCGCTCGCGCAGCCGCCCCAGTACGGTCTCACGCTCGGCCAGCAGGGCGAAGTGGCGTACGTCGTGGCCCAGTTCACGCAGCCGTCCGACCGTCTCCGTGAAGTACACGGGGTCCGTGACCGTCATGGGGGCGATGACCACACCACCCTGCTTGCTGAGCGCGAGGTCGAGCACCTCGACCACACCCTGCCGCCAGGACACCAAGCCCTGGAAATCGCCGCGGAGTTCGGGCGGAAGCATACGGCGCAGGCCGAAACCGGCGTGTTCCGGATCGCAGATGACGCTGCCGGCCAGTCGGCGCTGGATCTCGTGTGCGGTCTGTGTCTTGCCGCCCCCGAAGGGCCCGTTGATCCACAGGAGCATGCGCAGACCCTAGTGGGCGCCGGTCACATCCCGGTCACGCCCCCACCCCGGCCGCCGGCCGTGCGCGCCGTGCGTCAGCCGAGCCCGCCCGCCCGGACGAGCCCCGTCTCGTACGCGAGCACGACCACCTGGACCCGGTCACGCAGCCCCAGCTTGGTGAGAATGCGCCCGACGTGGGTCTTCACGGTGGCCTCCGAGAGGACGAGGCGGGCCGCGATCTCCCCGTTGGACAGGCCCTGCGCGACGAGGATCATGACCTCGCGCTCGCGCTCGGTGAGCCGCTCCAGCCCCTTGTGCTGGGGCTCCTTGCCGGCGTTGGGCAGCAGCGGCGCGAACCGGTCGAGCAGGCGCCGGGTGGTGGACGGCGCGACCACGGCGTCGCCACTGTGCACGGAACGGATGGCGGCGAGCAGCTCGCCCGGAGGCACGTCCTTGAGCATGAATCCGGAGGCGCCCGCCTTCAGCCCGGAGAAGGCGTACTCGTCGAGGTCGAAGGTGGTGAGGATCAGCACCTTCGGCGGGTTCGGGTCCGAGCAGATGCGGCGGGTGGTCTCCACGCCGTCCAGCTTCGGCATGCGTACGTCCATCAGGACCACGTCGACCTCGGTGGCGCGCAGTACCTGCAGGGCCTCGACGCCGTCGCCCGCCTCGGCCACGACCTCCATGTCCGGCTGGGCGGCGAGCACCATCCGGAAGCCGGTGCGCAGCAGCACCTGGTCGTCGACGAGCATCACGCGGATCGCCATCGGGGGCCTTTCACTTCGTAGGGATCATTCGTAAGGATCAGTTGTGTACAGGTGTCAGTGAGCCGCTTTGAGCGGCAACAGGGCGCTGATGCGGAAGCCTCCGCCCGGCCGCGGCCCCGCGTCCAGGGTGCCGCCGACCATGCCCACGCGCTCCCGCATACCGATCAGGCCGTGGCCGTGCCCGTCGGCGCCGCCCTCCTCGTACAGCTCGTGGGGCGCGCCCTTGCCGTCGTCCTCGACGAGCAGGCCGAGGCCGTCGTCGAAGTAGACCAGGCGGACGCTCGCACCCGCGTTCGGGCCTCCGTGCTTGCGGGTGTTGGTGAGCGCCTCCTGCACGATGCGGTACGCCGTGAGTTCCACTCCGCTGGGCAGCGGGCGCGGGGTGCCCTCCACCTTGAAGTCGACGGGCAGGCCGGAGGTGCGGCACTGCTCGATCAGGTCGTCGAGCTGCTCGACGTCCGGCTGCGGCACGTACTCGCCGCCCTCCTGGTGCTCGCCGGTGCGCAGGACGCCGAGCAGGCGGCGCATCTCGGCGAGGGCCTGCCGGCCGGTCCCCGAGATGGTCTCCAGCGCCTTCCTGGCCTGATCCGGGGCACTGTCCATGACGTACGCGGCACCGTCGGCCTGAACCACCATGACCGAGACGTTGTGGGCGACGACGTCGTGCAGCTCGCGCGCGATCCGGGCGCGCTCGGCGGCCACCGCGACCTTGGCCTGCGCCTCGCGCTCCTTCTCCAGACGGGCGGCGCGCTCCTCCAGCTGCGCGAGGTAGGCGCGGCGGGTGCGGATCGAGTCGCCGAGCACCCAGGCGAGCGCGAACGGAACGGTCTGGAAGATCGCTATGAGGACACCGGCCAGCCCGCCGGCCTCGTGCGCGGGCCAGCGCAGCTGCGAGAGCGTGCCCGCGCACAGGCCGCCGATCAGCGCGAGCCGGGAGGCCCAGCGGGCGCCGTCCGCGGCGACGGTGTAGATGATCACCAGCATCGCGAAGTCCTCGGGCGCCGTCGGGACGTCGAGGACCAGCTGTGCGAGGCCTGCCGCCACGGCCAGGACCAGCATCTTCTCGGGCATGCGGCGCCGCAGCGCGACGACCAAGCTCAGTACGACGGCGATCAGGAGCGCCGGGACAAGCGACGACGCTTGCTGGTCCGCGGCGCCGTTGACATTTGAGAGGCTCACCCCGGAGATGCCGAGCAGGGCGACGGCCCAGAAGCTGTCGACCCATGTCGGGTACCTACGGAGAAAGTCATAGAGGCGCTGCACGTAACCCAGAGTAGGGAAGCGTGCAGTGTGCAGGGGTCAGCCGGAGGATCGATCCGGGACCGCCCCGCGTACTCCCCAAGGTGGAGGCCCCCCGCTCCGGGACGCTTAGCCTGGCCCGGTGGAATGTGCGGCGACGGGCGAGTGGCATGGGTGGCGCGAGGCTACGGAGGAGGCGTTGTACGGCCCCTCCGGCTTCTATCGCAGGCCCGAGGGACCGGCCGGGCACTTCCGGACCTCGGTGCACGCGTCCCCGTTGTTCGCGGGCGCCGTGGCACGGCTGCTGTGCCGCCTCGACGCGGCGCTCGGCCACCCGGACACACTGGCCTTCGTCGACATGGCGGCGGGCCGCGGCGAGCTGGTGACCGGCGTCCTGGCCGCCCTCCCCGCCGACGTGGCCTCCCGCGCGCGCGGCTACGCGGTCGAGCGGGCCGACCGGCCGGCCGGCCTCGACCGGCGGATCGCGTGGCTCGCCGAGCCCCCGCAGGGGATCACCGGGCTGCTGTTCGCCAACGAGTGGCTGGACAACGTGCCCGTGGACGTCGCCGAGGTCGGCCCGGACGGAGTGCCGCGGCTGGTCCTCGTACGCGGCGACGGAGCCGAACGTCTCGGGGAGGCCGTCACCGGGGCGGACGCCCAGTGGCTGCGGAACTGGTGGTGGCCGCCCGTCGGCGCGCGGCCCGCCCGCACGCCCGCACCGGGAGCGCGGCCGGCCCACACGCCCCCGCCTGGAGCGCCCCTTCCACCGGAGGCGCGCACCTCTGCCGAAGTGCCCCTCGCGCCCGCCGAGGGCGCCCGTGCGGAGATCGGGCTTCCCCGGGACCTCGCCTGGGCCTCCGCCGTGTCCGCGCTCGACCGTGGCCTCGCCGTCGCCGTCGACTACGCGCACTTCGCGGGCGGACGGCCGCCCTTCGGGACGCTCACCGGCTTTCGGGAGGGACGCGAGACGGCGCCGGTGCCGGACGGTTCGTGCGACATCACCGCGCATGTGGCGCTCGACGCGTGCGCGCTGCCCGGGGGACGCGTGGTGACCCAGCGCGCGGCACTGCGCGCGCTGGGCGTGAGCGGCGCACGTCCCCCGCTCGCACTGGCGTCGACGGACCCCGCCGCCTATGTGCGCGCTCTCGCGGGCGCCGGAGCGGCGGCGGAACTCACCGCGCCGGGCGGGCTGGGCGACTTCGGCTGGCTGCTCCAGCCCGTCGGCTTCCCCGACGTGCTCCGGGACGAACCGGCCGCTCCGGACGCCCCGGATGCCCCGGATGCCGTCCTGCGCCGCGCCCTACTTGTCGATGTCCCCGACCACGAAGAACAGTGACCCCAGGATCGCCACCATGTCCGCGACCAGCGTCCCGGGCAGCAGTTCGGTGAGCGCCTGGATGTTGTTGAAGGACGCGGAGCGCAGCTTCAGCCGGTACGGGGTCTTCTCGCCCTTGCTGACGAGGTAGTAGCCGTTGATGCCGAGCGGGTTCTCGGTCCAGGCGTACGTGTGCCCCTCGGGCGCCTTCAGGACCTTCGGCAGACGCTGGTTGATCGGGCCGGGCGGCAGTTCGGCGAGCCGGTCGAGGCAGGCGTCCGCGAGGTCGAGGGAGACGTGCGTCTGCTCCAGGAGACACTCGAAGCGGGCCAGACAGTCGCCCTCCTGGCGTGTGACGACCTTCAGGGTGTCCTGGAGCTCGCCGTACGCGAGGTAGGGCTCGTCGCGCCGCAGGTCGAAGTCGACGCCGGAGGCGCGGGCGATGGGGCCGCTCACGCCGTACGCGTGCACGGCCCGCGGACTGAGGACGCCCACACCGCGTGTACGCCCCCTGAAGATCTCGTTGCCGAGCACCAGGTCGTCGTACACGCTCATCCGCGAGCGCAGCGCGGCGACGCAGGCACGCGCGCGCGTGGCCCATCCGGCCGGGAGGTCCTCCTTGAGGCCGCCGACGCGGTTGAACATGTAGTGCATGCGCCCGCCGGAGATCTCCTCCATGACGTGCTGGAGTTCCTCGCGCTCCGTGAAGGCGTAGAAGATCGGGGTGATCCCGCCCAGTTCCAGGGGATAGGAGCCGAGGAACATCAGGTGGTTGAGGACGCGGTTGAGCTCCGCAAGGAGCGTGCGCGTCCACACCGCGCGCGCGGGGACCTCCATGCCGAGCATCCGCTCCACGGCCAGGACGACACCCAGCTCGTTCGAGAAGGCGGACAGCCAGTCGTGGCGGTTGGCGAGCATGATGATCTGGCGGTAGTCGCGCGCCTCGAAGAGCTTCTCCGCGCCGCGGTGCATATAGCCGATGACCGGCTCCGCGTGCTGGATCCGCTCGCCGTCGAGCACGAGCCGCAGTCGCAGCACGCCGTGGGTCGAGGGGTGCTGGGGGCCGATGTTGAGCACCATGTCGGTGCTCTCGGCAGCGCCGCCGATGCCGACCATGGTCTCCGTCGTAGGAGTCATGGGCACAGTCTCTCGTACGTACGCTTGCGCCATGGAGACGGGGAGCACGCGGACCGACGAGAGCGCGACGGCGGAGCCGGTCTGGACCGGGCTGCCTCCGGGGCTGCTGCGGATGCGACGGCTGTTGCTGGTGGTGTGGCTGGGACTGCTGACGATCGCCGTCGGACTGCTCCTCGCCCTGTTCGCCGGTCCGGGCTGGGCGGCCTTCGCGCTGCTGCCGCTCGCCCTGGCCGCGTGGGGCTGGCGCATGCTGGGGCGCAACTGGCGCTCCTGGCGGTACGCCGAACGCGCCGACGACCTGCTGATCAGCCGGGGTGTGCTGTGGCGTGAGGAGACCGTGGTGCCGTACGGGCGCATGCAGCTGGTCGAGGTGACCTCCGGGCCCCTCGAACGCCACTTCGGGCTCGCCAGCGTGCAGCTGCACACGGCCGCCGCGGCGACCGACGCGTGCATCCCGGGTCTCGACCCGGCCGAGGCCGAGCGGCTGCGGGACCGGCTGACCGAACTGGGCGAGGCACGATCGGCGGGACTGTGAGCACGGCCTCCCCGGACTCCTCGGGACAGACGTCCGCCGTGCCCGGCAGTCCCTCCGCCGCGACGGCCCTGCCGGGCGACGACGACTCCGTACGGGCGGAAATGCCGCTGTCCGAACGGCGGTTGCACCCCGTGACACCGTTCCGGCGCGCGTGGGCGCCGGTCGCCGTGCTCGCCGGCTGGGCCGTCCACGACCCCAACCAGGCGCAGGAGCAGCTGACCAGACTCACCACGACCGCACTGCTCGTCGGACTCGCCGTGGTCGTCCCGGGCGCCGCTCTCTACGGCTTTCTGAGCTGGTGGTTCACCCACTTCGCGGTGACCGACACCGAACTGCGCATCCGTACCGGCCTGTTGTTCCGCCGCACCGCGCACATCCGGCTCGAACGGCTCCAGGCCGTCGACATCACCCAGCCGCTGCTGGCCCGTGTCGCGGGCGTCGCCAAGCTCAAGCTCGATGTCGTCGGGACGGACAAGAAGGACGAACTGGCATACCTGGGCGAGGGCGAGGCCCGGATGCTGCGCGCCGAACTCCTCGCCCGGGCCGCCGGGTTCGCGCCCGAGTCCGCCCACGAGGTCGGCGAGGCGCCGGTCCGGCGGCTGCTGCACGTCCCGCCCGGCGTGCTCGTCGCCTCCCTGCTGCTCACCGGCGCCACCTGGGGTTCGCTGGCCGCCGCGTTCGTCGTCCCCACGCTCCTGTGGCTCGCCACGCACAGCGTGTGGACGGTCCTCGCGACCGGACTGCCGCTGCTCGGCGCGGCGGGCGCGCGCAGCGTGGGGCGGTTCGTCGCCGAGTACGACTGGACGGTGGGCGAGTCGCCCGACGGACTCCGCATCGACCACGGGCTCCTGGACCGTACGCACGAGACCGTGCCGCCCGGACGCGTGCAGACCGTACGGATCGTCGAACCCCTGCTGTGGCGGGGCAGGTGGGTGCGGGTCGAACTGGACGTGGCCGGGTCGTCGAACTCGGTCCTCGTGCCCGTCGCTCCGCGCGAGGTCGCGGAGGCGGTGATCGCCGCGGCGCTGCCCGGGGTGACGGTCCCGGCATCCCTGGACCGGCCGCCGCGGCGGGCCGGCTGGTGCGTGCCGTTCTGGTGGCGCGGATACGGACTCGCCGTCACCGACAGCGTCTTCGCGGCGCGCCACGGGCTGCTGCGGCGCAGCCTCTCCCTCGTCCCGCACGCGAAGGCGCAGAGCGTACGGCTGACGCAGGGGCCCTGGGAGCGCTTCAGGGGGCTCGCCGACGTCCACATCGACACCGGCGCCGGCAGGACGGTGACGGCGCGGCTGCGGGATGCCGCGGAGGCGAGGAAGCTTCTCCAGGCGCAGGCGGACCGGTCCCGCACGGGACGGCGGGAAGCCCGGCCGGACCGGTGGATGGCCTGAGGCCGAGGCACGCACAGGGGCGGAGTTCGTGCGGAGGATGCCACGGCGCCCGCCGGCGCGGAGGGTGTGCCCCTCGCAACGGACTGAGGGCAGTGGTGTGGTGCCACTGCCCTCAGTCCGTCACGCCTGTTCGGCAAGCGGGCGGTTCAGGAAACCGCGCTCCGCAGCCCCGTCATGTTGATGTGCTCGGTCTCGTCGTGCTCGGTCAGATCGATGACCTGACGGTCGGCACCGCGCGAAGCCTCGCTCGCGGGCTTGAAGCCGGACTCGGCCTCGGCCTTGTGCAGAGCGAGTGCCTCCTGACCGACCACGTCGGCCAGGTCCTCGTTCTGTACGGCCTCCATCGCGGCGGCGTCCGACGCCTCCTTCTGCGTACCGAAGAAGTCGAACCCTCCCTCGACCGAGGGGCGTCGCACCGGCGCGGTGTGCGGGACGACGGCCACCGCCGTCGGCACGGTGAAATGCCCGGACCGCTGGGCGGGCTTGGCGTGATGCGCCGCCCGGGCCGAGTGTGCCGCCTCGGCCTGGGGAGACGTCGTGGGGGTCGCGGACGGGGCGGACTGCGTCGGCTCGGCCTCGGCGGCCGCGCGCTGATGCTCGCCGACCGCCTCGGGCTTCCCCTGCGCCCCACCCGCCTCCGTGACGGAGTCCGAGGACGGACCCGCCTCGGTGGCCGGAGTGCCCTGCCGGGCCTCGCCGTTCGCGACCGCGTCCTTCGCCGCGACCGCACCCTTCTGCATCGCCGCGCGCTTCTTCGCCGCCGCGTCCCTCTTGACGGCCGCGTCCAGCGCGGACCCGCCGCGGGCGGACCCACTGTTCAGGGACTCGGCCGTCGCCGGGCCGGCGTCGGAGCCGGCGCCCTCGGGGGCGACAGCCGCGTCGGGGTGCGAGTCCGGCAGTGCCAGGGCCACGGACGTCGAGACCGCCCCGGCCTTGGCGCCTTCGGCCTCTTCAGCACTACCCCCTATCCGGCTCAACGCCGCTCCGGCCCGCAGGAAGAGCGACGACCCGGCCGGAGAGAAGACCTCGGGAGACTCGTCGGTCCCAGTCCCGGTCCCGGGGCCGGCCTCCGCCGGCAACTCCGCGTCCGCGTCCAGGGGAGCAGGGTCGTCGTCCGGCGCCATGAAGGCCTCGATGGCCTCCGTCCCGCTCCCGGACGCTGACACCGCGCCCTCGGACTCCCCCGACTCCTCGGGGCCCTCAGCCTCGTCCGATTCCTCGGACGCCTCGACCGCCCCGGGCGTGTCCGGCGAACCCACCGCGTCGGAGAGGTCCGTCGCGTCCGGGGAATCCGTCGTGTCCGGGGATTCCGGCGTGTCGGGGGATTCCGGAGTCTCCACCGCATCCGGAGCCGTCCGCGCGGCGGGCAGGGCTCGTGCCGGCACCGACGCCTCTATGGCGAGCTGCCGACGACCCTCCAGAGCGGTCGCCCGCTCCGTCTCCGCCGTGGCGTACCGCCGCAGCAGCGCCGCGTGTTCATTGCGCAGGCCGGCCAGTTCGGTGCGCTTGGCGCGCAGCTTCTGCTCCAGCTTGACGCGCAGCTCGCGCGACTCGTCGAGGTCCGTCTCCAGTTCGGCGACGCGCTCCTCATGACGCCACTCGTCGCTCGCCCGCGCGCGCGTGAGGTCGGCGACGCGTTTACCCGCCGAGGTGTCCCAGCGGCGCATGACGACCGCACCGGCGACCGCCGTCGCCGCGGCACCCGCGGCCAGGACACGGAGCGCGAAGGCATCCGTGAACAGCCAGGGCCCTACGGCGCAGACGAGCGACACGCCGGCGATCGCCGAAGGAGGCAGCACCCTGTGCAAGGGCGGGGAATGGCGGTGGCGTCCACGTGGCATGGCCAGAAACTTACCGCGCGTAGGCGAATCTTGGTGCCCCGCACGGTAAAAACACAGTCACCCCGGAGCCTTTGTCCTGTACCAGGCGTCCGCAGGGCACACCGCTTGTCCCACAAGGCCCGTCACGCCCCCGGTCACGCCCGCTCCCCGATCAATTCCGCCGGCTCCGGACGGTTCACCGAATCGGAATCATTGATGCGCGACATTTCCCCGAGGGACGACATTGCTCCGTACCGGGCACCCTAATTCGTCCGCTCGGCACGACACGGCCCGACACGGCCCGAGACGACGCGGCCCGGCACCGCACGGCCCTTCGGCCGGCACGGCCCCGGCGCGGCATGCCTTCGGCCGGCACGGCCCCGGCGCGGCACCCGTCAGCGGTCGCTCAGCCGCCCGCTGATCCACTGCAGTGTCCCCGCGATCTCGCGCCGCCACGTGTTGAAGTTGTGGCCGCCGCTGTCGAGGATGATCGACGAGATCCTGGTGAGCCGCTTGGACTTCACCAGGTCTATGAAGCCCAGCGTGGCCTTGTAGTTGGATTCGCCCACCTTGCTGCTGGTGACGAGGAGCGAGGTGTCGGGGGCGGGCTTGTGCTTCAGGTACCAGCGCAGGTCGGCGGCCTGGCGCAATGCCTTGTCGCCGCGGAAGAGGTCGCCCGTCGTGCGGTCGATCGGCGCCCTGTAGTACGGCGACAGGCCGGCGCCGGCGGCGTACACCCCGGGGTGGTGGACGGCGAGCTTCAGCGCGCAGTAGCCGCCCGTCGAGTCACCGATGACACCCCAGCTCCCGGGTTTCCTGCCCACCCTGTAGTGGGCCGATACGGCGTCGGGGAGGTCCTTGGCGAAGAAGGACTCGGTCTGCGGACCGCCGGGGATGTCCACGCACTCCGTGTCCCGCGGGGGAGCGACGGTCGGCCGCAGCATGACCAGGATCATCGGCTGGCTCCTGCCGTTCCTGACCAAACGATTCTCCGTCTGCGGGAAGTGCAGGGCCGTGATGAGCGCCTTGGCGGTGCCGGGATAGCCGGTCAGCACGGTGACGGCCGGGAACGTACGGGTGCGGTACTGCGGCTGGAAGTACTCCGGCGGCAGGTAGACGTACGCCGGCGTGGCGATGTGGGTCGTGGTGCCGACGATGTCGATCTTCTGGATCTGGCCACCGGTCTGCAGCCGGCCGCCGCCCGAGACGGCCACCTCCTCCGTGTCCACCACCTGGAGGGGGCCGCCGTTCGGACCGCCCGCCCCGTTGTGGTCGACGACCACACCCTCACCCTTCTCCCGGCCCAGGAGATCCGCCCAGCTGGCGTAGAACCCGAACGCCTGGTTGGCGCACAGCCCGATCGAGGCGAACAACATCACCTGGGTGGCCAGGAGCAGCCCCACACGTCCGCTGACGGACCACCAGGTGCGCCGGGCGAGCCGCGGCCACCACCACACCGTGCCGATGAACAGCAGCACGGCGAGCAGGACCACCAATGCCAGCACCTTGTTGCTTGTGAGACCCATGGGCTGTTCCGCCTGCGCTTTCCGTCCGGGTCCGTCCCGCTCCTTGGCGAGGGCTTGCCCTGGACTTTCCTTGCCTTTTGAACCGGCTTTCCGGAAGGGAGTGAACCTGTCTCCCCAAGACACCGTCCTAGAGGGCGCAATGTCGCCGGATGCCGGAATGGCACCGGATTCAAGGTCTCTCGCCGAACCACGGGATGCGATGTCTGTCAGGGTAGATGGGGAATTGTCGGGTGGGGTTCCAGGCCGAACAGGCCGGACGCGGCGCATACTCCGCGGTCCGAGCCCGGAGGCCGTCCCCGCCCTGGTCGCCAGGGCCTGCACGCTCGTAGGTCTCCTGGACATCGCCGCGGGCGTCTTCCCGCGCTTCCGTCACAGCCGTATGCACGCCTTGGCCGAGGTGCTGCCCGGCGCGTTCGGACCCTTCGCCGCGGCGCTGTCGCTGAGCGCCGGAGTGCTCCTGCTGCTGCTCGCCCACGGGCTGCGCCGCCGCAAACGCCGGGCTTGGCGCGCCGCGGTCGTCCTGCTCCCGGCGGGTGCCGTCGCGCAGTTCGCGTACCGCCACTCGGTGATCGGCGTCGTCATATCGGCCGCGCTGCTCGCACCGCTGCTGCGCAACCGCGACGAGTTCGCGGCGCTGCCCGATCCACGCAGCCGCTGGCGTGCGCTCGCCAACTTCGTTCTCATGGGCGCCGGTTCCCTCGTCCTCGGACTCGTCATCGTCAGCGTCCACGAGGACCGCATGATCGGCGACCCGAGCCTGGCCGACCGCATCAGCCACGTCCTGTACGGCCTGGTCGGCTTCGAAGGCCCCGTGGACTACGCCGGCCCCACCTCCTGGACCGTCGCCTTCTCCCTCGGCGCGCTCGGCTGGCTCACCGCCGTCACCACCATCTACCTCGCCTTCCGGCCCGAACACCCGGCCGCGCGCCTCACGGAGGACGACGAGGCCCAGCTGCGCGTTCTCCTGGACAAGCACGGCGGCCGCGACTCCCTCGGTCACTTCGCGCTCCGCCGCGACAAGGCGGTCGTCTTCTCGCCCAGCGGCAAGGCGGCCGTCACCTACCGGGTCGTCTCCGGGGTGATGCTCGCCAGCGGTGACCCCATCGGCGACGTGGAGGCCTGGCCCGGCGCGATCGAGCGCTTCATGGACGAGGCCAGGGCGCACTCCTGGACACCCGCCGTCATGGGCTGCTCCGAGACGGGGGGCGAGGTGTGGACCCGCGAAACCGGCCTCGACGCCCTCGAACTGGGAGACGAGGCGGTGGTGGACGTCGCGGATTTCTCCCTCTCCGGGCGCGCGATGCGGAACGTGCGCCAGATGGTCAAGCGCATCGAGCGCGCTGGCTACGAGACCCGGGTACGGCGCATCCGTGACCTCAGCGAGGGCGAACTGGACCGGATACGGCGGGCCGCCGAGGACTGGCGCGGCACCGACACCGAGCGCGGCTTCTCCATGGCGCTCGGCCGTATCGGCGACCCGTCCGACGGCGACTGTCTGATCGCCACGGCGCACAAGGCCGACGACCGGCCCGGCCCGTACGGCGACCTGAAGGCCGTCCTGCACTTCGTCCCGTGGGGCGCGGACGGCGTGTCGCTCGACCTCATGCGCCGCGACCGCGCGGCCGACCCCGGTATGAACGAACTCCTCATCGTGGCGGCACTCCAGGCGTCGCCCCGCCTCGGCATCGAGCGGATCTCGCTCAACTTCGCGATGTTCCGCTCGGCGCTCGCCCGCGGCGAGAAGATCGGCGCCGGGCCCGTGCTGCGCGCCTGGCGCGGGCTGCTGGTCTTCCTGTCCCGCTGGTTCCAGATCGAGTCGCTGTACAAGTTCAACGCCAAGTTCCACCCGCGCTGGGAGCCGCGCTTCGTCGTCTACGCCGCCTCCCGCGACCTCCCCCGCATCGGCCTCGCCGCCATGCAGGCCGAGGGCTTCGTGAACCTCGCCCTGCCCCGGATACTGCGCCGCCGCACACGGGCCCCGCGTCCCTGCGCGCACACGGTGGCGGAGCGGGACATGAGGGCCGCGTAGCCGGCGTGCCGGGCGGTGCCCCTGAGGGGTGCCGCTCGGGGGCTGCGCCGGGGCGGCGGGCATGGGGGCAGGCGTTCGGCGGGCGGCGGGCGGCGGGCGGCGGTCGGCGGTCGGCGGTCGGCGGTCGGCGGTCGGCGGGCCGGAAACGGGCGGGCGCGGCCTAGGGTCCCGGCGCGAGGCCCCGGCGGGGAGGGACGCGCACCCGCGTACCGGGAACCACGGAGACCGGCAGGGGGCGGTGAGGCCTCCCGCAGGAGGCCTAGGCTGGACGTATGAGTAATGAGCGCGGGCGCGGCCGAGTCGCGGGACTGCCGACATGGGACCGCTGCGCGGTCATGGGGGTCGTGAACGTCACCCCCGATTCCTTCTCCGACGGCGGCCGCTGGTTCGACACGACGGCCGCGGTCAAGCACGGTCTCGGCCTGGTCGCCGAGGGCGCCGACCTCGTGGACGTGGGCGGCGAGTCCACCCGTCCCGGAGCCACCCGCGTCGACGAGGCGGAGGAGCTCAAGCGCGTCATCCCCGTCGTCCGCGGCCTCGCCTCCGAGGGCGTCACCGTCTCCGTGGACACCATGCGCGCCTCCGTCGCCGAGCAGTCCCTCGCCGCGGGCGCGGCCCTCGTCAACGACGTCAGCGGCGGGCTCGCGGACCCGGCGATGATCCCGGCCGTCGCGGCCGCGGGCGCCCCCTTCGTGGTCATGCACTGGCGCGGCTTCCTGGCGGGCGGGAACGTCCAGGGGGCGTACGAGGACGTGGTCTCCGAGGTCCTCGACGAACTGCACGCGCGCGTGGAGGCCGTTCTGGCGGGCGGCATCGCCCCCGACCGCATCGTCGTCGACCCCGGGCTCGGCTTCTCCAAGGACCCCGAGCACGACCTGGCCCTCCTCGCCCACCTCGACCGCCTCCGCGCCCTCGGCCACCCCCTGCTGGTCGCCGCCTCCCGCAAGCGTTTCCTCGGCCGCGTCCTGGCCGGCCCCGAGGGCGCGCCGCCTCCCGCGCGCGAGCGCGACGCCGCGACCGCCGCCGTCTCGGCGATCGCCGCCCAGCAGGGCGCCTGGGCGGTCCGCGTGCACGAGGTAAGGGCCACCGCCGACGCCGTACGGGTCGCCCGCGCCGTCGAGGGTGCCCGGACCGGCGGGGCATCGGGTGCCGCCGGCGGTCCGGCCGCAGAGGGAGCCCGGTGAGCACACCGCGTACCGACGTCGAGCAGGTCGAACTCGCCAACACGGCGTTCTACGAGGCGATGGAGCGGGGTGACTTCGAGGAACTGTCCTCGCTGTGGCTGGCCCCGCTCGACACGTCCGACGACGACTTCGAGGGCGAGGGCGCGGTCGTCTCCTGCGTCCACCCCGGCTGGCCCGTCCTGAACGGGCGCGGCGAGGTTCTCCGCTCGTACGCGCTGATCATGGCGAACACGGAGTACATCCAGTTCTTCCTGACCGACGTGCGCGTCTCCGTGTCCGGCGACACGGCCCTGGTCACCTGCACCGAGAACATCCTCAGCGGCGGCCCCGCGCCCGAAGGCGGCGACGAGCTCGGCCCGCTCGTCGGCCAGCTGGTCGTCGCCACGAACGTGTTCCGCCGTACCGCCGACGGCTGGAAACTCTGGTCCCACCACGCTTCACCCGTGCTGGCCGAGTCCGGCGAGGAAGAGGACGAGGACACCGCCGGTTGAGTGGGTGCAGGGCCCGCAGGGACCAACCGATGATTGGAATCGCCTGCCCGGGGTAGGGGCGGCTACCAACCCGTGAGCCGCCGTGTTCCCCAGGGGAAACGCCCGGTGAAGCCTCGTTGCCTCCACCGGGGCGCCCGTCCCCGCGGGCGAGCGTTGTCAGTGCCCGCAGGTAGATTCGTTTGAGGCCGGTGCGCCGACCGCGGTCGGCGCATGACGGCCGTTACCGACGATTGCAGGAGTGATTCGCGTGGATCGTGTCGCGCTGCGCGGCCTCAAGGCCCGCGGGCACCACGGCGTCTTCCAGAAGGAGCGCGAGGAGGGCCAGACCTTCATCGTGGACCTGACGCTGGGCCTGGACACCCGGCCGGCCGCGGCCGACGACGACCTGTCGAAGACCGTGCACTACGGCATCGTGGCGGAAGAGGTCGTCGCCGTGGTCGAGGGCGAGCCGGTCGATCTCATCGAGACGCTCGCCGAGCGCATCGCCCAGACGTGTCTCAAGCACGACGGTGTCCAGGAGGTCGAGGTCTGCGTCCACAAACCGGACGCGCCCATCACGGTCCCCTTCGACGACGTCACCGTCACGATCATCCGGAGCCGAGTATGACCGCGTCCTTCACCGAGAGTCAGAGCGACCCGACCGTCCAGCCGGTGCCCGCCTCCGTGGTCGAGCAGGTGGACGCCGCCGACACGACCCTGTCCAACCCCCGGCGCGCGGTGATCTCCCTCGGTTCGAATCTGGGCAACCGTCTGGAGACCCTCCAGGGCGCCATCGACGCCCTGGAGGACACCCCGGGCGTCCGGGTCAAAGCGGTCTCCCCCGTCTACGAGACGGAGCCGTGGGGCGTCGAACCGGGCAGCCAGCCCTCGTACTTCAACGCGGTCGTGGTGCTCAGGACCACCCTCCCCCCGTCCTCGCTCCTGGAGCGGGCGCACGCCGTCGAGGAGGCCTTCCACCGGGTACGGGACGAGCGCTGGGGCCCGCGCACGATCGACGTGGACATCGTGGCGTACGCCGATGTCGTCTCCGACGACCCGGTGCTGACCCTCCCTCACCCGCGCGCCCACGAGCGGGCCTTCGTCCTCGCCCCCTGGCACGACGTGGATCCCGAGGCACAGCTCCCCGGCCACGGCGCCGTCGCCCAGCTCCTCGCCACGCTCACGTGCGACGGTGTCGCGGCCCGCGCCGACCTGGAACTCCGGCTGCCCGAGTAGTCGTTAAGGTCAAGACGACCACCGGCCGGCCCGACACGGGGCCCGGCCGCAGGCGGGCTACCGAAGGGGCAACGTGAAAGAGCTGCGTATCAGGACACTGGCCGCCGTGTTCGTGGTGGCCGGAGTGCTGTCCTGGGCGGGCGCCCGCCTGTGGAACGCGGTGGGCACGCTGCCCCGGGTCCCGCTGGCCGCGCCCATCGTCCTCGCCCTGATCGCGATCGTCCTCCTGGCGACGGCCCTGTCGCTGCGCGCCCGTCTCAAGGCGCAGCGCGAGCGCCGCCCCGGCGCCAAGGGCGTCGATCCGCTGATGGCCGCCCGCGCGGTCGTCTTCGGCCAGGCGAGCGCCCTGGTGGCCGCCCTGGTGGCGGGTATGTACGGCGGCACCGGCGTCTTCCTCCTGGAATCGCTGGAGGTCCCCGCCCGCCGCGACCAGGCCATCTACGCCGGCCTCTCCGTCATCGCCGGGATCGGCGTGATAGCGGCCGCCTTCTTCCTGGAGCGCGTCTGCAAGCTCCCGGAGGACGACGACGAACACCACGGCGGGGCCGCTCCGGTGGCTTAGCCCGCAGACAGGCCCTAGCGGGCCATGATGAGGCTCATCGCCTCGTTGCGCGTCGCGGCGTCGCGCAGCTGTCCGCGCACCGCCGACGTGATGGTCTTCGCGCCCGGCTTGCGGATGCCGCGCATGGACATGCACATGTGCTCGCACTCGACGACCACGATCACGCCGCGCGGCTCCAGGATCTCCATCAGGGAGTCGGCGATCTGCGTCGTCAGCCGCTCCTGCACCTGGGGACGCCGGGCGTAGACGTCGACGAGGCGGGCCAGCTTGGACAGGCCGGTGATCTTGCCGCTGGTGGCCGGGATGTAGCCGACGTGTGCGACGCCCCTGAAGGGGACCAGGTGATGTTCACAGGTGCTGAACACTTCGATGTCCTTCACCAGGACCATCTCGTCGTGGCCCAGGTCGAACGTCGTCGTCAGCACGTCCTCCGGCTGCTGCCACAGGCCCGCGAATATCTCCCTGTACGCCCGCGCCACCCGCCCCGGCGTCTCCCTGAGGCCCTCGCGGTCCGGGTCCTCGCCGACCGCGATCAGAAGCTCTCGTACGGCGTTCTCGGCACGCTTCTCGTCGAACTCGCCGATCACGCCCTCACCGTCGAGCGTCACGGGGTCGGTCATCTGGTCCTCGTTCCTGTGGATCCTGTGCGTGCCTCGACGCGTCCAAAAGGTGCGGGCACACGAAAATGCCGCGCCCCCCAGGCTAGAACCTGGGGGGCGCGGCATCCATTCCGGGCCTGGTGAGGCCGCCCGGAGCCGAGCGATGTCAGCTCTCGGTGCGGTCCTCCGGGGCCGCCTCCGTCGCCGGGACGGACTCCGTCGCGGCGGCGATGGCCGCCGCCGAGCCGTTCGCCCCGTTCGTCAGTGACAGCTCCTTGGGGGAGAGCACCGGCGGGCGGGTGGACGGCGTGCGACGGGAGGAGCCGGTCCACGCGGGGCGGGCCGGGCGCTTGACGATGGGAGCGAAGACCTCGGCGATCTGCTCCTTGCTCAGCGTCTCCTTCTCCAGCAGCTGGAGCACCAGCGCGTCGAGGACGTCGCGGTTCTCGACCAGGATTTCCCAGGCCTCGTTGTGCGCGTTCTCGATGAGCTTCTTGACCTCTTCGTCGACGAGCGCGGCGACCTCTTCCGAGTAGTCGCGCGGGTGCGACATCTCCCGGCCCAGGAAGGGCTCGGTGTTGTCGCCGCCGAACTTGATCGCGCCGAGACGCTCGGTCATGCCGTACTGCGTGACCATCGCGCGAGCGGTGGCCGTGGCCTTCTCGATGTCGTTCGCGGCACCCGTGGTCGGGTCGTGGAAGACGAGCTCCTCGGCAGCGCGGCCGCCCAGCATGTACGCGAGCTGGTCCAGCATCTCGTTGCGCGTGGTGGAGTACTTGTCCTCGTCCGGCAGGACCATCGTGTAGCCGAGGGCACGGCCGCGCGACAGGATCGTGATCTTGTGGACCGGGTCGGAGTTCGGAGAAGCCGCCGCGACCAGGGCGTGTCCGCCCTCGTGGTACGCGGTGATCTTCTTCTCCTTGTCCGACATGATCCTGGTCCGCTTCTGCGGGCCCGCGACCACGCGGTCGATCGCCTCGTCCAGCATGGAGTTGTCGATCAGCTTCCGGTTGCTGCGCGCGGTGAGCAGCGCCGCCTCGTTCAGCACGTTCGCCAGGTCGGCGCCCGTGAAGCCGGGAGTCCGGCGCGACACTGCGGAGAGGTCGACGTCCGGAGCGACCGGCTTGCCCTTCTGGTGAACCTTGAGGATCTCCAGACGGCCCTGCATGTCCGGGCGGTCGACCGCGATCTGGCGGTCGAAGCGGCCGGGGCGCAGGAGGGCCGGGTCGAGGATGTCGGGCCGGTTCGTGGCGGCGATCAGGATGACGCCGCCCTTCACGTCGAAGCCGTCCATCTCGACGAGCAGCTGGTTGAGGGTCTGCTCGCGCTCGTCGTGACCACCGCCGAGGCCGGCGCCGCGATGGCGGCCGACCGCGTCGATCTCGTCGACGAAGACGATCGCCGGAGCGTTCGCCTTGGCCTGCTCGAACAGGTCACGGACTCGGGAGGCACCGACACCGACGAACATCTCGACGAAGTCGGAACCCGAGATCGAGTAGAAGGGAACGCCGGCTTCGCCCGCGACGGCGCGAGCGAGGAGCGTCTTGCCCGTACCAGGAGGCCCGTACAGCAGGACGCCCTTGGGGATCTTCGCGCCGACGGCCTGGAACTTCGCCGGCTCCTGGAGGAACTCCTTGATCTCCTGGAGCTCCTCGACGGCCTCGTCCGAGCCCGCGACGTCCGAGAACGTCGTCTTCGGGGTGTCCTTGGTGATGAGCTTCGCCTTGGACTTCCCGAAGTTCATGACCCGGGAGCCGCCACCCTGCATCTGGTTCATCAGGAACAGGAAGACGACGACGATGAGGACGAAGGGAAGCAGAGACAGCAGGATGCCCACGAAGGGGTTCTGCTTGGACGGCGAGACGGTGTAGCCGTCCGGAATCTGCTTGTTCTGGTACTTGTCCTGCAGTGTGTTGGCCAGGGCCACGCCCTGGTCGCCGATGTAGCTCGCCTGGATCTTCGAGCTGCCGTCAACCTTCTCGCCGTCCTTCAGCGAGACCTTGATGACCTGCTCGTCGCCAGTGGTGATCTTGGCTGACTGGGCCTTGTTGTCGTTGATCGCCCGGACGACCTGGCCGGTGTCCACCGTCTTGTAGCCGCCGGACGAACCGACGACCTGCATCAACACGACCACGGCAAGGACGGCCAGCACGATCCACATGACCGGCCCACGGAAGTATCGCTTCACGTCCATCCATACGGAGCGGTGCCGCCCCGTCCCTCCTGCCATAGTGAGTTTGATAAAGACTGTTCTTCGGACGGTACCCCAGCATTGTCACCCGAAGCCGCAGGGGACTGCTGGCAATCCCGTCCACGCATGCTCCAACGGCGCGAAACCCGCTGGGGTTCCCGAACGTCCTGGAAGGACTGAGCCGTCCTCAGGAAGAGGGCGCTCAGCCGCCGTAGACGTGAGGCGCGAGCGTACCGACGAACGGGAGGTTCCGGTACTTCTCGGCGTAGTCCAGGCCGTACCCGATGACGAACTCGTTCGGGATGTCGAAGCCGACCCACTCCACGTCGATCGCGACCTTGGCCGCGTCCGGCTTGCGCAGCAGCGTGCACACCTTGAGCGAGGCGGGCTCGCGGGAGCCGAGGTTGGAGATCAGCCAGGACAGGGTCAGCCCGGAGTCGATGATGTCCTCGACGATCAGGACGTGCTTGCCCTTGATGTCGGTGTCCAGGTCCTTGAGGATCCGCACCACGCCGGAGGACTGGGTGCCCGCGCCGTACGACGACACGGCCATCCAGTCCATGGTGACGGGGGTGGACAGCGCACGCGCGAGGTCCGCCATGACCATCACGGCGCCCTTGAGCACTCCGACGATCAGCAGGTCCTTGCCCGCGTACTCCGCGTCGATCTTCGCGGCCAGCTCAACCAGCTTCGCGTCGATCTCTTCCTTGGTGATGAGCACCGACTTGAGGTCGGTGCCCATGTCTTTCGCGTCCACCCGCATCACTTTCGGTCGTCCGTCCCACTTTTTTTGGGCTCGTTCACCTACAGGGCGCCCGTGTTCACTGGCGGCGGTCCCGTTCGGCTCACCCGCGCGGCCGCTCGGACCGCCCGCGACCCGAGTGAAGGGGTCCCGGGGAGCCGCGTGAGCGGCCCCGGTGCAGGGTCCGGTTTCAGCCTTGCCGAATCACCAGTCTGCCACCCTGGCGCTGAGCGACGACTTTGCCCGGGAGATTGATGGCCCCCTGACCGCGCCATCCGGTGATCAGCCGGTCGATTTCCTCGATGTGGCGGGCGAACAGCGAACCGGCCGGAGCGCCCGCCTCGATGGCCGCGCGGCGCAGGATGCGGCGGCGTACGGCGGGTGGCAGGGCGTAGAGCTTGGCGCACTCCAGGAGGCCGGCCGCGTCGCGTACGGACGCCTCCGCCTGACTGGCCCACGCGTCGAGGGCGTCGGCATCGTCCCGGGAGAGCTGGGCCGTACGGGCGAGTGCCTCGACGACTCCTTTGCCGAGTGCCTTCTCCAGGGCCGGCAGGCCCTCGTGGCGGAGCCGGGAGCGGGTGTAGGCCGGATCGGCGTTGTGCGGGTCGTCCCAGACGGGCAGCGACTGGACCATGCACGCCTTGCGGGCGGTCTGCCGGTCCAGGTGCAGGAAGGGGCGGCGGTAACGGCCGTCGGCCCCCGAGACCGCGGCCATTCCGGACAGTGAGCGGATGCCGGAGCCGCGGGCGAGGCCGAGCAGGACCGTCTCTGCCTGATCGTCGCGGGTGTGGCCGAGGAGGATCGCGGAGGCGCCGTGGCGCTCGGCGGCTGAGTCGAGGGCGGCGTACCGGGCGTCGCGGGCGGCGGCCTCTGGGCCTCCGTCGCGGCCGACGGTGACGGCGATGGACTCGGCAGGGGCGAGCCCCAGCTCGGTGAGGCGCAGCACGACTTCGTCGGCGCGCAGGTCGGAGCCGGGCTGCAGACCGTGGTCCACGGTGATGCCACCGGCGCGGATGCCGAGTTTGGGGGCTTCGAAGGCGAGGGCGGAGGCGAGCGCCATGGAGTCGGCGCCGCCGGAGCAGGCGACGAGCACGAGCGGCGCCGGGGCACCGTCCTCGCCCGGCCGGGGCCGGGAGCTCGCGGGAGGCTGGTCGTGCGGGGCCCGTGCGGGCGCGGTCACGCTGCGCCGTGTTCCGGGGGCGGGGACGCGCTCCGCGTCGGGCGCGCAGGGGCGCACGGCACCGCGTACGGGCGTACGCCGGGTGTCGGGGGCGGGCGGTTGGTCGGTGAGGATGTCGTGGAGTACGCGGCGGACCGCCAGGCGTATCGCCGCGACCGCAGGATGGGGACCCATGTCCGGTTCCCTTCATGAAGTTTTCGGGGGGTTAGCCCGGGATCGGTCACTCAGAGTGTGTCGATGGTGACAGAACCGGGGCGTTCCCCGAGCATTGCACGCCTACCCATGCTCCACGGTCCCTCGGACGGGTGATAGCAGGGGCGTTTGCCTGCCATCGGCCGGATTCGTTTCACGACCGTCCCGTAGGGTTCACGACTCCGCCTTGCGGTGCACCCGCGCGACCCAGTCCGCCGGTTTGGCGATCTCCGCCTTGGTCGGGAGAGTGTTCGGAGAGGTCCACACACGGTTGAAGCCGTCCATGCCGACCTCGCCGACGACCGCCCGTACGAACCGCTCGCCGTCCCTGTACTGCCTGAGCTTGGCGTCCAGGCCGAGCAGTTTGCGCAGGGCCAGGTCGAGGCGGGAGGCGCCCTTGGCGCGGCGCTGCTGGAATTTCTCGCGGATCTCGGCGACGGAGGGGACCACGGCGGGCCCTACGCCGTCCATCACGAAGTCGGCGTGTCCCTCCAGGAGGGACATCACGGCGGTGAGCCGGCCGAGGATCTCCCGCTGGGCGGGCGTCTGCACGATTTCCACGAGGGAACGTCCGCCGTCGTCCTCCTCGGTGTCGGGGCGGGAGCCGGAGAGCGACTGGGCGGCCTCCCTGATGCGTTCCAGGACGGTCATGGGGTCGACCTCGGTCTCCGCCAAGAACGACTGGATTTCGCCCTCCAGGTGGTCGCGCAGCCAGGGCACGGCCGTGAACTGGGTGCGGTGAGTCTCCTCGTGGAGGCACACCCACAGACGGAAGTCGTGGGGCTGGACGTCGAGTTCGCGCTCCACGTGCACGATGTTCGGGGCGACCAGCAGCAGCCGGCCGCCGCCGTTGCCCGAGCCGGAGGGCGCCCCCGCGGGCAGGTCCCTGGTCGCGGGCGCGAACGTCTCGTACTGCCCGAGGACCCTCGACGACAGGAACGACAGCAGCATGCCCAGCTCGACGCCGGTGACCTTGCCGCCGACGGCGCCGAGGACGGCTCCGCCGGGGGTGTTCCCGCGCCGTTCCTGCATCTTGTCCAGAAGGGGCTTGAGGATCTCCCGGAACCCGGCGACGTTCGCCCGGACCCAGCCGGGACGGTCGACTACGAGGACGGGGGTGTCGTGGACGATGTCGTCACCCATACGAGTAAAGCCCCGGACATGGTCCTCCGAGGCCTTCGCGTGTCGGCGCAGCTCCGCGACGATGGCCCTGGCCTCGTCGCGGCTCACCTCGGGTCCCGGCCGTACGAGCCGGGTCGCGGTCGCCACCGCGAGATTCCAGTCGACCATCCCAGTAGATGCAGCACCACCGATGCTCGTCATGCGTCAACCGTACGTGAGCGGGTCCGGCTGCGGTTAGGGGTACGGCGCCGGATGCGCCCCGGCCGAGGGGCTGGTGGTGCTTCTGGTGCCCACGGGTCGGGCGGGTCCGAAGGTGTCCGTTCGGGGCCCTGTCGATCGTCGGACAGGTCCTAGTGGCAGCCGCACGCCACCAGGGCCGTCGCCGTGTGGTCCAGCGCGGCGCGCGCCTCCAGGGGGTTCGGGGGGTGTGCGGCGTCGGAGGTCAGGAACGCGAAGGCCAGCAGACGGCCGTCCTTGTCGACGACGGTGCCGGCGAGGGTGTTGACGCCGGTCAGGGTGCCGGTCTTGGCGCGGACGACGCCGGTGGCGGTGGGGGCGTCGGTGTAGCGGGTGCTGAGGGTGCCGGTGAAACCGGCGACGGGCAGGCCGGTGAGGACCGAACGGAGTTCGGGGTGGGCCGGGTCTCCCGCCTTGGCCAGCAGAGCGGTGAGCAGGTCGGCGGAGAGCTTGTCGGCGCGGTTCAGGCCGCTGCCGTCCGCGAACCGCGCCCCGGACAGCGGGAGTCCGAGCTTCTTCAGCTGGGCGCGGATCGCCTTCGCGTCGCCGTCGAAACTGGGTTCCTCGCCGGTGGCGAGGGCGACCTGGCGGGCCAGGGCCTCCGCGATGTCGTTGTCACTGTTGGTCAGCATCCGCTCGACCAGGGCGGACAGCGGCGGGGAGGAGACGGAGGCGAGGGCCTGGGAGCGGCTCGTCGCCTTCGAGGGGCCGGGCGAGGTCGTGGTGATGCCGTGGTCGTGGAGCAGGTCCGCGAATGTGCGCGCGGCGTCCGCCGCCGGGTCCAGGGCGCGCCCGGCCGGTCCGCTGGTCGTGTCGTCCAGGCGGCCCTCGTCGGCCATCAGGGCGGTGACCTTCGCGATGTTCTCGTTGACTCCGATGGGGTGAAGGCCGGGGCCGGAGTAGAGCGAGGTGTCGTAGGAGAGCGTCACGTGGTTCATGTGACGGGCCTTCAGGGCGGTGGCCGTCTCCTCGGCGAGGGTGCTCAGGTCCGCCCAGCCGTCCGCGGGCTTGCGGGCCGTCAGCGTCGGGTCGCCGCCGCCGACGAGCACGAGCTCCTTGGTGTCGGGCTCCAGGACCGTACGCGTCACGATGCGGTGGTCGGGGCCCGACGCCGTGAGGGCGGCGACAGCGGTGGCGATCTTCGTGGTGGAGGCCGGCGTCTGGACCAGGTCGGCGCCCTTGCCGTAGAGCCGCTTGCCGGTCGCCACGTCGACCACGACGGCGGTGCGCACCGCGCCGAGGACCGGGTTGGCCAGCAGCGGGTCGAGGACGCCCGCGAGTGCCTTCTCGGCGGGCGCGGGCACGGCGCTCGCCGAGCCGCCGAGTCCGGTCAGTACGGAGGCGGCGCTGGGGGCGGGCCGGGGTGACGTTCGGGGCGTACCGGATTTACGTGCGTGATCTGTGCCACCCTCGGGCGCCCGCGATGCGGCCCAGTCCCGCTCGGCCGTACGCTGGCCGGTGGAGTCCCAGGGACCGGCCACGGCCACCGCCCCGGCCGCCAGGGCCAGGCCCACGGTGGCTGCGACGGCTGTGAGCTGCGGTGTCGTCCACCGCACGGCACGGGGCCGCACGGCTTGGGTGACCCGCGCCACATGCGGTTTCACCGTCCGTGCGATCCGCACCACATGCGGTCTCGCAGCCCGCCAAGCCCTCAGCTCTGGCACGACCACCAGCCCCTTTCGCGATCACCCACCTGCGTGAGGGACACTTAACCACCAGAACTATGTGCTGATCATGGAGGAGCCACCGGTGGAGTTCGACGTCACGATCGAGATTCCGAAGGGTTCACGGAACAAGTACGAGGTGGACCACGAGACCGGTCGGATCCGTCTGGACCGTCGACTCTTCACCTCGACCAGCTACCCGGCCGACTACGGCTTCGTCGAGAACACTCTCGGCGAGGACGGCGACCCGCTGGACGCCCTGGTCATCCTGGACGAGCCGACCTTCCCGGGTTGCCTCATCCAGTGCCGCGCGATCGGCATGTTCCGTATGACGGACGAGGCCGGCGGCGACGACAAGCTGCTGTGCGTCCCGGCGCACGACCCGCGTGTGGAGCACCTGCGCGACATCCACCACGTGTCGGAGTTCGACCGCCTGGAGATCCAGCACTTCTTCGAGGTCTACAAGGACCTGGAGCCCGGCAAGTCCGTCGAGGGCGCCGACTGGGTCGGCCGCACCGAGGCCGAGGCCGAGATCGAGCGTTCCTACAAGCGCTTCAAGGACTCGGGCGGTCACTGACCTCCCCGTGGGCGGTCGATGACCTCCCCCGCTTCCGAACGGGCCGCGTGATCCCCATGGGGGTCGCGCGGCCCGTTCGTGCGTCCGTACGCATACTGAGGCATACGGAAGGCAAGAAGGAGAACCACACAGACGCGAAAGGCGAGGCTGGAGTTGGTGGCGGACCCGGAAGCGGAAGACCGCAAGCCGCAGTCGGACGAGGCGAGGAGTGCTTTCAGCCCGCCCGCCGGTGTGGCGGCGCCGGGGGCGGCGGCGGCCGACGAGGAGTCTTCGACGACATCGGAGTTCGCGCTGCCCGTGGGTCTCGACGCACCCCAGCATGCCGGGCCCGAGCAGGGAGGCTCGGCGTTCAGCACGCCGCGCACCTACAGCGCCAAGCAGGCGCCGCCCGCCTTCACACCGGCGACCGGCATCCCCTTGGTCAGCCTGACGAAGGACGCGCCGTGGCAGGACCGGATGCGCACGATGCTGCGCATGCCGGTGACCGAGCGACCCGCGCCCGAACCCGTGCACAAGGAGGACGAGTCGGGGCCCGCCGTCCCGCGCGTCCTCGACCTGACCCTGCGCATCGGCGAACTGCTGCTCGCGGGCGGTGAGGGCGCCGAGGACGTGGAGACGGCGATGTTCGCGGTCTGCCGCTCCTACGGTCTTGACCGCTGCGAGCCGAACGTCACCTTCACCCTGTTGTCGATCTCGCACCAGCCGTCCCTGGTGGACGACCCGGTGACGGCGTCACGGACCGTGCGCCGCCGGGGCACCGACTACACGCGCCTGGCGGCCGTCTTCCGGCTCGTCGACGACCTGAGCGACCCGGAGACCGCGATCTCCCTGGAGGAGGCCTACGGGCGGCTCGCGGAGATCCGGCGCAACCGGCACCCGTATCCCGGCTGGGTACTGACCGCCTCCGGCGGACTGCTCGCCGGTGCGGCCTCCGTGCTCGTCGGCGGTGACGCGATCGTGTTCGTCGCCGCGGCGCTCGGCGCGATGCTGGGCGACCGGCTCGCGTGGCTGTGCGCGGGACGCGGGCTGCCGGAGTTCTACCAGTTCACGGTGGCCGCGATGCCGCCGGCCGCGATAGGGGTCGCGCTCACGCTGGCGCACGTCGATGTGAACGCCTCCGCGGTGATCACCGGTGGGCTCTTCGCGCTGCTGCCGGGGCGGGCCCTCGTCGCGGGGGTGCAGGACGGGCTGACCGGCTTCTACATCACCGCGTCCGCGCGGCTGCTCGAAGTCATGTACTTCTTCGTGGGGATCGTCTCCGGCGTCCTGCTGGTGCTCTATTTCGGCGTGAAGCTGGGCACGCAGCTCAACCCGGACGCGGGGCTGAGCATCTCCGAGCGGCCGCTGATCCAGATCGCCGCGTCCATGCTGCTGTCGCTCACCTTCGCGATCCTGCTCCAGCAGGAACGATCCACCGTCCTCGCGGTGACCCTCAACGGAGGCGTGGCCTGGTCGGTGTACGGGGCGATGCACTACGCGGGCGGCCTCTCGCCGGTGGCCTCCACGGCCGTCGCCGCGGGCCTGGTGGGCCTCTTCGGGCAGCTGCTCTCGCGCTACCGGTTCGCGTCCGCGCTGCCGTACACGACGGCCGCGATCGGGCCCCTGCTGCCCGGTTCGGCGACCTACTTCGGACTGCTGTCGATCGCCCAGAACGAGGTCGACAAGGGCCTGGTGTCTCTCACCAAGGCGGCGGCCCTCGCCATGGCCATCGCGATCGGCGTGAACCTGGGTTCGGAGATCTCGCGGCTGTTCCTGCGCCTGCCGGGCGGCTCCGCCGGCGGGCGGCGGGCCGCCAAGCGGACACGCGGGTTCTGAGGCCCGGTTCCAGGAAGCCCGGTCCACGGAGGACCGGGCGGGCGGCTCAGTTCTGCGTGGGGCCCTGGCCGTAGGGGTACTCCGAGCTGTACCGCTGCTGCGGGTGGCCCTGGGGGTGCTGCTGGGGGTGCTGCTGCGGCGGGTGGGCCTGGCCCTGGTCGTAGCCCTGCTGGTAACCCTGGTCGTACTGCTGCTGGTCGTAGCCGTAGTCCTGGTCCGAGCCGTACGGCTGCTGGTACGTCTGCTGGGGCTGCTGGTACTGCTGCTGGGGCGGGTAGCCGTTGCCCTGATGGCCGTAGCCCTGGCCCTGGTTCCCGTAAGCGTCGTTCCCCTGGTTCCCGTAAGCGTCGTTCCCCTGGTTCCCGTACGACTGGTCCTGCTCCTGGTTCCCGTACGACTGGTCGTGGCCCTGATCGCCGTACGACTGGCCGTGGCCCTGGTCCCCGTACGTCCGGCCGTGGCCCTGGCTGCCGTACGACGGGTCCTGGCCCTCGTGGACCGGCGGCACGCGCAGCGGCCTGGTCGCGTCGTCCATGACGGGCGCGGCGGAACGGGTGTGGGCGGCCGCGGGCTGCGCCGGGACGGGCTCCTGGGGCGGGTTCTTCTTGGCCTGGGAACGGGCGCGCAGGAACTCGATCAAGATCGGGACCACCGAGACGAGCACGATCAGGATCAGGATCAGCTCGATGTTCTTGTTGACGAACTCGATCTTGCCGAGCCAGGAGCCGAGCAGCGTGACGCCCGCGCCCCACATCACGCCGCCGATGACGTTGAAGGTGAGGAAGGGGCGGTACTTCATGCCGCTGACGCCGGCGATGATCGGCGTGAACGTGCGCACGACGGGCACGAAGCGGGCCAGCACCAGGGACTTGGGCCCGTACTTCTCGAAGAACTCGTTGGCCTTGACCACGTTCTCCTGCTTGAACAGGCGGGAGTTCGGGCGGGTGAAGAGCGAGGGCCCGACCTTCTTGCCGAAGAGGTAGCCCGCCTGGTCGCCGAGGACCGCGGCGAGACAGATCAGCGGGATCGCCGCCCACAGCGGGAAGTCCATCGCGCCTGTGGCGATCAGCAGACCACAGGTGAACAGCAGCGAGTCACCCGGCAGGAAGAAGCCGATGAGCAGGCCGGACTCGGCGAAGACGACCAGCAGCAGGCCCCAGATGCCGTAGTTGTCCAGGAGCGTGTTCGGATCCAGCCAGCTGGGACCGAGGGCAAGCGTCATCACGGTTCCGGGCTCCTGAGGGGTGAAGGGAGGTGCGGCGGTCCTGTACGGCGGCCAAAGCTATCAACGCAATGTGTCCACTCCAGGTTCCACCCGTGACTCCAGGATGCACTGTGCGACGACTGGGACAAAGCTGTGGACCATGGGCATCGATGAATACGGCGGCGGCCAGGGTCCCCACGCGGACGTCATGGTCGTCACGACGAACGACGTTCCCGGCCATCGCGTCGAGCAGGTCATCGGCGAGGTCTTCGGCCTCACCGTGCGCTCGCGTCATCTGGGCAGCCAGATCGGCGCGGGCCTGAAGTCGATGATCGGCGGTGAGCTCAAGGGACTCACCAAGACGCTGGTGGAGACCCGCAACCAGGCCATGGAGCGGCTCGTCGAGCAGGCACGCGCGCGTGGCGCCAACGGCGTGCTGATGTTCCGCTTCGACGTGTCGGAGGCGGCGGACGTGGGCACGGAGGTGTGCGCCTACGGCACGGCCGTGGTCCTGGCCAAGGAGTAGCGCGCGCAGGTAAGGGGCGCCCGCAAAGGCGGACGCCCCTTACCTGTGCCGACGACACTGTCTGCGCGGTTCACGGATACCGACGCCACGGCCCGCGTGGGTCACCGATACCGACGGCACCGCCCACGCGGGTCACCGGTTCGGACGGCATCGCCGGCGCGAACGGCACTCGGCCGGACCGGCGCCCGTCGCCGTCACGGACGCCCCCTGGATCAGGCTTCGCGGGAGTGCCGGGCGACGTTCGCGGTGATCGCGTCCCTCAGGTGCTCGGCCAGCCCCGGCCGCCTGGAGTCGTAGAACTCCTTGAACCGCTCGTCGGCGACGTACATGTCACCGAGCCCCTGGTGGATCTCGTAGGTGCACGCGTAGAACCATTTGGTGACGTGCTGCCGGTGCTCCTCGGCCATGTCCATGGCCCGCTCGCCGTCCGGCCGCTCCCCGGCCTCCATCAGGGCGTCGTACCGCTCGCCCCAGGAGGCCACCTCGGCCTGCATGCGCCTCCAGTCGTCCTTGGTGTAGCGGGCGGTGCGGCGCTGCGACTCGGCGTAGGTGTCCGTGCCGCCCCAGCGGCGCTCGGCCTCCTCCGCGTGCGCCTCCGGGTCCTTGTCCCCGAAGACCTCGAACTTCTCCTCGGGCGTGAGGTTGATGCCCATCGTGCGTGCCTCCATGGCGTGCTCCACGGCCGCGGCCATCTTCTGCAGCTTCTCGATCCGGGCGGTCAGCAGGTCGTGCTGGCGGCGCAGATGCGCGCGCGGGTCCGCTTCCGGGTCGTCGAGCAGGGCGGCGACCTCGTCGAGCGGGAAGCCGAGCTCTCGGTAGAACAGGATCTGCTGCAGCCGGTCGAGGTCGGCGTCGTTGTAGCGCCGATGACCCGCATGGCTGCGTTCGCCGGGCGCGAGCAGACCGATCTCGTCGTAGTGGTGCAGCGTGCGCACCGTGACTCCGGCGAATCCGGCGACCTGGCCCACTGAGTAGCTCACTTCCGCTCCTTCCTCGGTACGCCCTTCACGATGAGGCCTGACGTGACGTGAGGTGCAAGTCCGAAGTCCACGGGTCCGGCCGTCGACGCTCGAGATCGGTCCGGCGACGACGCTCGGGATGTTATGTCCGTTTCGCGCGCTTAGGGTGAGCCCGTGACCCACGAAGCGGCTCCCCCGGGACCGGCCCTCACCCGGGCGACGCCCGCACGGACTCTGCTGCCGCTGTTCCTTCCGTCCGTGGTCGTCGGCGCGGTATCGGCCCTTCTCTACGTGGGCGTGAGCAAGCTGGCCGACCAGCTCAAGGACGTTCTCTGGACGGACCTGCCGGACGCGCTCGGCATCGGCGGCTACTCCTCGCTCTGGATGATCGTCATGCTCACCACCACCGGCATCCTGGTCGGTCTGGTGGTGTGGAAGGCGCCGGGGCACGCGGGCCCCGACCCGGCCACCGTGGGGCTCCAGGCGGAGCCGATGGCGCTCTTCATCCTGCCCGGACTGCTGGTGGCGACCGCGCTGATGCTGGCGGGCGGCCCGAGCCTCGGCCCCGAGAACCCGATCATCGCCACCAACGTCGCGCTGGCGTTCTGGGCGGGCCGCAGGTTCGCGCCCGCGGCGCCCGGCCCGTTGTGGGTGATGCTGGCCGAGGCGGGGACGATCGGCGCCCTGTTCGGTACGCCGGTCGCGGCGGCGCTGGTCATCTCCGAGGCGCTCGCCGGGCGGCAGGTGAAGGGACTGTTGTGGGACAACCTCTTCGCGCCGCTGACGGCGGCCTCGGTGGGCTCGATGACCACGGCACTGCTGGGACACGCGAGCTTCGACCTCGATCTGCCCCCGCTCGGCACTCCCGGCTGGGCCGATGTGCTGTCCGCGCTGGTGATCGCCTCCGTGACGGCGGTGCTCGGCATGGCCGGGGTCCGCGCCTTCCCCTACGTCCACAAGGTGTTCTCACTCCTGCGCCATCCCATGGTGGCGCTCCCCGTCGGCGGGCTCGTCCTCGGCCTGCTGGGCTGTCTGGGCGGGCCGCTGACGCTGTTCAAAGGCCTGGACCAGGTCGCCGAGATGGCCCGGAACCCGGACGGCTATTCGGCGGGCCGGTACGCGCTGATGGGCGGGGTGAAGCTGGCCGCGCTGGTCGTCGCGGCGTCCTGCGGGTTCCGGGGCGGCCGGATCTTCCCTGCCGTCTTCATCGGTGCCGCGTTCGGTCTGTGCGCCCACGCGCTCGTGTCGTCGGTCCCGGCGTCGCTGGGCTTGGCCGCGGGGGTGCTGGGCATGCTCCTCGCGACCACCCGGCAGGGCTGGGTGAGCCTGTTCACGGCCGCTGTCCTGGTGTCCTCGCCCACGATCATCGCCCTGCTCTGCATCGCCTCCCTGCCGGCCTGGCTGCTGGTGACCGGACGGCCGCAGATGCAACTGCACGAGGACGGAAGCCCGATCCGGTGAACCGCCGGGCAGCCCTCATCCGATGAACCGGATGAACCGGATGGACCAAAGGGACGCGCCGTCCCGCTGAAGCGTTGGGAGAAGCCATGCCGCTCCATCAGGGCCACCAGAAGCCCGATGACCGCCCGCTCTCCGTCAATCCGTTCTACGGCGAGACCAATCCGGTCAGCGGCATGGTCGAGGCGCCACCGAAGCACCGCCTCCCGGAGGGCCCGCTCCCACCCACGACCGCGCTCCAGCTCGTCCACGACGAGCTCATGCTGGACGGGAACTCCCGGCTGAACCTGGCCACGTTCGTCACCACCTGGATGGAACCGCAGGCCGGGGTCCTGATGGCGGAGTGCCGGGACAAGAACATGATCGACAAGGACGAGTACCCCCGCACGGCCGAGCTGGAGCGGCGCTGCGTGGCGATGCTCGCCGACCTGTGGAACGCGCCGGATCCGTCGGCCGCGGTGGGATGTTCGACGACCGGGTCGAGCGAGGCGTGCATGCTCGCCGGGATGGCGCTGAAGCGGCGCTGGACGCAACGCAACGCGGACCGCTACCCCGGTGCCCGGCCCAACCTCGTCATGGGCGTGAACGTCCAGGTGTGCTGGGAGAAGTTCTGCAACTTCTGGGAGGTCGAGGCCCGCCAGGTCCCCATGGAGGGCGACCGGTTCCACCTCGACCCCCAGGCCGCGGCCGAGCTGTGCGACGAGAACACCATCGGGGTCGTCGGCATCCTCGGCTCCACCTTCGACGGGTCGTACGAACCGATCGAGGAGCTGTGCGCGGCGCTGGACCAGCTCCAGGACCGCACCGGCCTCGACATCCCGGTCCACGTCGACGGCGCGTCCGGGGCGATGATCGCGCCCTTCCTCGACGAGGACCTGGTCTGGGACTTCCGGCTGCCCAGGGTGTCGTCGATCAACACCTCGGGGCACAAGTACGGCCTGGTCTACCCGGGTGTCGGCTGGGCGCTGTGGCGGACGGCGGCCGAGCTGCCGGAGGAACTGGTCTTCCGGGTGAACTACCTGGGCGGCGACATGCCGACCTTCGCGCTCAACTTCTCCCGCCCGGGAGCGCAGGTCGTCGCGCAGTACTACACGTTCCTGCGGCTGGGCCGCGAGGGCTTCCGGGCCGTGCAGCAGACGACCCGGGACGTGGCACGCTCGCTCGCCGAACGCATCGAGTGTCTGGGCGACTTCCGCCTCATCACCCGGGGCGACGAGCTGCCGGTGTTCGCCTTCACCACGGCGCCCGAGGTGACCGCGTACGACGTCTTCGACGTGTCCAGGAGAATGCGCGAGAACGGCTGGCTGCTGCCCGCGTACACCTTCCCCGAGAACCGCCAGGACCTGTCCGTGCTGCGCGTGGTCTGCCGCAACGGCTTCTCGTCGGACCTCGCCGACCTCTTCATCGAGAACCTGTCCCAGCTGCTGCCCGAACTGCGCCGCCAGCCGGGTCCGATGACCCATGACAGGGACGCGGCGACGAGTTTCCACCACTAGGTCGGCTGTCGCGCCGGACCGCTCGCGGCTCTCCGGGAGGAGCCGCGAGCGGTGGGTGGCGGCGAACGCAGGGCCGCGCCGAGTACGAGGGGTCGAATCGCCGGCGGGCCGTCCCGCCGCAGGCCGTCCGGCCTCGGGCGTCCGGCCTCGGGCGTGGGGACCTCAGCCCCAAGAGGTGCCCTGTTCCTGTGCGACCAGCTCGAAAGCCGTCTTGCCGTCCAGGGACTCGCGGATGATGTCGGCGTGCCCGGCGTGGCGAGCCGTCTCGCGGATCAGGTGGAGGGCCAGCCAGCGCATCGAGACGCGGGCGTCGGGCGGGAACCAGGGATCGTTCGGGAGCGCGAAGGTGTCGTCGAGGCTCGGCACCGCGCGCAGGAAAGCCTCCGTCTCGGCGGCGACCTTCTCCCAGTACGCGAGCTGCGAGGCAACCGTCTCGCCGTCGGCGAGGACGAAGCACTCGTGCCAGTTCGACTCGTCCCGCTTCACCGCGGGCGACTCGCCCTTGGCGCGGGCCACCCAGCCCTGCTCGACCTCGGCGACATGCTTGAGCAGCCCCGAAAGGGAGAGTTCACTGGCGCTCGGCCTGCTCGCGGCCTGTTCCTCGGTCAGCCCGAGCAGCGACCGGCGGATACCGCCGCGCTGCTCCTCGATGAAGGCGAGCAGTGCCCCGCGCTCGTCGCCCTGCTCTTCCGCTCGCACATGCGTGACCATGACCGGCCGCCTTTCATCGGGTCCGCCTGACTGACACCGATGACGCTACGGACCCTTGCGGTCAGGTTCTGTCCGCAAGGGTCCGGGCACGCTGAACGATCACGCGAAGGCGTGTCGGAAAGGGTGGAACGGTCAGAAGGGGAAGCGGCTCCGCCCGTGCTGCACCGAGATCCACTTCGTCGTGGTGAAGGAGTCGACCGTCGTCTCACCGTTCAGGCGGCCGATGCCCGAGTGCTTCTCACCGCCGAAGGGGACGAGGGGTTCGTCGTGGACGGTGCCGTCGTTGACGTGGAACATGCCGGTGTCGATCTGCTTGGCGAAGTTCACGCCGCGCTCGATGTCGGCCGTGTGGACGGCGCCGGAGAGTCCGTACGGGGTGTCGTTGACGATCCGGACCGCCTCTTCCTCCCCGTCGAACGGGACGAGGAAGACGACCGGGCCGAAGATCTCCTGCCGGAGCAGGTCCGAGTCGGCGGGGACGCCGGTCAGGACGGAGGGCTCGACCATGTTGTCCGTGGTCGTGCCATGCAGCAGCGCGGTGGCGCCTTCCGCGATCGCCTGCTCGACCACGGTGGAAAGCACGTCCGCCTGGGAGGAGTTGATGACCGGACCGATGACCGTCTGCGGGTCGCTCGGATCGCCGGTCTTCAGCGTCCCGACCTTGGCGACGAACTTCTCGGTGAACTCCGCCTCGATCGACCGGTCCACGAGGACACGGTTCGCGGCCATGCAGACCTGACCCTGGTGGACGAAGCGGCTGAAGACCGCCGCGTCGACCGCGTAGTCGATGTCCGCGTCCTCCAGGACCACCAGGGCACTGTTGCCGCCCAGTTCGAGCACCGAGCGTTTGAAGTTCGCGGCGCAGACCGTGGCGACGTGCCGGCCGACCTTGTCGGAGCCGGTGAAGGAGATGACCTTGGGGACCGGGTGCTCGATGAAGGCGTCGCCGATCTCGGCGATATCGGTGATGACGACGTTGAGGAGACCGCCGGGCAGGCCCGCGTCCTCGAAGATCTTGGCGACCAGGGAGCCGCCGACGATCGGGGTGTTCTGGTGCGGCTTCAGGACCACGCCGTTGCCGAGCGCGAGGGCCGGCGCGACGGACTTGATCGACAGCAGGAAGGGGAAGTTGAAGGGGCTGATGACACCCACGACGCCGACCGGGACGCGGTAGAGGCGGTTCTCCTTGCCGTCGACCGGCGAGGGGATGATCTTCCCCTCGGGGCGCAGCGCCAGCTGGACCGACTCGCGCAGGAACTCCCGGACGAGGTGCAGCTCGAAGGCCGCCTTGAGGCGGGTGCCGCCGAGCTCGGCGATGATCACCTCGGAGATCTCCGCCTCGCGCTCGTCGATGACGGCGAGGGCCTTCTCGAAGACCGCGCGGCGCGCGTACGCGTTCGTCGCGCCCCACTTCTTCTGGGCGCGCTCGGCGGCGCGGTAGGCCTCATCGACCTCGTCGACCGTGGCTATCGTGATCGACGCCAGCTTCTCGCCGTCGTACGGGTTGAAGTCGATGATGTCCCAGGAGCCCGTTCCCGGACGCCACTCGCCGTCGATGTACTGCTGGGCCAGGTCGGTGAAGTAGGACGACATGTGCTCCCTCAATCCCTGTGCTGCCGAGGCAGTCCTTGGCCCGGGTCAGCAGACATCCGATCACGGTCTGATCACACGTCATCGTACTTGTGTTTCAAGGGAGTTGAAGGAGACCAGAGAAGTCCGGGGAAGTCTGTGGACGCTCTCAGGAGAGCTGAAGCAGCCCCCGCAGCAGATCGCGGCTCTCGGACGGCCCCGGGCTGTCCTGCTGCAACTGCTTGAGCGCGCTCTCGTACTGGGTGACGTCCTCGCGCTTGTCCAGGTAGAGCGCGCTGGTGAGCTGCTCCAGGTAGACCACGTCCGACAGGTCGGACTCCGGGAAGCTCAGGATGGTGAAGGAGCCGCTCTCACCGGAGTGCCCGCCGAAGCTGAACGGCATGACCTGAAGCCGTACGTTGGGCTGCTCCGAGACCTCGATCAGATGCTGGAGCTGTCCGCGCATCACCTCGCGGTCGCCGTACGGGCGGCGCAGCGCGGCCTCGTCGAGGACGATGTGGAACTCGGGGGCGTTCTCGGAGACGAGGTACTTCTGGCGCTCCAGGCGCAGGGCCACGCGCCGGTCGACGTCGGCGGCGGAGGCACCCTTCATCCCACGCCGGACGACCGCGTGGGCGTAGGCCTCGGTCTGCAACAGGCCGTGCACGAACTGCACTTCGTACACCCGGATCAGGTGGGCCGCGCCTTCGAGACCGACATAGGTGGGGAACCAGGAGGGCAGGACGTCGGAGTAACTGTGCCACCAGCCCGCGACGTTGGCCTCCTTGGCGAGCGAGACAAGGGAGGTGCGCTCGGCTTCGTCGTTGATGCCGTAGAGCGTCAGCAGGTCCTCGACGTCGCGCGTCTTGAAGCTCACCCTTCCCAACTCCATGCGGCTGATCTTCGATTCGGAGGCGCGGATCGAGTAACCGGCCGCTTCACGGGTGATGCCACGCGCCTCACGCAGGCGCCGCAGATGTGACCCCAGCAGCATGCGCCGCACCACCGAGCCGCTCGACTCACCAGCGCTCACGTTCGTCAGCCTCCCCAACCGTCTTCCAGACGCCGAAGTCTGCCACTAAAACACTTCAAGCAGTACTCGTTCAGTTACGGAAACGGAAAGTAGCCAAAGGTGGAGCACAGAAAAAGACCAGTGGAGCGTCAACAACTGAGAATAAGGTGACGGAAGAAATGAGCAAGAAGTAGGAGAGGAAGGTCCAATTCGGGCGCGTGCACGTGCATCTGCCCTTGCATCTGCTGTACGCATTCGGAACCATGGTCCTCGCGCCACCGCTGCATCGCAACGACCGCGAACACCCGGGAGTGCCTCGCATGGGGACGAATGGATCGACCATGCTCGAACCCTTACGGCAGGGACTTCCGCCTCTCGATCCCGCGGCCGTGTCCAGCGCCGCCTCGTGCGCCCTGCCCGCCCGCTACGAAGCGGTGCGCGAGGCCCGCCAGTTCACCCGAGGAACGCTGGACCAGTGGGAGATCGGCGACCGTTTCGACGACGTCTGCCTGGTGGTCTCCGAGCTCGTCACCAACGCCCTGCGGCACGCGCTGCCCTCGGACACGCCCCGCAAGGACGATCAAGGGCCGCCCGTACGGCTGCACTTGATGCGGTGGACCTCACGTCTGGTGTGCGCCGTACGCGACCCCAGCCACGAAAGTCCGGTCGCCGGCGACTCGGACGACTTCGCGGCGGAGTCGGGGCGCGGCCTCTTCCTGGTCGACTCGTTCTCGGACAGCTGGGGCTGGCACCCGCTCGCCGGAACACTCAGCGGCAAGGTCGTATGGGCGCTGTTCCGGCTGGGGTCCCAGCCGGGGACGGCCGCGCTCCCCTCCGAATGACGAACCGCGGCGCCTTTTGGCGCCGCGGTTCTACGCGCGTTACAGAACGCTGCGTGACGCTCACCCTCGGTTGACGTCACCCTTCCCGCAGGCGGCCTTCCCACAGCCACCCATGCCGTGACCGGCTCTCCCGCGACCGGCCCATTGCGGACGGCTCACGATCACGGCCGTCAGCCGGCGATCAGGTGATCGAACTCGCCGTCCTTGATGCCCAGCAGCATCGCCTCGATCTCGGCGCGCGTGTAGACGAGCGCGGGTCCCTCGGGGAACCGCGAGTTCCGCACGGCCACGTCACCGCCGGGCAGCCGCGCGAACTCCACGCAGGAACCTTGCGAGTTGCTGTGCCGGCTCTTCTGCCAGGCGACGCCGTCCAGCTCGGTCGCAGCCATGCCGTTGTGCACGAATTCAGCCATACCGTTGTACACGTCATCCACGTCGAACACGTCGTGGTCCACAGGTCGCTCCCCGGTCGTGCAGTGGCTGAGGTGGCCATAGATGCAGTAGTCAACTGACTCGGATCATAGCTCTGTTCATGTGCAGATGCATGGGCAGATGCACGTGCACACGGGGTGGTCCTGCGGTTACAGCTTTTACCGGTCCTTGACTACCGGCTGTCGTCCGCCCGACTACGGTCTGCAGCTCACCGGAGTGCGGGACGAACTACATCTGGTCCAGCGCATTCCCCAGAGATCGCATCACATGCGACCTCCAGCCCCCGTCCATGATCTTCCGCGCCATCATCTGTGCGGGATCGTCCGGATCGAATCCCTCGTGTACTAGGAAGAGACGCGTACCGCGCCCTTCCTGTTCCAGTGTCCAGGTAATGGTCCAGTCCGCAGGACGGGCCGCGGTCGCGTCCGCCCACCGGACGCTCAGCATCCGCTGCGGCTCATAGGCGAGAACGCGCACGTCAACCGTGCCGGAGAAGTTCGCGTTGGGGCGGGGGACCGCGGTCAGCGTGTACCGGTGGCCGACTTCGAGCCGGAAGTCCTCGGACCCCGGCATCTGCCACTGCGCGAGCAGCTCGGGCTCGGTGAGCGCACGCCAGACCTTGGCGGGCGGATGCGGCAGGAACTGATCGACGCGGATGGTCGTGAGGTCGTCCTCGGCCACAGGGTCCAGGCCTTGCGGACCGGGGTTCACGCCCTCTGCGCCAGGGTTCGTGCCCTCTGGACCGGAGTTCGTGCCGTGCGGGTCGGGGTTCATGCCGTGCGGGGCATGGCTCGCACCTTGCGGTTCACGGTTCGTGCCTTGCGGTTCTGGGTTGGCGCCGTGCGGGTCGTGGTTCGCGCCTTGCGGGTCGTGGTTCATGTCTCGGCATCGTCGGGCATGCGGTCCAGGAGATCGCCGAGACCCCTCAGCCTGTCGCGCCAGAACCGCTCGTACGGATGGAGCCAGTCCTGTACGTCGGCGAGCGGGGCGGCCTCCAGGCGGTAGATCCGCTGTCGGCCCGCGCGCTCCTCGGACACGAGTCCGGCCTCCCGGAGCACCTTGAGGTGTTCCGAGAGGCTGGGGCGGCGCATGGCGAAGTGGTCGGCCAGGGCCTGAACGGGCTGAGGCCCCTGCTCGCGCAGCAGCCGGAGCACCTCACGACGGGTGGCGTTGGCGAGAGCGGCGAAGAGCTGGTCCTCGCGGGCGGTGGGAGTTTCGGCGGGGACCCCGGCGGGAGCTCCGTCGCCGGCGAGTGCTCCGGCGAGCGCTCCGGTTTCCGGTTCGGCCTCAACCACTGGTCCGGTCCGGGCTACTCGTCCCGGACGGGTCACTGCCACCGGCCCGGCCCCGGCTTCCGGCCCGGCCCCGGCTTCCGGCCCGGCCCCGGCTTCCGGGCCGGCCCCCGCTTCCGGCCCGGACCCGGCTTCCGGGCCGGACCCGGCTCCGATCTCCGGGTCGGCTTCCGACCCGGTCCCGGCTCCGACTCGGGTCCCGGCCCTGGTCCCCGTCATGGCGCGCTCACACCCTTCACTCCTGCTCCGAGGCCGTCCCCGGAGCCTTCTCCGTGATCAGCATCAGACCGTTGCCGTCCCGGTCGCGGAACGAGGCCATGCGGCCCCAGGGGAGGTCGTCGGGACCCTCCACCGCGACACCCGCGGCGGCGAGCCGCGCGCAGTCGGCGTCGACATCGGTCGTGACCAACATGATCCCCCGGGTCTCGCCGGGCGTGAAACTCCCCATGCCCGGACCCGAGAGAGTGAAGACGGTCTGCGCCCCCGCGGGCGCCACCTGGAGCCACCGGCCGGGCGGCATGTCCAGGTCGGCAGTGACCTCGAAGCCGAGGACGTCCGTGTAGAAGCGCAGGGCCCGGTCCTGGTCGGCGACGGGCAGCGTGACGAAGGAGGCGTGGGTGATGTTCATGGAGCCAGCATAGGTAGGAGATTCCCTACGCGTCAATCGTAGGAAATCTCCTACCTATAGAGCCCGCCGCCAGTGCACCGCCTCCAGCCCTCGCCGGTGTAAGGCCTCCGGCCCCGTCGGTGCACCGCCTCCAGCCCTCGCCGGTGTAAAGCCTCCGGCCCCGTCGGTGCACGGCCCCGCCTCGGGTCCTCGTCGGCGCCCGGCCCCCGCCCGGGTCCCTGTCTCGGCGCACGGCGCATCTCGAGTCCCCCCTGCGGACGGATGTCCCCGACCCCTCCGCCCTTTCGACCCGACCCAGTTGAATGTCCGTGAGCAAACGCACGCCGGATTCCCCACGAGGACCCCCAGGTCCTCCTGGTAACTTGCTGCGATCGTTCGGGCGACCCGCATCCAACCCACCCTTGGGGGCTTCAGTGACTACGGCGACCTTCCCGTCCCGCCAGGCGCGTATCGCGGCCGCGACCGCGGGACTGGCGGCGGCGCTCGTGCTGACCGGTTGCAGCAGCGGGGGCGACGACTCCGGGGACGCGTCCGCGAGCCCGAGCGCGTCCGCCACGGACGGCACCGGTACGGGCGGCGGCTCCGGAAGTACGCCCCCCGCGGGCGGCAAGCTCCAGGGCAGCTGGCTCACCACCGCGGGCGGCAAGGCCGTGGTCCTCATGATCAACGGCAAGCAGGCGGGCCTCTTCGCGACCGGCGGCACCGTGTGCAGCGGCACCACGTCCGACGAGGCGAGCATGCAGATGATCCGCCTCGCCTGTACGGACGGCAGCAAGAAGCGCGCCGTCGGCATGGTCGACTCCGTCAGCGGTACGACCCTGAAGGTCACCTGGCAGGGCGGCCTCGGCAAGGAGACGTACACCAAGAGCGAGGGCGGAAAGCTGCCCACGGGCCTGCCCACGGCGGGTCTGGGCTCCTGATCCCGCGAACCTCACGAGCCTGGACGCCCGGAGCCGGTTCATTCCGTCAGCGCATTTCCGTCAGTGCATTTCCGTCAGTGCATACGCGTCAGCGCGTTCCGGCGATCCAGGCTTCCGGCCTTCCGGCCTTCCGGCGGACGGTCCAATCCGGCGGTCCGTTACGACAGTGCGGGGAAGATCCACGGACAATAGCGGGCGATATCGGTCCCGGGCGGGTGAACGGCCAGGGGCGCGCAACCTCGGCGGGCCCGAGTGCGTGATGATCCATGCACATCGTCACGACTCCCAGGGGAACCCATGCGCGCTCTGCCCATCGCCGTCACCGTCCTCACGGCGGCCCTCGCTCTGACCTCCTGCGACGGCGGCGGCTCCGGCAGCTCCAGCAGTTCCGGGAAATCCGGTGATTCGGCCGGCTCCGCGAAGAAGGCCACCGTCGCGGCCTGCGTGATCGGTGACGCCGGCATCCAGGTCGGTCCCGCGAACGCCGCGACGGCCGCAGGGGACACGGGCAACATCCCGGTCACCCTCACCAACAAGGGCGCCCAGTGCACCCTGAAGGGCTTCCCCGGGCTCTCCGTTCAGGCGGGCGACACCTCGGCGGACATCGCCGCGGACAAGTCCGCGGAGCCGGAGCAGCTGACCCTCGCCAAGGGCGACACCGCGTCCTTCACCATCACCTACGTACGGGGCGCGGAGGGCGACGCGAAGACCCTCGCCGTGAAGACGCTGAAGATCGGCCTGCCCGGCGCCGACACGACGCAGAGCTTCCCGTGGTCGTACGGCCCGGTCGCGGGCAAGGGCTCGGCGAGCGAGCCGAACGCCTCCGTGACGCCGTTCCAGCACGCGGGCGACTGACGAGCGATCACCCGCCGGGCTTGCGGAACGGCCGGGCCCGTACGGGAACGGCCGGACCACTGGGGGTCCGACCGGACACCTGGGGGACCGGCCAAGCTCCTCACGGGAGCGGTCGTCGACCCCGGACCTGCGCCCGGTCGGCCGCCGCGGCACCCTCGTGCCATCCGGCCTCGTCGGTGACCCCGCGCATCCGGGTGGTCACGGTTTTCGGGAACATCTGGTCCAGGTGGTCCGCGACCGCCACGTCACGGGCGGCGAGCACCGGAAGCAACTCCCCCTCCGTGGCGGTCACCTGGTCCTCGGTGACCGACGCGAGCCGGTCGCCGATCCGGTGCGCGTACGCGGCGAGGAACGACTGCCGGAACGTCTTCGTACGCTTGCGGCCGCCCGCACGCTGCGCCGCCTCCGCCTTCGTCATCGCCGCCGTGGCCTGCACAAGGAGCGAGGTGTAGAGAAGCTCGACGGCTTCCAGGTCGGGTTCGAAGCCGACCACGGTCGAGAAACAGAGAGCGTCGTTCCACACGGCCCGGCAGCGGTTCGCCCCCGCCACCGCGTCCAGGAGCACGGCCTTGGCCGTCTCGTACGGCGGCTCGACGCCGATACGGCAGGCGCCGGGCGCGTCCTTCGCGTGGGTCCGGGCCGCGAGCAGCGCCTCGTCGATGCTGTGCCGCGCCATCAGCTCCTGTGCCTTGGCGCTGAGCGCCTCCGCCTCCTCCGGGAACCCGGTCGCCTCCGCCTTCGCGAGCAGGGCGCGGATACGGGTGAGCATGCGCGTCTCCCGGGGGGCGGCCACCGTGGCCGGCACCCTCGGCGGGTCCAGCGGCTCGATGGAGGGCAGGCGCAGGAGCAGGCGGTAGAGCTCCAGGGCGGCGGTGGCGCGGGAGAAGCGGTCGGTGCGAATGTCGTGGGGCTCGGCCTCCAGCTCTTCGAGCTGGGCCGCCCAGCGCGCGCCCCGGGGCGAGCGGTCGCCCCTGCTCTCCGCGAGGATCAAGGACGTCACCAGGCGTACGTGTACGTCGTCCAGGTCGCGCCGCACGATCCGTACGACATCGGCGGGCTGCCAGCCGCGCCGCCAGGCCGCCGCGACGAACTCCTCACCGCGCCGGGCCAGTTCGGCGTCGGAGGCCGGGTCGGTGGCGAGCAGGGAGGCGCCGGTGTCGAGGGCCGCGTCGGAGTCGGCGTAGAGGGCGGCCCCGAAGGCGCGCTCCACGGTGCTGGACGTACTCATCCCCCGATCGTGTCACGGGCCGGTCGGGGGCCGGAGTACGGCCTGGCGCTGTAGCCGTCGGCTCGTCCACACCCTGTGGACAGCGCATCGGCCGCCGAACGCGGGACGCCAAGTGTCAACTTCGGGTTGACACCCTCTAGACTGTCAACCTAACGTTGACACATGACGACGAACCCACCCGGCAAGGCATCCGTGCGACTCGACGACCTCATCGAGGCCATCAAGAAAGTGCACAGCGACGCGCTCGACCAGCTCCAGGACGCGGTGATCGCGGCTGATCACCTGGGCGACGTGGCCGACCATCTGATCGGGCACTTCGTGGACCAGGCACGGCGTTCGGGGGCGTCCTGGACCGACATCGGCAGGAGCATGGGCGTCACCCGGCAGGCCGCGCAGAAGCGGTTCGTGCCGAAGGCGGAGGCGGACCTCGACCCCAGCCAGGGGTTCGGCCGCTACACCGAGCGGGCCCGCAAGGCCGTGATGGTCGCGCACAACGAGTCCAAGGCCCTGGGCGGGACCGAAGGGCTGCCCGAGCACCTCGTCCTCGGCCTGCTCAGCGAGCCCGACGCGCTCGGCGCGCGGGCGATCACGGCGCAGGGCGTCTCCCTTGACGCCGTCCGCGAGGCCGCCGTCGCCGCGCTCCCGCCCGCCGCCGACGAGGTCCCCGAACTGGTCCCGTACGGCCCGGCCGCCAAGAAGGTCCTGGAGCTCACCTTCCGCGAGGCCCTCCGCCTCGGCCACAACTACGTCGGCACCGAGCACATCCTGCTCGCCCTGCTGGAGTTCGAGAACGGCGAAGGCGTTCTCAGCAGCGCAGGCGTCGACAAGGCGGCGACCGAGGCGCACATCGGGCACATGATCGAAGAGATCGTGAAGGAGAGGACGGAGGCGCAGGCGCAGACGGAGGGCAAGCCCGAGGGGACGTCGGACGGGCACCCCGAGGGGAACGGATAGGGAAGTGCCGTGGCCGGCGGCGCACTACGGGCTGCGGGCTTACGGGCCACCGCCACGGGCTACGAGCTACGGGCTACGAGCTGCGCACTACGGGCCACGGTGGGCTCACAAGCTGCGGGCCGCGTCGCCGGACGGCATTGTCAGACCCTCCTGCGAGACTCGGAAGCATGACCGAGCGCTGGGCTCTCGCGCCGGCCGAGGACGGTGGTGCGGAGATCGCCGCCCTCGGCCCGGACGGGCTGCCCACGGGACCGGTCCGCCGGGAGGCGGACCTCGCGGAGGCCGTGAGGACACGGCCGGACGTGAGCCGGTGGGTGTGGCGGTCGACGGCCGATGTCTACCCGCGACTGCTCGCCACGGGGGTGCGAGTCGAGCGGTGTTACGACATGGAGGCCGCCGAGACCCTGCTGCTCGGACATGAGGGGCGGCTCGGCGAGCCCCGGTCGGCGGCCGCCGCGCTGGCGAGACTGCGCGGCGGCCCCGTGCCGCCGGACCCGCCGCAGCGTTCCGCCGAGCCCGGTTCGCAGTCCTCCCTCTTCGAACCGCGCCCGGTGCGCGTACCGCTGTCGGATCTCCTCGCGGTCTACGCCGACCAGCAGCGCCGCCATGACACGACCGCGTACCCGGAGCGGATGCGGCTGCTGACGGCATCCGAGTCCGCGGGGATGCTCGTCGCCGCCGAGATGAACCAGGCGGGGCTGCCGTGGAGCGCGGACGTCCACCGGGAGGTGCTGCACGAACTGCTCGGCGAGCGGTACACCGGGGGCGGTGAGCCCCGGCGCCTCGCCGAGCTCACCGAGGAGGTGTCCGCCGCCTTCGGGAGACGGGTCAGACCCGATCTGCCGGCCGACGTCGTCAAGGCGTTCGCCCAGGCCGGGATCAAGGTCAAGTCCACCCGGCGGTGGGAGATCGAGTCGATCGACCATCCGGCCGTGAAGCCGCTGATCGAGCACAAGAAGCTGTACCGGATCTGGGTCGCCCACGGCTGGTCCTGGCTCCAGGACTGGGTGCGCGACGGGCGGTTCCGGCCCGAGTACCTGCCGGGCGGGACGGTCACCGGACGCTGGGTGACGAACGGCGGCGGCGCCCTCCAGATCCCCAAGGTGATCCGGCGTGCCGTCGTCGCCGACCCCGGCTGGCGACTGGTCGTCGCCGACGCCGACCAGATGGAGCCCCGGGTCCTCGCGGCCATCTCGCGCGACCCCGGCCTGATGGAGGTCGCGGGCCGCGAGAGCGACCTCTACCAGTCGGTGTCGGACCGGGCCTTCTCCGGCGACCGCGCGCAGGCCAAACTCGCCGTGCTCGGCGCCGTCTACGGCCAGACGTCGGGCGACGGGCTGAAGAACCTCGCCCTGCTCCGCCGCCGTTTCCCCAAGGCCGTGGCCTACGTGGACGACGCGGCCCGCGCGGGCGAGGAGGGGCGCCTCGTGCGGACCTGGCTGGGGCGGACCTGCCCTCCGGCGGCCGGGACGGGCGACGACAGCGGGGAAGAGGCGGGCATCCCGCAGGACGATCCCGTCGACACCGCCGTCGACCAGGGCTGGGTGCCGGGTTACGCCTCCTCCGACTCCCGTGCCCGCGGACGGTTCGCCCGCAACTTCGTCGTGCAGGGCAGTGCCGCCGACTGGGCCCTGCTGGTGCTGGCGGCACTGCGCCGCACCTGCTCCCAACTCGCCGCCGAACTGGTCTTCTTCCAGCACGACGAGGTGATCGTGCACTGCCCCGCCGAGGAGGCCGACATCGTGGTGGCCGCCATCCGCGACGCCGCCGAACTCGCGGGCCGCCTCACCTTCGGGGAGACGCCGGTGCGGTTTCCGTTCACGACGGCGGTCGTGCAGTGTTACGCGGACGCGAAATAGCGCGTCCGCGCGGCCTTCCGCGCCTCCGGTGCCGGATCCCCGGCGGGACGGCGCGGGAGATCACCGATGGAGTCGACGCAGCCTCAGCGCCCTTCGGCAGGACGGTCGGCCGCGGCATCGGCGACGGGCGCGCTACTTCGCGAGTAGTTTTCGCAGTTCGCCTGTCACTGGGCTGTCTGTCTCCTCCAGGGCCTCCAGCGCCGACGTCCACTCCTGGTACGCCGCTTCGGCGTCGCCACGTTCCCGTAGCAGCAGGCCCCGCTGGTGGCGGGCGAGGCCTCCGGTATAGCGGTCGGCGCGACGATCGGCGCGGCACCGCAACAGATCGCACTCGCGCGCGGCGCGTTCCCAGTGGCCGACGCCGCGCAGGGCGCGCACGAGGCCGAGCCGGGTCTGTGACTCGCCGTGCCAGTCGCCGTGGCCGCCCAGGATGCGCAGGCTCTCCTCGAAGTGCGGTACGGCGGCGGCCGGTTCGCCGAGAGTGAGGTGGGCGTAGCCGATGTTGCAGTGCGCGGAGTGCCGGAGGATCACGTCCTGCATGGCGTCGCCGATGGCGAGGCTGCGCTTGTGGTGATCGATGGCGGCCCGTGGATCGGTGTGCTCGTACAGGTTGCCGAGGTGGCTGTAGGTGATGGCCTCCATGTGCAGGTCGCCCAACTCCCGCGAGAACTGCAGACTTTGGAGCAGGGCTTCACTGGACTCGGCGTAACGGCCGAGGCTTTCGAGGAGCATGCCCCGGTTGTTCAGCCCCCGCCGCAGGCAGGATCGCACTCCGAGGCGGCGCCAGATCGCGAGCGCCTCGTCGTTCAGGGTGAGGGCCTCACCCACACGGCCCGTCATGAAGTGCAGGCCCCCGAGGTCGCCGAGCGCGTACGCCTCGGCGGCCTCGTCGCCGAGCAGCCGCGCCGCTCCCAGCGCGGCACGCTGAAGAACCTCCAACTCGGCCACGCGCCCACTGCGTTGGACGTACGGGTTGAGCATGCGGGCCAGCACGGGGACGTACGGCGAGGCCTGCGCGTACCCTTCCGCCAACGCGACCACGTTCGCCAGCTCCGTGTCGCCCCAGGCGAAGGCCTCCCGCCCGGAACAGAACGGGGGCGTGGCCGCGACGTCCGCCGCGTGCCCGGCCGGCTGCGAGGCGGTCGGCCTGCTGCGGTCTTCCCGGTCCAGACCGGGTTCGAGGATCGCCTCCAGGGAACGGGCGGCGACACCGGCGTACCAGCGCAGGGCGCGCTCGGCGACGACCGCGTCATGACCGGGGTGAACGGAATCGCCGTGACTGCCCGGGACGGGCGAACCCTCACTGCCGTAGGCGGCGACCCCACCCCCGGAGGCACTCCCGGCAGCCGGAGCGCCCGGGTTCGCGCCCACGCCCGCTGCCGCGAGGACGCACTCCGCCGCGCCCGCGATCTCCCGGGCGAAATCCCGTACGAGGTCGTGCGGCGCGTAGCGGCCGTAGGCGGTCTCCTCCAGGAGGGCGACATCGACCAGGCGGTCGAGCGCGGCCTCGGCTCGGCGTTCGTCGGTGCCGGTGAGGCGGGCGACGAGGGCGGCCCCGTAGGCGGGCAGGTCGAGCGCGCCGATACGGCACAGTGCGAGCGCCGCGTCCCGGTCGGCCTCACGCTCGGAGGCGCGCAGCGCGTCGTGCGCGACGGCGAGCGAACGGCGCACGCTCAGGTCGTCGTACTCCAGATGGTGCAATCGTCCTTCCGTAGCGGCCAGTTGACCGGCCAGAACGTCGGGGGTCAGAGCTCGGCGGGCGGCGAGGCGGGCCGCGACGACCCGGAGGGCGAGCGGCAGCCGGCCGGTGAGTTCGACGAGGGGGTGCCCGCCGTCGAGTCCGTCCCGGCGGCCGGAGACCGCGCGGAGCAGGGCCGCGCTGTCCTCGTCCGTCAGCGGCGCGAGCGGGAAACGGGCGGCGCCGTCCAGGGCGGTGAGCGGCGAGCGGCTCGTCACGATGACCGCGCAGCCCGCGCCCGCCGGCAGCAGCGGCCGCACCTGGGCGGCGTGCGCCGCGTCGTCCAGCACCATGAGGGTGCGGGTGGGCGCGAGCATCGAGCGGAGCAACGCCGCTGCCGCGTCAGGGTGTTCGGGGATACGCCGGGGTTCCGCGCCCAGGTCGCGCAGGAGCGCGGCGAGCGCCTGACCGGCGGTGAGCGGGGTCATGCCGGGGGTGGCGCCGTGCAGGTTGATGTACAGCTGACCGTCGGTGAATCGTTCCCTCAGCCCGTGTGCGACGTGCAGCGCGAGCGCGCTCTTGCCTACGCCGGCCATCCCGCTGATCACCGCGACCCGGGGCATCCCGGTGGCGGGGTCGCTGCCGAAGGGCCGGCCGTGCGAACCGCGCTGCGACCCGTCGGCTGCTCCGCCGGCGGTCGCTCCGGCGATCGCCCCGGCGGTCGTCCGGTCGGTTGTTCCGGCAATGGCCCCGGCGGTCGTCCGGTCGGTCGTTCCGGCGGCCGTCCGTTCGGTCGCACCGGCGATCGCCGGGTCACCGGGTGCGCCGCCTGCCGCACCTCCGGACGCGCCTGCCGACGCGCCTGCCGACGTTGCGCCGTCGGGCCCGGCGTCCGGGTATGCCGGGGCTTCCGGGTGCGCCAGGTGCACGGAGTTTTCCGGGTCCAGGACCTGGCACAACTGGACGCGGGCGTCCTCGCGGCCGGTGAAGTGCGCCGGGGGCGGCGGGAGTTGGGCAGGACGGGGCGGCGAAGCCGGGTCCCGGTCGACCCGGGCGGAGCCGGCTGCGGATTCCGCCGCCCCGCCGTTCCCGTCCCGGCCACCGTGTCGGTCGCCGTCCCGGTCCCCGTCCCTGTCTCCGTCGCTGCTCCAGGTCCGGTCGCCGTTCCCGTCACGGCCACCGCGTCGGTCGCCGTCCCTGTCCCCGCCCCTGTCTCCGTCCCTGTCTCCGTCGTTGTTCCAGGTGCGGTCGCTGTTCCCGTTCCCGTCCCGGCCACCGCTCCGGCCCCTGTCGCTGCGTCCGTCGCTGCTCCAGGTCGGGTCGCTGCCCCCGTCACCGTCCCTGCTCCAGGACCGGTCGCCTCTCCCGTCGCCGTCCCTGTCGTCGTCCCTGCTCCAGGTCCCGTCGCCATTCCCGTCCATGCTCCGGTCGTGGACGTGGCCGTGGTTGCGGTCGCCGTCACGGTTACGGCCGTCGTTCCGGCCCCAGTCGCCGTTCCTCCCCCGGTCCGTGTCTCCGCCCGGAGTCCCGTCCCCGGCCCTGCCCCCGTCACCGTTCCGGCCCCGGCCAGGGGCTCCGGCGCCACCCCGGGGCCCGCCCCCGCCCATGACCCGATCGGCAGCGCGGACTTCGCCCGGGACCCAGTCGTTGTCCCGCAGGATCTCCAGGTGTGCCTTGCGTACGGCCGGGCCCGGCTCGATGCCGAGTTCGTCGAGCAGGCGGGCCCGCAGGTCACGGTGGACGGCGAGGGCTTCGGCCTGGCGCCCGGTGCGGTGCAGGACGAGCATCAGAAGCCGGTGGAACGACTCGCGGAGCGGATGCTCGGCCGTGCGGGCGGCCAGCTCCGGTGCCAGCCGGTCGAGCCGGGAGGCCGTCGGGGCGAGGCACAGCTCCGCCTCGTACCGCCACTCCAGGACCAGCAGCCGGGCCTCCTCCAGATGCTGGACGAAGGCGTGTCCGCCGGTCTCGGGCGGCAGGCCGCTCAGCGGGGTGCCACGCCACAGCGCGAGCGCGGCGGTGGACTCGTACAGCGCCCGCTCCCAGTCGCGCTCGTCATGCGCGTCACGCGCGAGGGTGGCGTGCCGTTCGAAGACGCGGACGTCCAACTCGCCCTCGCCGACGCGCAGGACGTACCCCGGCGGTACGGCGCGCAGTCGTTCCGGATCGTCGAGGAGACGGCGCAGCCGGGTCACATGGTTCTGCAGGGACGCCTGGGCGGAGGCGGGTGGCGTCCCGCCCCACAGCGCGTCCTTGAGCACGTCGACGGAGACGGCCCGGCCCGGTTCGAGGAGCAGTGCGGCCAGCAGGGCGCGCATCTTGCCGCTGCCGATCGAGCCGACCCCGCCGTCGGCGTCGTACAGGACCGGCGGCCCCAGCAGCCCGAACCGCAGCCCGTTCCGCATCACGCCGCCCCACTGCCTTTCCGCCGACCGCCCCGGCCGCGCACCACGGCGGTTTCCCGCCCTCTCGGGGCGAGTTCACGCCGTTCGTCCGATCGTTCCCGTGGGAACCGTTGGCCTCATGTTAGCGATCCGTTGGCGCGGCCTGATCTGATCAGTCCATCGGATCTGGCCCGACGGTGCGCGCGTACTACGCGTAACTCGGGGGAGTGTCGCCGCCGCGGCCGGATCCGGGGACGTGAGAGGCCCCGGTCGCGAGGTGATCGACCGGGGCCTCCGTCCGTACAAGAGCCACAGGAACCGCAAGGGCCTGTGAGCCGGGTTCAGATGACCGGCGGACGCCCGAGACGGGTCAGCCGCCATACCGTCCGCCACCGCATCGGGCGCCGTTCTCCGCCGGACTGGCGCAGCCCCTCCGCGAATCCGCCGAACCAGGCCCTCAGCCCGCCGACCGACCGCGTCCGCAGCAGCGTGAGCACGATCCAGATCCCCAGGTGCAGCGGGATCAGCGCCAGGGGCAGCCGGCGGCGGGTGAGCCAGACCCGGTTGCGGGCGGTCACGCGGTAGTAGATGGCGTGCCGGGCGGGCGAGGTCTTGGGGTGCTGGAGGAGCAGTTCGGGCTCGTACAGCACGGTCCAGCCGGCGTCTATGGCCCGCCAGGCGAGGTCGGTCTCCTCGTGCGCGAAGAAGAACTCGGCGGCCCAGTCCCCGGTCTCGGCGAGCATCGGCATGGACAGCGCGTGGCCGCCTCCGAGGAAGCCGGTGACCGGTCCGCCGCGCATCGGATCCTTGGCCCCGACCCTCGGCACATGGCGGCGCTGCGTCTCCCCGTGCTCGTCGGCTATGCGGAAGCCGACGATGCCGAGCCGCGGCCGGGCGGCATACAGGTCGCGCACCTTGCGCAGCACGTCGCCGTCGACGAGCAGCCCGTCGTCGTCGAGCTCGACGACGACGTCCACGTCCCCGAATTCACGGAGCCGGCTCAGGCCGACGTTCCGGCCACCGGGGCAGCCGAGGTTGTCGTCCAGTTCGACGGTGGTCACCTCGCCCGGCAGGCCGAGGCGTTCCGCGAACTCGGGCAGCGGACAGCCGTTGCCGACGATCACGATCCGGGTGGGCGCCACGTCCTGTTTGGCCACGGAGGTGAGCAGTGCGTCGACCTCGACGGGCCGGTTGCCCATGGTGACCACGGCAACGGCGATCCGTGGCCCCTCCTCCGCCTGTGACACGACACCCACCCCATCCCGGCCGACAACTGTGCCGCGATGCTAGCCGTTCACCGGAATTCCCCCTCACGTACGCTGTCACGTCCGCCGCGCGTACGTCCTGATCTACGCCCATACGTCCACGCTCAGGGTCGCCGATTCTCCTTGCGCCGTACGAATTTCAGCCCCGACCAGTCCTCCCCCAGCGCCGCCACCTTCACGTCGACGACGCCGAGGGGCAGGAAAAGGTCCCGCAGATCGTTCTCCGTGATGTCGCTGCGGTGCCCGGCCGCGCGGCGGGGCCAGGCGATCCAGAGCATGGCATCGTCGGACAGGTCCGTGACCAACCCGGCCGCGCGCGCCGCCAGTTCGGCGCGCTCCCGGAAGAAGGCGACGGTGACGTCCGCCCCCTTCGGGCCGCCGTCCTCCACCTCGCAGCCCTCCGGCAGTCCGGGAATCTCCCAGTCCCGCGGCCCGTGGGCCAGCCGCACCCGGTGCCCCGCCTTGATGCCGATCTTCCGGGCGAGCGGAGTACCGGAGTACCCGCCACCCGCCGCGCTGGATCCCGTCATCCCCGCAGGATGACACCGCCTGGCCCGGTCAGCCCGCGTACGCGCCCCTGACCTCGAGGTGTTCGACGGCGGGCGGCCCGGCCATCCAGTCCTTCAGGCTCGCCTGGAACTCACGGAACTCCGCGATCGCGGGCAGCGGGTTCTCGGTCCCGTCCGCGAGTTCCAGCTGGGCGATGTAGGTGACGCCGTCGGGCAGCCGGTACGAGGCGTAGCGCACGCCCGCGGGCCGCGCCTCCTCGACGGCGGTGAACATCTTGTGCAGCGCCTCCTCCAGCTCGCCGACGAACTCGGGCTTCACCGTGGCACGCACCATCAGAACGGTCATGTTCTCGTCTCCTGCTCCGCGGGCCGCCCCGTGCGGCGCCGTCGACTCCCTGACGTGCGGGAGCGCGAAGGTGTGACAGACACCGAAGATGTGGCAGGCGGCAGAGGTGCGACGGACGACGGAGGTGCGACGGACGGCGAAGGGGTGAGCGGCGTCCCGGCGCTCTCAGTCAGGACAGGGAAGGGGAGCGACAGGGCTGAGCCGGTCCGCGGAGTGGAGCCCGCGGCTCGATTACCGGTTGTCGGCGAGCGGGTTCATGCTGGTGGGAGCGGCCCGGTCCCCCGGACTCCCTCGGTGACCCCCGGGGACCCCGAGGCTTCCCGAGCCGGGGATTGCGGGCGCCCGGTCCACCGTCGGCGGGTCGCCACAAGGTTCCGGAGGGCGTCATGAGCTCACCATCCGTCCCGCCGCCCGCACCGCTCCCCCCGCTGGGACCGGGGGCCACGGACAAGGGCCTCAAGGGTGGCGCCCTGGGCCTGTTCTCCAGCACGGTGATCGGGCTGGCCTCCACCGCCCCCGCCTACAGCCTCGCGGCGACCCTCGGCGTCATCGTCGGAATCGTGGGCTTCCAGTCACCGATCGTGATCGTGCTGGCGTTCATCCCGATGTTCCTGATCGCCTACGGCTACAAGGAGCTCAACCGGGCCGACCCCGACTGCGGCACCACGTTCACCTGGGCGGCCCGGGCCTTCGGCCCCCGTACCGGCTGGCTGGGCGGATGGGGCATCGTCGCGGCCGACATCATCGTGATGGCCAACCTGGCCCAGATCGCCGGGGCGTACGGCTTCCAGCTCATCGGCGCGGACGGGCTGGCGCAGGACACCTTCTGGGTCACCGTGGTCGGCGTCCTGTGGATCGCCGTGATGACCCTGATCTGCTACATCGGCATCGAGATCTCGGCCAACCTGCAGAAGCTGCTGCTCACCATCGAGATCGTGGTGCTGTGTCTGCTGGCGGTCACCGCACTGGTCAAGGTGTACGGCGGTACGGCGCCGAGCGTGTCGTCGGAGATCTCGTGGTCGTGGTTCAACCCCTTCGAGATCAACTCGTTCGACGACCTGACCAAGAGCATCCTCGCCGGAGTGTTCATCTACTGGGGCTGGGACACCGCGGTGTCCGTGAACGAGGAGACCGTCGACCGCGACCGCACCCCGGGCCGCGCCGCCGTCATCTCCACCGTCATCCTGCTCCTCGTCTACGTCATGGTCACCACGTCCGCGCAGGCGTTCGCCGGAGTGGGCGAGCACGGCATCGGCCTGGGCAACCCGGACAACTCCGGAGACGTCCTCTCCAGTCTCGGCGCCGAGGTCTTCGGCACCGGGGGCTGGGGCACGGTCGCCACGAAGCTTCTGATCGTGATGGTCCTCACCTCGGCGGCGGCCTCCACCCAGACGACCATCCTTCCCACGGCCCGCACCACGCTGTCCATGGCCGCGTTCAAGGCCATCCCGCAGCGCTTCGCCCGCATCCACCCCCGGTTCCTCACCCCGACCTGGTCCACCGTGGGCATGGGCCTGGCCTCGATCGCGTTCTACGTCATGCTCACCCGGGTGAGCGAGAACGTCCTGGCCGACTCCATCGGCTCGGTCGGGCTGATGATCGCCTTCTACTACGGTCTCACCGGCTTCGCCTGCGTCTGGTACTACCGCAGGGTCCTGACCCGCAGCCCACGCGACCTCTGGACGCGCGGGATCATGCCGGGCCTGGGCGGCGCCATGCTCCTCTACTTCTTCATCAACGCGTGCATCGTGTACGCCGCCGCCGACTACGGCAGCACTTCGTGGACCATGCCGTTCCCGCCGCACTGGCAGCTCGGCGGCGTCTTCGTCACCGGCATCGGCGCCCTTCTCCTCGGTGCCGTCCTGATGTTCCTGTACGGCGCGTTCCGCCCGTCCTACTTCCGCAAGGAGACGATCGCGGTCTCGTCCCACGACCCGAGCGGCCACTGACCCACCTATGGCGGAACCGCCGGCCTCCAAGAGGCGGGCGGCCCCGGGTGATGGTCCGGGAAAGCGGTGAACCGTCCCGGTGGCGGGGGGAGAGAGAGGCCACCGGGACGGTGTCCGGGAGGGGCGGCGTCAGGCCGGTGCGCCCACCGCGACGTCCTGCGAGCCGTCGGGCCGTATCCCGTGGGTCGGACGGGTCCGGAAGGTCCCGTGGGTCAGACCGGTCCGGTGGGTCCGGAAGGTCCGGTTGATTCCGTGAGTTCCGTCAACGCGCAGCAGGCCGGCCTCTGGTTCATCCACGAGACCGACCCGGGCTGCTCCGCCTACGTGTGGTGGGAGGCGTTCGACGGGAGCCCCGACCCGGCCGTCCCCGACATCCGCGTGATCTCCGACGACACCGAGGCGAAGCTGACCTTCCTGCGCCTGTGCGCCGCCACGCCCTTCACCTGCACCGACGCCGGCGGGCTGGACCATGCACGCCGGGTGGAACGGATGGTGCTGTCGGGGCTGAGCTCGACGGGGATGTCCGCGGCCTGATGATCGATTGCCCCCGCACCAGTAGCCCGCGCGGAACTCCCTGCCCCTGCCGCTGCCCCTTGCGGCTGTCCCCACTAGGTCAGGTGGCGGGCACGGCCGCCGCTGCTTCAGGGCGACTCAGCCGCCTCGGTCACCTCGGTCGGCGCAGTCGCCTCGGCCGTCACAGCCGGCTCGGCCGTCGCAGTCGCCTCGACCGTCGCTCCGGTGGAGGGTGACGCTGTGGCGGGCTCCTCACCCTGCTTGACCCACGCCTCCCAAAGGCCCGGCGGAATCTCCGTCATCAAGCCTCCGCCCTTCGTGAACGCGATCCGCTGGCTGTACCCGCCACCGCCGCAGCCGTCGGACTGACGCGCGAGCTTCACATCGGCGGTGGCGTCGATGACGGGGCCCGTGGCGCCCTTGCGGGTGACCCGGAAGCGGACCGGGGCGGCGTCCGGGTCCACGTCGTCCGGCAGCGGGAGGTGCACCTTCGTGATGTCCTCCTGCGGCAGCTTCCCCTTCACGCACTCGCCCCGCGAGCACAGCTCGTACGAGGCGCCGGCGAGGTTGTCGTATCCCTCGTGCGGGAACATCAAGCCGACACCGGACACGACGCCTACCCCGGCGCAGGGCGCAGGGCCGGCGCACGCAGACACAGCCGCGAACAGGCCGAGCACGACGAGCATCACACGCAGCCGTACGGCCGGTCCCACCATCTTTCGACCCTCCCAAGAGCGCCTTCTCGGCACTGAATGCAGCTACGGGAAAGCTACGGGAAGCATCCTGCTGCACCGTCGGACACCGGCGCCCGTGAACGGTCGTCGGTGGTGCGGGACCGTCCAGGTCAGTCAGTCCCATCCGGTTCACCTGGATGCGAGCCGGGGGGAGGCGGTGCTCCTGGCGGCGCGTAGCCACGCCGCCGGGCGGCCGGGCGGCAAAGGCGAAGGGCGCCCCGGATGTTCCGGGGCGCCCTTCGTGCTGGTCGTCAGAAGAGGCTACTCAGCGCACATCCACGTAGTCGTGGTAGCTCTCCGCATCCACGTAGGAGCCGGACGCGAGGTAGACCCCGACCCAGGTGCCGTCCTGCTTCGCGGTGAAGCGGGCGGTGAAGTGGCCGTGCGAGTCCGCCTTGACGGAGCCCAATTCCGTCCAGGACTTCTTGCCCTTGGCCTGGAAGAGGATGTAGACGCGCTGTTCGCCGAACGCCACCCACTTCGTTCCGCTCAGCCGCTGCAAGGTGCCGGTGGTGGTCACGGTGTGGCCCTTGCGTACCGGCTCGGGGCCGGCGTTGAAGCCGGTGATCCGGGTGGCGGTGCGGTTGAAGTGTACGGAGTTGGAGTAGCCGGACTGGTAGTCCGACGACCCCGCCGAGTACAGCCGCCAGTAGCCCTTCGGCACCGACACGTACCCGTCGAGGTCGAAGGTGCCGTCGGACTTCGCGGTGAACCAGCCGAGGGACTTCCAGCTGGTCTTGCCGTCGGCCGACTGCTGGAGGTACAGCTTCCGGTTCGGCGGCACCTTGCCATTGCTGGCGCTCATGCTGCCCTGGATGTGCAGGTTGGAGTACTCGTCGATCCAGCTCGAACAGAAGCAGATGTTCGTCTTGTTGATGACGTCGACCTTGAACTGCGCGTGCGAGGCGGTCAGATACGGGTCGGCCAGGTAGCTGTCGCGACTGGTCTCGACCGTGTACGTGCCGTCGTCGTACGGGATGTACGGGTCGGTGAGCGTGAAGCGCCCGCCGGCACCGCTGGTCGCCGTGGCGTAGTAGCCCATGTCGAGCGCGACACCCTTGGCCGGGCGCCAGGTGCCGTCGTACAGATACTCCACGACACCGGACGAGGACGCCTTGGCTCCGAACTTGATCTGCACGCTGGAGTGGTCCAGCCGGATCCGGCTCGGGCTGACCACGACCGGCAGGGTCTTCGTGTCGACGAGCACATAGGTGTTCGTGCCGTCGGGGTTGGCGATCCAGAAGGAGAGGGAGACCGGCACGGACGTGGCGTTGTCGCCGTTCAACTTCGGTGCCACGTCGATCGCGTAGCTGCCGTCCGCGGCGGTGACGGTGCTGTAGGCGTTCTCGGCCACCACGCTCAGCGTCTTGCCGGCCAGCGGCGAGGTGTCGCCGGTGATCGGGTCGAAGAGCGAGATGCGGCCGCCGAGCGTGACGTGCGTGTGCTCCACGTCCAGTACGGCGGGGCTGATGCTGCGGTCGGCGAAGACCGGCTTCGGCTCGACGTCCACGGTGGTGGCGTGCGCCGACGAGCTGCTGTCGGCGTCGCTGTCCTGGGCGCTGACCGTCACGTCGTAGCTGCCGTACGACGGCAGTTGCGACATGCGAGGCGAGCGCCAGACGCCGTCCTGCGGCGTGCCGGAGACGAGCGTGAAGCCGGTGACCGCGACGGTCACCGGGTTCGCGCCGCGCAGCTCGGTCAGGTCGGCGGACACCTCGGTGATCGCCGAATCGGAGGACACGGCGACCGTCAGGAAGCCGGCGTCGGAGGGGTCGGAGCCGACGTCGCCGAACACCGGGGCGCCGGTGCCGTCGGCAGGCGCGCTGCTGCTCGGGTCGGGCGCCGGGCCGCCGGAGGGCTGGGAGGACGGGGTCGGATCGGCGGGAGTCGGGGTGTCCGACGGTTCGCCGGTGGGTGGGTCGGACGGGGTCGGGGTGTCCGAAGGAGTGGCGGACGGGGCGCTGATGGGCGTGTCCGCCGGCGTCGGATCAGCCGTCGGATTCGTGGCCGCGGTGGCCGCCGGGTTCTGCCCGGGCGTGCCGCCGTCGGCCGCGTACGCCAGAGCCGGCGCGGCGAGGAGCGCGGCGCCCAGTGCGGCGGACACGGCCGCCGACACCAAAGAGCGTGTTCTCACTGCTGGATTGCCCCCACGGGAATGGCGCGGCCTCGCTGCCCCGGACATCCGGAGGCCGGCCGCGCTCTTTGTACGGTTGCCGTGAACATGACGCAACGCATCGGACTCTATCGGTCGCCCCGACAACGAAGCGAACAGGTTTACGGAACTGACCGAAGACCTCAACCACCCCTGCCCACACGGCTGTTGTCGGCAATCGCCGGGTGGGCGTCTCCGTGCCCGATTGGAGGAGCAGGATCTCGTGCAGTGCCGGGTCGGTGACGAAAACGGCCGCGACGAGGCCGAGCGTCTGGCGGCGGCCGCCGACGTCGCGCTGAAAAGCCGTGCAGGCGATGCCAGGGCCCTCGTCGATGCGGATGACAGCCCCACATCCCGGACGGGGCTGCCCGAGACGCGCACCCCAGGAAGGCCTCAGCCTCTGGACATCATCGCCATGTACCGGGCCGCAGAGAAGAAGAACGGACTTAGGGGGGACGGACCGGACCCACGCGGGCCCCAGATCGGGCCCCATCGGGCCATCACGGGGTCCAGTTCGGCAAGTGGTTCAGACCACAAGGAGATCATGGAAAAGCAAAAGCCCCAGGTCACGGCGAGTGAGTCCTGAGGCTTCCACAGAGCCGCCTTCGGGATTCGAACCCGAGACCTACGCATTACGAGTGCGTTGCTCTGGCCATCTGAGCTAAGGCGGCGCGCTGCCCACACCTATGGTGCGATCAGCAACGTCGGTAAGTCTACACAGTTTCCGGGGGTGCTCCGCACACGCCCCGAGGCAGGCGTTCCAGGGGTGCTCGGCAGGGCTATGAGCAGCGCTTTCCCTTCTGGGGAGGGGTGCCCTGGAGGAGGTAGCGGTTGATCGTCGAGTCGATGCAGGTGCTGCCTCGGCCGTAGGCGGTGTGGCCGTCACCGACGTACGTGAGGAGGGTCCCGGAGGAGAGCTGGGAGGCGAGGGACTGGGCCCAGGGGTACGGCGTCGCCGGGTCGCGGGTGGTGCCGACGACGAGAATCGGCGCCGCGCCCTTCGCCTCGATGCGGTGGGGCTCGCCGGTGTTCTTCACGGGCCAGTACGCGCAGTTCAGTGAGGCCCAGGCCAGACCCTCACCGAAGACGGGGGACGCCTTCTCGAAGGCGGGGAGTCCCTGCTCCAGCTGGTCCGGGCCGGAGAAGGCGGCCGGCAGGTCGAGGCAGTTCACGGCGGCGTTGGCGGACATCAGGTTCGCGTACTGGCCGTCGGCGTCCCGCTCGTAGTAGCTGTCGGAGAGGGCCAGCAGGCCCGTGCCGTCGTTCTGCTTCATCGCGGAGGTGAGCGCGTCGCGCAGCTGCGGCCAGGCCGTCTCGTCGTACATGGCCGCGATCACCCCGGTCGTCGCGAGCGCCTCCCCGACCTTGCGGCCGTCCGGGTCGCCCGCCGGGATGGGCTCCTTGTCCAGTTGCTGGAAGAACGCCTTCAGGTTCCTGCCCACCTGATCCGGGCTCGTGCCCGCATCGCCGAGCGGGCAGTCGCTGTGCCGCACACAGTCCTTGGCGAAGGACTGGAACGCGGTCTCGAACCCCGCCGTCTGCTCCTCGTTCAACTTGCGCGAGGTCAGGGACGGGTCCAGCGCGCCGTCCAGGACCAGCCTCCCCACCCGGTCCGGGTAGAGGCCCGCGTACGTGGCCCCCAGGAACGTCCCGTACGACGCCCCCACATAGGTCAGCTTCTGGTCGCCCAGCACGGCCCGCAGGATGTCCATGTCGCGGGCGGCCTCGACCGTGGAGACGTGCCGGAGCAGCTCGGGCGAGTGCCGGCCGCAGCCTTCGGCGAACTTCTTGTACGCCTCGACGAGCTGATCCGTCTCCCGACCGTCGTCCGGCGTGGTGTCCGTCTGCGTGAACGCGTCCATCGCGCGGCCGTTGAGGCACTCGACCGGCTCGCTGCGTGCCACTCCCCGCGGATCGACCGCCACCATGTCGTAGCGCGCGCGGACCTCCGCCGGATAGCCGATCCCGGCGTACGACTGGAGATAGCCGACCGCCGAACCGCCCGGCCCTCCGGGATTGACCAGCAGCGAACCGAGGCGCTTGCCCGGTCCCGTGGCCTTCTTGCGGGAGACCGCCAGCCTGACGTCGCCCGCGCCCGGCTTCGCGTAGTCGAGTGGCGCCTTCATCGTGGCGCACTCGAAGCCGGGGACACCGCAGCTGCGCCAGTTCAGCTTCTGCTGGTAGTACGGCGACAGCGCGGACGGCGTGGCGCGCGGCAGCGCGGTGAGGGCCGCCTCGGTCGTCGCGGCCGTCGTCGTGGAACTTCCCGAGGAGCAGGCGGAGATGAACAACGCCACGGCGGCCAGCAGCACGCCGCCCGCACGGAGGGTTCGGGTCGGCCGAGAGGTACGCCTCATGTGCATCCCGCGAGCGTAACCTTGCGCGATCAATTGATCACCTTCAGTTGCAGAAGCGGCTCGTACGAGTGACTCGGTCAACCGGTCGCCGGGCGCGTCGCCCTTGACCGGGTCACCCGGCCCTCGTGTCCTGGCCGGATGATCTGGGATGCAGGTCCTGACCCGACGGCCCGGGCCTCACACCTTCGCCGGGCGGTCCTGGACGCCGCTCCTGGCCGGGTGGCCTGGAAGTCGCCTCCTGGCCGGGTGACGCGGGTCGCCAGTTGTCCCGTCGACGCGGTGCCGGACCACGACGCGGTGCCGGACGACGACAGGGTGCCGGACGACGGCAGGGTGCCGGACGACGTGGTGTTGCCGGACGACGACAGGGTGCCCGGACGTCGTGGCACCGCGCCGCGCGGCACTGCGCCAGCGCGCCCCGCTGCCGCGCGCCGCATCGTGAAGGCATGCGCGGAAGGCATGCAGCGCGCACGCAAGGGGCTCAGCCCGCCCGGAGCGCCATCGTCATCGCCTCCACCGCGAGCAGCGGGGCGACGTTGCGGTCGAGTGCCTCCCGGCACGCGGCGATCGCGTCGATGCGGCGCAAGGTCGACTCCGGCGAACTGCCGCGGGCCAGCCGCTCCAGCGTGTCCCCCGCCTCCACGTTGGCGATGGCCAGGCGGGAGCCGAGTTGAAGGGCGAGTACGTCGCGGTAGAAGCCGGTGAGGTCGATCAGGGCCAGATCCAGGCTGTCGCGCTGTGTACGCGTTCTTCGGCGCTTCTGCCGGTCCTCCAGCTCCTTCATGACGCCGGCCGTGCCGCGCGGCATCCGGCCGCCCTGAACGGCGCCGAGCGCCGTCTTCAGATCCTCGGTCTCCTTGACGTCGACTTCCTCGGCGAGCTGTTTCGCATCCTCCGAAGCCGTGTCGATCAGCTCCTGGGCGGCCTTGAGACAGCCGCCGACGTCGTCGATCCGCAGCGGGAGCTTGAGGACGGCGGCGCGGCGCTGACGGGCGCTCGGGTCCGTGGCGAGGCGGCGGGCCCGCCCGATGTGGCCCTGCGTCGCGCGCGCGGCGGCCGCCGCGATGGCGGGCTCGATGCCGTCACGACGTACGAGGATGTCGGCGACCGCTTCCACCGGCGGGGTGCGCAGCGTGAGCAGCCGGCAGCGGGAGCGGATGGTGGGCAGCACATCCTCGATGGACGGCGCGCACAGGAGCCAGACCGTGCGGGGAGCGGGCTCCTCGACGGCCTTCAGCAGGACGTTGCCCGCGCCCTCCGTGAGACGGTCCGCGTCCTCCAGGACGATGACCTGCCAGCGGCCGACGGCGGGCGACAGCTGGGCGCGACGGACCAGGTCACGGGTCTCCTTGACGCCGATGGAGAGCAGGTCGGTGCGGACGATCTGCACATCGGCGTGGGTCCCGACCAGGCTCGTATGACAGCCGTCGCAGAACCCGCAGCCGGGGATTCCGCCGAGCGCACGGTCGGGGCTCACACACTGCAACGCGGCCGCGAACGCGCGCGCCGCCGTGGAGCGGCCCGAGCCGGGCGGGCCCGTGAACAGCCAGGCGTGCGTCATCTTGGACGCCTCGGGGAGCGGGACCTTCGCGGCGACCGCGGTGACAAGGGCGTCGGCGTCCCGGGCAGCGGCGGCGAGCTGCTCGCTCACCTTCTCCTGGCCCACCAGGTCGTCCCACACAGTCATGGGGCTCCGCCCTTCCGTCGCATTTTGTCTCGCGTCGTCCATTGTGCGGGTCGCCACTGACAATCGGGTCCCACCCGCCCGTTCACCGGACGCGGGAAGCCGGACACGGGGAGCCGGACGCGGGGAACAGGACGCCGGAAGCGGGCCGCATGCAGCCGACCGCAGCCTGCCGGACCCGGGCGCGGGCCGCCGAACCGAATGCCACTGCCGCTGCCCGACCGCCCGGACACCGGACGGTCGACACGGCCAAGACTGCCCGGACCACCGGGACCACCAGCGCCACCCGGGACCGCCAGGGCCCGGGCCACCGGAGCCACCGGGGCCCCGGGACCGCCAGGGCCCGGGCCACCGGGGCCACCGGGGCCACCGGGGCCACCGGGGCCACCGGGGCCACCGGGGCCACCGGGGCCACCGGCGGCGCGTGCTTCCGCACGCGCCGTGTCCGGCGGCCCGGGACTAGCGTCGTCGCCCGCGGCGTCCCTGCCCGTGCCCCTCGTCCCAGTCGTCCTCGTCCTCGCGCGGGCCCAGCAGTTCGTCCGCCAGGGTCGGGAGGTCGTCGAGCGGGGTCTCCTCGGCCCAGTCGGAGCGGGGCCTGCGGCGCGGGGCGCCCGTCTCGTCCACCTGCGGCAGTTCCCGCGTGCGGTCGATGGGACCCTCGGACCCCGCTGTCGGCCGCTCGTCGCGGAAGAAGCCCCGGGGCATCCGGTCGGCGGGCTCACCGGACTGCGCGTCGGCCCTGGCCCCCGCACCCCCGTCCCGTACCGGAGGAAGAACGGCCGTCTCGTCGGCCGCACCCTGACGCCGTGAGACGGGCGGCAGCGCCGCCGTCTCGTCCGCGGCCCCGCCCGGAACCGGCGCCACCGGCGGCTTCGGCAGCGTGGCCGTGTCCTCGGCGTCGGAGCGGGACGCCGGGCGCGTACCCGCGCGGCCCTCACCCGGTCGTACCGGCGGGAGTACGGCGGTCTCGTCGGCCGCCCGATCGGTCACGACCGGCGTGGGCAGAGTCGTCTCGTTGTCCGGCACGGAAGCCGCCGCGGCCCATGAAGGCACGGAGGAAGACGGAGAAGCAGAGGGAGAACCGGACGGAGAGGGTGACGGAGATGCCGAGGCTGTCGAAGCCTCACCGGCATCGCGTCCCGTCCCGGCACCGGCCTCACGGCCCGTCCCTGCGTCGGCCCCCGGACCGACCCCGGTACCCGTCCCTGCGCTCGACACCGCGGCCTCGGCCGAAGCCGCCGCGGCCGCCGAAGCGGCAGCCGCCTCCGCGGCGATCCGTCGGGCCTCCTCGGCGCGCAGCAACGCTTCCTCGGCCTTGCGCTGCTTCTCAAGGCGGCGCGCCTCGGCCTCGGCGCGCAGCCGCGCCTCCTCCTCGGCCTGCCTGCGCACCCGCTCCTGCTCCGCCGCACGGACCTGTTCCTCGGCGAGAAGCCGGACCCGCTCCTCCTCGGCACGGCGGCGGGCCTCCTCGGCGCGCTGCCGGGCCTCCTCCGCCTGGCGCTCGGCCTCGCGCCGCTGGGCCTCTTCCAGCTCGCGCTGCTTGCGCTCCTCTTCCTCGGCGCGCAGTTTCGCGAGCTGTGCCTGGCGCTCGCGCTCCAGGCGCTCCTCCTCCGCCTTGCGGGCGGCCTCTTCCTCGGCCTTGCGCCGGGCTTCCTCCTCGGCCGCCCTGCGCGCCTCCTCCTGGGCCTTCACCTCGGCCTCGGAGAGGGGCAGCATCACGTCGAGCCGGTGCCGTACGACCGTGGTGACGGCCTCGGGCTCCTGCGCGGCGTCGACGACCATGTAGCGACTCGGGTCGGCCGCGGCGAGCGTCAGGAAACCGGACCGCACGCGCGTGTGGAACTCGACCGGCTCCGACTCCAGCCGGTCGGGCGCCTCGGTGAACCGCTCGCGGGCGGCTTCCGGCGACACGTCCAGCAGAACCGTCAGATGCGGTACGAGCCCGTCCGTCGCCCACCGGTTGATCCGGGCGATCTCCGTCGGGGACAGATCGCGGCCCGCACCCTGGTAGGCCACGGAGGAGTCGATGTAGCGGTCGGAGATGACGACGGCACCGCGCTCCAGCGCCGGACGCACGACGGTGTCGACGTGCTCCGCGCGGTCGGCGGCGTACAGCAGGGCCTCGGCGCGGTGCGAGAGGCCCGCGGACGACACGTCGAGGAGGATCGAGCGCAGCCGCTTGCCGACCGGCGTGGCGCCCGGCTCGCGGGTCACCACGACCTCGTGGCCCTTGCCCCGGATCCAGTCGGCGAGGGCCTGCGCCTGGGTGGACTTGCCGGCCCCGTCGCCGCCCTCCAGGGCGATGAAGAAGCCGCTCGTCGCGGGAACCTGCGCCGGGTCGTCACCGCCGCGCAACGCGTCCAGCAGATCCTTGCGCAGCGGCACCCCGGAACGGTCGTCGGCCTTGGCGAGCACCACGGCGGCGACCGGCAGCAGAAGCGCGCCGACCAGCATCAGGGTGAAGGCGGCGCCGCCGTGCGCGAACACGAACTTGCCGTTCTCCAGGCGGTGCGGGCCGATCGCGGCGGCCACCAGCGGCGCCACGATCGCGCCGACCGCCACGAAGACGCGTACGACCGCGTGAAGGTGCTCGGTGGTGCGGGCTCGCCGGTAGTCCTCGACCTCCTGGTCGAGGAGCGCGTGCCCGGTGTTGGCGGCGACACCCGCGCCGATGCCGGCGAAGGCGACGATCAGCAGCACGGTGGTGACGTCCGGAACGAGGCCGGCGACCAGCAGCGCGACCCCGGTGAAGGCGATCGCGAGGGCGAACAGCCTGCGCCGCGACAGCGACGGGAGCAGTGAGGGGGCCGTGCGGATGCCGACGACGACACCGCCGGTCAGGGCCAGCACCAGCAGCCCGTACATCACCGGTCCGCCGCCCAGGTCGATGGCGTCCAGCACGGAGACGGCGACGGCGGCCGAGATCGCCCCGGCCACGGCCGCGCAGGCCGGCACCAGGAGCGGAATCGCGCCGGTACGGCCCTTGTCGACGCCGGTGCCCGTCTTCGGGCGGCGCAGTCCCTCGAGCGGCGACCGCGCGCGCGGGGTGCGGGCGTCGGGCAGTTCGAGGAAGGTGATCACCGACAGGGAGGCCGCGAACAGTCCGGCCGCGACGTACGACGCGAGCGCCGCCTGGTGCTGGCCGAACCAGTCGATCCCGGCGCCCAGCAGGTTGCTGACAAGGGAGACGACGACCAGGGTGACGGCCGCGATCGGCACCGCGCCGAACGCCGTACGCAGGGACAGCCGCCGCAGCGCGTCCATGTGGTCCGGCAGCGGGCGCACCGTGGCACCCTCCAGCGGCGGGACGGGCAGCAGCGCGGGCGCCGCGCTCTCCCGGCACACCGTCCAGAACCGCTCGGCGACTCCTGACACGAAGACGATGACCAGGAGGACGGCGAGCGCGTTGTCCGGGGTCCAGCCGATGAACAGCGGCGCGACGATCAGGAGCGCGGCCCGCAGGCCGTCGGCTCCGAGCATGGTCCAGCGCCGGTCGAGGAGCCCGTCGGGGGAGGTCAGCGACGTCAGGGGCCCGAGGAGCACAGCTCCGAAGAGCAGCGTCGCGAGGACCCGCGTTCCGAAGACGGCCGCCACGGCCAGGGCGGCCCCGCGGCCGCCACCGCCGAAGGAACCCTCGGAGATCGCCGCCTGGAGGGCGAGGACGACCAGGACGAGCAGGGCCAGTGCGTCCGCGACACCTCCCACGAGGTGTGCGCTCCACAACCGCTTCAACTGCGGTTGACGCAGCAGGGCGCGGACGGCACGCTCGCGTGAATCCGCGACCAGGGAGTCGTCGGGGGCCCAATTCTGGGCCGTTGGCTGCTCGGCTCGCGTCATCCTGCCAGCCTATCCGGACCCACTGACTCCCCGGAGGGGTGCCCGAACATACGGGCGCCCCCACACCAAATGGTGTAGGGGCGTCCGCTTCTCCGACATGGGAGGACTCAGCCTTCGGAGGCCGCCGTCTTCTTTGCGGCGGTCTTCTTGGCGGGCGCCTTCTTGGCGGCCGTCTTCGAAGCCGTCGTCTTGGCGGCCGTCTTCTTGGCCGGTGCCTTCTTCGCGGGCGCCTTCTTCGCGGTCTTCTTGGCCGGACCCTTGGCACGCTTCTCGGCGAGCAGCTCGTAGCCGCGCTCCGGAGTGATCTCCTCGACGCTGTCGTCGGAACGCAGCGTCGCGTTGGTCTCGCCATCGGTCACGTACGGCCCGAAACGGCCGTCCTTGACCACGACCGGCTTCCCGCTCACCGGGTCCTCGCCCAGCTCCTTCAGCGGCGGCTTGGCGGCCGCACGGCCCCGCTGCTTGGGCTGGGAGTAGATCTCCAGAGCCTCTTCCAGCGTGATGGTGAAGAGCTGGTCCTCCGCGGTGAGCGAGCGCGAGTCCGTGCCCTTCTTCAGGTACGGCCCGTAGCGCCCGTTCTGCGCGGTGATCTCGACGCCCTCGGCGTCCTTGCCGACGACGCGCGGCAGGGACATCAGCTTGAGGGCGTCGTCCAGGGTCACCGTGTCGAGCGCCATCGACTTGAACAGCGAGGCGGTACGCGGCTTGACGGCGTTCTTGCCCGTCTTCGGGGTGCCCTCGGGGAGCACCTCGGTGACGTACGGGCCGTAGCGGCCGGCCCGGGCGATGATCTGGCGGCCCGTCTCGGGGTCGGCGCCGAGCTCGAAGTCACCGCTCGGCTTGGCGAGCAGCTCCTCGGCGAGGTCCACCGTCAGCTCGTCCGGGGCCAGGTCCTCGGGCACGTCGGCGCGCTGGTGGTTCTCGGAATCCTTCTCGCCGCGCTCGACGTACGGGCCGTAGCGGCCGACGCGCAGCACGATGTCGTTTCCGACCGGGAAGGAGGACACCTCACGGGCGTCGATGGCGCCCAGGTCGGTGACGAGCTCCTTGAGGCCGCCCAGGTGGTCACCGTCGCCGTTGCCGGCCTCGGCGGCGCCGGTCGCCTCGCCCTCACCGAAGTAGAACCGCCGCAGCCACGGCACGGCCTGCGCCTCACCGCGCGCGATGCGGTCGAGGTCGTCCTCCATCTTGGCGGTGAAGTCGTAGTCGACGAGCCGCCCGAAGTGCTTCTCGAGGAGGTTGACCACGGCGAACGACAAGAAGGAGGGCACCAGGGCCGTCCCCTTCTTGAAGACGTAACCGCGGTCGAGGATCGTGCCGATGATCGACGCGTACGTCGACGGGCGGCCGATCTCGCGCTCTTCGAGCTCCTTGACCAGGGACGCCTCGGTGTAGCGGGCCGGCGGCTTGGTGGCGTGGCCGTCGACCGTGATCTCCTCGGCGGACAGCGGGTCGCCCTCGCTGACCTGCGGGAGGCGGCGCTCGCGGTCGTCGAGCTCGGCGTTCGGGTCGTCCGCGCCCTCGACGTAGGCCTTCAGGAAGCCGTGGAAGGTGATCGTCTTGCCGGACGCGCTGAACTCGGCGTCACGGCCGTCGGCGGCCCGGCCCGCGATCTTCACGGTGACGGAGTTGCCGACCGCGTCCTTCATCTGGGAGGCGACGGTCCGCTTCCAGATCAGCTCGTACAGCCTGAACTGGTCGCCGGTCAGTCCCGTCTCGGCGGGGGTGCGGAAACGATCACCCGAGGGGCGGATCGCCTCGTGCGCCTCCTGCGCGTTCTTGACCTTCCCGGCGTACGTACGCGGCTGCGCCGGCAGGTAGTCGGCGCCGTACAGCTGCGTGACCTGGGCACGGGCGGCGGTGATCGCCGTGTCCGACAGGGTCGTGGAGTCCGTACGCATGTAGGTGATGAAGCCGTTCTCGTACAGCTTCTGCGCCACCTGCATGGTCGCCTTCGCACCGAAGCCGAGCTTGCGCGAGGCCTCCTGCTGAAGCGTCGTCGTACGGAACGGCGCGTACGGCGAGCGGCGGTACGGCTTGGACTCGACCGAGCGGACCGCGAAGTTCGTGTCCTGAAGGGCGGCGGCGAGCGCACGGGCGTTCGTCTCGTCCAGGTGGAGCGTGTTCGCGCCCTTGATCTGGCCCAGCGAGTCGAAGTCGCGACCCTGCGCGACGCGCTTGCCGTCGACCGAGGTGAGGCGGGCGACCAGGTTGGACGGGTCGCTCGCGTCACCGGTTCGACCGGTGCCGAAGGTGCCGGTCAGGTCCCAGTACTCGGCGGAACGGAAGGCGATGCGCTCGCGTTCCCGCTCGACGACGAGCCGGGTCGCCACGGACTGGACGCGGCCCGCCGACAGGCGCGGCATGACCTTCTTCCACAGGACCGGCGAGACCTCGTAGCCGTAGAGGCGGTCGAGGATGCGGCGGGTCTCCTGGGCGTCGACCATGCGCTTGTTCAGCTCGCGCGGGTTCTCCACGGCGCTGCGGATCGCGTCCTTGGTGATCTCGTGGAAGACCATCCGGTGGACGGGAACCTTGGGCTTGAGGACCTCCAGGAGGTGCCACGCGATGGCCTCGCCCTCGCGGTCCTCATCGGTGGCGAGGAAGAGCTCGTCGGAATCCTTCAGCAGATCCTTGAGCTTCTTTACCTGGGCCTTCTTGTCGGCGTTGACCACATAGATCGGCTGGAAGTCGTTCTCGACGTCCACACCGAGGCGGCGGACCTCGCCGGTGTACTTCTCCGGCACCTCCGCGGCACCGTTCGGGAGGTCGCGGATGTGCCCGACGCTCGCTTCGACGACATAGCCGGGGCCGAGATAGCCCTTGATCGTCTTCGCCTTGGCAGGCGACTCGACGATGACGAGTCGGCGGCCGCCGTGTGCGGTGTCGCTGGTCGGGGACAACTTCGCTCTTCTCTCCGGTCGACGCGGAATCTCCCCGGGGCTTGATTCCCGAGGGATCGGGTCATGCTGACGCTGCGGAGTGTGACGGTACATCCCGCCCCCGTGTCAAACGGGAAAAGCCCGCAACGGCCACTCGAACGGTAACCCGACTACCGCCATTCCTGCCGCCCGGAGCGTCGACCAGCGCTTTCGGGCCTATCCGGAGGGTAACTTCCCAGTTACCGAAGACCCGGTCCTCACGCGCGGTCTCACACGCGCGTGAAGCACCACATTCCGAGCGCCAGCGCCCCGCTTCCGGCGACGCCCGCGAGGGTCGCCGATGCGACGCGGTTCACACCGTGGGCGACCGGCTCACCCTGTCGCACCCGAATCACCGTCCAGGCCAGGATTCCACCTCCGAACAGGGCGAACACCACCCCCGCGAAGATCGCCGGTCCGCTTTCCATGGCTCTGTCCTTCCGCCCCGAGTCCTCAGGCTCGGGAGGCTGACACGCCCTGGCGGCGTACGCACGAAGCCACGGAGAACGCCGGGCAACCGGCATCCCATGGGGCGCCCACACCTCACCCGGCGCAGTCGTCCACCTGGCCGTCCCTTTCTCATCCGCGCGGCCCGCGGCGCGGATGACTGTGGCGAATCCGTCGTTCCCGCCCCCGTCGTCGCCCGGCCGGCCGAACGCCTCCGCCTCCGCTCCCGGCCGCCCGGCTGACCTCGAACCTGCCGCCACGGAGCTTTCCCCACGGCCGATCCCCTTCTTCTCGTCCATTTCTGCAGGCCATTTCTCGCAGCCCAAGTCCGCCTCCATATCCCTGGCCGGCTCCATCTCCGTCTCCATGTCCACGCCCATGTCCATGCCCATGCCTGTGGTACGGCGGCGAGGTCGAGGTCGAGGTCCAACTGTCACCCGCGGTATCCGCGCGACCAGCAGGGCGACGTCGTCCGCGTGCAGGACATGGCGCAAGGTCTGCGGCCCGGGTGGGGGGAGCTCAGGGATGCGAGCCCGGCGGCGGGATGGCCGAAGGTGCCGAGGATCTCGACGGTCGCAGTGACGGGGGCGGTGGCTACGGCGGAGGTGGTGGCTTCGACGGAGGCGGTGGCTTTCGACCACTGCAGTGGCGGTGGTCACGGCTACGGCTAGACGCTCTGGCTGCCGCGGTGGCTAGAGCGATAGCTACGGCGATGGCTTCGGCGATGGCGATCGGCCGGGGTTCGCGAGGCTCCGGCTGGGGCGTCACGCCGCAGTCGGCGAGGTGGGCGGCATGCGTGACAGGGATGGCCGGAAGCGTCCGCCGCCGAACGGATGTTGGCCGGATTCCCGTCCCTACGGAGGATTCCGATCAGCCGCAAGGCCGGCGGAGCCCCACGGCCCGAGGACCGCAATACCGGAGAAGCCACAAGGCCCCAGGACCGCAAGGCCGGAGAAGCCGCACCGGAGGAGCCGCAGGCCTCGCGTCACCCCAGCTCAAGCCAAGCCATACCCGGGCCGGCCCCGCCCCGGCCGCGGCTCACTCGGCTACTCGACCGGCTCCAGGAATCCCTGCTCGACCAGCAGGCGGATCTGTGCGGGCGTCCGGTCGCGCAGCAACACCGGGTCCTCGCCGACCAGTTGGGCGATGGCGTCGAGAATCCGCCCCGCGCTCAGTGTTCCGTCGCACACGCCGGCGAAGCCCGCGCCGACCGTGTCCACCTTGGTGGCCCGGCGCATTCCGCGGTGCTGACGCAGCACCACATGCTCCGGGTCCTCGGCGCCGGGCAGTCCGACCTGCTCCTGCACGACCTCCGCCACAAGTCTGAAGTGCCCGGCGAGCAGGCCCGCGTCGTCGTGCCGCCGCAGATAGTCGACCCGGTCGAAGTGCTCGCGCACGGCCTCGCCGAGCGGCTGCTCGACGGAGTGCGGCCACTCCTCGACCGTGATGGAGGGCTCGGCAGCCGTCGTCCTGCGCAACGTGATCCATCCGAAGCCGACGGCCTTCACCTTGCGCGCCTCGAACTCGTCGAGCCAGGCGTCGTACCGCGCCTGGTAGTCGGCCGGGTCGGCATGGTGGTCACCCGCGTCGCGGAGCCACAACTCCGCGTACTGCGTGACGTCCTGCACCTCGCGCTGCACGATCCACGCGTCACAGCCGCGCGGCACCCAGGAACGCAGCCGGTCCTGCCAGTCCTCGCCTTCCACGTGCTGCCAGTTGGCCAGGAACTGGGCGTACCCCCCTTCGCTCAGCCGGTCCCCCGACTCCTGGACGAGCGTGCGGCACAGATCGTCCCCGCCCATTCCGCCGTCGCGGTACGTCAGCCGGGCACCCGGCGAGATCACGAAGGGCGGGTTCGAGACGATCAGGTCGTACGTCTCGTCGGCGCGGACCGGCTCGAAGAGGGAGCCCTGACGCAGGTCGGCGGCCGGGGCGCCGGAGAGCGCGAGAGTGAGCGCCGTGATGTGCAGCGCGCGGGGGTTCAGGTCGGTCGCGGTCACGCGCGTGGCGTGCTGCGCGACGTGCAGGGCCTGGATTCCGGAGCCCGTACCGAGATCGAGGGCGGAGTCGACGGGCATACGCACGGTGATGCCGGCGAGCGTCGTGGAGGCGCCTCCCACGCCGAGGACGACACCTTCCTCCCGGCTGCCGATACCGCCCGCGCCGCCGACGGCGCATCCGAGGTCGGACACGATGAACCAGTCCTCACCGCCGGGCCCGCCATAGGGCCGGATGTCGACGGTCGCCGCCACCTCGTCCCCGCCCGTCCGGGTCAGCCAACCGCTTTCCAGAGCGTCCTCGACGGGCAGCACGTCCGCCACGCGCGCGTACGGCACGGGCTGCTGCAGCAGGAACAGCCGCACGAGCGTCTCCAGCGGTGTGTCCCCACTGGTCGCCCGGAGGGCGGGCACGGTCTCACTGCGCGCCAGCGCCGCGTACGCGGGGGCGCCGAGCAGGTCGAGGAGTCCGTCCGCGGTGAAGGAGGCGTCGAGGAGGGCGCTCCGCAGCCGGGCGGCGATGTCGGCACGATCGGACGAGGGCAACGGTGACAGGCTGGTGTGACTCACGCCTCCCATTGTGTCCGCTATTGCCCACCGGCACCCACACCTGTGGACAACGCGCCACCTGTGGACAGGGCACCGCCTGTGGACACGCCCCACGTGCGGACAGCGCATCACCTGCGGCCGTCCCCCGGGGACAGGGCGTGCCGAGAGCCCGGCACGCATGCATGCCGGGCTCTCATTCGGTCGAACGGGCGATCGCCGCCCTGGGCACTCGTAGTGGAGACTCGGCTCCAAGCCGCCACCGAGGGTCCCCCGGGGCTCAGCCCGTGGTCGCCGCCGCGGACCCGGAAGCCGACTTGCAGCTCTCCTGCTGCGCCATCGCCTTGCCCACGTCGCCCTCCTCCAACTGCTTCAGGGCGTCGTTCCCGCTCTGGCTCAGTTTGGCGAGCTGGGTCGCGATGCCCTTGAGGCCCTCGGCGAACTTGGCCTGGTCCTTGGTGTCGAGCTTGTCGACCTGCTTCTTCAGGTCGGCGTACGACGCGGAGATGCCTTTGAGCTCCTTGACCGCGTTGGTCTGCTTCGTCTGGCCGCCGTCGACGTTCGGCGGTCCCGAGTTGTCGACGGCGGTGCCGATCGCCTTGTAGGCGTCCGACATGTCCTGGAAGGCCTGTGCATCCGTATTCTGAACGGCATCCGGCGTGCTGTTGTCCGAGGTCTGCTTCTGGATCGCGGCGTTCGCGTCCTCGATCTTCTGCGCCTGCGGCTTCACCGCGTCACAGACCTGCTTGGCCCAGGAGTTCAGCTTGTCGTTGCCGTCGTTGCCGCTGCTACCGCATCCCGACAGCGCGAGTACCAGTACCGCACCGCCGGACAGTGCGGCCGCGAGCTTCTTGTTCACCGGTTTGGCCCCTTCCATGGCTCTCGGCCCCGGAACTTACACGCCATCCGGGCGACACCCACATGTCGAATGTCCGCTAAGACAACTTTTGAAGCCATTTGCACCAAGCGAGAGAAGGCTCACGACGACGGTGTGAACACACACAGGGCGGGCGCACAGCACGTCAACACGCGCTGTCCGCCCGCCCGTTGGCCCACTCCCTGACCAGGCACGGAAGTCCGTGCCACATCAGGCGCAGAACCTGTGAGCTAGGAAACCACCGCCGGATCGGCCGACTTGGCGACCCCTTCCTCGTTGTCTTCCTCGTCACCCATGACGATCCCGCGCCGCTTGGAGATGTACACGGCACTCACGATCACGACGAGCGCGAAGATGGCGATGAACACCCGTACGCCGACACTCTTGTCGTCGCCGTACGAGAATTTGACGATCGCCGGAGCGATCAGCAGCGACACCAGGTTCATGACCTTCAGCAGCGGGTTGATCGCGGGGCCCGCCGTGTCCTTGAAGGGGTCACCGATCGTGTCGCCGATCACCGTCGCGGCGTGGGCCTCGCTTCCCTTGCCGCCGTGGTGGCCGTCCTCGACCAGCTTCTTGGCGTTGTCCCACGCCCCACCGGAGTTGGCGAGGAAGACCGCCATCAGCGTGCCGGTGCCGATCGCGCCCGCGAGGAACGAACCGAGCGCCCCGACACCGAGCGTGAACCCGATCGCGATCGGTGTGAGCACCGCGAGCAGGCCGGGTGTGGCCAGTTCGCGCAGCGCGTCCTTTGTGCAGATGTCGACGACGCGCCCGTACTCGGGCTTCTCGGAGTAGTCCATGATCCCGGGGTGCTCGCGGAACTGCCGCCGCACCTCGTAGACCACCGCCCCGGCGGACCGCGACACCGCGTTGATCGCCAGCCCCGAGAAGAGGAAGACGACCGCGGCGCCCGCGATGAGACCCACCAGGTTGTTGGGCTGTGAGATGTCCATCATCAGGTTCAGCGGCGCCCCGGGACCCGAGACCTTCTCGCCCACGTCACTCGCGGCCGTGGTGATCGCGTCACGGTACGAGCCGAAGAGGGCCGAGGCCGCGAGGACGGCGGTGGCGATGGCGATGCCCTTGGTGATGGCCTTGGTGGTGTTGCCGACGGCGTCCAGGTCGGTGAGCACCTGCGCGCCCGCGCCCTCGACGTCACCGGACATCTCGGCGATGCCCTGCGCGTTGTCGGAGACGGGGCCGAAGGTGTCCATCGCGACGATGACACCGACCGTGGTGAGCAGGCCCGTTCCGGCGAGCGCCACCGCGAACAGCGCCAGCATGATGGACGTACCGCCCAGCAGGAACGCCCCGTACACGCCGAGGCCGATCAACAGGGCGGTGTAGACGGCCGATTCGAGACCGATGGAGATGCCGGCGAGGACGACGGTGGCCGCGCCGGTCAGTGAACTCTTGCCGATGTCCCGGACGGGACGGCGGCTGGTCTCGGTGAAGTAGCCGGTCAACTGCTGGATGAGCGCGGCCAGTACGATGCCGATCGCGACGGCGACGAGCGCGAGGACCCGCGGATCACCGCCCTTGGCCTTGATCGCCGCGTCCGTGACACCGTCCAGTTCGGCATAGGTGCCCGGAAGGTAGATGTACACGGCCAGGGCGACCAGCACGAGCGAGATCACCGCGGAGATGAAGAACCCGCGGTTGATCGCGGACATGCCGCTGCGGTCGGAGCGCCGGGGCGCCACCGCGAAGATGCCGATCATCGCGGTGAGTACGCCGATCGCGGGCACGATCAGCGGGAACGCGAGCCCGGAGTCGCCGAACGCCACCTTGCCGAGGATCAGCGCGGCGACGAGCGTGACGGCGTACGACTCGAAGAGGTCCGCGGCCATGCCGGCGCAGTCCCCCACGTTGTCGCCCACGTTGTCGGCGATGGTCGCGGCATTGCGCGGATCGTCCTCCGGAATGCCCTGCTCGACCTTGCCGACCAGGTCGGCGCCGACGTCGGCGGCCTTGGTGAAGATGCCGCCGCCGACACGCATGAACATGGCGATCAGCGCCGCGCCGAGACCGAAGCCCTCAAGGACCTTCGGCGCGTTGGCCGCGTACACGAGCACCACACAGGAGGCGCCCAGCAGACCGAGCCCCACCGTGAACATGCCGACGACGCCACCGGTGCGGAAAGCGATCTTCATGGCTTTGTGCGAGACGGCGGTGAGATCCTTTTCGGGCTCACCCGCCGCCGGGGTCGCTTCCCTTGCCGCGGCGGCCACGCGGACATTGCTCCGTACGGCGAGCCACATACCGATGTAACCGGTGGTCGCCGAGAACACCGCGCCGATCAAGAAGAAGATCGACCGTCCGGCGCGCTGATTCCAGTCGTCCGCGGGCAGCAGCATGAGCAGGAAGAACACCACGGCGGCGAATACGCCGAGCGTGCGCATCTGACGTCCCAGGTAGGCATTCGCGCCCTCCTGGATCGCCGTCGCGATCTTCTTCATGCTGTCGGTGCCCTCGCCGGCCGCGAGAACCTGGCGCACCAGGATCCCGGCGACCACGAGCGCCGCCACGGCGACACCCGCGATGACCATCACGATGAGACGGTTGCCGTCCGTCAGAACCGCGGCTGCGAAGGTTGAGGGGTGGTCAAACTGATGAGGGGTAGAAAGCCCCGCCATTCGTCCTCCTTGACGCTTGGGCTGAGCTCAAGATGTGGACGGATTCTAGGTACCGGAACCTGATCAAAACAGTGCGCGGTAAGCGGAATTAGCCGTCACTTGCTCTTCAGCAAATGATCCGCAGGCGTCCACGGACCCAAATGCAGTAATGCCCTAGAAGCGTTGACGCTTGATCCAATTATCGCGCGAATGATCGTGAATCAATTCACGAAACGCCGTGCACGATCACCGTATGGCCCAGCACGAGATCCCGGACATGCCGAAGGGCCCCACCGAGTAGGGCCCTTCGGGGCAATAAATGAGGGGCGGATGTCAGGGAAGAGCCACGGCCGGCGGCGTTGTGGGCCAGCTCATCCTGATCAGTCCGCCGTGCTCTCCGGCGGTGACTTCCACGTCGTCGACGAGGCCGCTGATGACCGCGAGGCCCATCTCGTCCTCCTCGGTCTCCGCGTCCGAGGCGGCGCCGGACGCCGCCCCTCCGGGCACCGAACCCGGCGCCTCGTCACCGACCTCGATGGAGAACTGCTTCTCCTCCTCGATCAGCGTCACCTGCACCGGCGCCGAGATGCCGTTGCTCTGGTGCAGTCCGACGGCACGAGTACAGGCCTCGCCGACGGCGAGCCTGACCTCGTCGAGGACGGCCTCGTCCACTCCGGCCCTGCGCGCCACCGCTGCCGCCACCAGTCGGGCGGTTCTGACGTGCTCGGGCAGCGCGCTGAAGCGGAGTTCAACGGTGGCCATGCATCCCCCTCTGAACTACGGGCGTGCTGTCAGGGGACCGGGCCGTGGGCCCGGACCCCCACTTCTGCGAAGCCCGGGCCCACGACCCGGGAGACCGGTGGTCAGTCGGTCGCGTTGACCGCCTCCTCCACCGAGGTGTGAATCGGGAACACCTTGGTGAGACCAGTAATTCGGAAGATCTTCAGAATGCGCTCCTGGTTGCAGACCAGGCGCAGCGAGCCCTCATGGGCCCGGACGCGCTTCAGGCCGCCCACCAGCACGCCGAGACCGGTGGAGTCGAGGAAGTCCACGCCCTCCATGTCGACGACGAGGTGGAAGCTGCCGTCGTTCACCAGCTCGACCAGCTGCTCCCGCAGCTTGGGCGCGGTATATACATCGATTTCGCCGCCGACCTCGACGACCGTACGGTCGCCATTAGGGCCGGACACATTGCGAGTCGACAGGGACAGGTCCACGGATCCTCCAGCACCTTGCTATCGAGCGGTCGCCCCATGGGACACCTCGGCAGAGCCCCCGGGACGGTTCGCCAGCCGCGATGGCATTCAATCACTTACCGGCAGGCGTGCACGACGCCTTGGGCCCATTGTCCGTCACGCCAGTGACACACTCGATGCCGATGGCCAAGAATCACCGATCCGATCGATCCTCGGCGGACACCGCTTCCCGCCCGTCGCCGAGCACCGTCCTGGACCGGCTCGCCTCGGGGCCGAGCCGGGCTTCGCGCATCACTCATACGGAGCACTTGCCCCCGCGAGCGGGTCGCCATGCCGTTTGGCCCGACCGGATCCGTTCGGAGGTCGTCGCCGCGGTGCAGGCCGCGGGCATCGAACACCCCTGGGCCCACCAGGCACGCGTCGCCGAGCACGCCCTGGACGGCGAGTCGGTCATCGTCGCCACCGGCACCGCCTCCGGCAAGTCCCTGGCGTACCTCGCCCCGGTCCTGACGGCCCTCCTGGAGGGCTCCGAGGCCCCGAACGGCCGGGGTGCCACCGCCCTCTACCTGGCCCCCACCAAGGCCCTGGCAGCCGACCAGCGCCGCTCGGTGAAGGAACTTTCACAACCGCTGGGCAATGCCGTACGCCCAGCCGTGTACGACGGCGACACGCCCTTCGAGGAGCGCGAATGGGTACGCCAGTACGCCAACTACGTCCTGACCAACCCCGACATGCTGCACCGCGGGATATTGCCCTCCCACCCCCGCTGGTCCTCCTTCCTGCGCGCCCTGCGCTACGTCGTGATCGACGAGTGCCACACCTACCGCGGCGTCTTCGGCTCCCACGTCGCCCAGGTGCTGCGCCGGCTGCGCCGCCTCTGCGCCCGCTACGGCGCCTCTCCCGTCTTCCTGCTGGCCTCCGCGACCGCCGCCGAACCCTCGCTCGCGGCACGCCGCCTGACCGGCCTCCCGGTCGTCGAGGTAACCGACGACGCCTCCCCACGAGGGGAACTTGTGTTCGCCCTGTGGGAGCCCCCGCTCACCGAACTGCACGGCGAGAAAGGTGCACCCGTCCGGCGTACCGCCACCGCCGAAACGGCCGATCTGCTGACGGACCTCACCGTCCAGGGCATGCGCTCGATCGCCTTCGTTCGGTCCCGGCGCGGCGCCGAGCTGATCGCGGTGATCGCCCAGGAACGCCTCGCCGAGATCGACCGCTCGCTGGCCCGGCGTGTCGCCGCCTATCGCGGTGGCTATCTCCCCGAGGAACGCCGCGCCCTGGAGAGCGCGCTGCACTCCGGGGAACTCCTCGGCCTCGCCGCCACCACCGCCCTCGAACTCGGCGTCGACATCTCCGGCCTCGACGCCGTCGTCATCTCCGGCTACCCGGGCACCCGCGCCTCCCTCTGGCAGCAGGCGGGCCGCGCGGGCCGCTCCGGGGAAGGCGCACTGGCGATCCTCGTCGCCCGCGACGACCCACTGGACACCTTCCTCGTCCATCACCCCGAGGCCCTGTTCGACCAACCGGTGGAATCCACGGTCCTCGACCCCGACAACCCGTACGTCCTGGCCCCGCACCTGTGCGCCGCCGCCTCCGAGATCCCGCTCACGGACGACGACCTGGAGCTCTTCGGCCCCGCCACCGCCGATCTGCTGCCGCAGCTGGAGGCCGCAAAGCTGCTGCGCCGCCGCGCCACGGCCTGGCACTGGACGCGCAAGGAGCGGGCCGTCGACCTGACCGACATCCGCGGGGGCGGCGGCAGCCCGGTGCAGGTCGTCGAGTCCGGGACCGGGCGCCTGCTCGGCACGGTCGACGAGGGCGCCGCGCACACGGCGGTCCACGAGGGCGCGGTCCATCTGCACCAGGGCCGTACGTACCTGGTGCGCAAGCTGGACCTGGAGGACTCCGTCGCACTCGTCGAGGAGGCCAGCCCGCCGTATTCGACGGTCGCCCGCGACACCACGTCCATCGCCGTCCTCGAAACCGACGTCGAAGTCCCCTGGGGCGAGGGCCGGTTGTGCTACGGCTCCGTCGAGGTCACCAATCAAGTCGTCTCCTTCCTGCGTCGGCGTGTCATCACCGGTGAGGTGCTCGGCGAGACGAAACTCGACCTCCCTCCCCGTACGCTCCGTACCCGTGCCGTCTGGTGGACGGTCACCGAGGACCAGTTGGACGCGGCCCGGATCAACCCGGAGATCCTCGGCGGCGCCCTGCACGCCGCCGAGCACGCGTCGATCGGCATGCTGCCGCTCTTCGCCACTTGCGACCGCTGGGACATCGGCGGCGTCTCCGTCCCCCTCCACCCGGACACGCTCCTGCCCACCGTCTTCGTGTACGACGGCCACCCGGGCGGCGCCGGATTCGCCGAGCGCGCCTTCCACACAGCCCGCTCCTGGCTCACGGCCACCCGGCAGGCCATCGCCTCCTGCGAGTGCGACGCCGGCTGTCCCTCCTGCATCCAGTCCCCCAAGTGCGGTAACGGGAACGATCCACTGCACAAGCGAGGCGCCGTACGCCTCCTCACGGAACTGCTGCGGACGGCACCGGAGGAGTGAGGGCCTGAGGAATCCGGTCCGGAACAGCTCGGGCGGGAGGCACGGCCGGAGGAATCCGGGCCTGGAGTCAGGGCCGCCGGAGTCCGGGTAAGACATCAGGACCGGATGCACGAGGGTTGAGACCGGACGGGTGAAAGCCGGTGGCGCGGGGGCCAGACGAGTGAAAGTCGAGCGCGTGAGGGCCGAACGGGTGAACGTGGGCTGCGTGACGTCCGAGGGGCGAGGATCGGAGAAGTCGGTGCCGGACGGCAGGAGCCGGGTGGGCGGGGGCTGAGGAACCCCGGGTCCCTCCGGTCGGGCCGGCCGTCGATCCCACCGGCCCCCGTCGGTCCGACCGGCCCGCAGGGCGTGCAGGCCGTGCAGGATCCGGAGGGGTTGCAGGGCCTGAAGGGTCTAGCGGCCCCGAGGCCCTGTGGGCCCCGCAAGCCCCGGAGAACCCGGAGAACCCGGAGAACCCGGAGGCCCCGCCCTCGATCTGACCTCCGCGACGAGCGGTCCGGATCCCGACGCCGCCGTCACATCCGAGATCTGGCCCTCGACGGCGCACCGCACGAGCCGCGCGCTCTGCGCTCGGGCCACACGGTCCGCGCGGGCACAGGCCGCCGCGCCGCCGTCGCTCCAGTGGTCCGCCGCGGCGAGGGCCGCCAAGTCCGCCGCCCCTGCCGCCCGGTGCCGCACCACGACGGCCTGCCCCATCGCCAGCGGCCAGCCCGATCACCACGGGCAGCACGCCGATCGCGAGGAAGGCGGGCAGAAAGCACAGCCCCACGGGTGCGGTGACCATGACGGCCGCCCGACGTGCCCGTGCCGTCGCGGTGCGCCCCCACTCGGCGCGGGCCTCCGCCGCGAGCCGGCCGACCGGCACAGCCGCCGGTACACCCGACTCGCCCGCCCGCTCCAGCAGTCGCGCCAACCCCTGGGCGCCCGGTATCGACGCCAACCTCCGCCACGCGTCGACCGGTTCACCCCCGAGCCGCACCTCCGCCGCGCCCCGGGCCAGCCGCTCACCCACCGGTCCGCCCAGTGCCTCACCGACGGCCTGGGCGGCCGCTACGGGACTCGCTCCCGCCGCGATGCAGGCCGCCACCAAGTCGGCTGCGAGCGGCAGTTGGCGGGCTGCCCGGGTCACGTCGTACTCCTCCGGTGGGGTGGGATTCCGCCGCTGCCGCCACCGCCGGACGCCGAACCCGGCCGCCAGCCCCACCAGAACCCCGGCGAGACCGCCGATCAGGACCCAGCCGGCGCACACGACGCCCAGCAAGGGCAGCCACCGCCGACCGTGGCTCCGTACCTCGTGGCTCCGTACCTCGTGGCGCCGCGGCGATGGCACCGTCTCCAGGAACAGCAACTCGGCCAGCCGCCTGCGCACTCTCCTCGCGCGCCGCACCGCCCCGAGCCAACGGGCCGGCGTGCCGACCAGGAGCACTCCGCACACAAATACCCCCAGCCTGTGGACAACTTCCGCGCTCATGCCGTCTCCGCCCCTCGCACGATCCGCAGCGCCCACCACAGCCCCACGCCCTCCAGCACCCCGCCGACCAGCAGACAGCCCAGCCCGGAACCGGTGTGCAACAGCACGTGCAACGGGTCCGCGCCGAGCGCGGTGCCAAGCACAAGACCGAGGACCGGCAGGCCCGCGAGCATCGAGGCCGTCGAGCGTGATCCGGCCAACTGGGCACGCATGTCCGCTCTTTGGTCGCGCTCGGCTCGCAGCGCGGCCTCCAGCCGGTCCAGGCCCGCCGCGAGTCCCGCACCCCGGTCCACGGCCACGCGCCAGCACGCGGCGAGCCCCACCAGTCCGTCGGCGCCGGGTTGCCGTGCCGCCTCGGTGAGCGCATCCGGCACATCCCCGCCGAATCTCGCCGCGGCCAGCACCACCGGCTGCGCGTCACCGAGTCCGTCCGAGTCGCGTGCGGCTCCGAGCAGCGCCTCGCCGGGCTGACGTCCGGCCCGCACCTCACCGGCGAGGGCACCGCACAGGGCGATCACCGCGTCGCCGCGTCGCTCCCGCTCGCGCCGAGCTTCGCCCGCCCGCCGCACCCTCCCCAGCAGGGGCATTCCGGCGGCCCCGAGGAAAAGCGGCAATACCGAGGTACCCAGCACTGCGATCACCAGTCCCGCCACCAGCGACCAGGCTTCGGGCCGCAGCCGGCCGCGCAGCCGCCGCCAGTCGATCAACGCCCTCTCCCACCGGGGCGGCACGGTCGCCACCCCATCGCCGACGAGCAGCACCCTCGCTCTGCGCACCCCCGAGCCGCGTCCGCCGATCAGCCAGGCCGCGATCCCGGCACACGCCACGGCGGCTCCCGCGGGCGCGTCCGTCATCTCACCGATCCCCATCCCGCTCCCCGTTCGCTTCCCGACGTCCGGCCGCTGTCACGGCCCCGGCGTCCTTTCCGTCCGAAGGGCTCCTGGCCCACCACCTGTCCGGAGCAACTCCCTCTGTCCCGAGCCGAATCGGCCCGCGATGTCCCTGGCTTCCGTCCCGGAGCAGCTCCCGCAGCCGGTCCCACCCCCGCTCGTACGCGAAGGCGTCCTCGCCCCACCGCAGCGCCGGCACGGTCACCACCAGCCCCGACCGGTCGCGTTCGAGCACATGCACCTCGGCGATCCGGCGCCGTCCGGCCCGGTCCCGCACCAGATGCAGGACCACGGACAGTGCCGCCGCCAGTTGGCTGTGCAGGGCGGCCCGGTCGAGCCCGGCCGCGGTACCCAGCGCCTCCAGCCTGGCCGGGACCTGCGCCGCCGCGTTGGCATGAACCGTTCCTGAGCCGCCCTCATGTCCTGTGTTGAGGGCGGCCAGCAGCGAGACCACTTCCGGACCGCGCACCTCGCCGACCACCAGCCGGTCCGGTCTCATCCGCAGGGCCTGCCGGACGAGATCCTGGAGCGAGACAAGGCCGACGCCCTCCTGATTGGCGGGCCGCCCTTCCAGGCGCACCACATGCGGATGGTCGGGCCGCAGCTCCGCCGAGTCCTCGGCGAGCACGATCCGCTCCCCGGGACCCACCAGCCCCAGCAACGCGCTCAGCAAGGTCGTCTTGCCGGAGCCTGTGCCTCCGCTGATGAGGAAGGACAACCGGGCTTCCAGCAGTGCTCTGAGCACCCGGTCCCCGCCGGGCGGCACCGTCCCCGCCACCACCAGTTCGTCGAGCGTGAACGCGCGCGGCCGTACGACGCGCAGGGAGAGGCAGGTGGAGCCGACGGCGACCGGTGGCAGGACCGCGTGCAGACGTGTCCCGTCCGGCAGTCGGGCATCCACCCAGGGGCGGGCGTCGTCGAGCCTTCTGCCGGCCACCGCCGCGAGGCGCTGCGCGAGACGTCGTACGGCTGCCGCGTCCGGAAAGGACACGGCGGTCAACTCCAGGCCGCCGCCGCGGTCCACCCAGACTCGGTCGGGCGCCGACACCAGCACGTCGGTCACCAACGGGTCGGCCAGCAACGGTTCCAGCGGTCCGCTGCCGACCAGTTCGGAGCGCAACCGCTCGGCCGCGCCGAGGACTTCGGCGTCCCCGAGCACCCGCCCCTGCTCACGCAGCGCCTGTGCCACGCGCGCGGGGGTCGGCTCGGAACCGCTCTCGGCCAGCCACTGCCGCACGCCGTCCAGCAGCCCCGCGCGTCCGTCCGAGCCGCCGCCGGACCCGTCCCACGTCGCCGTACCTCCTGGCCGGAGGCCTCCGGGTCCGCCGCGCGTTGCGGTCCGCCCGGCGATGTAGCGCCGGGGCCCGTCCCGCGCATCCGTGCGTCCCGACAAGTAGCGCCCGGGTCCGTCCCGCGTGTCCGCCCGAGCGGGCGGGCCGCCCTCGCCCGTGTCCTTGGGCATCGGTCCCGTTCGGCTGTCGAGTCCCGCGCCACGGTCCATGCCTGTGGACGCGTCCCAGCTCATACGCCCCCTCCTTCGACCGGAACCCGCTCCCAGAAGGCCGCGCAGAAACGGGCCAGAGGCCCCTTGGCCGCACTCCCAGGTGGCGGCCCGCCGTCCAACGGGAAGCGTTCGGCGGGCAGTTCGCCCACCAGGGGCAGGTCGAGCAGCCGGGCGACCTCTCGGTCGTCGAGACCCGGCGCGTAGGGTCCGCGGACCACGATCCGCAGATCGCGCAGGACCATGCCGACCGCGGACGCCACCCGTCCGGCCGCGGCGATGGAGCGCAGGTCGGCGGGAACCACCAGCAGACCCACATCGAGCTGGGCGAGGATCTCGGCGACACCTCCGTCGATACGGCGGGGCAGGTCGACGACCACCGCTCCACCGCGCCGTCTGGCGGCAGCCAGGACCGCTCGTACCGCTTGCGGCGGAATGGTGACCGCGTCGCTCCGGTCCCAGCTGAGAACCCGCAGTGCGTGCAGTTCGGGCAGGGACTCCTCCAGGGCGCCGCCGCCGACCCTGCCGCGGGATGCGGCGAACGCCGGCCAGCGCAGTCCCTCGGCCGCCTCTCCTCCGAGGAGTACGTCGAGTCCGCCTCCGAGAGGGTCCGCGTCCACGAGCAGGGTGCGATTCCCCTCACGCGCCGAGGTGAGGGCGAGCGCGCAGGCCAGCGTGGAGGCACCGGCCCCGCCGCGGCCGCCGAGCACGCCGACGGTGAGAGCGGGCCGGCCGACTCCTTCGGCCACGTCGGCGATGCGGTCGACGAGCCATTGCTCGCCGTCCGGCAGCACTAGGACGTGGTCGGCGCCGATCTCGACGGCCCGCCGCCAGACTCCTGAATCGTCCTGGTCCCGGCCGACCAGCACCACGCCCCTTCTGCGCGCGGCCCCGCGCACACGCGGTGCTGCGTCGTCGCCGACGAGGACGAGAGGTGCCGCCTCCCAGCTGCCCCTGCGTTCCGGAATCCCGTGATGGACCTCGGGCCGCGCGCCCGCCGCCGCGCACAGGCGCAGCAGGTCGTCGAGGAGCTCGACGTCCTCGGTGACGATCAATGGTCCGCCCTGCCGCCCCTCGGCGGTGGGCGGCCGGTCATGGGTGATGGCTCCCGCCACGTTCTCCAGCCCCCTTCGCTGCTTCGTGCGCGGGGCCCTCCAGGACCCCGCGATTCCCGCTCGTGTGAAGAACCGGCAAGCGGCCTCCATATGAACGGCCGTTACGAACCGGCCAAACGCGTCCGACAAACGGAACCGGCCATGAACTGGCCGCGAACGGAGCGCGTGGGAATCACGGTGCAGCGATCCCGGAAATCGTGTGGATCTTGGTCGAAAACTGTGGACAACTCAGCGGCTGTGAATATCGCCTTCACGCCTACCGGTGAAGGCTCAACGACTTCCGCAGCGCATCCCAACAGCTACACACAGTGACGGATCGCGGGCGCGCGAAGAGCGCGGAATCAAAGGTGCCGGTAAGGCTCCGGGGCCGCGCAGAAGAGGGGAAAACCCATCCGGACATGCGACGACCCCCGCCGGGGGGGAGAGCGGGGGTCGTCCCCACGGCCGACTCGGGGGGGGGGAGGAGTCGGACCGGGTTAGCACGGTCGCGAACGATCCGTGACTTCCATGGTGTACCCGAGAGCCCTCTCAGGCAAACCCACGCGCCTCACCTTACGCCGAATGGTGGGCCCTATGCTCAACCTCGTGGAAAACCACTCCTTGCCCCGTACAGCGGCCTTCTTCGACCTGGACAAGACAGTCATTGCGAAGTCGAGCACGCTCACCTTCAGCAAGTCGTTCTACCAAGGCGGGCTGATCAACCGCAGGGCGGCCTTGCGCACCGCGTACATCCAGTTCGTGTTCCTGGCGGGCGGCGCCGACCACGACCAGATGGAGCGGATGCGCAAGTACCTGTCCTCGATGTGCCGCGGCTGGAACGTCCAGCAGGTCAAGGAAATCGTCGCCGAGACACTGCACGACCTCGTCGACCCGATCATCTATGACGAGGCCGCGTCGCTCATCGAGCAGCACCACAAGGCCGGCCGCGACGTCGTCATCGTGTCCACGTCCGGTGCCGAGGTCGTCGAGCCGATCGGTGAACTGCTCGGCGCGGACCGCGTGGTGGCGACCCGCATGGTCGTCGGCGAGGACGGCTGCTTCACCGGCGAGGTGGAGTACTACGCCTACGGGCCGACGAAGGCGGAGGCGATCAAGGAGCTGGCCGCCTCCGAGGGCTACGACCTGACCCGCTGTTACGCCTACAGCGACTCGGCGACCGACGTGCCGATGCTTGAGTCCGTCGGGCATCCGCACGCGGTGAATCCGGACCGCGCGCTGCGCCGCGAGGCGGTCGCCCGCTCGTGGCCGATCCTGAACTTCCACCGCCCGGTCCGGCTGAAGCAGCGGCTGCCCGCCCTGTCCGTACCTCCCCGGCCGGCACTCGTCGCAGCGGCCGCGATAGGAGCCGCTGCCGCCACGGCGGGGCTTGTCTGGTACGCGAGTCGGCGTCGCGCGACGGTGGCGTGAACCGTCACGCGTGCGCGTGTTGCATATTGAAGTCCATTTCTCACCCTTTTGAACCTAAAAGTAAAGAAGTGCGGTCAGGGGTTCCGCTTCCTCCGGACCTGGAGTACAAAGGGTTTAGCGGCCCGCGAGACCAAGGACATCCGAGAGGATCACCTTCAAACGCAATCAGGCCCCACGGACCGAGCATGAACATCGAGCACCCACGCGACGTCGACCCGTCGATTACGGGCCAGCCGCACCAGGTGACGGGCAAAAGTTCCCGACCTGATGGGCAACATCTCGAGGACGCTTGGTAACCCGGTGAACATGCCAGCGGCGGTACGAGAACTCGTACCGCCGCAACCCTGTCCGGGGAATCGGGTGCTCCTTACGCGGCGCCGCGCTGAAGCGCCTCGCAGACCGCGGCGGACTCCCTGGCGCCCAGCTCGACCGCCCTGCCGCAGTGCGCGATCCAGGCGGCCATGCCGTCCGGGGTGCCAGACACATAGCCGTCCAGCGCCGCGAGATAGGCAGCACGGCCGAGTTCCGCGTGGCCGACCTCCGCCGGGCAGATGGACTTCGGGTCAAGACCGCTGCCGATCAGCACGATGCGTTCCGCCGCGCGCGCGACCAGTCCGTTGTGGGAGGCGAAGGGACGCAGGGCGATCAGTTCGCCGTGGACGACGGCCGCCGTAACCAGGGCAGGGGCCGAGCCACCCGCGATGATCAGCTGGGACAGGCCTTCGAGACGGCCGGCGACCTCGTCCGCGTCCGGCAGCGGCAGCTCCACCAGGGGCTCGTCGACCGGCTCCCCGCTCTGTCGCGGCCGGCCCACCGCGTCACCCCGGTCGGCCGCCGCCACCAGGTGCAGCCGGGCCAGCACACGCAGGGGCGACTGCCGCCAGATGGACAGGAGTTGGCCCGCCTCGGCGGTCAGCCGCAGGGCGGCGCCTACCGTACGGGCCTCGTCCTCCGCGCTGAAGTCGGTACGCCGACGCACCTCTTCGAGGGCCCAGTCGGCACCGGACAGCGCCGCGGAACCGCGGGCCCCGCGCAGCGCCGCCTCGGACGTGATCTCGTTGCTGCGACGCCGCATGATCCGGTGTCCGTAGACCCGGTCCACGGCCTTGCGGACGGACTCCACGGAATCGGCCACCCCGGGAAGCGAACCCAGGGCCGCGAGCGGATCAGCGGTCGCACCTGTCGTACTCATGAGTACGACATTACGCACCCGGGGGCCGCGCCCCACGAAGGAGTGGTCTTCTTCACGCGGCGCAAGCACCAAGAGCGACAGTCGCACTACCCTTGGTGAACATGAAAATTGCTTTCGTCGGGAAGGGCGGCAGCGGCAAGACCACCCTGTCGTCGCTCTTCATCCGCCACCTCGCCGCCTCGGGGGCACCTGTCGTCGCCGTGGACGCCGACATCAACCAGCACCTGGGGGCCGCGCTCGGGCTCGAAGAGGCGGAGGCCGCCGCGCTCCCCGCCATGGGCGAGCGGCTGCCGCTCATCAAGGACTACCTGCGCGGCTCCAATCCGCGCATCGCGTCCGCCGAGACGATGATCAAGACGACCCCGCCCGGCGAGGGCTCACGGCTGCTGCGGCTCGGTGAGACCAATCCTGTGTACGACGCCTGCGCCCGGCCGGTGGAACTCGACGGCGGCACCATCCGTTTGATGGTCACCGGCCCGTTCACCGAGGCCGATGTGGGGGTGGCTTGCTACCACTCCAAGACCGGTGCAGTGGAGCTCTGCCTGAACCATCTCGTCGACGGCCGGAGCGAGTACGTCGTCGTCGACATGACGGCGGGCTCCGATTCCTTCGCGTCCGGCTTGTTCACCCGCTTCGACATCACGTTCCTCGTCGCCGAGCCGACCCGGAAGGGAGTCTCCGTCTATCGCCAGTACAAGGAGTACGCCCGCGATTTCGGCGTCGCCCTGAAGGTCGTCGGCAACAAGGTGCAGGGCCAGGACGACATCGACTTCCTACGAGCGGAGGTCGGTGACGACCTCCTGGTCACGGTCGGGCACTCGGATTGGGTGCGCGCCATGGAGAAGGGCCGCCCTCCCCGGTTCGAGTCCCTGGAGGAGGCCAACCGCCGCTCGCTGCACGCCATGCGGACCGCCGCCGACGCCACGTACGAACTGCGCGACTGGGAGCGGTACACGCGCCAGATGGTGCAGTTCCACCTGAAGAACGCCGCCAACTGGGGCAACGCCAAGACCGGGACGGACCTCGCTGACCAGGTCGACCCCGGCTTCGTGCTCGGCGAGAGTCCGATGGTCACCGCGTGAGCGGCCTGCCGGCCCGGAGCGCCGCTGCGGCCTGAGCGGCCTGTCGGCCCGAAGCATCGCTGCGGCCTGAGCGACAGGGCGGCCCGGGGCATCGCTACGGCTTGACCGCCGGCGCCCCGGGGACGCCCTTCGGGGCCGGGGCCGGACGGCCGGAGAGGAAGGACGTCCAGCCCTGCTTCGGCGCCTCGCCGACCTGGAGACCCCGGAGCTTGTCGAGGGTGGCCGGGTCCTGGGCGTCGAGCCAGTCGGCGAGCTGCCGGAAGGAAACACAGCGCACGTCGGCCTTGGTGCAGACCCGCTCGACGACCTCGTCGACGGCACGCATGTAGTTGCCGCCGTTCCAGGACTCGAAGTGGTTGCCGACGATCAGCGGGGCGCGGTTGCCGTCGTAGGCACGCTCGAAGCCCTTGAGCAGGCCGTCACGCATCTGGTCGCCCCAGAACTTCTGCTTGCCGGGGTCGCCCTGAGTCCGCGTACCCGACTGGTTGACCATGAAGTTGTAGTCCATGGTGAGCTGCTCGTGGGAGTGTCCGGGGAAGGGCACGAGCTGCATCGACAGGTCCCACAGCCCCTCCTTCTTCTTCGGCCAGAGCTGGTCGTTGACGCCGCTGGTGTCATAGCGGAAGCCCAGCTCGCGGGCCGCCTTCATGAAGTTCTCCCGGCCCTCCAGACAAGGAGTGCGGGCGCCGATGAGTTCCTTGTCGTAGTCGAAGGGCAGCGACGCCGCGGCCTTCAGGCCCGAGTTGGTCCTCCAGGACTTCACGAACGACTTCGCCTGCGCGATCTCGTTCTTCCAGTCCGCGACCGACCACTGCCCGACCCCGCCCTCCGCGCCGCAGAAGTGGCCGTTGAAGTGCGTGCCGATCTCGTTGCCCTCCAGCCACGCGGCGCGCAGCTGCTTCACGGTGTCCTCGATACCCTGCTGGTCGTTGAAGCCGATCTCCGAGCTGCCGGGCGAGTGCTGCGGCGGCCGGTACAGATCGCGCTTGTCCTCCGGCAGCATGTACACGCCGCTCAGGAAGTACGTCATCGTCGCTCTGTTGGCTTTGGAGAGCTTCCGGAAGTGCGAGAAGAGCTTCTGGCTGTCCTCGCCGGCACCGTCCCAGGAGAAGACCACGAACTGCGGGGGCTTCTGACCCGGCTTCAACCGTTCGGGCCGCGGCAGATGCGGCTGCGCCCCGGTGTACGAGGTGGAACCGTCGCCGATCAGGCGGACCGCGGCCTTGGGCGCCGGGGCCCCTGCCGCCGCCTTCTTCGTGCCGTGCGCGCCTTCCTGGGAAGCGGTGGTACCGCCCGCGCAACCGGCGAGCGCCGCGGCGCAGGCCGCGGCGAGTGCTCCAGCCGCGGCGATCCTCTGGGTGGCGGCCATGTTCCGCCCTCCTCTTCCTCGGTCGAGCAACGCCGATTAGGTCGCTATCGCGGTTATGTGCAGCTATGAACCGGCAGCGCCGCCAAGGTTTCACGGGATCGAGTAGGAATAAATACGACAAGCCGATCAAAAGCCCACTTCACTCCATAGAGTGAATCAATGCCCCATTTGCTCCCATTTTCGACATCATCCCTTTACTCTGCATTACGATCCGTTTACCGAGCGTTGAAAGTCCCGCCACTGCACGCCGTGACCCACGGCCGCGACCCGCCCCCCGCCGCTTCGGACGGGGGATCACCTGTTCCGCGACCGCGCTGCCCCGGAGGAGACGGGAACCATGTCTGCCTGCGTCCCCACCCGCGCCGCCGACCCGACTCGGCCCGCGCATGTCCACCCGCCCCACAGCCCCCCGCCGACCCCGCCCCGACGCTTCCGTGTCGCGGGCGCCGATCTGTCGGCCTCGATCGCGGTCTTCCTGATCGCCCTTCCCCTGTCCCTCGGCATCGCCCTCGCCACCGGCGCGCCTCTCCAGGCCGGCCTTGTCGCCGCCGCCGCCGGCGGGCTCGTCGCGGGACGCCTCGGCGGCTCGCCGCTCCAGGTGAGCGGGCCCGCCGCCGGGCTCACGGTCGTCACGGCCGAGCTCATCCACCACTACGGCTGGCGCGCGACCTGCGCCATCACCGTGCTCGCGGGAATCGTCCAACTGGGTCTCGGCTGCCTGCGCGTAGCCCGTACGGCCCTGGCCGTCAGCCCCGCGATCGTGCACGGCATGCTCGCCGGAATCGGCGTGACCATCGCCGTCGCCCAACTGCACATCGTGCTGGGAGGTATCCCGCAGAGCTCCGTCATGGACAACCTCATCGCGCTGCCGGACCAGGTGGCGCGCGTGCACCCCGCGGCCGTGTCGATGAGCATGCTGACACTGGCGCTGCTGTTCGCCTGGCCGCGCATTCCCGGGCGAACCGGGCAGGTGCTGCGCAAGGTCCCCGCCGCGCTGGTCGCCGTCGCCGGAGCCACGGCGACCGCCTCGCTCGCCGGACTGACACTGCCCAGGGTGGACCTGCCGTCCTGGAGCAGCCACGCGCTGGCCGGGCTGCCCGAGGGTCCGGTGCTCGGCATCGCCGCCTCCGTCCTCACCGTGACGCTGGTGTGCAGCGTGCAGTCGCTGCTCGGCGCCGTCGCGGTGGACAAGCTGGTGAGCGGCCGCCCGGAACTCCAGGCACGCGTGGGCCGTTCCCGCCTCGACCGGGAACTGCTCGGGCAGGGCGCCGCCAATGCCGTGTCCGGCATGCTCGGCGGGCTGCCCGTCGCCGGGGTCGCCGTGCGTAGTTCAGCGAATGTGCAAGCAGGTGCCGTCAGCCGGAACTCCACGATGCTGCACGGCGTTTTCGTAGTAATTGCCGCGCTGCTGATGGTCCCGATCCTGGAGCTGATCCCCCTCGCATCGCTCGCCGCCCTGGTGATGGCCGTCGGCATCCAGATGGTGTCCCTGCACCACATCCGCACGGTCACCCGCCACCGCGAGGTGCTGGTGTACGCCGTCACCACGCTCGGCGTCGTGTTCCTCGGAGTTCTCGAGGGCGTGGCGCTGGGGGTCTCCGTGGCCGTCGGTGTCGCCCTGCACCGTCTCGGGCGCACCCGCATCACGCACGAAGAGAGGGAAGGGGTCCATTACGTACATGTACGAGGTCAGTTGACGTTCCTCGCGGTGCCCAGACTCAGCCGCGCCCTGCATCTCGTGCCCCAAGGGGCGGACACCGTCGTGGAGTTGGACGGTTCGTTCATGGACCACGCGGCGTACGAGTCGCTGCAGGACTGGCAGAGCGCGCACATCGCCCAGGGCGGCACGGTCGATCTCGCCGGGCGAACCGGAACACGGATCGCCGAGCCCGCCAACTCCGGACACTGCCGCTGCCGGCCCTGGACACCCTGGCGGAACCACCAGTGCGAGACCTCCGCCGACCCGGGGTTCCCGTCCGCGGACGCCCCTTCGGCCGGGCAGGGCGAGGGGACCGGCGAGGCCAGACCGAGCGGGAACCAACTGGCGCGCGGCATCAGCGCGTTCCAGCGCAACACCGCACCTCTGGTGCGGGACGAGCTGGCCCGGCTCGCACGGGAAGGGCAACGGCCGTCCCAGCTGTTCCTGACCTGTGCGGACTCCCGGCTCGTCACCTCGATGATCACATCCAGTGGTCCGGGCGACCTCTTCGTCGTGCGCAATGTGGGCAACCTCGTGCCGTTGCCCGGGGAGGAGAGCGGGGACGACTCGGTGGCCGCGGCCATCGAGTACGCGGTGGACGTGCTGAAGGTGCGGTCCATCACAGTGTGCGGACACTCCGGGTGCGGCGCCATGCAGGCACTGTTGGCGTCGGAGCCCGGAGGGGCGCTCACGCCGCTCAAGCGGTGGCTGCGGCACGGGCAGCCGAGCCTGGACCGGACGGCCGCCGACAACAGACCGTGGGCGCGACTCGCCGGACGGGCGCCCGCCGATGCGGTGGAGCAGCTCTGTCTGACCAACGTGGTGCAGCAGTTGGAGCACCTGCGGGCACATGAGTCCGTGGCGCGGGCCCTGCGGGAGGGCGTGCTCGAACTGCACGGAATGTACTTCCACGTCGGTGAGGCCCAGGCGTATCTGCTGGCCGACGGCGACGGGGCCGAACTGTTCGATCACGTGGGCGCGTTCGATCATGTGGGCGCGGCGGAGGATCTGCGGCACCCGGCGTGATCGGCCGTGGTGCGCGGCCCCGGTCGGCGGGGCCGCGCACCACCTCGCAACACGTTGCAACCTCCGCTGCAGGTGCTCCGGCCCCGGTCGCAAGGTGGGGGCATCGACACGCCCGGCCATGGAGGGGGCTGCGGGGGCGACACGGCACCGATTGCCGAGGCGCCCGGACTATCGGGCGGCGAGCTGCCAGGCAGCGGGCTACCGGACCACCGCGGACCTCGCTACCGACCTACTGAGCTACCGAGCGGCGTACCGCCAGGGGCCGTGAGGACTGCGGACCGCCAGGCCGCCAAGTGAGTCTTCGGCGCGTTGTGAGTCCCGTCCGTAGCGGGGGAGGTGGCCCCGGCCTGTTCCCCGAGTCGTTCCCGTGGTTGTAGTCCGTGTGAACCCGGCGGGGAGAACGTACGTGCCCCAGGGTGCGGACTCATGTGGTCTCGTGAGAGACGGCGGGGCCGCGTCGCGGGGCAAGGACGTGCCGCGCGGACCGAGGGCTCGGACCAGCGACACAGGATAGGTCTAAACCAATTTAGGATCGGGCCTTGTCACCGAGCCCCCCGGTCTGATGAGCTGTGGCCTGGGACACAACGGACACCCTGGGAAAGGGAGATGTCGTGAGCAACGAAAGCCTGGCCAACCTGCTGAAGGAAGAGCGCAGGTTCGCGCCGCCCGCCGACCTGGCGGCGAACGCCAATGTCACCGCGGAGGCGTATGAGCAGGCCAAGGCTGACAGGCTCGGCTTCTGGGCCGAGCAGGCCCGCCGGCTGACCTGGGCCACCGAGCCGACCGAGACGCTGGACTGGTCTAATCCGCCGTTCGCGAAGTGGTTCGCCGACGGAAAACTGAACGTCGCGTACAACTGCGTGGACCGGCATGTCGAGGCCGGGAACGGGGACCGCGTCGCCATCCACTTCGAGGGTGAGCCGGGCGACAGCCGGGCCATCACCTACGCCGAGCTCAAGGACGAGGTGTCGAGGGCCGCGAACGCCCTCACCGAGCTGGGTATCGGCAAGGGCGACCGGGTCGCCGTCTACCTGCCGATGATTCCCGAGGCCGTCGTCGCGATGCTGGCCTGTGCCCGTATCGGCGCCGCGCACTCGGTGGTCTTCGGCGGGTTCTCCGCGGAGGCGATCGCCACCCGCATCCAGGACGCCGACGCCAAGCTGGTCATCACCTCCGACGGCGGCTACCGGCGCGGGAAGCCGTCCGCGCTCAAGCCCGCCGTCGACGAGGCGGTCAGCCGGGTCGACGGGGTCGACAAGGTGCTGGTGGTGCGCCGTACGGGCGAGGACGTCGCCTGGACCGAGGGCCGCGATGTGTGGTGGCACGACATCGTCGGACGGCAGTCGGCCGAGCACACGCCGGAGGCGTTCGACGCCGAGCACCCGCTGTTCATCCTCTACACGTCCGGGACCACCGGGAAGCCGAAGGGCATCCTGCACACCTCGGGCGGCTACCTCACGCAGGCCTCGTACACCCACAACGCCGTCTTCGACCTCAAGCCGGAGACCGACGTGTACTGGTGCACGGCCGACATCGGCTGGGTCACCGGGCACTCGTACATCACATACGGACCGCTCTCGAACGGCGCGACGCAGGTGATGTACGAGGGGACCCCGGACACGCCGCACCAGGGCCGGTTCTGGGAGATCGTCCAGAAGTACGGGGTGACGATCCTGTACACGGCGCCCACGGCCATCCGTACGTTCATGAAGTGGGGCGACGACATCCCCGCGAAGTTCGATCTGTCGTCGCTGCGGGTGCTCGGGTCGGTCGGCGAGCCGATCAACCCCGAGGCGTGGATGTGGTACCGCAAGCACATCGGCGGGGACCGTACGCCGATCGTCGACACCTGGTGGCAGACCGAGACCGGCGCGATGATGATCTCGCCGCTGCCCGGGGTCACCGAGACGAAGCCGGGGTCGGCGCAGCGGGCACTGCCCGGCATCGCGGCGACGGTGGTCGACGACGAGGCGAACGAGGTGCCCGACGGCGGTGGCGGCTACCTCGTGCTCACTGAGCCGTGGCCGTCCATGCTGCGCACGATCTGGGGCGACGACCAGCGGTTCCTCGACACGTACTGGTCGCGCTTCGAGGGGAAGTACTTCGCCGGGGACGGCGCCAAGAAGGACGACGACGGCGACATCTGGCTTCTCGGGCGCGTCGACGACGTGATGCTCGTGTCCGGGCACAACATCTCGACGACCGAGGTCGAGTCGGCCCTCGTCTCCCACCCGGCGGTCGCCGAGGCGGCGGTCGTGGGCGCGGCGGACGAGACGACCGGGCAGGCGATCGTCGCCTTCGTCATCCTGCGCGGGACGGCTTCCGCCGAGGACGCCGGACTGGTGGCGGACCTGCGCAACCACGTGGGCACCACGCTCGGTCCGATCGCCAAGCCGAAGCGGGTCCTGCCGGTGGCCGAGCTGCCGAAGACCCGGTCCGGGAAGATCATGCGCCGCCTGCTGCGCGACGTGGCCGAGAACCGCGAGCTCGGTGACGTCACGACGCTCACCGACTCCACGGTGATGGACCTGATCCAGGCGAAGCTGCCGGCCGCATCCAGCGAGGACTGAGGCGGGGTCACCTCGCCGGCCCGACCCTGAGGGGTGCGGGAGCACCCGTGCTCCCGCACCCCTCACGCAATCCCGCACCCTCACGCAGTCCCCGGGTCGCCGGAGGTCGCCCGGCATCGCCGGGGGTCGCCGGGGGTCGCCGGGGGTCGCCGGGGGTCGTCAGGGGTCGTCAGGGTGCCCCCTCAGCCCAACCAGCACGCCTCGCGCCCGGTTTGGTCGTAATGTGAAGATCCCGCACCGACCCGGCCGCATCTTAGGTAAAGTAAGCAAAGCGTCAAAGGCGCGACAAGATCGTTCATGGTGTGCCGGGAAGTCTGGTCGGCGAGTGCTCAGTCCTGCCTGCTCGACCGGAGGTCCTCCTCGTGCCCGCGCCCCCCAGCACCACCACCCGTAAGTTCTTCGGCCGGATGTCCCTGCCCGAGCGGAACTTCGTGGCGGACGCGCTGCGCACCGAGACCGTGGGCGGAGTGCTGCTGCTGATCGCGGCGGTCGCGGCGCTGATCTGGGCGAACACCCTGCCGGACAGCTACGAGACCGTCTCGCACTACCACTTCGGGCCCGCGGCGCTCGGGCTCGACCTGTCCGTCGAGCACTGGGCGGCCGACGGGCTGCTGGCCGTGTTCTTCTTCGTCGCCGGGATCGAGCTGAAGCGCGAGCTGGTGGCCGGGGATCTGCGGGACCCGAAGGCCGCGGTGCTGCCCGTGGTCGCCGCGGTCTGCGGCATGGTCGTTCCCGCGGTCGTCTACGTCCTGACCAACGTGTTCGGCGGAGGCTCACTCGAAGGATGGGCCGTCCCCACAGCCACCGACATCGCCTTCGCGCTCGCCGTGCTCGCCGTCATCGGGACGTCGTTGCCGTCCGCCCTGCGCGCCTTCCTGCTGACCCTCGCCGTCGTCGACGACCTGTTCGCGATCCTGATCATCGCGGTCTTCTTCACCGACTCCATCAACCTCGCGGCGCTCGGCGGGGCCGTCGTGGGCCTCGGCGTCTTCTGGCTGCTGCTGCGCAAGGGCGTGCGCGGCTGGTACATCTACGTCCCGCTCGCCCTCGTCATCTGGGGGCTGATGTACAACAGCGGCATCCACGCCACCATCGCCGGTGTCGCGATGGGCCTGATGCTGCGCTGCCATCCGCTCGAGGGCGAGGAGCACTCCCCCGGCGAGCACATCGAGCATCTGGTTCGCCCGGTGTCGGCGGGACTCGCGGTGCCGCTGTTCGCCCTGTTCAGCGCTGGCGTCGCGATCTCCGGCGGAGCGATCCACGATGTGTTCACCCGGCCCGAGACACTCGGCGTGGTGCTCGGGCTCGTCGTCGGCAAGGCGGTCGGCATCTTCGGCGGTACGTGGCTGACGGCCCGGTTCACCAGGGCCTCGCTCAGTGACGAACTGGAATGGGCAGACGTCGCCGCAGTCGCCACCCTCGCCGGCATCGGCTTCACCGTCTCCCTGCTCATCGGCGAGCTCGCCTTCGAAGGCAATACGAGCCTCACCGACGAGACCAAGGCCGCCGTCCTGATCGGCTCGTTCATCGCTGCCGTGCTCGCCACGGCGCTGCTGAAGATGCGCAACGCCAAATACCGCGCGCTGTGCGAGGCCGAGGAACGCGACGAGGACCTCGACGGCATCCCCGACATCTACGAGGAGGACAAACCGGAGTACCACCTGCGCATGGCCGCGATCTACGAGCGCAAGGCCGCGGAACACCGCAGGCTTGCCGAAGTGGCGGGTGGGGCAAGCGAGGGGAACGACGGTCCGGCATGATCTGACAGGACCGTACAAACACATGCAGAAGAGGGAGATCGCGATGAGCGCACCCGACGGCAGCCCGGTCGGCGCCGAACGCAGTATCGGCCAGTTGGTCGCCTCGGCGACGACCGAGATGTCCGCGCTGGTGCACGACGAAATCGCACTGGCGAAGGCGCAGCTCAAGCAGGACGTCAAGCGCGGCGCGGCCAGCGGCGGCGCGTTCTCGGCGGCCGGCGCGGTGCTGATCTTCTCCCTGCCGATGCTCAATTTCGCCCTCGCGTACGGCATCCGGACCTGGAGCGACTGGAATCTCGCGATCTGTTTCCTGCTGTCGTTCGCGGCCAACGTGCTGGTCGCGGCCGTCCTCGCGCTGATCGGTACGGTCTTCGCGAAGAAGACCAAGAAGAGCCAGGGCCCGCAGAAGGTGGCCGCCTCCATGAAGGAGACGGCGGGTGTTCTGCAGAACGCCAAGCCGCACCCCCGGCCCGAACCGGTCGAGGACGCCGTCAAGGCTGTGGCACGCTCATCCTCATGACGGACCCCGCCACACCTTCGGCGCAACCCACCTCGGTCGTACGGATCGACCTTCCCGGCGGACAAAAAGTGACCCACCGGGACGTGGCCGCCAACGGCGCGCGCTTCCACATCGCCGAGCTCGGCGACGGGCCGCTCGTCCTGCTGCTGCACGGCTTCCCGCAGTTCTGGTGGACCTGGCGACACCAGCTCGTCGCGCTCGCCGACGCCGGCTTCCGGGCCGTGGCCATGGACCTGCGGGGCGTCGGGGGCAGCGACCGCACCCCGCGCGGCTACGACCCCGCCAACCTCGCGCTCGACATCACCGGGGTCGTACGGTCCCTCGGCGAGCCCGACGCCGCGCTGGTCGGGCACGACCTCGGCGGCTATCTCGCGTGGACGGCGGCCGCCATGCGGCCCAAGCTCGTCCGCCGGCTCGCCGTGTCGTCCATGCCGCATCCGCGGCGCTGGCGTTCCGCCATGCTCTCCGACGTCAAGCAGACGGCGGCGGGCTCGTACATCTGGGGATTCCAGCGCCCCTGGATCCCGGAGCGCCAACTGATCGCCGACGACGGCGCCCTGGTGGGCCGTCTGGTACGCGACTGGTCGGGGCCCCGGCAGCCGGACGAGGACACCCTGGAGACGTACCGCCGGGCCATGCGCATCCCGTCGACCGCGCACTGCTCCATCGAGCCGTACCGGTGGATGGTGCGGTCCATGGCGCGCCCGGACGGCATCCAGTTCAACCGGCGCATGAAGCGGCCGGTGCGGGTGCCGACGCTGCATCTGCACGGCTCACTCGATCCGGTGATGCGGACGCGGAGCGCGGCGGGCTCCGGCGAGTACGTCGAAGCGCCGTACCGCTGGCGGCTGTTCGACGGGCTCGGTCACTTCCCGCACGAAGAGGATCCGGTCGCGTTTTCCACCGAACTGATCAACTGGCTGAAGGATCCGGAACCCGACCGGTGACCGCTCGGTCACCCTTGAGTGACCGCCCGAACGCGCCCGGTGCCGCGCCCGGAATGCGGACCGTGAACACCTGTCCTACGAACGGCCACTTGCCCGACGCATAGGCCAATTGAAGGGCCGGGGCGAGGTTATCGACCTTGGGGCAGGGGCAGACGTCGGGGTATGGGCTGGACGCACGACTACAGTGACGCAGCACGCAATCGCCGCTCGGCCACGGGTCTGAGCTCCCATCAGAGGGGCACCCCGCAGCTGACGGGCACGGATCCTCGCGTGGGGATTCCGCACATTCTGCGCCGCCGGGCCCGCTGGGTCTCCGTGCGGCTGCGCCATCCACGCGGCTGAGGCCCCGCCCACCGGTCAGAGCGCGCAGCTGTCGCTGTCCACCTGCTGGTTGGCCGTAAGCCCCTTGGCGATGTCCGGCCGGACCTCGTCGGCGGTGAGCGCGTAGCCGGTTTCGGCGTCGTCGAGCGACTTCGCGAAGACCACTCCGTACACCTTGCCCTCGGGTGTCAGCAGCGGTCCGCCGGAGTTGCCCTGACGGACCGTCGCGTACAGCGAGTAGACGTCGCGGCGCACCGTCTTGCGGTGGTAGATGTCCGGGCCGTTGGCCGTGATGCGGCCCCGCACGCGCGCGGGCTGGACGTTGTACGAGCCGTTCTGCGGGAACCCCGCGACGATCGCGCTGTCACTGCTGCTCGCGTCCTTAGGGCTGAACCGCAGTGCGGGCGCCTTCAGATCCGGTACGTCGAGCACGGCGATGTCGCGCTCCCAGTCGTACAGGACGACCTTGGCGTCGTACTTCTTGCCCTCGCCGCCTATCTGGACGGTGGGCTCGTCGACCCCGCCGACCACGTGCGCGTTGGTCATCACGCGGCGGTCGCTGAAGACGAAACCGGTGCCTTCGAGGACCTTGCCGCAACTCTGGGCGGTGCCCATGACCTTGACGATGGAGTTCTGCGAGCTGGCGGCGACGGGGCTGCCGGCGAGCTGCGGGTCGGGCGGCTGGACCTCTGTGATGGGCTCGTTGGCGAACGGGCTGAAGACCTGCGGGAAGCCGTTCTGCGCCAGGACCGAGGAGAAGTCGGCGAACCAGGTGTTGGCCTGGGCGGGCAGCGCACGGGACACACCGAGCAGCACCTTGGAGTTGCGGACCTCCTTGCCGAGCGTCGGCAGCGTCGTGCCGGCGAGGGCCGAGCCGATCAGCCAGGCGACGAGCAGCATCGCCACGACGTTCACAAGGGCGCCGCCGGTCGCGTCCAGGGCTCTGGCCGGGGACCAAGTGATGTACCGGCGCAGCTTGTTGCCGAGGTGGGTGGTGAGGGCCTGGCCCACGGAGGCGCAGACGATCACGACGACCACGGCCACGACGGCGGCGGTCGTACTCACCTTGCTGTCGTCGGTCGTCCAGCTCCAGATGATCGGGAGCAGGTAGACGGCGACGAGACCACCGCCCAGGAAACCGATCACCGACAGGATGCCGACGACGAAGCCCTGGCGATAGCCCACGATCGCGAACCACACGGCGGCGACCAGCAACAGGATGTCCAGCACATTCACGAAGGTCACCTTGTCACGCGCGCCAGTCGAGCGGGACCTGGTTCTCGCGGTCCCACGGGCGCTCCCAGCCCGCGAAATGCAGGATCTTGTCGATCACTCCGGCCGTGAAGCCCCAGACCAGGGCGGATTCGACCAGAAACGCCGGACCTCGGTGACCGCTGGGGTGCACGGTGGTCGCACGGTTGGCCGGATCCGTGAGATCCACCACGGGCACGGTGAAGACCCGGGCCGTCTCACCCGGGTCGACGACGCCGACCGGCGTCGGGCGGCGCCACCATCCGAGGACGGGGGTGACCACGAAGCCGCTGACCGGGATGTACAGCCTGGGCAGCACGCCGAAGAGCTGGACGCCGCTCGGGTCGAGGCCGGTCTCCTCCTCGGCCTCGCGCAGGGCCGCCCGCAGCGGCCCGTCCGCCTTCGGGTCGCCGTCCTCGGGGTCGAGCGCGCCACCGGGGAAGGACGGCTGCCCGGCGTGCGATCTGAGGGTGCCGGCGCGCTCCATGAGCAGCAGCTCGGGGCCCCGGTCGCCCTCGCCGAAGAGGATGAGCACCGCGGACTGCCGGCCCGTGCCGTTCGCCGGCGGCAAGAAGCGGCTCAGCTGGAGCGGTTCCACCGTCTCCGCGGCGTGCGCGACCGGGCCCAGCCAGTCGGGCAGACCGTCCTTGCTGAGCACCGGCCCGCCCTGCGTGTTGCTCGCGTCCTGTGTGTTGCCTGCGCGCTTCATCGCCACCCCCGTTCTGCTGTTCCCAACGCCCGCCGGGGCCGTGTTCGTTCCGTCATCCGGCGCCCAGTGGGGGTGCGGGGATGCCGCCCGCGTCCAGATAGGCCTGCGGCGGGTTGAGTCGCTGGCCGGGGAAGCCGCCCTTCTCGTACTTCAGGAGCTTCTTCGCCTTCTCGGGGTCGGTCTCGCCCTCCCCGTACGCCGGGCAGAGCGGGGCGATGGGGCAGGCGCCGCAAGCGGGCTTGCGGGCGTGGCAGATGCGGCGGCCGTGGAAGATCACGTGGTGCGACAGCATGGTCCACTCGCTCTTCGGGAAGAGCCCGCCCACGGCCGTCTCGATCTTGTCCGGCTCGCTCTCCGCCGTCCACCGCCAGCGCCGCACGAGCCGCTGGAAGTGGGTGTCCACGGTGATCCCGGGCCGTCCGAAGGCATTGCCGAGCACGACGAAGGCGGTCTTGCGGCCCACACCGGGCAGTTTGACGAGCTCTTCGAGGCTGCCGGGCACCTCGCCCCCGAAGTCGTCCCGCAGAGCCTTGGAGAGCCCTATGACGGACTTGGTCTTGGCCCTGAAGAACCCGGTCGGGCGCAGGATCTCCTCGACCTCCTCCGGGTTGGCCGCGGCGAGGTCCTCGGGGGTCGGGTACCTGGCGAAGAGCGCCGGCGTCGTCTGGTTCACCCGCAGGTCGGTGGTCTGGGCGGACAGGACCGTGGCGACGACCAGCTGGAAGGGGTTCTCGAAGTCCAGCTCCGGGTGGGCGTACGGGTACACCTCGGCGAGCTCGCGGTTGATACGGCGGGCCCGGCGGACGAGGGCGGTGTGCGACTCGTTCCGCGGCGGCTCGGGGACGACGGGCTGCACGGGTGCCACCTTCTTGCCGACGGCCTCACCGGACGCCGCCTTCTTGGAAGCCGCCCTCACGGAGACGGCCTTCTTCGAGACGCCCTCCTTGGGGGCGGCCTTCTTGGAGACCGTCTTCCTGGAGACCGCCTTCGCCGGCGTCACCTTCTTGGCGGCCGTTTTCGCGGGCGTCGCCTTTTTGGCGGTCTGACGGGCGGTCTTCTTCGCGCTCTTGCCGCCGGCCGCCTTCGATGCGGTCTTCGAGACCGCCTTCACCGGCGTCGACTCTGCCGCTTTTGTCGATTCTTTGGTTCCGTCGGGGGCCTGTTCGCCCACAGCGGAATCGCGACGTACAACCACCCGCCCAGCCCCCTTGGCCTGTGCTCTCACCGGCGTTTTGGACACCCGGCCAGCCTAAAGCCCGATACTGACATCCGCCCCGGACCCCGAAGATCGGCCCCCAATTGGCCCCCTGCCGCACTCGTTGGGACGCCAGTGCGGCAGACTTGTGACTGATCACACTGTTTGGACCGTCCGGCAAGATGGGGAACACGGTCCCCTGGTACCAAGGGGGAGCAAGATCCCCTGAGCAGGTCGACAAGGAGAGAACTCGTGGACGACGTTCTGCGGCGCGCCCCGCTCTTCGCGGCGCTCGATGACGAGCAGGCCGCGGAGCTCCGCGCCTCCATGAGTGAGGTGACTCTCGCGCGAGGCGACGCCCTCTTCCATGAGGGCGACCCCGGCGACCGCCTCTATGTGGTCACCGAGGGCAAGGTGAAGCTCCACCGCACCTCCCCCGACGGGCGCGAGAACATGCTGGCCGTCCTCGGCCCCGGTGAGCTGATCGGCGAGCTGTCGCTGTTCGACCCGGGCCCGCGCACGGCGACCGCCACCGCACTCACCGAGGTCAAGCTGCTCGGCCTCGGCCACGGCGACCTCCAGCCGTGGCTGAACGCGCGGCCCGAGGTGGCCGCCGCCCTGCTGCGCGCCGTCGCCCGGCGCCTGCGCAAGACCAACGACCAGATGTCCGACCTGGTCTTCTCCGACGTGCCCGGCCGTGTCGCGCGCGCCCTGCTCGACCTGTCGCGCCGCTTCGGCGTGCAGTCCGAAGAGGGCATCCACGTCGTGCACGACCTCACGCAGGAGGAGTTGGCCCAGCTGGTCGGCGCCTCCCGCGAGACCGTCAACAAGGCGCTCGCCGACTTCGCGGGCCGCGGCTGGCTCCGCCTGGAGGCCCGCGCGGTGATCCTCCTGGACGTGGAGAGGCTCGCCAAGCGCTCGCGCTGACACATGTGGCCGTACGTCGACGGGGTCCCGCCTTCTTCCGAGGCGGGACCCCGTCGTCGTAACCCTTTGGAGGCGGGACCCCGATGTCGCAACCCTTCCGAAGCGGGACCTGTCCTCAGAACCACCCTCCGCGGCCGGACCCGACCCATACAGCCGCCCACGGTTCTCCTCGCCTCGGCCCGCCGTGCCCCGAAGGGCAGCCGTAAATGATCTGCGCCACGGCAGCCCTTCGGGGCACAGTGGGCGCCATGGCCGCTCAGGGACACCGCAGAGGGCTCGACGCCCAGGGGTACATCGAACGCGAGGGATCGCCCGCGCGCGTCCCGTACGCCTTCGGGCCCGTCGTCGCGGCGGCCCGTGACCGCGTCCTGGACGTCTTCGGGACCCGGCTGAACGGCGCGTACCTCTACGGCTCGATCCCGCGCGGCACCGCGCGCGTGGGGCGTTCCGACCTCGACCTGCTCCTGTCCCTGCGCGACGAGCCGACGGACGCGGACCGAGCCGACGCCCGCGCGCTCGAAGAGGCGCTCGACAAGGAGTTCGCCGAGATCGACGGGGTGGGAACGCTCCTGTTCAGCCGTACGCGGCTGCTGAGCGACCTGGAGACCCACGACCTCGGCTGGTTCGTCGCCTGCCTCTGTACCCCCCTCCTGGGCGAGGATCTGGCCGAACACCTGCCGCGCTACCGCCCCGACGCGCTGCTGGCCCGCGAGACGAACGGCGACCTCGCCCTGATGCTGCCGCGCTGGCGCGAGCGGATCGCCGCCGCCGCGGACACCGACGCGGCCAGGCGCCCGCTGGTCCGCTCGATGTCGCGGCACCTCGTCCGCACCGGCTTCACACTCGTCATGCCGCGCTGGAACGGCTGGACCAGCGACCTCGGGGAGATGGCCGAGGCGTTCGGCGCGTACTACCCGGAGCGGGCCGACGACGTACGGAACGCGGCCGTCCGCGGATACGAACCGACCGGCGAGCCGGCCGTGCTCCGCTCGTACGTGGACGACCTGGGGCCATGGCTCGCCGGGGAGTACGCGCGCGTGCACGGCATCAAGGCGCCCCGCCCGTGAAGGCCTCCTCCAGGACCCCGGAAAACGCCGCCGCGGCCGGGGCCTCTCCTGGTGCCTGGGGCCGTCCTAGATGAGCCCGTGCTCCCGCAGGTAGTCCATCTGTGCCCGCACCGACAGCTCGGCCGCGGGCCACAACGACCGGTCCACGTCCGCGTAGACGCGCGCGACGACCTCGTCCGGCGACCGGTAGCCGTTCTCGACGGCGGTCTCGACCTGGGCGAGCCGGTGGGCGCGATGGGCGAGATAGAACTCGACCGCGCCCTGTGCGTCCTCGAGGACGGGCCCGTGACCGGGCAGGACGGTGTGGACGCCGTCGTCGACCGTCAGGGAGCGGAGGCGGCGCAGGGAGTCGAGATAGTCGCCCAAGCGCCCGTCGGGATGGGCCACCACGGTCGTACCGCGCCCCAGGACGGTGTCCCCGGTCAGGACGGCCCGATCGGCCGGGAGATGGAAGCACAGCGAGTCGGCGGTGTGCCCCGGGGTCGACACGACGCGCAGCTCGAGCCCGCCGAGGCTGATCACGTCTCCCGCGGCCAGCCCCTCGTCCCCCAGCCGCAGCGCGGGGTCCAGAGCCCGGACCTTGGTCCCCGACAGCTCCGCGAACCGTGACGCGCCCTCCGCGTGATCGGGATGCCCGTGCGTCAGCAGGGTCAGCGCGACACGCTTCCCGGCCTTCTCGGCCGTGTCCAGGACCGTGCGCAGGTGTACGTCGTCCAGGGGCCCAGGGTCGATGACGACCGCGAGCTCGGAGTCCGGCTCGGACACGATCCACGTGTTCGTGCCGTCCAGGGTCATCGGGGAGGCGTTGGGGGCGAGGACGTTCACCGCGCGCGCGGTCGCGGGGCCGGAGAGGACGGTGCCTCGCGGCCGGCCGGGGAGGGCTGCTGCGTCGGTCATGCGGACGCTCCGCCGGTCGGGATGTGCTTGGTGAACTCGTCGTGTCCCGGCCAGGAGAGGACGACCTCGCCCTCCTCCAGGCGCGCCTTGGCCAGGACGGGGGTCAGATCACGGGCGGGCGCGGCGGCGAGGGCGTCGGCGGCCCTCCCGTACTCCACGATCCCGCGCAGGGTCGCGATGGTGGGCGGCATCATCAGCAGCTCGCCCTTGTCGTAGCCGGCGGCCGCGTCGGCCGGACGGATCCACACCGTGCGGTCGGCCTCCGTGGAGGCGTTCCGCGTGCGCTGGCCCTCCGGGAGGACGGCCACGAAGAACCACGTGTCGTAGCGGCGGGACTCGAACTCCGGGGTGATCCAGCGGGCCCAGGCGCCGAGCAGGTCCGAGCGGAGCACCAGCCCCCTGCGGTCGAGGAACTCCGCGAAGGACAGGTCCCTGGCGACCAGGGCCGCCCGGTCCGCCTCCCAGTCGTCCCCCGTCGTGTCGCCGACCACGGTGTCCGGGCTGGGGCCGGCGAGCAGGACGCCCGCCTCCTCGTACGTCTCCCGTACGGCCGCGCAGACGACGGCCTGCGCGGAGGTCTCGTCCACGCCGAGCCTCTGGGCCCACCACGCGCGCGTGGGCCCCGCCCAGCGGATCTGGTGTTCGTCGTCACGCGGGTCCACGCCGCCGCCCGGATACGCGTACGCGCCTCCGGCGAAGGCCATGGAGGCGCGTCTGCGCAGCATGTGGACCACGGGGCCGGCCTCGCCGTCCTTGACCAGCATCACGGTGGCGGCGCGCCGGGGCGTGACCGGCGTCAGCGTGCCCTCGGCAAGCGCCCGAATCCGCTCCGGCCACTCCGCCGGAAACCATTGCCCATTCCCCATGGCCGGAGGCTATCCCGAGCCGGGCGGATGTTCGAGGCCTCACCGCCCCCACAAGCGCTCCTCGGCCCCTCCGCCCTGCCCTTCCCGTCCCCGGGGGCTCCGCCCCGCACCCCGCTCCGCAAACGCCGGAGGGGCCGAGACGCACGTACGGAAGGGGCCGTGCCGGTGCATCAGGGATGTACCGGCACGGCCCCGAACGACGACGAACCGGGCACCCGGAACTCAGCCGGGCACGACACCGGAAGACGCCCGGAGTGCTACGCGTGCGTCAGCTCCACCTGGATCTCGACCTCGACCGGCGCGTCCAGCGGCAGCACGGCCACACCGACCGCGCTGCGGGCGTGCACGCCCTTGTCGCCGAGCACCGCGCCCAGCAGCTCGCTCGCGCCGTTCAGCACACCCGGCTGCCCGGTGAAGTCCGAAGCCGAGGCCACGAAGCCCACGACCTTCACGACACGCGCGATGCGGTCGAGGTCGCCCACGACCGACTTCACCGCCGCCAGGGCGTTCAGCGCGCACGTACGGGCCAGCTCCTTGGCCTCCTCGGCGGTGACCTCGGCCCCCACCTTCCCGGTGACCGGAAGCTTCCCGTCCACCATCGGAAGCTGTCCGGCGGTGTACACGTACAGGCCCGACTGCACGGCGGGCTGGTACGCGGCCAGCGGCGGAACGACGCCCGGAAGGGTCAGCCCGAGTTCGGCGAGCTTCGCCTCGACCGCCCCGCTCATGCGGACTTCTCGCGCTTCAGGTAGGCCACCAGCTGCTCGGGGTTGTTCGGTCCGGGCACGACCTGGACGAGCTCCCAGCCGTCCTCGCCCCAGGTGTCCAGAATCTGCTTCGTGGCATGGACGAGCAGCGGCACGGTTGAGTATTCCCACTTGGTCATGTGGCCGACTGTAGCCGCTGGCGACCACCATCTCCCGCCCGAGCCACCCACTGTCCCACCCTCGAAAGCGCGGCTTGTCCACAGCCTCCTGCTTACTCCGGCGGCGGACTGGTTAGGCTCGAATACGTGAGCAGGCTCCAGGTCGTCAGCGGCAAGGGCGGTACCGGCAAGACCACGGTAGCCGCGGCCCTCGCGCTCGCCCTCGCGACCGAGGGCAAGCGCGCCCTCCTCGTCGAGGTCGAGGGCAGACAGGGCATCGCGCAGCTCTTCGAGACAGAAGCGCTGCCCTACGAGGAGCGGAAGATCGCCGTCGCTCCGGGGGGCGGGGAGGTGTACGCCCTCGCCATCGACCCCGAACTGGCGCTGCTGGACTACCTCCAGATGTTCTACAAACTCGGCGGCGCCGGCCGCGCCCTGAAGAAGCTCGGCGCGATCGACTTCGCGACCACCATCGCGCCCGGACTGCGGGACGTGCTCCTCACCGGCAAGGCCTGCGAGGCGGTGCGGCGCAAGGAGAAGAGCGGCCGCTTCACGTACGACTACGTAGTGATGGACGCGCCACCGACAGGCCGCATCACCCGCTTCCTGAACGTCAACGACGAGGTCGCCGGCCTCGCGAAGATCGGCCCGATACACAATCAGGCCCAGGCCGTCATGCGTGTCCTCAAGTCCCCGGAGACGGAGGTCCACTTGGTGACGCTGCTGGAGGAGATGCCCGTACAGGAGACCGCGGACGGGATCGCGGAGCTGCGCGCCGCGAAACTTCCGGTGGGCCGGATCATCGTGAACATGGTGCGCCCGGCACTCCTCGACGACACCGACCTGGCACTCGTGGAGGCCGCTCCCCGTACGGCGATCGCCAAGTCGCTCTCCGCGGCAGGCCTCGGCGGCGCGCGGCGCGGCGGACTCGCCGAGCGGCTGGTGGGGCCGCTCCTCCAGCAGGCCGGGGAGTACGCCGAGCGGTACGCCCTGGAGACCGAGCAGCGGAGCGTACTGGCCGAACTGGACCTGTCGCTGCACGAACTCCCGCTGCTCGCCGAGGGCTTGGATCTGGCGGGCCTGTACGAACTGGCCGCACAGCTGCGTAAGCAAGGGATGTCATGAGTCTGGACCCCGCCCGCGTCCTCGATCTCGACCCGCTGCTCGACGACCCGAAGACCCGCATCGTGGTGTGCTGCGGCTCGGGCGGCGTCGGCAAGACGACCACGGCCGCGGCCCTCGGGCTGCGCGCCGCGGAGCGCGGCCGCAAGGTGGTCGTGCTCACCATCGACCCCGCGCGCAGGCTGGCGCAGTCCATGGGCATCGACTCGCTCGACAACACTCCGCGCCGCGTGAAGGGCGTCGAGGGGAGCGGCGAGCTGCACGCCATGATGCTCGACATGAAGCGCACGTTCGACGAGATCGTCGAGGCTCACGCGGACGGCGACCGGGCGGCCGCCATCCTCAACAACCCCTTCTACCAGTCACTTTCGGCGGGCTTCGCGGGCACGCAGGAGTACATGGCGATGGAGAAGCTGGGCCAGTTGCGGGCGCGCGACGAGTGGGACCTGATCGTGGTCGACACACCACCGTCCCGCTCGGCACTGGACTTCCTGGACGCCCCGAAGCGGCTCGGATCCTTCCTCGACGGGCGGCTGATCCGGCTGCTGACGGCGCCGGCGAAGCTGGGCGGCCGGGCGGGCATGAAGTTCCTGAGCGTCGGGATGTCGATGATGACCGGCACCCTGGGCAAGCTGCTCGGGGGCCAGCTCCTCAAGGACGTCCAGACGTTCGTCGCGGCCATGGACACCACCTTCGGCGGTTTCCGTACGCGGGCCGACGCCACGTACAAGCTGCTCCAGGCGCCCGGCACCGCGTTCCTCGTGGTGGCGGCCCCCGAGCGGGACGCGCTGCGCGAGGCCGCGTACTTCGTGCAGCGGCTGGCCGCCGAGGACATGCCGTTCGCCGGGCTGGTGCTCAACCGGGTGCACGGCAGCGGGGCCACCCAGCTGCCCGCCGAACGGGCGCTCGCCGCCGCGGAGGATCTTGATTCCGCCGACGCGGAAAACCCTGAATCCGCCGCTGAAGAAAATCTTGACGAGCCCGGCATTGTGGATCAGGGGGGCGGGAAAGCTGGACTTCGTAACTCTCCCGACACGTACGGCAGTTCAGAATCACCGGCTTCCGAGAGATCAGCTCCTGACGAAGGCTCCCCCGCCGCCACGGACAGGACAGCCACCACGGACCGCACCACCGCTACGGACAGGACCGCCGCCACGGACCCCGAGCGATCCATCGACCAACTCACCGCAGGTTTGCTGAGGCTCCACGCCGAGCGCATGCAGCTGCTCTCCCGCGAGCAGCGCACGCGTGACCGCTTCGCCGCGCGACACCCGGAGGTGCCGGTGGCCGAAGTGGCCGCGCTGCCCGGTGACGTACACGATCTCGCGGGGCTGCGGGACATCGGGAACCGGCTCGCGGCCCACCGGCCGGAGCTGCCCGAAAGCTGAGCGTGCGGGAGAGGCCCTGAGGGGACGCCCTCAGCCCTGCCGGCCTCCGCGGCACCGGACGGGCCCTGGAAGGGCTCGGACGGGCGCCTGAGAGGCCCGAGGGTGGCGTCCCGCCCCGAAGGGCGAACTCCCCTCAGCCCACCGCCGCGTAGCGCTCGTACACCTCTTCCTCGTCGAGAGGCAGCAGGCCCGCGCCGCGCTCGTACTCCGTACGCGCGGTCTCGAGCAGGCGGCGCCACGAGGTGACGGTCGGCCGCCGGCGCAGCAATGCGCGGCGCTCGCGCTCTGTCATGCCACCCCACACGCCGAATTCGACGCGGTTGTCGAGCGCGTCGGCGAGGCACTCCGTGCGAACCGGACATCCGGTGCACACTGCCTTGGCCCTGTTCTGCGCTGCTCCTTGAACGAACAGTTCATCTGGATCGGTAGTGCGGCAGGCCGCCTGCGCACTCCAGTCGGTTACCCAGCCCATACCGGCGCCGTCCTCTCCCGAATCGAGGCTCCCCCACGGCGGCAGCGGCATATTCACCGCCGCCAGTTGAGGACGTTACGGAAGGTGGGCACAGCGCAACACCCCCTTCGGGCCCAATCTTGAATGGCCCGAACGGACTATGCGTAAGCGGCAGATCACCCGGGGGAGTGAGCCGAGGACATGCGCGACCATCCCGACAAACCCGGACACTTCAGTCGAGTCACAACGGACGCCATGTGACACACAAGGCTGATTCGGACACGTGCTCCACAGGGACGCGGAACCTCCGGAACGATTCGGGGTCGCCGGACGTATTGATACGTGGCCGCACTGCTGTGACAGTTGAGAGCAGCTTAGGCCAAGGCATATACGCGTGTCCGGCGAATGAGAACGTAGGCTGCCCTCATGCCAAAGAAGCGCTCGGGCGGTGGTCTGTCCCCTACGCAGCAGGCCGCCAAGTTCCTCGGTGTCAGCGTGCTCGCGGGCGCCGTCATGGCCGGAATCGCGCTGCCCGCAGCGGGCGCGCTCGGTCTGGCTGCCAAGGGCTCGGTCCAGGGGTTCGATGACATTCCGGACAATCTGAAGAGTCCGTCGCTGAGTCAGCGGACCACGATCCTGGACAGCAAGGGCGGTCCGATCGCGACGGTCTACTCGCGCGACCGCACGGTGATCGACCTCAAGAACATCTCGCCCTACATGCAGAAGGCGATCGTCGCGATCGAGGACTCGCGCTACTACCAGCACGGCGCGATCGACCTCAAGGGCATCCTGCGCGCGGTCAACCAGAACGCGCAGAACGGCGGGGTGGCCCAGGGCGCCTCCACCCTGACCCAGCAGCTGGTGAAGAACTACTTCGTGGAAGAGGCCGGCGACGACCCGACCAAGGTCGCCCAGGCCACCCAGCAGACCATCGGCCGCAAGATCCGCGAGCTCAAGTACGCGATCCAGCTGGAAGAGAAGCTGGGCAAGAAGAAGATCCTCGAGAACTACCTGAACATCACGTTCTTCGGGGAGCAGGCGTACGGCATCGAGGCCGCCTCCCAGCGCTACTTCTCCAAGCCCGCCAAGAACCTGAACCTCCAGGAGTCGGCGCTGCTCGCGGGCATCGTCCAGTCGCCGAGCCGGTACGACCCGGTCAACGACGAGGAGGAGGCCACCAAGCGCCGCAACACCGTGCTGCAGCGCATGGCCGAGGTGCACGACATCTCCCAGGAGCAGGCCGACGCCGCCAAGGAGACGAAGCTCGGGCTGCACGTCAGCCAGCCGAAGAACGGCTGCATCACGGCGATCAAGGGCGCCAGCTTCTTCTGCAAGTACGTGGAGAACGTCTTCCTGAGCGACCCGGTCTTCGGCAAGACCAAGGAGGACCGGGCGAAGGTCTGGAACCAGGGCGGCCTGACCATCCGTACGACGCTCGACCCGCAGTCCCAGGCGTCGATCCAGGCGTCGATAAAGGATCACGTCTACAAGTCCGACAAGGTCGCGGCGGCGGCCACCCTGGTCGAGCCCGGCACCGGGAAGATCCTCGGGATGGGCCAGTCGAAGCCGTACGGCTACGGAAAGAACGAGACCGAGTACAACTACTCGGTGAACTACGACATGGGCGGCTCGAACTTCGGCTTCCCGACCGGTTCGACGTTCAAGCCGTTCGTGGCCGCGGCCGCGCTGGAGCAGGGCCGGCCGGCGACGCAGGAGTACTCCTCGCCGAACTCCATGCCGTACCCCAGCCCCGTGCAGACCTGCGGCAGCAAGCCGTGGACGAACCAGGCGAACGAGCAGGTCCCGAACGAGAGCGCGTCGGAGAAGGGCCCGTATCAGCTGAAGGAGGCGATGGCCAAGTCGGTCAACACCTACTTCGTGCAGATGATCTCCGACATCGGCCTCTGCCCGGTGATGAACCAGATCGACAAGCTCGGCGTGGTCCAGGGCAACGGCGACAAGCTCCCCCAGGTGCCCTCCATCGCCCTGGGCGCCAAGGGCATCTCGCCGCTCACCATGGCCACGGCCTACGCCGCCTTCGCCTCCCGCGGCATGTACTGCACCCCGATCGCCATCGAGTCGATCAGCCAGCAGATCGGCGGCCGCGAGAAGTCCCTGGACGTGCCCAAGTCGACCTGCTCGCGGGCCATGTCCGAGCAGACAGCGGACACCGTCAACAGCCTGCTGAGCGGCGTGATCGACTCCGGTACGGGCCAGCAGGCCGGTCTCACCGACCGCGCCAACGCCGGTAAGACCGGTACGACCGACGAGCGCAAGAACGCGTGGTTCGTCGGCTACACGCCGAACCTCTCCGGCGCGGTCTGGGTCGGCAGCGCCACCCAGCGGGTCCACATGACCAACATCCAGATCGGCGGCGTCTACCACGACAAGGTGTACGGCGGTCAGGTCCCCGGCCCGATCTGGCGGGACCTGATGACGGGCGCCCTGGTGGGCAAGGACGCCCCGGCCTTCAACCTGGTCAACATTCCCGACCCCGTGAAGGACAAGGGCAAGGGCAAAGGCCAGGACGACGGGAACAACGGCCGCAACGGCGGGAACGGGAACGGCGGGAACGGAAACGGAAACACCATCACCGGCCAGACCGACGGCGGAGTGGCCTTCCCGACGCCCTCCTTCTCCGTTCCCCAGGGATGGATCCAGGGCAACACGAACAGCGGCAACGGGAACGGCGGCCAGGGCAACTGACCGCCCGCCGGGAACGGGCGCCCGAGCGCCTGAACACGTAACGCCCCGTGGGCCAGGAGTCGATCCTGGCCCACGGGGCGTTCAGCCCAGGAACGGGCGACGGCGTCGGCCGGCCCGGTAAGCGGCCGTGGGTTCAGCCCGCGAGCAACTGCTTCACGACGGCGGCGACACGGCCGCCCTCGGCCAGGCCGGCCACCTTCGGGTTCACGATCTTCATGACCTGGCCCATGGCGCGCGGGCCTTCGGCACCCGCCGCCCTCGCCTCCTCGACGGCCTGGGCGACGATCTGCTGAAGCTCCTCGTCGGACAGCTGCTTGGGCAGATACGTGGCGAGCAACTCGCCCTCCGCCCGCTCCCGCTCGGCCGACTCGGGGCGCCCGCCCTGCGCGAAGGCCTCGGCGGCCTCACGACGCTTCTTCGCCTCGCGGGCGATCACCTTCTGCACCTCGTCGTCGGAGAGTTCGCGCTTGGTCTTGCCCGCGACCTCCTCGTTGGTGATCGCGGAGAGGGTCAGCCGGAGCGTCGAGGAGCGGAGCTCGTCGCGCCCCTTGATCGCGGCGTTGAGGTCTTCCTGCAACTTCGACTTGAGCGTGGTCATGCCGTCCAGTGTCGCAGGTGCGGTGACGCGGACGCCTGTTGATTTCGCAGCGCGCCCGACGGGCGCCCGGAGGCCGCCCGAAGCCCTCCTCCCGGTTTCGCGCGGAGGCCTCCCGGGACCCTCCCTCTCAGCGGTCTCGCTGCGGGTTTCCGGGTTGTCCACAGGCGGGTACGAGGGCTTGTCGGGGTCTGACACGATGGACGTATGCGCGCGCGATACGGAGTACCCCTGGGAATCACGGCGGTGGGCGCCGCCGGTCTGCTGTACTCGGCGGGGTTCGAGGCCCGTTCCTTCCGCCTGCGGCGGATCACGGTCCCGGTCCTGCCGCCGGGGATGCGGCCGCTGCGCGTTCTGCAGGTCTCGGACATTCACATGGTGAGCGGGCAGCGCAAGAAGCAGCGCTGGCTGCGCTCCCTGGCCGGTCTGCGCCCCGACTTCGTGATCAACACCGGGGACAACCTCTCGGACCCGGAGGGCGTGCCCGAGGTGCTGGACGCGCTCGGCCCCCTGATGGAGTTCCCGGGCGCCTACGTCTTCGGTTCGAACGACTACTACGGCCCCAAACTCCGCAACCCCGCCCGCTACTTGTTCGAGAAGGCACACGGCCGTCACGGGCTGAACGGCAACAAGCCGGTCGTGGGCGCCATTCACAACCCGTGGGGCGACCTGCGCGACGGCTTCGACACCGCGGGCTGGGTGAACCTGACGAACGCCCGGGGGACTCTGAAGATCGAGGGCGCGGAGATCGAGCTGACCGGCCTCGACGACCCGCACATCAAGCGCGACCGCTACGCACGCGTGGCCGGCGGCCCGTCCGAGTCCGCCGACTTCTCGATGGGTGTGGTGCACGCCCCGTACCTGCGCACCCTGGACGCCTTCACCGCCGACGGCTACCCCCTGATCCTGGCGGGCCACACGCACGGCGGCCAGCTCTGCCTCCCCTTCTACGGCGCCTTCGTCACCAACTGCGACCTGGACACGGACCGCGTCAAGGGCCTCTCCAGGCATACGGCTGAGGGCCGGACGTCGTACATGCACGTCTCGGCGGGCTGCGGCACGAACCGCTACACACCGGTCCGCTTCGCCTGCCCGCCGGAGGCGTCGCTGCTGACGCTGGTGGAGCGGAAGTAGGGGTCCTCCGGGCCGCCTCGCGGGCGATACCCGGGTGCGACACCGGGGTTGCGATCTCTCGCGGGCAGCCCGGAGACGCGTACGGCGCTCCGCCGACGCAGGCCGCCGGCCGCCGGCCGGAGACCGGAGACCGAGCAAAGTTCCGCCGACGCGTGCAGGAGACACGCACGGCGCTCCGCGGACGCAGGACGGAGACACGTACGGCACTCTCGCTCCGCCGACGCAGGACGGAGACACGTACGGCGTTCTCGCTCCGCCGACGCGGGCCGGAGACCGAGGCCGAGACCGAGCGAGTTCCGCCGACGCGGGCCGGAGACCGAGGCCGAGACCGAGCGAGTTCCGCCGACGCGGGCCGTCACCGCTGCCGTAGTAACCCACCCAGTCGACTCATATCGCCCAAAACGCCCGATCCGCTTAGCGTGGGGCCATGATCACCCCCATGCCGAGGGACATACCCGATCTCCCCGCGATACCGGGCATCCTCCCGTCGACCCGCTCCTTCGTCCCCGCGACGGCGGTGGTGGCTCCCTCGCGCCGCCCGGCCACCGCGGCGTACCGCGTCCTGGTGGCCCTCGCGGCGGCAGCGGGCGTGGCCATCGACATCAAGCTGGGCAACCCGGCCCGGGCGCTGAGCTACTTCACGATCCAGACCAACCTGCTCGTCGCGGTGGTCTTCGCGGCGTCGGCCCGAAGGGCCTGGTCGGCTCGCCGGCCCCTGCCCGGGGTACTGACGGGCGGCACACTGATCTACATCTCGATCACGGGCCTGGTCTATCACCTGATCCTGGCGAACGAGCCGACCCCGTTCTCCATGACCGGAGGCAACGACACGCTCCCCGGCTGGCACGCGGTCGCCAACATGCTCCTCCACACGGTCACGCCGATCGCCGTGGCCCTCGACTGGCTGCTACTGACCCGCCCCACCCCGCTGGCGCTCCGCAACGCGGTGACCTGGCTCCTCTACCCCCTCGCCTACCTGGCCTTCTGTCTGGCCCGCGGCGCGATGCTGTCGCCCGGGACCCCGGCACGCTATCTCTACCCGTTCGTCGACGTGGACCGGCACGGCTACGGGGGCGTCCTCGGCAACACCGCCATCCTCGGCGTCGCCTTCTACGCCCTGGCCTTCCTCATCGTCGTCCTCGACCACGTGCGCCCCGACCCGGTCCGACGCCGCCTCCGACGCCCCGAAAACCGGATTTCGTCTCCGGCCACCAGTGGGCTAAAGTAAACGACGTCGCCGCGAGAGCGGCGACAATCGGGGTGTAGCGCAGCTTGGCAGCGCGCTTCGTTCGGGACGAAGAGGTCGTGGGTTCAAATCCCGCCACCCCGACAGTGAAGTACCAGGTCAGGGGCCTGATCCGCTTAGCGGGTCGGGTCCCTGAGTGGTTTCTGGGGCCTCTTGGGAGAAACCTGGGAGAAGATCTTGTCATCTCTCTCCCAGACGGCACTTACTGGCGCTCCCCTAGATGCTCCGGCTGATGTGGTGAGCAGAACTGACGGCGAGGGTGGGGCACACGGGCGGTCGGACAACCTGACCCCCTTCTCGCCCGACAGCGTGGACGACCGTTAAGGCTCGGCGCATCCGAGTGATCCGCGAGAAGCGGAGCCACAACCAAAGCGCCAACTCTCAGCACCTTCCCTGCGCCGTCAAGACCCGCGCACGGCGCGGGCGGACTACGGAACCTGCAGTGCGCGCGATGTACGTGACCGCAGCCCACGAGTAGCCAACCCCCTTTGCCACCGGCACCCAACACGATCCCCCGGCCCCCAGCCGACAAGTTGAGGTGGCCCTCAAAAGAGGCAGCACTTCTTAGTGAGCGTCTCAGTTGGAGCGGGCAAGAGGCAGAAATGGCAAGCTGGTCCAGGGTGTTGGGTCGGCAATCGGTGCCACCGCGCATCATGAACAGCCGCGAAGTGGCTGCCGAGATGAAGCGCCAGTACAGCTCAGAGTCAGCGACTCAGGGCTACCTCACACTGCTGCACGCGATCGGCCAGCAGAGGCCCGGGTTCCGGCCGCAACTATTGCTCGACCTGCCGCATCAACTGGGCGCGGTCGTTTGCCAGTGCACTAGATCAGGCAACAAATCGTCACTCAGAGGTGCTGTCACGAGGAACTCTCGTACCTCGACACGCACTCCCCGCCTCAGGAGGGGCACGGCTGCTACGAGACGATGATTCCCGTCCAACACTAGGCGCTTCCCCTCCGGCAAGGCGATCGTCGCGATGCACACTTCTTTGCACGTGCCGTCAGACTGCGACGTGAGCCAACTCTGAATCTGCGCTAGACGAAGTTGCCTCTGTCCGCTGACGCGCTCAGAGGCGTCAATCACCGATAAGGCGGCGGCGCCTGGATCGCTCCAAGAGGTCTCTACGCCATCACCGTTCTGATACCACGGGGTGAAATAGATCTCGGCGTCACACACTTGCGACATGCCGAAGTTAGACACGTCAATACTGGCGGTCCCTTCACCTGCCAGATCGAGAAGGAGATCCCAATTCAGGGAAACTCGAATCCGATTTCCACCAGATGCAAAATAGCCCATAAATGACCTGGGTGAAACGTTAGGGGGCTCGGTCAGCATCAGCATTCCCTCCAGGATTGTCTCCAGTTCCGCAACAGCACCTTGAAGCTCCTGAGCGCACCTTTCCTTCCGGAGTCGCAGGTCTCCAGCAAGCGAACGAGCCGCTTCCTTGTATGCCACCCAGTCCCCCTCAGGCGACCATGCCTGATACGCGATGAGGTCGAGGGTTGTGAAACCCTCTATTACCTTCATCGTGCGCGCCATTCCAGCTAAGTACTCGCGCTGCATATCAGTACGCGCCAGGGTTAAAAGGCTCAGCCCAGCCCGCGCGTCAAAAAAAGTCTGACAGATTACCGACGCCTCAGACCCGCCTTTCCTCTTTATAGATCCAGATTCCAAAGCAAGGACAGCTATCTTCTCCGTCATTTCAAGGTCAGCCAAAGCCTCTTGTATCTCTTGCTGACGGCGAGCCAGCATCCCCCCCACCATAGTGACCACAAGCGCCAGAACTACATTTGTCGCCCAATCCGAAAGCGTCCACGTTTGATCAAAAGGAATCAACGTGAGATTTATGAGAACCGCAAAGATCGGAACGATCATTAATGGCAAGTAACCGCGCATCGTGCGAGATTCCAAGGTAACCCCCCTGGCTACCGACTTCCCCCGTTCACAAGATCGAGAATCATAGATTCTTCCCTCACCTTACTGATCAAGTAATGAAAGTGGCGACTGGATATCAATCGGGCGATCGTGGCGATTGGGAGAAGGTGACCGGGCCAGCCTCGACCTGATAGGCCACCGCACATCGGACTTACATCACACGGATTCGAGATTGCGTTCGAACGAAGAGGTCGCTGGTTCCCGCCGCCCCAACAGCCGAAAACCAGTTCAGAGCCAGCGTCCTCATGTGAGGACGCTGGCTCTTTCTGTTGCGTAGGACCTCCTGGGAGAAATCCGGGAGAAGATCTTGGAATCCCACTCCCAGACGGTGCCTACCGAAGTGCTCTCAGACGTTCCTGCAAGAGGTCGTTGAGCACGGCCACCGGAGACGTAAGGCTCATCGCCAACCGCGCATCGAGCGCCGCTTCCCACTCTGCGGTGAGAGCCTCGATCAGGTCCTCGCGCATCTGCCGAGTGATATGCGAGTACGCGCCTGGACCGACCCGTCGATGTGCCCCATGCGCTCATCCATCAGCTTCGGCGGTGTACGAAACCCTTCCATACGCGTCTTGTGCGTATGGCGCAGCCCGTGAGGGGTCAGCCCCTTCGCGATGGGGACCCAGCACGAATCCGCCCGCGCCTTCGCGCCTCTCCCCCGCGCCGGGACGCCGGGCCAGGGTTCGGCGAGTACGGGCACGGGCCGCGCTTCCTGCGGTGCCTTCTTCGGGTACCAGCCTGAAGCGGCCGGTGTGAAGAGCCACGTGGCGAACCCGTTCCTTCGCCAGTGCGCAACCTGATCGACGGCGCCCCCGCCACGGGTGAAGCCAAGGACGTCGATGGCTTCCCGCACTCGGGCTCTGGTCGCTTCGGCTACGGCATCGGGCCGGTTGAGGACGTTGGACACGGTGCCGGTGGAAACGCCGACGCGTCGCGCAACGTCCACCAACTTCGCACCCGTCTCCCCCGTCCGGGAAACCCCCTGCCCGCGGAACACGTACGTCTTGCCGTGACAGGGGCAGGGCGTCGGCTGCGTACGAGCAATGTGTCCGGCCCACAGACGAACGAACCAGGGACAAGCGTCGATGGTGCGGTAGCTGTCGTCCTTGGGAGGGCAGCGCTCGAACTCTCCCGAGTCGAGTTCGTAGAGCTGCCATTCCACCCGCAAGGCTGCGGGGCGAAGGAACTCGGTCTCCAGACCCACGATTTCGCCCCATCGCATGCCTGTGTAGCCCTTGGTGACAGTGCCGACGAACTCATCGTCACGCCCGGAAAGGATGGAGGCTCGTTCGGTGAGCAGAAGGATGCCGAGCGGGTCTGTGACCACCTTCTCCGGTCCGCGGTCACGTGAGCGACCAGCGCTTGCCCCTTCCGCGGCGCTTGGTTGCGGGGTTGGAGGTGATGAGTGCCTCGTTCACCGCGTCTTCGAGGACCAGGTGAAGGGTGCCTCGCCATGTCTTGACGCTCGATACGGCGCAGAGCGCCCGTTCCTTCTTGTCCCAGATGTCGACGTCCGTGCGCTGAATCGACGCGAGCGGATGGTCTTCGAACTCAGGTAGCCGGGGGCCCATGTGGGCTCCGTGCGAGACCTGGCTACGCGGTTCAAGATCTCGGGAATGACGGTGCAGCGAGCGCTTGCGATCCTCCGCGAGGATGGCCTCATCCTGACCACGTCCCGCGGCAGCTACGCCCGCGATCCGCAGCAAGCCACCGAAGCCGACGCGGGTGTCGACCTTCCCGAAGTCCTGCGTCAGCTCGAACATCTCACCTCCCAAGTCTCGGAACTCCGTGGCAGGCTCGAAGCTCTCGAAAGTCGCTCCGTGCCGGGTGGTGCGTGATCTGCAACTAGCATGCGGGGATGGGGAGTTGAGAAGTAAGTGACAACCAGGGGACGGCAGAAGAGGGGAGGGGACATGTCCGGTGACACCTGCCTGTCACCTTCCCTGTCCCCCCGGCTCACGCGCGAGACTCGGAGCAGGCACTCGGAGGAGGGCGCATGACCGACGACAGGCCCGCATGGGCACGGCGTATCGCGGCTGAGCGAATGGCACGCGACTGGTCGCAACGAGACGCAGTCCGGGCCCTACGCGCGCACGCCCCCACCGAGCTGCCCGCGGAAGAGAGCATGATTCGCCAGTGGAAGCGCTGGGAGTCCGGCCAGGCTCCGAACGACTTCTACCAACCGATCATCGCGGCCACCTTCGGCACCGTGACACACGCGCTCTTCCCTGCGCCGGCACGGCGCGATGGAGACCGGGAGATCATGGCAGCGAGCGGTATGGAGACGCTCGAGATCGTGAGCCGTCTCAACCGGTCGGATGTCGACGGCGCCACGCTCGATGCTCTGCGGATCACGACCGACCGACTGTGCTCGGAATACCCGTACATGCCGAGCGGGCAGCTCATCATCGAGGGGCGCCAATGGCTGCGCCGTGTCGTCGAGCTCCACACCAAGAGCCTCACGCTTGCCCAGCACCGCGAGGTACTTGCCCCGTCCGGATGGCTCGCGCTCCTGGTCGGCTGCGTCGAGTACGACATGGGAGACCGTCACGCTGCCGAGACGATGCGGCGGGCGGCCCTCTCGCTCGCGACCGAAGCCGACCAACCAGAGGTTGCCGGGTGGGCGCACGAGATGCGCGCATGGTTCGCGCTCACGACCGGCGACTACCGCGGCGTGATCTCGGCAGCGCAGGCCGGAGGCGAGGTGGCACCGCACCACAGCGTGGCCGTGCAGCTCGCAGGCCAGGAAGCCAAGGCGTGGGCGCGGCTCGGAGACCGCCGGCAAGTTGAGGTCGCGCTCGACAAGGGACGGCGTCTACTCGAAGGAATGCCGCACCCCGACAACTTGGACAACCACTTCGTAGTGGACCCTGCCAAGTTCGACTTCTACTCGATGGACTGCTACCGCCTGGTCGGCGAAGACAAGCTTGCGCGCACGCTCGCCGACGAAGTACTGAGGGCAGGAACGGACTTCGACGGGACCGAGCGCTCACCGATGCGGGACGCGGAAGCGCGAGTCACGCTCGGAGTCACGGCAGCGCGTGAGGGCGACTTGGAACAGGCACTCATCATGGGAGGGCGGGCCCTCGAAGGGGACCGCCAGTCGGTGCCGTCGCTGATCATGACCAGCCGTGAGCTCGCAGCAGAGATGCGACACCGGTACTGCTCCGAGCCAGCAGCCAAGGACTACCTTGCGCGCCTTCACTCGCTCGCCGAGAACAAGCCCGGATTTATGCCCCGCTGAGCTGGCCAGTAGGTTCACGCGAATCGTGACATGAGGATCATCGCCGAAACACTAGGAAAGAGGGAAGGATATGCGAAGAAACACTAATTGGGAAGGCTTACTGCGCGAAAGATCCATAGGTATCAGACAGGATGCAGAGGGGCGAGCTTCCCTCATTGCAGGCCAAGCCGACACTTTACGAGATCGCGATATTCGCGAAAAAATGATTCCCATAATGGAGCGTTACCACATCCAGCCGATAATCACCAGACGACTAGAACGCATCCACCTAGCGTTCTTCATGTCAAGCCTTGCCATTGCCTTAGCGGTCGCAACATACATAATTCACTCACACCCAGCGAGTTACTGGAAACCCGAACGGAAATCAGTCCTGACACAGGGCCAGACGCTAGCATTTGAGCAATTCCTAGCCGCTAGCCTACTTGTCACTATCGGTCCCGCGCTTCACCGCCGAAGGACCTTTTGGCAAACCTTCGGGAAGGGCCCTACAGGAACTCGCGCTGAAACGGTACAGCGCCAATTCTCACCGCTCGCAAAATTTCACGGACACGCCATTTTTGCGGCTTCAACTTTCTTCTCATTTGGGGCAGTGGGAGTAATTGGGTTAATTCGCACCTACGAAGGATGGCCCACGGGTTTTGCTGTCATCTTGCCAGCCACAATTATTGCTGGGTACGGAATCAGTAGAGCCGCTCACACACTTGAGGGGCAACTGCATCGACGTCACCGACTTCGCACTGTCCACAGTCTTGACGTTGTGACTCTGGCACTATTCGAACTGTCAAGCCTCACCATAGCTGCTAGATATACAGACTGGTATGAGTGCACGAACAATCGGATGCTCTTCAGGAAAAACATCGAAATATGGGCTGCTCGCATAGAGGCATACCCTATTCAAATTCGATATACCACCTTGCGCGAGAGATCCTTGCGGCGTGAAATTCGATCCTTTCACCTCAGAGTGGCGGCTGCCATCCGGAGCCACTCGGTAGAGTTGGCGAAAGTACGAGAAGAATCCCAGTATCTTCTTATCGAAGACTCTCTTGTCAGAGGATTCATCAACGCACTCGATGGCGACACAGAGGCTCTACTCGAGAATGCTCCAGAACTGTCACGGTCTTCTAGAGTTGCAAGGGTCGCCTTACACTCCGTGCCCGCGGCAACCATGGTGACTTTTGCCCTATTGATTCCCGTCCTGCCTGGAGTTGGTGAGGCGGCTGGGTCTTCTGTTCGAGTATTTCTGCTAGCAGCAGCAGCTCTGGCACTCATTCCTGGATCGGGGACTGCAAAAACCACTGTTGAAGGAGCCTTGACGAGAGTTCTTCCCGGTCAAGCGAAGTCGTAGACGGTGGAGCGGGCAAGCGAGCCCCTCGGTGGGCTGCCGACAACTTCCCCGACAAGGCGGGACACCGACAGCGTCCGCTCCGTGCACGGGTGGCGTCTGACAGGGAAGAGCCCGACTCGCAAGGGGGCCTATCCGGGGGCCAAACGGTGAAGCCGCACCCGAACAGTCCTGGACTGTAGTGGCTGTTCTGGAGGCGAACGAGCAGGCCAGTGACCCAGGAGCAAGGTCACAAGGGGCCAGATCGCGTTCGGGAGCAAGCAGTCTTCAAGCAAAGCGCCCCCGATCCCCGCGCGTTCCACCCTGAGGAGACGGCATCGCGGGCGAGGCACCCCGTGGGGTGCTGCTGCGGCCTCATGGATCCCGGTTTCCGGCTCTTGGTCGCTACTGCCGACCCCGGACTCCTCCACCAACACTTCCCCGGCCACCTACAGCACCGACCCGCCCGGCCAGCCAGCCAGCCAGCGCTCCATCAACCTCGCGTCCACCGACACCCGCAGATGCCTCCCCACCGGCCGCTGCCGGTCATAGTGACTAACCAACTGCATCATGCTCGCGGGAATCCCGAGCGGCGCCGGCAGCACGGCCCGCACAGTCCCGATTGGTTGCCTCGAGCCCGTCGCCCGACCAACCAAAGTGGTTCACCGGCCTGTCCGGCGAACTGTCATGAAGATCGAGGGTAAATTCAAGGATCAATCCTTTAGATTCCTTGATTGAGCAAAAAGGTTGTTAAAAGGGCAACATCCTCGCGCTCGCGCGATCGATTCGCACCGACGGAGCGTGAGATTCCGCGTGCTTGCAGGGCCAAGGTGTAGCCAATGACCCATCTTCAATGGTCCTGCTCAAGTCTTGCTCAGATCAGTCGAGTTTCTTTGACGATCACCCAGGCAGTCCACGATTGTTCTGTTCATGCCGCTCCCGGGGGGAGCGACAACGGAGGGAACAATGAACGCCATAACTCGCGCATGCACAGCCGCTGCACTGACAGCTTTTCTCGCCATGGGGTCCGGGGGCGTGGGAACTGCATTTGCGGACGACGCCCCAATACCGGTCAATGCCGACCAAGACGGGAACCCGATCCCTCAGGCGCCGGGCGACGCCGACGCCGTCGCCAACGGTCCCGTGCACCCGGACAGTTGCCAGCAAGACTCGATCATCTCCATCACCAAGGCCAAGAGCGTGTTCGTCGGTGACAAGTCCAAGACCGTCCACGGACAGTCCGGCGTCACGCTCTCGGTCTCGGTGGCCAAGGGCCACACCTGGACCGGCACCTTCACATATGCGGCAAAGCTCAGTGAGTCGATCATCGTTGCTTCCGCCGAGGAGACCTTCGGCGGCTCGGTCTCCTACGCGAAGACCACCACCGTCACCCTTGGCGGCTCGTGGAAGGTTCCGGCGAGCCAGAGGGACGGATGGCTCGCCCTCGGCTCGAAGGGATACTCCTTCAACTGGGAGCAGGGTTCCTACAACGGTGGCTGCGAGTGGAGGGTCACGAACCACGGGACCGCCAAGCTCCCTGCACTCTCGCCCTACATCGCCCACTCCTGAGCTGAGGACGATCTGATGAAGCCTTCCCTGCTGGCCGTAGGTCTGTCGGCCCTGGTGCTCGTGTCGGCCTGTTCCGGCGAGGCTCACCCGCAGGCGACCTCCACCCACGGGGCGGAGACGGGGGCCAGCGCACCCCCCTCTGCGATACAGACCCCAACGAGCCCGGACCGCCTTCCCAATCCGGTCCAGTCGTCGCTCCCTGTCGGATCGAAGACGCTGTACACAAAAACGGGTCACGGTAAGGGCGGTGTCACGCTTCCCGCGTCAGCGGGTAAGGCCTCATCCATCACGGTGATGTGGACATGCGCCGGTCCCTCCAATTTCGACATCATCGCCACCGGAAAGCCTCTCGCCGGGTCTCAGTGCGGTGACGGGACCGGCGTATACACCGCCGAAATACCGCACGCTCATATGCACGAACTGGCGTGGAAGTTCTCGGCGGCCGATTCGGTGGTCTGGCGAATCGTCGTCACCCAGCCACCAGGGAAATAGAAACGAGCGCACCGACGCCTGGCAGCATCCGTCGCGTTCTTCGGACGAGCTACGCGACGCGTTCTCGCGCCGAGCCACGCTCGTCAACGCGAGGGTCCGTGCAGACGTGAGCCGCCAGAAGAAGGCCGCAGTGTCCACGGCGCCCAAGCGGGACGAGTTTTAGTGGGTGCCGGCCAGTCCACCCTCGCCGGAGGTATGGATGGCCGGGGGCCAAACGGGGGGCCAAACCCGGCAACCAAGCCGGGACTGGCACGGACAGCAATGGACGGAGCTGGCGCCGAACGAGAAGGTCAGGGTGACCACGAATCAAGGTCACGAAGGCGCCTGATCGCGTTCGGGACGAAGAGGTCGTGGGTTCAAATCCCGCCACCCCGACAGCTAAATAGCAGTTCAGAGGGCCTTTACCGGATCGGTAAAGGCCCTCTGACGTTGCCGCGGGTCTATCTGAGCGACTAGCGCTCCGGATCGCATTTGAAGATGCCGTCCATGACCGGGCAACTGAGGAAGCAGCCAGGCGCAGGCCGGATGCCAGGCACTCGCACCGGGCCGCTGCTCAGTCGGTCCGGGCGCTGATCAGGGCATCGGTGGCCTGTCGCAGGGCTGCCTCAGCCGCGACGCGGCCCAACCTCGCTCCTGAAGCGGTGATCACGCGTCGGGTGTGCCGGGTGCGGGACGGGGAGCCTCAAGGCGTAGCACGAGTGCACGTAGGGCCCGGAGTTCGGCGTCCAGGGCCTGCGCACCTTCACGGGTGAGGGTGACCCATGTTCGGGGGCGTCGACCGGCGTAGCCCTTCTCCACATTGATCATTCCGGACTCCTCCAGCACCTTCAGGTGCCGGGAGAGATTTCCGTCGGTGACGGCCAATTGCTTCTTCAGGAAGCTGAACTCGACCCGGTCGGCTTCGCGGGCAACGGTGAGGACGCCGAGCCGCACGCGCTGGTGGACGGTGTCGTCCAGCGCCTGGGTGGGATGCAGTTCCTCCTGGTCGTCCTGCGAAGCGGTCGAGTCTTCGACGCTCATGAGACGACCGTACCCGCAGCTGCGGCACCGGGCGCGCCCCGGCGGCGGACCGCTGTCCACTCACACAGACCGGCGAAGAGCAGGACGGCAGCGAGCAGAAAGGCCTTGAACTGCGGTCCGTCGGCCCAGCCGGGGTGGGCCGGGTGCTGCCAGGGAAGCCATCCGCTGCCCCAGGAGGCTCCCAGGTACCCCGTGAGCAGCAGGGCGTGAGCGATGCCGGCCGCCGCGGCGATCCAACTGCGCTCGGCAATTCCGAGGGCGAGAAGTCCGATGACAGCCGGCCCCGGGCGACATGAGCTTCCCAAGCGGAGAGTGCAGGTCGATTCTCGGCTCACCCGCTCCATGTGAAACCCCCAGGCCGATGACCCGGGGGTTCTTTGTTGCCAAACCAATGAGCGGGGTGGGCACCCCAGCCGCGCAAAAAGGCCGGCTGTCCGCCCGCCGACTCCTGGGCGGTCAGCACCCCCGCCCCGGCTGCGCCGAGAAGAGCCCTACTTCAACGCGACCCAGTCCCCCGTCGCCGTCGCCGAGCTGGTCGTCCCCGTTCCCGCGAAGTACCAGCGCCAGGTGCCGGATGCGTTCGCCGTGGTCGTCGTCTTCAGCTTGCCGGCGCTGTCGGTGGTCACCGTCTTGACTGTGGTGTACGTCGAGGCACCGGACTTCTTGAACTGGAGGGCGACCTTCTGGGTGGCGAAGCCGGTGTATGCGTTGGTGTTCCAGTCGGCTCGGGTCAGGGCGCCGGTCACCGTCAGCGTTCCGCCCTTGGCGACCGGTTCGGGCGTCGCCTGCGTCGTCGCCAGCTTGGCATAGCGCTTGATCTTCACCGTGGCGCTGCTGTCGAGCGTATAGAAGTCGCTGTCATAGGCAGCGGCCTCCAGATTGAGGTGCCAGGTGCCGGCCGAGCTGTTACGGAGATCGGGGTAGTCGGTGCTGTCGGGGTCCAGGTCGTACGTCCAACTGCACTTCATGGTCGTCGACGTGGGGCGTGTGCACGTCGACGACTTTGCGAACAGGACGCGGCTGTCGGAGCTCACCAGCTTGAGGCCGGCCATGATCTTGATACCCGAGTTGTCCTTGGCGGTGGCTGTGGCGGTCAGCTTCTGGACCTCGCTGACACCCACGTTGACGGTGGTCTTGCTGAAGATCACCGAGGTGACGGTGGTGTCGCCCTTGTGGGTGTCCGCCTGCGCGGCAGGCGCGAGGAGGGTGAGCAGCGCCAAGCTGCCGACAGTGGCGGCCGCGGCCGTACGGATGCGCATGGTTCTCCAGAGACAACAGGAACGGTGAACCGGATCTCCGCTCTGGAGTCCGGGTGTGCACAAGACCGTTCACCTGGGGTAATGGTTGTACGTACGCCTCAGGTCGATGTGTGCGTGCCTCACGCGTGCCGGAGCCGCGAGCATCGCAAGACGTGCCTGCCCAGCAGCTCTCCGGCCACTGATACCCCGCCGAAACAGGTGAACCCCGCCTTCTCGCTGGGTGCGAGGCGCGTCGCTCCTGCGTCGAGGCCTGCTACGGACGAGATGGGCAGCCGGGCTCCGGCCCCCGGATCAGCGCGTCGTCCCGAGGCGAAAGGGTTCCGGCTGTCCGGGAGCCGTACGACCGTCGGCTGGGAGCCGAGTGATGCGGATCGGCTACGAGCCGCCGGCCGTTCCCGGGGCTGGAACGCCTTATGGGATGCAGAAACACCCGGCCCCTCGCCGGGCGGCGGTGACGGGGGCCGCCGGTTGTCCGCGCGCCTCGGCCTCTGCAGCTGTCTCTGCCGGGGCACGCTCTATGTGCCGGTCAGGATTCCCAGCAGGGTGAGGGTGACGAAGGCCGCGCTCCAGGCCATCGCGTGGCGGATGCAGCGGTACTTGATCCAGACGGTTCGGGACAGGATCGTCAGCTGGCTGAGGTCACGGTCCAGAGGGGCGGTGCGGCGTACGGCTTCCGCGAGGTCGGGAACGGAAGCCGTCGCACTCGCGTCGCCGAAGTAGTGGGCTCGGAGGATGCGGGGCCGCCCGACGCGCGGGGCCACGGCCAGACCGAGCAGGACGAGGGCCATGAGGCAGGTGATGCAGCCGCCACAGAGCAGGACTTGTGAGATCACGACATGCCGGCGTGGTTCTATGACGCCGCCGCACATCGTCCCGAGCAGCGCGGTGAGCATGGCGCCCAGGGTCGCCAGAAGGAAACCGGCCTTGTTGTCGGCCTTGAGCAGTTCCTCGCGCGCCTCGACCAGCAAGATGCGGGCGAGCTCTGTGTCACGAACGGGCCCCGCCGTGCCCTCGCCTGTAGCCATGGTTCCCCTTTTCGACTGTCGCTGGGATTGCCGTTGCCGGGCCGCCCCGGTGTGGGACCGGGGCGGCCGCTGCGCCGTTGGCGTACTCATGTGGCCGGCTGACCGGCCGTCTCGTGGTCAGACGCCGGCTGTGCGACGGAGTTCGTCCTCCAGCGCGTTCACCGCCTGACGCACACGGATGTTCATCGCGGCCGTGTGCTCCCGCAGGGCCGCCTCCGACTCCGCGCGGTTGCGACGGATCTCCTGCTCGATCGCGTCCTGGGCGATCTCGAAGTCGGCCAGGGCGCGCCGTTCGTCGAGGCGGACCTGCTCACCGTAGATACGGACCGCGCTGTTGCTGTGGATGGTGAGCATCTGCTCGTAGGAGTTCTCGCGGCCGAGAAACTTCACCATCACCGGAAGCATGTCGAGCAGGACGAAGAGCAGGCGGATCATCCAGATGCCCACGAGAACAACGGTGTTGCCACCCGCGAGGTCGTCCAGAGCCTGGATGCGCTCCAGGACGCCGATCTCCTTCTGCTTGGCGCGTTCGTCGGAGATCCGCTTCTCGATCGCCGTGTCACGGGCCTTGGAGAAGTCGTCCCGTGCGGAGGTCAGTCGGCCGCCGAGGCTCTCGATGCGGCTGTTCATGCCTGCCAGCCGGGTCTCGTTCTGTTCGGTGTGGTGCGACGTGCGGTAGTCCTGCGCCTTCGCACGGAGCCGGAGGCATTCGGAGGTCCGCTGGTACAGGCCGGTGCCCGCGATACGGATCAGCCTTCGGCACTCGGCGCGGACCTCCGTGTCGATCGCCTCCAGCCTGTTCGTGTCCCGGTCCACCCGCTTCTGGAGCGCGGCCGCGTCGGACCGCAACGTGCCTAGTTCGTCGGCCTGTTGACCCGGCGCCTCGCTGAAGGAGAGTACGTACGCGGAGGCACAGTTCTTCGGCGCGGTGACCGTGGTGGTGTCCGGAACGGGGTTGCAGCGGACCAGGTTCGACCTGAGCCGGTCGATGTCTCCGATGCGCTCCCCGGCGACGTGCTCCTCCACCGCTGTCGCGAAGATCCTCAGCACCAGGGGTTCGGCAATGACGACACCGAGCATCAGGGCGATCAGCAGGCGCAGAACCAGGGGCCCTGCCTGGCGTCGCGCGTTCGGCTGCGGGGTGACCAGCAGGCGGTCGAGGTTGAGGATGAACAGCATCCAGATCACGGTCGGGATCACTGCCAGGACGGACGCCCTGCCGAGCGCCTCCGTCGCGAAGTTCCACATCGAGAACGCCGCGATGACGGAGGTGCCGAATACCACTCCCCCGAGTGCCGTGTACTTGGCGCGTTCGTGCGGTGTCCGGTCCAGTAGCCCCTCGCTGACACCGCTCAGGGCGCGCAGCCGGGCGGCGACATCGGCGGACCGGCGCGTGCCGGCGGGGCGGGTGCGGTGCTCAGTCAAAGAGATCGTCCTCGTTCTGGACGAAGCCCTCGCGACGGTCCCGGGCCGCCCCGGGTCGGTCCCGCGGCACCGACGCCGGCCGTGCGGACGATGCCGGTTCCACCATGGGAACGTCCCCGGCACCAGTACCGGAGCCGATGCCAGGGCGCCTGCCGGTTTCGCGCAGAACCTGTTCGAGGACCTGCTGGTAGTCGACGAAGTCGTCGTGGGCGCCCATCTGCCGCAGCAGGGTGAGCACCATGTCACGCCGCATCTGCGACTCGGCCGTCTCCTGCGCCTGCGCGTGGGCCTGGGCGGCGGAAGCCGCGGCATGCCTGCGGGCCCCCTCCTCCTCGGCCGTCCGATGGATACGGGCCGCGGCCTGGGGGACGTCGATCTCCTGCCTCGCTATGCCGAAGGCGTCCACATGGTCGGACCCCTGGGACAGCAGATCGGCGATCACCGAAGCGTTCTTGGTCTCCAGGTCGATCTGGTACTGGCTGAGCCGGCCGTTGCGGTGCGCGTCGCGCAGTTTCTCCTCCCAGGCGCGAAGGCTCTCCACCGTGCTGACCTCGGCGCTCACGAACTCCAGGCTCATCCCGGCGACCCGCGGCGGCACGACCGCGCTGTAGGCGGTCATGCGGCGGGCGACCTCGGCCCGGACCGCGTTGATCTCCTCGACCCGGTGGTCGGCACTCGCCTTGGGAAGGTCACTGTCACCGAGCAGATAGGCGCGCAGCGGTTCGACGACGTCGATGACGCCCTGCCGGGCGATGACCGTCGGATCGGTCACCTGGCAGGTGAAGGAGGCACGGACGGTGAATTGGTCGGCCTCGCTCACCGAGGGGAGCCTGCGCTCGACCTCCACCAGACGGGCCCTGGTGTCCACGAGGCTGACCGAGGAGGCGTCGAGGACGTCGGGATGGGACGGGTCGAAGACCATGCCCTCGGGGAAGCAGCGGTAGTTGCCGCCGACCCTGAAGACGTAGACCGCGCCGGGCGGCAGGGACGGTACATCGTCACGGCGACGGCGCCGTGACCACCAGCTGCCCTGGATCGTGTCCAGGACCTGCTCGGCGATGACTGGATAGTTCACTTGCTTCGGGCTCCTTGAACTGAAGACGGAGACAGAGAAAAGAGGCAGGGCGGGAAGAGAGCGACGCCCTGGTCGGATCTAGTCCGAGTGGGGCACGCCGCGCAGCGATCCGACCAGGACGACGGCCAGTTGACGGGTGCCGGGAACGGCGAAGTCGGGATCCCGCAGGGCGCCGGAGAGCGCGTGGGCCAGGGCGTTCCACTGCCGGTCGCCGGACGCGGCCCGCATCGCCTCGCCGAGTCGACGTACGGCATCAATCGCGCCGGGGTCCTCCCGCAGGTGCACCAGAGTGCGGCACAGGGCCCGGACCGCACGACGGCGGAAGCTGCTGAGCAGTACGGCCGCCCACAGCGCTCCCAGGTGCCGGGCATTGTCGTGGCCCTGCCGCAGCAGCGTGGCGACGACGGGTCCGGGTTCCTCCAGCCTTTCGGCCTCGAGGAGCTGGACGACCGTGCGCAGCGCGTCGGCATGCTCCTTGGACCGCTTCGCGGTGGCGGCGAGGCGGGTACGCGCGTACCGCAGGGTGAGCAGCGCGCGTTCCGGTTCCTGTTCGGCGGTCTGGAGCAGCAGGACCAGTGAGCGGCGTGCGGCGAACGCGATGCGCTCGCCGCGCCCGGTCAGGAACCAGCACCAGTTGAGCGCCTCCAGACGGTAGAGCGATCCGAGCTTTCCGGTCAGCGCCATGGCCGTCGTGACGGCCCGGCCGGGTCCGCTGTTGTCCGCCCAGCCGAGCGCGATGTTCAGCGCCTGCGGGGCGAGGTGTTCGGCCTCGCACATGAACTGCAGGGTGAGCGCGGCCGTGACCCGTTGGCTTGTGATCCCCTCGGCCCAGTTGCGCAGCAGGTGTTCCTCGACCTCGGTCAGCGCGTACCGGGCGAGGACGGCCGTGCCGCGGGCGACCTCGGTACGGGCGTCCAGGTCGGGCAGCCGGGACAGGTCGCCCAGCCACTGCCGCAGCGGATACCACAGCTTGTACCCGTACAGGCCGTGCAGTTCGCCGATGACGAGATCGCGGATGCGCGGGGAGGTGAAGACGAGGCGCCGTTCGCTGCGGGCGACGTCCTGGCCGGGGCCGGCACGGCGTTCCACACGAACGAGTCCGACCGCCCTGTCGTTCCAGCGGGCCCGGGACTGTTCGAAGCCCGTACCGTGGGGCGGCAGTGTGGTGACGGCTTCCGGTTCGACCGGCGTCTCACCGGTCAGCTCCCACGCCCGCATACGGGCGAGGAGCAGGGCGCACGCTCCCTCGAAGATCCGCTCCGGGACCCCTTCGAGAAAGGCGAGGGCAGCAATCGGCAGCAGGTCGTCCGCGGACGGCTTGGCGGCGAACCAATCCTGGACGATCCTGCTGTCCCCGTCCCGGAGCAGTTCGACAGCCTTCCGGGGATTCTCGGCGAGCGCCTCCGCCGCGGCCACGACATCGGCCGGGCGGCGCTGTTCGGCGATGCCCTCCAGCAGTTCCTTCTCCGTGCCCGGGTCGATCTCGACAGGCGCCAGTCGCTCCCGGCAGTGGTGGAACAGTTCCAAGGGGTCCGGTGCCCGCCACTGGACGCAGTGGTCGCTGAGCGCCAGGCGCCGAGGAGTCGTGCGGCCCGCGGTGATCACCAGGAACGCACCCTTGCGGCGCAGTTCCTCGCTCAGTCGCCCGACCTCGTACTCCTGTACCGCCTCGACGTTCGTCTCACCGACGTAGTCGCGGATGACGTACGCATGGCCCGCCTCGATGGCCATGGTGGTGACCAGGTCGGCCAACGCGTTCGCAGGGGACAGACTGCGCAGACTCGCACCGTCGCCGGCGACCTCCCTGAGCAGTGCGAGAGCGCCCGCGCCTCGACCGCATCCATCCTGACCGGTGAGGACGACGAGGGAGTCGCTGGAGAGTCTGCCGAGCGCCTCGTCGAAGCAGGGCTCTGGGCGGACGTAGAAACGCAGCGCCTGGTCCACCGTCTCGGGCTCCACGATGCCCGGCGCGAGGCCGGTCCGCGCCCCGGCAGCGAACCCGAAGGCCGCCCCGGAGGCGTCCACGGACGCGTAGAAGTTGTTGTAGACGCGCTGCTGGACCAGCCGCAGGTCGTCGTATCCCTTCCCGTCCTTCTCCTTCTCGTCCTCTTCGGCCCTGCGTTCCTCATGGAGCCGGGCCTGGGCGTCCTGGTCGTGGGAGTCCTCCGCGGGATCGTCCGCCGCGCCGTCATCGGCCCCGTCGTGCGCCGGAGAGGGAAATCCGTTCTCGTCGACGGGTGGAACCGGTGCGACCGGGGTCACGTCGAGGCTGTCGTCGGGGTCCGGCCGGCCGAGGCCGTCGGTGTGATCAGGCATCGGTTGCACCGAAGCCGAACACGGCCTTCCGCGCGTCCACAGGACCGGTCATGTTGGTGACACTGATCCGGTCCGCGCGGTATTCGTTGCGCGTGCCCGCACCGCTGTCGCTGTTCGCGGGCTCCTCGTCGGCGTCCGCCGCGGTCGCGGGCTCCGGCGGATCCGCCGGGGCGCGGTGCGGTCGGTCGGCGGATGCCCGACGTTCGTCGGCCGCGGACCGCGTGCCGAGCGTGGGCACCGTGACCCAGGCGGTCGACCTGTACTCCTTGACCTCGACGGTGACGCGACGGAAGTCCGACGGCCGCAGCGTGGTGTGGCCACCGGCCACAAGAGAGCGAAAGACCTGTTCTGACAGCATGAGCGCCAGGTCTGCCGTGTCGTGGGTCTTCAACGCCTCGTACAAAGGGTGGGAGTTGAGCAGTCGCGCGGTGACCACCACCGCGGTTCCGGCGAACCCGTTGTCCGCGAGTTCCACCAGGCCGTGGTGCACGACGGCGCGAAGCCGCATACGGGCCGCCCCTGTCCGCTGCCCGTTGTAATGACGCAGCTCGGACACCAGGTGCCGGAAGTAGTCGTCGACCAGGCGGGGTTCATCGCCACTCATGGGCAGGACGGCGAGTTGCTCATCGCCCTTCGGCTGAATCTGCCATTCCGAACGGTCCAGTCCCGCACTCCTGGCCGCCCTGTCGAGAATTCTGGGCAGATCGTGTTGCATTTCAGACTGTATTCGATCGTTCTTGCTTCCGTATGACTGTGCGTCCACGGCTATACACGTACAGGGGTGGTACCCGGACCACTCGACCACTGGATCTTCCTCTCTGAGCAGGCAAGGCCCGCATTGCGCTGCCCAGAGGCTAGGAGAGTCGGCCTGATCCGATCCCGTATCAGTACGGGATCTCACCATCGAGTTTGGCGAATTCCAGCAGCTTAGGAACGTCACAGATTGTAATGTTTCGGTAACTGCACTGCACAAGTCCCTGCGCTGTCAGGGTGGCCAGGCACTTTTCGGCCGTCGGCAGGGCGAGGCCGGCCAGTGACGCCAGTTCCTTCTGGGTCAGCGTGAAACCGAGCACGCACCGCTTGCCGTCGCCGTCGGGAGCGGGCTGGGTGTACGCCTGACCCAACTCGGCCAGTACACGGGCGAATCGGGTAGGTGCGTCGTACGCCTTGTAGTCGATGCGCCGGCGATTGGCCCAGCGCAGCCGCGCGGACAGCATGCGCAGCATGGCCCTCATCGCATCCGGATGGCGGGACAGAAGGCCTTCGAGTACGGGCAACTGAATGATCCGCACCGTCACTTCACTGCACGCCACCACTGTGCCGGACCGGGGCAATTCCTCGAAGGCCGCCATCTCTCCCACGAGATCACCTGCCAGACGGACGGCGAGGAGCACGTCGTATCCGCTCGCGGAACTGGCAGCGACCTTCACCACGCCACTGGTGATCAGCAATACATGACGGCTCGAGTCGCCCTGCTGCAGAAGTGGCTGGTGAGGTGAGTAGTGCTTCTTGATTCCCTGCTGGAGGAACTCGTCCCGGGTCTCACTCCGCAGTCTGCTGAGAAACGTGAAAGGCTGCCAGCCGCCATCCATCTCGCACCCCCGAAGATCTCGCTCCGCGCGAAACACGCCATTCAGCGACCCGACCATGCTGCCGCTGCACACCCGGCCGGCAAGGCGTCCTGCGGCAACATGGCCTGTTGTCGCGCACAAGAGCTCAATTCGATCGAACGCACGGTCTCGACTCGGCCGACGGTCAGCGGGGCGCGGGCAGGACCAGGCCTCCCGGGGTTCCCGGGCTTCCCCACTGGAACCACCCGTACCCATGGGGCACTCTTCCTCCTCGTGGGGAATCTTCCGTCTCAGAGTGTGTCGAGTGACGCCGCCGAGCACATGGTGGTGGCCGGGGACGACGCCCTGGCACATCGGCTGGCCGCCGAGTTGCGTGCGGTGTACGGCGAGCGGGTGACCCTCGTGGTGCCGCCCGCGCAGGGCGGTGTGCGGCCGCCGGTCGTCGGGCGGACGCGGGCCACGGCCCTGTTCGACCGGGTGTCCGCGGCCGTGAACCGGGCCTCCGGGAACGGGGGCGGCCCAGGGGAGTCCGGAGGTGGCCGGACCGATGAGCCTCCCGGTTCCGAGCGGGTGGTGGAGGCCGCCGAACTCACCGAGGGTGCACTCGCCTACGCGGGCGTCGAGCGGGCCGCCGCGCTCGCGCTCGTGTACGACGACGACGAGACCAACATCCGTGCCGCGCTCACCGCCCGGCGGCTCAACCCGCGGATCCGGCTGGTTCTGCGGCTCTACAACCGGCGCCTCGGGCAGCACATCGAGGCGCTCCTCGACCAGGCCTCGGCACTGGCCGCCGCTGCCGACAGCGCGCTCGCCGCCGGGGCCGGCGCCTCGGACACCGCCGGGGGCGCCTCGGGGCCGGATGCCTCACAGGCGGGCAGGAACATCGAGACCTACGACGCCTCCACCACCGTGCTGTCCGACGCCGACACGGCCGCGCCCGCGCTGGCCGCGACCGCCGTGGCCGGCACCAGCAAGGTCGTCCAGACCGACGGGCTGATGCTGCGCGCGGTGGAGCGGCCGCCGCCCGGTCCGGGCGAGGTCGCCGATCCGGGGCTGTGCACGCTGGCGTTGCTGTCCGCCACGACCAACGACCCCGCCGGCGCCGACGGTTCCGAAAGCAGCGGCGCGCAGGGGCCTCAACTCCTGCCCGACGAAAGGGCGGTGGCCGCCGCGACCGGACGCGCCACGGTCGTCCTGGAGAACGTGTCGTACTCCGGTCCGGAACTGAACGCCGGACGGGGCGTCGTCCCGTGGTTCGGCTCCCTGCTGTCCCGGCGGCTGCGCTGGTCGTTCGCGGGACTCGTCGGGTGCGTGATCGGGCTCGCCGTCGCGTCGGTGCTGGTCACGAGGGAGCCCCCGCTCCAGGCGACGTATCTGACCTTGCTCGATCTCTTCGCCATCAACGATCCCGCCATCGGCGAGCCGCTCGGGCGGCAGATCCTCCAACTCTGCTCCGGGATGGTCGGGTTGCTGCTGCTGCCGGTGCTGCTGGCCGCGGTGCTGGAGGCGCTCGGCACCTTCCGCAGCGGGACCGCTCTGCGCAAGCCGCCGCGCGGGCTGTCCGGGCACGTGGTGCTGCTCGGGGTCGGCAAGATCGGTACGCGGGTGCTGGCGCGGCTGCGGGAGCTGCGCATTCCCGTGGTGTGCGTCGAGGCCGATCCCGAGGCGCGGGGGCTCGCGCTGGCACGGAGGCTGCGGGTGCCTGTGGTGCTGGGGGACGTGACGCAGGAAGGGGTGCTCGAGGCCGCCAAGATCAATCGGGCGCACGCGCTGCTGGCGTTGACCAGCGCGGACACCATGAACCTGGAGGCCGTGCTCTACGCACGGACCCTACGGCCCGATCTGCGGGTCGTACTGCGGCTGTACGACGACGACTTCGCGACCGCCGTGTACCGCACCCTGCGGGCCGCGCATCCCGACGCGCTCACCCGGAGCCGAAGCGTGTCCCATCTGGCCGCGCCCGCGTTCGCGGGGGCGATGATGGGGCGGCAGATCCTCGGGGCGATTCCCGTCGAGCGGCGGGTTCTGCTGTTCGCCGCGGTGGACGTGGGCGGGCATCCGCAATTGGAGGGGCGCACGGTGGGTGAGGCGTTCCGGGCGGGGGCCTGGCGGGTGCTCGCGCTGGACACGGCGACTCCCGCGGAACGCCGGGCGGCCCCGGCGTCCTCCTCGCGCGGCCCCCGGCTGGTGTGGGACCTGCCCTCCACCTACGTCCTGCGGTCCGAGGACCATGTGGTGCTCGCCGCGACGCGGCGGGGGCTCGCGGAGCTGCTCGGCCGGCGGCCCCGGCAGCGGGCCGGGACATAGGCCGGAGTGGTCCGGCGGGGTCCTGACGGGTCCGGCGAGGTCCGGCCGGGTCCGGCGAGGTGCGGCGAGGTCCGGCGGGGGCCCGCGAGGTCCGGCGAGGTCCGGCGAGGTCCGGCGAGGTCCGGCGAGGTCCGGCGGAGGGGGACCCGGCCCCTCCGCCGGGCCCCTCCGCGCGGGGTTCCGGGGCTACTTCCCCAGGTGCCGTTCCGCGAAGTCCAGTTCCAGGCGGACCTGCTTGATGCGTTCGTCGACGACCAGGGAGCCGTGGCCCGCGTCGTAGCGGTAGACCTCGTGGACGGCGTCGCGGGCGGCGAGGCGCGTGACGTAGTTGTCGATCTGGCGGATGGGGCAGCGGGGGTCGTTGACACCGGCCGAGATGTAGACGGGGACCTTGACCGCGTCGACGTAGGTCAGCGGGGAGGACGCCTCGAAGCGCTCGGGGACCTCCTCCGGAGTGCCGCCGAGGAGCGTGCGGTCCATGGCCTTCAGCGCCTCCATCTCGTCGTGGTACGCCGTGACGTAGTCGGCGACCGGGACGGCGGCAATGCCGAGGGCCCACGCGTCGGGCTGGGTGCCGACACCGAGAAGGGTGAGGTAGCCGCCCCAGGAACCGCCGGTGAGGATCAGCCGCTCGGGGTCGGCCAGGCCGGACGTCACCGCCCACTCGCGGACCGCCGCGATGTCCTCCAGCTCGATGAGGCCGACGCGGTGCTTGAGCGCGTCGGTCCACGCGCGGCCGTAGCCCGTGGAACCTCGGTAGTTGACCCGGACCACCGCGTAGCCGTGGTCGACCCAGGCCGCCGGGCCCGCCGCGAACGAGTCGCTGTCGTGCCAGGTCGGGCCGCCGTGGATCTCGAAGACGGTGGGCAGCGGGCCGGTGGTGCCGGCCGGCTTCTGGATCAGGGCGTGGATGCGGCCGCCGGGTCCCTCGACCCAGACGTCCTCCACGGGGACCGATCCCGGGGACTTCTGGCCGGGCGGGTCCAGGACGATCTCGCCGGTCGTCGAACGGACGGCAGACGGCTCGGCCGCGGACGACCACAGGTACTCCACCGTCCCGTCCGGGCGGGCCGTCGCCCCGGAGACCGTGCCGGGCGGGGTCGCGACCTCGATGAGCTCGCCGGAGGCGAGGTCGTAGCGCCACAGGTCGCTGCGCGCCTCGAAGCTGTGGGCGATCAGGAGGGCCGAGCCGTCCGGATACCACTCGGCGGCCACGTCACCGGGAAGGTCGAGGCCCAGGTCGGTCTGCTCGCCGGTGGTCACCTCCCACACCAGGGGCTCCCAGCGGCCGCGCCGCTGGTGCCCGATGAGCAGTCGGCCGTCCCCGTCGACGGGGGCGAAGCCCAGCACTTCGAGGCCCAGCTCGACCGTGCCGCCCTCGGTGTCGTCGAGCTCGGCGACCGTCGAACCGTCCGGGCGCAGCACTCTGAGCGCCGAGTGCATCGCGTCGCCGTGCTCGGTGTGCTCGACGGCGATCAGCGAACCGTCGTGCGAGAGGTCGCCGACGCCGGCCGACTCGCGGTGCCGGTAGATCTCCACCGGGGCCTCGCCGGCGCGGGCCACATGGATCGTCGATCCGTCGTCGTCCGTCGAGCGGCCGACGACGGCCGTACGCCCGTCGCGGCCGATGGCCAGGCCCGACGGGTAGGAGGGGTCGAGGCCGGGGACCGCCGGCTCGTCGACGCCTCCCTCGACCAGGGCGGCGTCGAACGGGCGGCGCCGCCAGATGCCGAACTCGTCGCCGTCCTTGTCGTCGAACCACCAGATCCACTCGCCGTCGGGCGAGAGCACCCCGTCCGTCGTGCCGTTCGCCCGGTGGGTGACCTGGCGCTGCTCCCCCGTCGCGCGGTCCCACGCGTACAGCTCGTACGTCCCCGTCGCGTTCGAGACGAACAGGGAGCGGTGCGGGGCGTCCTCCGCCCAGTCCGGCAGCGACACCCGCGGTGCCCGGAAGCGCTTCTCCCAGTCGGGCATGTCTGCCTGCTGCTGCTCGGTGGACCTGGTGCTCTCAGTCATGGCCCCATAGTGCCTGGCTCGCCCCGCCTCGCGCCGACGAGGTCCCCAACCTGTGGACAACCTCGTGGCCCCCGGGCCGCGTGCGCAGGTCAGAGCCGTTGTCAGTGCCGGGGTGCAGACTTTTTCGCATGACCGATCTGCGCAAGACCGTCGAGAGTTACTGGGCCGCCGCGGACGCCCGGGAGTGGGGAGCGTTCGCGGACCTGCTCGCCGATGACGTCGTCTACACCCTGCCTCAGACACGGGAACGCATCAGCGGCAGGGAGCGGTACGTCGAGTTCAACCGCGAGTATCCGGGCGACTGGCACGTCCGGATCGAGCGCGTCCTGGTCGAGTCCGGTCAGGCCGTCACCCGGACCCACTTCACGGTGGGCCTGGAGGAGATGCAGGCGATCACGTTCTTCACGGCGGACGAGGAGGGCCGTATCGCCACGGTGACCGACTTCTGGCCCGAGCCGTACGAGCCTCCGGCCGGCCGGGAGCATCTGGCCGAGCGGTACTGAGCGGGCCCCACGGCCAAGTCCGGCTCGGCCGCCCCGTACCGTGGACGGCGTGTACCGGTTCCTGCTGACGCCCCGCTGGTGGGGGATCAACGTCTTCGTGCTGTTGGCCATCCCCTTCTGCATCTTCATGGGGTCGTGGCAGTTGGGGCGGTTCGAGGACCGGGTGCGGGACCACCGGACGGCGGAGGCGGCGGCCTCGACGGCCAGGACCGACCCCGCCCGGCCGCTGGCCGAGATGCTGCCCGTGACCACGGTGACGTCCGGCAAGCAGACCACCGCGAAGGGCCGGTACGGCAAGCAGCTTCTCGTGCCCGGCCGGGAACTGGACGGCAGGAGCGGGTACTACGTGCTGACGCTCCTGCGGGTCGACGGCGGCAAGGCGCTGCCCGTCGTCCGGGGCTGGCTGCCCGGTGCCGCCGACCCGGCGAAGGCCCCGGCCGCACCCGGCGGCGAGGTCACCGTCACCGGTGCGCTCCAGGCGTCCGAGAGTCCCGGGTCCAACGGTGTCAGCGCGACTGGAGGACTTCCCCCGGGACAGACCGCCGCGATCAGCTCCGCTTCGCTGGTGAACCTCGTGCCGTACACCCCGTACGACGCGTGGATCACCCTCGACAGGGCCGACGCCGGCATGAAGGCGGTTCCTCCGACCGCGCCGGACAACACGGGCCTGGACCTCAAGGCGTTCCAGAACCTCGGCTACACCGGCGAGTGGTTCGTCTTCGCGGGCTTCGTCGTCTTCATGTGGTTCCGCCTCCTGCGCCGCGAGGTGGAGTTCGCCCGCGACGCCGAACTGGGGCTTGTCCCGAACGCCCCCGACGCCCCGGAGAAGCAGTCCGAGGACGCCGACACCGGTGCCGCCGCTCCGGCGACGCCGTCCGCCACGGCCTGACAGGGCGGGCCGACCGGGCGGCCTGGGGCGAGCCGGGGCCGGAGCCCGAGCACCGCTCCACCCCAGCGCCGCGTACCGCTCCACCCGCGCGCCGCGTACCGCTCCACCCGAGCGGTACGCACGGGCCGGAACGAGCGTCGCGGGTCCGTCAGGACGAGGCCAGGATCCCCGTGTGGTACACCGTGCCCGCGCAGGCGTTGGACACGGTGACCGATGCCGTCGCGCCGCCCGTCGCCGCCGTGCCGGAGACGATGACACTGCCGTCCTGCACACCGTCCGCGACGAGGAGCTGGGGCGAGGTGCCGGTGACCGCCGCGTCGGTGGTCGTGCCGCCGGTGTCGGTGGCGCCCTGCGTCGGGGTCGGGTCCGGTGAGGGGTCCGCGGTGGCCGGACACGTCGACGAGGGCACCCAGGCGAACTTCACCACGTACGAGGTGCCCGGCTGGAGGACCAGGGAGGTGACCTCCGTGGAGGGGTCGGGCAGCCCGGTGGCCGCGTCGCCCGCCACATGCGTCGCCACACCGATCTTGGTTGCGTCCGCCGCACCCTGGGCGAGTGCGCTGACCGTCCCGGCGCCGGTGACCGTACAGGCGGTGGTGGAGATGTTCGAGACGGTGAAGGAGCCGTAGACCGTGCCGGTGGAGTCCGGGGCGGCGGCGGTACCGGAGGCCCCGCCGAGCTGGTCCGCCGTGCACGTGGTGGCCACCGAGGCGGAGGCCGAGGGGTCGGCACCGCCCGTGGCGGCCCCGCTCGCGCCCTTGTCCTTGCCGCCCGGTGTCTGCGTACTGCCGCCGGTGCCGTTGTCCTTGGACGTGCCGGCGGAGCCGCCCGCGTCCTTGCCCTGGCCGCCGTCCGAGTCCTTGCCCTGGTTCGCGCCGCCCTGGGCCTGCGAGCTGTTGGCCGCGATGGACTGGTCGGCGTTCGACCCGGAGGAGTTGGCGACATGGACGAACGCCGGGATCGCCGTACCGATCAAGAGGGCCGCCGCCGCCATGCCGACCACGGCCTGGCGCTTGCGGGCCCGTCGGGCCGGTACCGCACGGCGCAGGTGGTCCAGGGTGCCGTCGGTGGGTTCGATCTCCTGGACTGCCCGGTGCAGCAGCCGACGCAGCGCCAGCTCGTCGGAGCCGAGCCCTTCGGAGCCCAGTCCGTCCGTGCCCAGTGTGTCGGGCTGTTCGTCGGGGCCGTGGTTCACAGTTCCGTTCCCAGCGTGCGATTGCTTGTGCTCGTACTCCGGACGCCCCTCTTCCTCGGGGCGCCGCCGGTCCTCGTACCCGCTCATGCGGAGGCCCCCATGGCGACACGGAGCGCAGCGATGCCCCGCGAGCCGTAAGCCTTCACCGAACCCAGGGAGACACCGAGCGTCTCGGCGACCTGGGCCTCGGTCATGTCCGCGAAGTAGCGCAGGACCAGGACCTCGCGCTGACGGCGCTGGAGTCCCTTCATCGCCTTGATCAGCGCGTCGCGCTCCAACTGGTCGTACGCGCCTTCCTCGGCGCTCGCCATGTCGGGCATCGGCTTCGAGAGGAGCTTGAGGCCGAGGATGCGCCGGCGCAGGGCCGAACGCGAGAGGTTGACGACGGTCTGGCGCAGATAGGCCAGCGTCTTCTCCGGGTCCCGGACGCGTTTGCGCGCCGAGTGCACCCGGATGAAGGCCTCCTGGACGACGTCCTCGCAGGAGGCGGTGTCGTCGAGCAGGAGCGCCGCCAGGCCGAGGAGCGACCGGTAGTGCGCCCGGTAGGTCTCGGTGAGATGGTCGACGGTCGTACCTGCCGCCAGGCTGTTCTCGGCGCCGTCACGCTGATTCGGAATGCGGGCGGGCCGCGCTGAGGGCATGGGCGCGATCACCGGCATGCCGCCGGACGCGCCGGGGCTGCGGAGTCGGCGGGGTGGACGCAGGGCCACGCCCCTTGTCTGTACCGCGGTGAATTCGAGTACCTCTGCCACGCCAGTTGGACACACGTCCCCCCGGCAGGGTTGTACGCGACAGGCATCACATTTGCGCCGGGTGTCACATCGGCGGGAGTCCCGTCCTGCGGAACGCCCCCCGGACCGCCCGCCGGTACGCCGCTGAGCGCGCGCGACGGTGCACTAGATGCCCTCATGCGTAACAGCTCTTCCCCTATGCCCAATGCTCTGCCGCCCCCTGGACGCCTCTGAATGGCGTCCGCAAAGACGCTCCCCGTCCTCCGCGCGGTTGCGGAGAGCGGGGAACCAAATCTTCGAACGCCGATGGGGGTCTGTACAAGTGGTCCGGACCATTAAGTTGATCACTGAACCGAGGGAGATCCTACAAACCCACCGCCCGCAGGGCACCAGGATTACGGCCGCCGCCGGCGGGGAGCGCAGAACGTGCGGAACCGGCGGGCATCCGGGGCCGGACCTAGCGAGTGCTCCCGATGATCTCCGCCGCCACCAGCTCCGCGATCTGAGCGGTGTTCAGGGCGGCGCCCTTGCGCAGGTTGTCCCCGCACACGAACAGTTCGAGGGCCGACGTGTCGTCCAGTGCCCGGCGGACCCGGCCCACCCAGGTCGGGTCGGTGCCGACCACGTCCGCGGGCGTGGGGAACTCCCCGGCGGCCGGGTTGTCGAAGAGCACGACTCCGGGCGCGGTGGCCAGGATCTCCCGCGCCTTGTCGACGGTCACCTCGTCCTGGAAGCGGGCGTGCACGGTCAGCGAGTGCGTGGTGACGACGGGGACGCGGACGCAGGTCACGGCGACCTTCAGATGGGGCAGCCCGAGAATCTTGCGGGTCTCGTTGCGCACCTTCATCTCCTCCGAGGACCAGCCGTCCTCGGCGAGCGACCCGGCCCACGGCACCACGTTCAGGGCGACCGGCTCCGGGAACGGGCCCGTGTCGTCGCCCACCGCGCGGCGTACGTCACCGGGGCTGTTCCCCAGTTCCGTACCCGCGACGAGGGACATCTGCCGGCGCAGGGTGTCGACGCCGGCACGGCCCGCGCCGCTGACCGCCTGGTACGAGGAGACGACTAGTTCGCGCAGCCCGAACTCGGCGTGCAGGGCACCGAGGGCCACGATCATGGACAGGGTCGTGCAGTTCGGGTTGGAGACGATCCCGCGCGGGCGCACACGCGCGGCGTGCGGATTGACCTCGGGCACGACGAGGGGCACTTCCGGGTCCATCCGGAAGGCGCCGGAGTTGTCGACGACGACCGCGCCCTTGGCGGCGGCGATCGGCGCCCACTGGGCGGCCACCTCGTCCGGAACGTCGAACATCGCGACGTCGACCCCGTCGAAAGCCTCCTCCGACAGGGCCACCACCTCGACCTGCTCGCCGCGCACGGCCAGCTTGCGGCCGGCCGAGCGCGGCGAGGCGATCAGACGGATCTCGCCCCAGATGTCCGCGTGCTGCGACAGGATCTGGAGCATGACGGTGCCGACGGCCCCGGTCGCTCCCACGACCGCGAGCGTCGGTCGTCCGGTCATCGCCCGGTGCCTCCGTAGACAACGGCTTCGTCGCTGTCGGAGTCGAGTCCGAAGGCGGTGTGCACGGCCCGTACGGCCTCGTTGACGTCGTCGGCGCGGGTGACGACGGAGATGCGGATCTCGGAGGTCGAGATCAGCTCGATGTTGACCCCGGCGTCGGTGAGCGCCTCGAAGAAGCCGGCCGTGACACCCGGGTTGGTCTTCATGCCGGCGCCGACGAGCGAGATCTTGCCGATCTGGTCGTCGTAGCGCAGCGACTCGAAGCCGATCACGCTCTTCGCCTTCTCCAGGGCGTCGATGGCCTTGCGGCCCTCGGTCTTCGGGAGGGTGAAGGAGATGTCCGTCAGGCCCGTGGTCGCCGCCGACACGTTCTGCACGATCATGTCGATGTTGATCTCGGCGTTGGCGATGGCGCGGAAGATCGCGGCGGCCTCGCCCGGCTTGTCCGGGACACCGACGACCGTGACCTTGGCCTCGGAGGTGTCGTGAGCGACACCGGAAATGATGGCCTGCTCCACCTTCTGGTCCCCTTGCTTGGTCGGTGCGCTGCTGACCCAGGTGCCCTGAAGTCCGCTGAAGGACGAGCGCACGTGGATCGGGATGTCGTAACGGCGGGCGTATTCCACACAGCGGTGGAGCAGCACCTTCGAGCCGGAGGCGGCGAGCTCCAGCATGTCCTCGAAGGCGATCCAGTCGATCTTCTTCGCCTTCTTGACCACACGCGGGTCGGCGGTGAACACGCCGTCCACGTCGGTGTAGATCTCGCACACCTCGGCGTCGAGCGCCGCGGCCAGCGCGACGGCCGTGGTGTCGGACCCGCCGCGGCCCAGTGTGGTGATGTCCTTCTTGTCCTGCGAGACGCCCTGGAAGCCGGCGACGATGGCGATGTTGCCCTCGTCGAGCGCCGTACGGATACGGCCCGGGGTGACGTCGATGATCCGCGCCTTGTTGTGGACCGAGTCGGTGATGACGCCTGCCTGGCTGCCGGTGAAGCTCTGGGCGCTGTGGCCCAGGTTTTTGATCGCCATTGCCAGCAGGGCCATGGAGATCCGCTCTCCGGCGGTCAGCAGCATGTCGAACTCCCGGCCGCTGGGCATCGGAGATACCTTCTCGGCGAGATCGATCAGCTCGTCCGTCGTGTCGCCCATCGCGGAAACGACCACGACCACCTGGTGGCCGTTCTTCTTCGCTTCCACGATCCGCTTGGCGACGCGCTTGATGCCCTCGGCATCGGCTACGGAGGAACCTCCGTACTTCTGCACGACAAGGCCCACGTGCGCTCCTCGCTCAATCCGTCTCTGCACCGCAAAACTGCGGTCGGCTCAGTCTAACGAGCGGCCGGATTTCCCTTCCGGGGTATCGCATCGTGAGATGTCCCGCTCACGACGTGATCACCCCGGGCTGTCAGGTCGGTAAGGGACATCCGGCCGCTCCGAGACGGCACCTGCCCGTGCCGGAGCCCCGGCACTCCGAAAGTGCCCCGAGTCACACCGCGGGCCCCGGATCTCCGCCGGAGCGCGGCCGACCGCACCGCGCGCCTCCGCCGGAGCGCGGCCGGTTACTTGACCGTGCGCAGGCCGAGCGGCCCCGCGATCTCCTCCGCCATGACCTTGCCGGCCTCCTCCGCGAGGGCTTCCTCGCCGATCTCCTGGTCGGTGTCGAGGCCGTCGAGCTCCTCCAGGGGCTGGTTCAGCCGGACGTGGGCCACCACGGACTGCAGGGCACGCAGGGTCGCGGAGGCGGTGGAGCCCCAGTTGGAGAAGTAGGAGAACTGCCACCACCACAGGGCTTCCGTGGTGCGGCCCGCGCGGTAGTGGGCCATGCCGTGGCGCAGGTCGGCCATGACGTCGGCCAGGTCGTCGGAGATACGGGCCGGGACGGGGGCCTTGCGGGGCTCGTAGGGGTCGAAGACCTCGGAGTAGACGTCGATCGGCTCCAGCATCACCGCGAGACGCTCGCGGAGTTCGTCCACATCCGCCTCCGGGCCGAGGTCCGGCTCGTAGCGCTCGTCGGGGACGATGTCCTCGTGCGCGCCGAGACGGCCGCCGGCCAGGAGGAGTTGGGAGACCTCCAGGAGGAGGAAGGGCACGGCCGAGTCCGGCTCGTCGCCCTTGGCCACCTCGGTGACGGCGACCAGGAAGCTCTCTACCTGGTCCGCGATCTGGACCACGAAGTCGTCGGGGTCCGGGCTGGTCGCATGCAGCGTGGCGTCAGACATCTAGAAGTCGTCTCCCCTCGAAGGCGCGGCCGAGCGTGACCTCGTCCGCGTATTCCAGGTCGCCACCCACCGGGAGGCCGCTGGCCAGGCGGGTGACCTTGAGGCCCATGGGCTTGATCATGCGGGCGAGATACGTGGCCGTGGCCTCGCCCTCCAGATTCGGGTCCGTGGCCAGGATGAGCTCGGTGACCGCGCCGTCGGCGAGGCGGGCCAGCAGTTCCCTTATCCGCAGGTCGTCCGGGCCCACGCCCTCGATCGGACTGATCGCGCCGCCGAGCACGTGGTACTTGCCGCGGAACTCACGCGTGCGCTCGACCGCGACGACGTCCTTCGGCTCCTCCACCACACAGATCACCGAGAGGTCGCGGCGCGGGTCGCGGCAGATGTTGCACAACTCCTCCTGCGCCACATTGCCGCAGGTCGCGCAGAAGCGGACCTTCGCCTTGACCTCCAGGAGGGTCTGCGCGAGCCGGCGCACGTCCGTCGGCTCCGCCTGAAGGATGTGGAAGGCGATCCGCTGCGCGCTCTTGGGACCGACGCCGGGGAGCCGCCCCAGTTCGTCGATGAGGTCCTGAACTACGCCTTCGTACAACGGATTGCCTTTCCGAGTGTCCTGTTACCGCCTGGGTCCGTCTTACGTTTCTTCCTGGTGCGTACGGTAGTTGGCCGCCACCGGTCTTAGAAAGGCAGACCGGGAATGCCGCTGCCGCCGCCGAGCCCCTGGGTGAGCGGGCCGAGCGTCTGCTGCTGGAGCGCCTGCGCGTTCTCGTTCGCCGCCTGGACGGCCGCGACGATCAGGTCGGCGAGCGTCTCGGTGTCCTCGGGGTCGACCGCCTTCGGGTCGATCACCAGGGCGCGGAGCTCTCCGGAACCCGTCACGGTCGCCTTCACCAGGCCGCCGCCCGACTGGCCCCCGACCTCGGTCCGCGCCAGCTCCTCCTGCGCGTTCGCCAGGTCCTGCTGCATCTTCTGGGCCTGCTGCAACAACTGCTGCATATTGGGCTGGCCACCACCGGGAATCACGATCAGCTCCTGGTTTCGAGTACGGCTGTCTGGACCGTTTTTCCTGTCCAGCACGAGCCTACGTGGTCGACGGGCCCGTCGCCCAAGCACTCTTTCGAGTGACACCGTCACAGCGCCTATACCTGATCAAGACCCTCTTCCAGGCGGAAAAGCCGGTAAACCCGGTCCATCGCCACCCATTGGGCGGTAGGAAGGGGGCGGCGCATTTGCACCACGCGTCACACGACATCACGCAGTGTCATATGCGCCACCGTCGTCACCGTCGTCCGTCATCACCGTCCATCACCGTCGTCAACTAGGGAGTGCCGGGTGAGTCAGCCGGAGATGCAGCCGGAGGGGCCGCCCCAGGACGGGCGGAGCGAGGGCGCGGCGGGGCTGCGGCCGGGCGACCTGACCGGTCGGCCGTTTCCGCTCGGCGACTGGGGGGAGCCCGCCGAGCGACTCCATGAGCTCTACCAGTGGGTGGAACAAGGGGCGCTCGACACGGCCGCCTGGTACCTCTCCGACCGCGTCTGGAAGCGCTGGGGGGCGCGGCTGCTGCGGTGCGGGGCCTCGCTGGGAGCCGTCGCCGGGGCCGCGCTGCCGCTGCTCGACCTCACCGGGTCCGTGCGGGGGGCGGCTCCCTGGGGATATCTGGCACTGCTGCTCGCGGTCTCCTGCGTCGCAGTCGACCGGTTCTTCGGAGTGACCTCCGGATGGATAAGGGATGTGGCCACCGCACAGGCCGTGCAGCGACGGCTTCAGGCCCTTCAGTTCGACTGGGCGTCCGAGAGCGTGCGGGAGGTCCTCGGGCCCGCGGACGGGACGGCCAGCGAGGCGGCCGACCGGTGCATCGGGGTGCTGCGCCGGTTCTCGGAGGACGTCACGGAGCTGGTGCGCACCGAGACGGCCGACTGGATGGTGGAGTTCCGTACGGGGCCGGCGCCGCTGGGGATCCAGTCGTCCTCGGCGGGAGCGCCCCGGCCCGACGGCTCGCCCCTGAACGGGCGCGCCCCCCTGCCACCGGGAACCCGCCCGAATATGCCCCGCCAGCGCCCGCCCGAGCCCCGGTAGCGGTCCCGCACGAAAGCCCCGTCAGCAGTTCCACGGGACGCGTGTGCCGGGCCGGCCGGCTGCCCTGCCTGGCTGCCTGGCTGCCGCAGCGTCACCCGGCTCCACAGATCCTCAGCCCGACCGGCGTCCCGCACGGGAGATGGCCGTGGGTGCGCACGACGTCCTGGCCGCTGCCCCGGCTGATATAGGAGAGGAAGCTGGAGGCGAGGGAGTCGGCGGGCGGCTGTCCGTAGGTGTAGGCGTACTCGATCTCGCGGTACGGGTAGTCCGAGGTTCCGTGCTCCAGGTCCTCGACCGAGGCGCCGTGACCGTCCAGGCTGATCCGGTGCAGGCCCTTGTGCCCGGTGGCGTCATTGAGTTCGCTGTAGCCGATCGCGCCGGGGAGCCTCGCGACCGTGTTCAGCACCTGCTCGGTGGAGTCGAGTTCGCAGCGCACGAGCGGTGCCGTCGCGTCGTCCTGGTGGACGCAGTCCAGCGAGGAGTTGGCGATCTCGCCGCGCCCGAGCACCCGGCGCTGGAACACCTGCCGGGTACCGGAGTTGGCGTCCCGGCTGACGAGGAGGACGGGCCTGTCGGGTCCGCCGAGCTGCTTCCAGTTCTTGATCTCGCCGCGGTACAGCCGTCGTACGTCGGTCAGCGACAGGTCCCTGACCGGGACGGAGTCGTTGACGACCAGCGTGAAGACCGACACCGCGATCCGGTTCTCCCGCAGCTGCGGGAAGTCGCCCGGCTTGGGGCCATCGGAGAGGGCGACGAGGGCCGGGGACCCTTTCTGCGACCCCTTCCCCGCCGTGTCGAGTTCGCGCACGCCGGCCGTGCTGCCGTGGGCGTCCACGTTGATCGTGGCGCCCTGGCAGTCGTGCGCGCCCGAGCACTGCGGTGCGGTCACCGTACGGCTCCGGCCGGAAACAACCCACATACGGGAAGTGAACTTCAACAGCCTCGGACAGCACGGCAGTCGGCGCTTTTCCGGGGGCCCCGCGGGCCGCCGCCCGCGGGGTGGGCCAAGGGCTCAGCCGCTCTTCGTGTAGGTCAGCTCGGCCTCGGCTGCCGAGCCGGTCTTCGCCCGCCGCAGCCGGCCGTCCGGCAGGAGGGTGACCTCGGAGGCGTCACCCGGCTTGCAGGACGGCGGTTCACCGACGGTGACCTGGGAGGGGCCGATCTCCAGCGGCCCCCCGGGCCCCGGAGCGGCGGCGAGGGCGGCCTGGAAGACACAGTGGTAACTACTGCCGTCCGCGGTGACCGTCAGCACCGTGTCGCCGACCCCGCCCTGCTGGATGGTCATCCGCCGCGTGTGGTGGCCGGTGGCGTTGTCGATGGCCGCGTCCCAGGTGCCGAGGAACGCCTCCGGGACGGTGCCGCCCTGCGTCGCCCCGTCGCTGGGCGACCCGGAGTCGGTGGTCGGCGTCTGCGACGCGCTCTGCCCCGGTGTCGTCCCGCCGGAGGCCGGGGTGGACGCCTTGGGGTCGTCCTGGCCGCCCCCGCCCGCGTTGCCCTTGAGCAGCGCGTACACGCTGCCGCCCGCGCCGAGTGCGACGACCAGGGCCACGACGACGAGGAGGGCGGTGGACCGGCCGCTCCTGCGCGGCGGCTCGAAGCCGGGCGGGGCGGCCATGGGGCCGTACGGAGGGGTCGGGCCGTAGGGCGGCGGGGTCGCGCCGCCGGGTCCGTACGGGCCCGCGGCGACGCCCGGACCATAGGGAGGCGTCGAGCCGTACGGCGGCTGGGGCGATCCCCAGCCGGCCTGCGGATAGCCGTACGCGGGGTGGGCCGGGCCCTGGCCGGCGGGCTGCGGGTGCTGCTGCGGGTAGCCGTAGGCGGGGTGCGGACCGGCCGGCGCCACCGGAGGAGGCGTCGCGCCCGAGCCCCCGATGACGGTGGGGAGATGGTTCACGGGGCCGGGCTGCCCGGGGGGAGGCGGGGTGGAGCCCTCCTCGGCGGGTGAGGGCGCGTGCTCCGGGGAGGCCTCGGCCGACGCTGCGGGCGCCGAGGAGGAGGCCGAGGGCGTCGAGGACGCGGCGGAGGCCGAGGAGGCGGGCGAGCCGGCCGGCGGCTTGGAGAGGTCCGGGGCGGGGACCGGCGCCGCGGGTGCCGGCGGCAGAGCCGGCCTGGCGGGAACGGCACCGAGCGCCGGAGCACCGGACGGCTGCGCCTGTCCGTCGTCGGGGTTCTCCCTGTCGAGCAACTGCACCGCGTGGCGCCCGAGCTGGGCCACCAGCGAGCCGGGCAGCCAGGGGTCGAGGGTGCGCCCTTCCGAGACGGTGTCCTCCGCGCCCGTGCGCTCCAGGATCTCGTCGAGACCGGGCCGGGCGCCGGGGTCCTTGCGCAGACAGTCCTTCACGAGGTCGGCGAGGCCCTCGGGCACACCCGTCAGGTCGGGGTCCTCCTGCGCGATACGGAACATCATGGCGTGCACACCGCTGTTGGCCGCCCCGAACGGAAGCGTGCCGGTGGCCGCGTACGACAGGACGGAGCCGAGGCAGAAGATGTCGCACGCGGGCGTGACACGGTCGCCGCGCACCTGCTCGGGGGCCATGAACCCGGGCGAGCCGACGAGTGCCCCGGTGTGGGTCAGGCCGCCGTCGGTCACCGTCTCCAGGGCACGCGCGATGCCGAAGTCGATGACGCGGGGGCCGTCGATGGTGACGAGGACGTTCGAGGGCTTGAGGTCGCGGTGGATGAGGCCCGCGGCGTGGATGTCCTTCAGCGCGTGCGCGAGGCCCGCGGCGAGGATGCGCACGGAACGCTCGGGCAGCGCGCCGTGGTCGCGCCCGACGACGGCCTGGAGCGAGGGCCCCGCGACATAGCCGGTGGCCACCCAGGGGATCGCGGCCTCGGTGTCCGCGTCCAGCACGGGGGCGGTCCACAGCCCGCCGACCCGGCGCGCCGCCTGCACCTCCTGGCGGAAGCGTGCCCGGAACTCCTCCTGCTCGGCGAGTTCAGGCCGGACGAGTTTGACGGCGACGGTACGTCCCCGGTCGGACCGCGCGAGATAGACGTGGCCCATCCCTCCGGCACCGAGCCGCGCCAGCAGTCGGTACGCCCCGATCTGCTGCGGATCCCCTGCCCCCAAGTTCTCCATGCCAGCGCCCACCCTCCCCCATATGTGTGCAACAGACCGAGGATAGTGCGCCATACGGGGAGGTGGGCGGGGCGGTGTCTACGGTTCCGTCACGACTGATCCCGTTTTGGTAACAGGTCCCGCCGTCGCCTTGACGGCCGCCGCCAGGGGATCGCCGGAATGGGCCGCCGGACGCTCCGGAACGCGGGCCCCTCCCTCGGCCAAGCCCGACAGACTGTCGCGGAAAGCCCCCGACCACAGACAGGACGCCGATATCGCGCCCGGTCCGTGGACATTTACGCTTCGCCGCATGACCCCTCAGCCCAACCCCCAGGCCGGCGCCGCCGTGAAGGCCGCGGACCGCGCGCACGTGTTCCACTCCTGGTCCGCGCAGGAGCTCATCGACCCGCTAGCCGTCGCCGGCGCGGAGGGGTCGTACTTCTGGGACTACGAAGGCAAGCGGTATCTGGACTTCACCAGCGGGCTCGTCTTCACCAACATCGGGTACCAGCACCCGAAGGTCGTCGCCGCGATCCAGGAACAGGCCGCGACCCTGTCCACGTTCGCGCCCGCCTTCGCCGTCGAGGCGCGTTCGGAGGCGGCCCGGCTGATCGCCGAGCGGACCCCGGGCGACCTGGACAAGATCTTCTTCACCAACGGCGGCGCGGAAGCCGTCGAGAACGCCACGCGGATGGCCCGGCTGCACACCGGCCGTCCGAAGGTGCTCTCCGCCTACCGCTCGTACCACGGCGCCACCTCCACCGCGATCAACCTCACCGGCGACCCGCGGCGCTGGCCGAACGACATCGGCGCCGCCGGTGTCGTCCACTTCTGGGCGCCGTTCCTGTACCGCAGCCCGTTCCACTCCGACAGCGAGCGGCAGGAGTGCGAGCGCGCGCTCCAGCACCTGGAGGACACGATCGCCTTCGAGGGGCCCGCGACCATAGCGGCCCTCATCCTGGAGACGATCCCGGGCACCGCGGGCATCATGACGCCGCCGGCCGGCTACCTCGCCGGGGTGCGGGAGATCTGCGACCGGTACGGGATCGTCTTCATCCTGGACGAGGTCATGGCCGGGTTCGGCCGGACCGGCAAGTGGTTCGCCGCCGACCACTACGAGGTGACGCCGGACCTGATGACCTTCGCCAAGGGCGTGAACTCCGGCTATGTGCCACTGGGCGGCGTGGCGATCTCCGCCGCCATCGCCGAGACCTTCGCCAGGCGGCCCTACCCGGGCGGGCTCACCTACTCCGGGCACCCGCTGGCCTGCGCCGCCGCCGTCGCGACGATCAACGTCATGGAGGAGGAGGGGATCGTCGACCAGGCCGCGGCCATCGGCGAGACGGTCCTCGGGCCGGGGCTGCGCGAGCTGGCCGAGCGGCACCCGAGTGTCGGCGAGGTGCGCGGCACGGGCGTCTTCTGGGCGCTGGAGCTGGTGAAGGACCGGGAGACCCGGGAACCGCTGGTCCCGTACAACGCGGCGGGCGAGGCGAACGCGCCGATGGCCGCGTTCGGTGCCGCGGCCAAGGCCCGCGGTCTGTGGCCCTTCATCAACATGAACCGCACCCACGTCGTACCGCCGTGCAACATCACCGAGGCCGAGGCCAAGGAGGGGCTGGCGGCCCTGGACGAGGCACTGTCGGTGGCGGACGAGCACACAGTGTGAGGCCCTAGGGGGTTCCCGCCCTTGTGGGGGTCGGTCGCGCGGTTGTCCGGGCCCTTCGGGGGTGCCGTGGAATCCGCCCGCCGACCCCCACGGCGTATGGTGGCCTGCTCGAAGGGATACGCGAGTAGACACGCGCACCCACCCACGCGATGGGGAGTGAGACGACCACCATGGCCGGCACCGGCGGCACGGGCGCCGTAACCCGCAGCACCCTGCGGCAGCAGATCGCGGACGCGCTCCGTGACGAGGTGCTCGGGGGTCGCCTCCGGCCGGGCCAGGAGTTCACGGTGAAGGAGATCGCCGAGCAGTACGGCGTCTCCGCCACCCCCGTCCGCGAGGCCTTGGTCGACCTGTCGGCCCAGGGGCTCCTGGACGCGGACCAGCACCGCGGCTTCCGGGTGCACGAGTACTCCGCCGCCGACTACCGCGGCATGGTCGAGGCGCGCAGCCTGATCACGGAGGGCATGTTCCAGACCCTCGTGGCCGAGGGCATGCGGCAGGCCGACGACCCCCGCGCGCTCGCCGCCCTCGCGGCCGTCCGGCGCCGTGGCGAGGAGGCCCAGCGCGCGGCCTCCGCCGGCGACCTGAACATCCTCATCGGCTACGACCTACGCTTCTGGCGCGAGCTCAGCAGCCTCTTCGGCAACACCTACCTCGGCGACTTCCTGCACCGGCTGCGGGTCCAGTCCTGGGTCTGCACGGTCCAGCACCTGCGCCGGGTCGCCGACCTCAGAGGCCAGCTGTGGTCCGGCCACACGGAACTGGTGGACGCGCTCGCGCGCCGCGACGCCGACACGGCGCGGGCGATCGTGGCGGCGTACAACGAGCACGCGCTCGCCCTCATCGAGCGCCTCGACGCCCCCTGAGACGCGGACCGGGACCCGGTTCGCCCCGGTCCCGTGTTTGAGGACACACCCTCCGGGCGATCGGGGGGATGGGGGCCCGGCCCCCGGGCGGCGGACCGACCCCGGCCAACCCGGTGGCCTACTTGCGTACCGGCCTCTTCACAACACCGCCACGCGCACTACGCTGCCCTGACCACCCTGCACCCCAAGGAGCAAGAGGAGCCGTCTGTTGGCCTGTGACCTGTGGTTGGTCCCGCTCGTCGACGTGCTGTGCCACACCCCCGACAACCCCTTCGCCGAGGAACTCGCGCTCTACGACAAGGTGCTCGCCGAGGCCGGACTCCCCCCGGTGCCGGTGTACGCGTACATGCCCGGCCTGTCGGGTGACGTGGCCCCGGTCGCCGGCTTCGACTACGACGCGCTGCACTTCCTGCGCCGCGCCTACCTGCTCCAGATGTGCGGGCTCGCGGTGGCGCCGGTCGACGAACTGGGCGGTGACTACGAGCAGTTGCTGGAGATGTTCGAGACGAACGCCCAGCAGTCGCATCTGGTCTGGCACTACGACCACGCGGGCGCGTACGTGCCGGTCAAGTTCCCGCACCCGCTGGCCAACGACGAACTCCTCGCGGGCGGTGGGCCCCTGGGCTCCTCCCACGCCCTCCTGCGCGAACTCGAGTTCGTGGCCCCCTCGATCGGCATCGACCCGGCCAACCCCCCGACACCACCGCAGCCCCCGAGCGCCCCCACGGAGCTGGAGGAGCCCGCCGCTCCGGCCCCGTACGACTCCAGCCCCTTCGCCCGCGAGCGTCATGTCTGGCTGGGCCTGCACGCCGCGGCGACCCGGAGTCTCGCCCAGGGCTCAATGATCATCTTCAGCTGATCCGGATCTCACGGTGCGGGGCCCCGGCCGTACACGGCCCCGCACCGGCGGACACGACACCGGCCCGTCGGGACAAGCCCGCGCACGTCCGGCCGGATACGTCCGCGCACCCCTGCCCGGATACGCCTCCGAGCCCGGCCCGAATGCGCCTGTTCCCGCAGCCGGCCGTCAGCCGAGCTGGGACAGGCCCTTCTTGAGATCGTCGGCATTCATGACGGGGGAGAACTCGACGCGGGCGCCGAGTCTCATGAAGAACGGCTCGGCGATCACCGGGATTTGGCTGCTGTCCTCCAGGTCGAAGACCAGGTAGCAGGCGCGGTTGCCGTCGTTGGTGGTGAAGTAGGCCGCCTCCGGCTTGAGCTTCTCCATCGTTTCCTGCATCAACTGGTGCAACTTCCCGTCACGGATGAGCTCGTTGGCCTTTTCCGTGTCCATGGTCGCCCTGAGCATCACGCGCATCGCACTCACCCTCTCCATCGGTCGACGCACGCATAGGCACCCAAACGTGCACTTTCAGGCTATGCCCCTTGTCATCCGCGTGCCCACTCCAGCACCTGCAGCGCCGAGCGCGGCCGCGGTGTGCGCACGAGAAGGCGTCCGCGCCGGGCCGGTGGCGCCAACTCGGCGGCCGGGTCCGGGCGCGGGCAGGGAACGGGTCGGACGCGGGCGGCCCAGCCCTCACCCTCTGCGGTGAGGCCTGGGCCGGGTTCCTCGTGGGGCGGGTGCGGCGGGCGCGCCGGGGCCGCGTTCCCTGCGGAGCGGCTGCGCCGGGCGCGCCGGATCAGAAGACGGGCGTACCGTCCTGCGTCAACTTCCAGTTGGCGACCGCGAAGTCCGCCGGGTTCAGCGTGCCCTTGGCCGTCACGTAGTCGATCATCAGCTGGCGGATCTCGTTGGTGGAGCTGTAGGCGATGTCGGCGGCCGCGATGTGCGGGTAGCCGCTGCCGCCGTTGGCCCGGTAGTTGTTGACCGCGACGACGAAGAGCTGGTCGGCGGCGACCGCGGTGCCGTTGTAGGAGAGGTTCTTGATCCTCGACCCCTCCGGCTGCGCGATGTCGATCTCGTAGGAGACGCCCGCCGCCGTGTCGTACATGTAGTCCCAGAAGCTGTTGGCGTTGGTGAGGGTGGCGGTGTCCACCGCCGTACCGGACGGGACCTGGTGGTAGTACTTCGCCGCGTACTCCAGGTAGTCCTTGAGCTGGGCACCCGTCAGCTTCTTGCCGTACAGGGTGTTGTCGTAGATGTAGAGCCCCGCGACGTCGCGGATCGTGACGTCGCCCTGGGGGATGTCGGCGGTGCGGCTGAAGGGCGCGGCGACGGAGATCAGCGGCAGGGCCGCGTCGGCCGTCGACAGACCGGTGGCGACGGCCGCCATCTGCACCTGGTGGATGAAGTCCATGACGGGGACGTCCTTCCAGCACGCCTCCGCCGCGGAGAGGTCGGCGGTGCAGGTGCCGACGGGCGTGTTGACGTACTTCACCACGAGGTCGTGGTCGGCCTTGATCAGCCGGGTGATCTCGGCGTCCTCCTCGACGGTGTTGCTGTTGAGGGTCTGCGCCTTGGTGCTGGTGACCTTCCACTGGCCGCGGACGAGTTCGAGCTCGAAGTCGAAGACGGTCAGCCGCATGCCGTAGCAGTAGGGCTCGGAGAGGACGACGTCCTTGCCGGTCTCGGTGTTGGTGACCGTGTACGACGAGACCTCGGTGTGGGTGTGGCCCACGAGGATCGCGTCGATGCCGGGGACCTGCTGGGCGACGAGGTTGGAGGCGTTCTCCACGTACGGGAGTTCGTTGCCGTACGACGAACTCCCGTCCAGACCCGAGTGGTCGGTGAGGAACACGACGTCGCAGCCGAGCGCGCGCATCCGCGGGACGTACTTCTTCGCCTGCTCGACGAGCCCGGTGAACGCCATCTTCCCGGCGACGTTGTCCTTGTCCCACAGGGCGATTCCGGGGTTGGTCAGACCGAGGATGCCGACCTTGATGTCCGGGGCGCCGGGGACACGGATGCGCTTCACGGTGTACGGCTGGAAGGCCGGGCGCAGGGTCTTCGCGTCCAGCGCGTTGGCGCCGAGCAGCGGGAAGTGGCACTGCTGCTCGAATCTGCGCAGCGTCTCGATGCCGTAGTTGAACTCGTGGTTGCCGAGCGCGGCGGCGTCGTACCGCATGGCGTTCATCGCGATGGCCATGGGGTGCTTGGGACCCCGCTTGCCGTCGGTGCCGACGATGGGGTCGACCCGTGCGTAGTAGTACGCCAGCGAGGTGCCCTGGATGATGTCGCCGGCGTCGACGAGCAGGACGTGGTCCTCGCCCTTGGCGGCGCGCTGCTCCTTGACGAGGGTCGCGACGCGCGCGACGCCGACCGAGTTGCCCTTGCTGTCCTTGTACGCCGCGTCCGTGTAGTAGTCCCAGTCGAAGACGTGGCTGTGCAGGTCGGTGGTGCCCAGAATCGAGAACGACCAGGTGCGCGGCGGCTTCGGGGGCTTGCGGTCCGCCGCCTGCGCGGGGGCCGCCGCGACCACGCCGCCGACGGCCACGGCCGCACCGGTGACGGCCGACTTCTTCACGAACTCCCGGCGGTTCAGGGGATTGACGGGCATACGGACTCCTGGGACTGGGGTGACGTGGGCAGGGGGACGTGCCGTGCGAGCCGTGCGGAACTACACGCGTAGAGCGTGGTCGCCCACCTATCCACTCCGGAACCAGGAGAAGCCCATCTCCCGGTCAAGTAACGGTCAGTTCGAGGTCTCCGGGACTCAACGAACCGGGGTTTCGAACCACGTTCACCCCGCCGTCACACCGCGCTCGGGACGACTTCGGCCCCAGCTGCCTGGCCATTCCCCGCAGCACGCGGAGCACGCCCGGGACTGTCGGGGCTGCCGGGAGGCGGGCACCCGGAGCCGGAAGGCCGGAGTCTGCGATCAGCTCGACTCGCGTACCACCAGCCGGCACGGAACCGTGTGGACGCCCCCCGGCTCCGGCTCCGCGTCGTCGGCGTCGATGGCTTCCAGGAGGCGCAGCGCGGCGATCCGGCCGATCTCGGTGAGGTCCATGTCGATGGTGGTGAGCGGCGGGCGGCAGGCCAGCGCCATGGTGTCCCAGTTGTCGTAGCCGACCACGGCGATGTCACCGGGGACGTCCACGCCCCGCTCGCGCAGCGCGTCGGCGACCCCGCGCGCGATCTGGTCGTTGCCGCAGAAGAAGGCGTCCGTGTCCGGGGCCGTGCGCAGCACCGCGTCGGCGGCCCGGCGCCCCCACGCCTCGCTCCACTCGCCGAAGTGCACGCGCCCGGTGGCCAGTCGCAGCGAGGAGCGCCCCAGGTGCTCGGCCGCGTGCCGGGCGCGGTCGCGGGCGGCCGCGTGGTGCTCCGGGCCGGTGACATGCGCGATCCGGGTCCGGCCCGCGGCCAGCAGATGTTCCACGGCGAGCTGGGCGCCGCCCCGGTCGTCGGAGACGACGGAGGTGTCGGCCGGGTCGTTGGACGGGGAGAGCGCGTAGACGATGGGGATCGGGTCGACGCCGGTCAGCGGCGGGCGCGGGTCCGTGCGGCGGCCGGTGACGATGATGCCGTCCACCCTGCGGTCCATCAGATTGCGCAGATGGTGCTGCTCCCGGATCGAGTCGCCCCGGGTGTCGCACAGCAGCACGGAGATCTTCCCGGCGCCGAGCGCGTCCTCCGCGCCGAGCAGCACGGGGGTGGAGAAGCGGCCGATGCCGTCCGTCGTCATCAGACCGACCGTCCAGCTGCGGCCGGTGTGCAGGCTCTGCGCGTGCTGGTTGGGCCGGAAGCCGAGCGACTCGACGGCATCGAGAACCCGCTGGCGGGTCTCGGGCCGCATCCGCCCGCCGCCGTTCAGCGCCTTCGACGCCGTACCCACACTGACCCCCGCGAGAGCGGCGACATCGGCGAGCTTGGCCCGGCCGGCGGAGGACGAGCGCGGAGCAGAAGTCACGGGCAATCCTTTTCCTTCGCGTCGACCGGGACGTCGTTGTCCCTCGCCGACGACATTAGCGACCCCATCGTGCCAGCGGCCAGGGGTACGGGCCAGAGCCGGAGCAGCGGAGAAAAATCTGCGTCGCGCCCCTTGACCCCTCCGGCCGTCTCCCCTCTACTTTCCGGCAGGAAAACGGTTGCTCAAACGAGTTCCCAGCAGCCGACCGCACCGCCGTACCCGAGCAGCCGCCGCACCCGTACCAGTACCCGTAGCCGAGCCCCGCCGTACCCGTACCCCAGCCCCCTGCCGTACCCGTTCCCGAACGATGCACGACCCGTCGAACGCGTTCCGACGAGAACCGGAGAACCATGCCCCGCACACGCTCCTCCGCCCTCCCCGGCACGGGACCCGTCCACCCCACTCCCGGTGCCCTCGGCGCGCTGCGCCCCGCGCCCGTCACGATCGGCGCCGGTTTCTGGCACACCCGCCGTGAGGTCAACGCGCGCACCTCCATCCCCCAGGGACCGGGCCTGCTGGAGTCGGCGGGCAACCTGCACAACCTGCGGCTGGCGGCGGGCACGGCCGAGGGTGTGTTCCAGGGCGCGTACCCGTTCCTCGACACCGACGTCTACAAGTGGCTGGAGGCCGCCGCCTGGCAGCTGGCCGAGGAGCCCGTCGGCGGCCTGGCCACCGACGTGGACCGGATCATCGCCCTGGTCGCCGCCGCGCAGCAGCCCGACGGCTATCTCAACACCTGGTTCCAGGTGCGCGGGAACGGCGAGCGCTACCAGGATCTGCGCTGGGGTCACGAGCTGTACTGCGCGGGCCACCTCATCCAGGCGGCCGTCGCCCACCACCGCACCACCGGACGCCCCGAACTCCTCGACGTGGCCCGCCGTTTCGCCGACCACGTCGACTCGGTCTTCGGCACCCCCGGCAGCGGGAAGCCCCTCGACGGCATCGACGGCCACCCCGAGATCGAGACGGCCCTGGTCGAGCTCTACCGGGAGACCGGCGAACGCCGCTATCTCGACCTGGCCGGCTACTTCGTCGACCGGCACGGCCACGGCCTGCTCGGCGGTGAGGCCTACTGCCAGGACCGTGTCCCGCTGCGCGAGGCGATCACCGTGGAGGGCCACGCCGTACGGCAGTTGTATCTGCTGGCCGCGGCGGCGGACCTGGCGGCCGAGACCGCCGACGCCGAACTCCGCGCGGCCACCGAGCGCCTGTGGCAGGCCATGGTGGCGACGAAGACCCACCTCACCGGCGGGCTCGGCGCCCACCACGACGAGGAGGACTTCGGCGACCCGTACGAACTCCCCAACGAGCGCGCCTACTGCGAGACCTGCGCCGCCATCGCCTCCGTCCAGTGGAGCTGGCGCATGGCCCTGCTCACCGGCGAGGCCCGCTACGGCGACCTGATCGAACGCACGCTGTACAACGGCTTCCTGGCCGGAGTCTCGCTGGACGGCGAGCGCTGGCTGTACGTGAACCCGCTCCAGGTCCGCGACGGCCACACCGACCCCGGCGGCGACCAGTCCGCCCGCCGCACCCGCTGGTTCCGCTGCGCCTGCTGCCCGCCCAACGTCATGCGGCTGCTGGCCTCCCTGGAGCACTACCTCGCGTCCGCCGACGCCGGTGGTCTCCAGATCCACCAGTACGTCACCGGCGAGTACCGCGCGGACCTGGCCGCCGCCCCCGTCGTCGTACGCGCCGAGACCGACTACCCGTGGCACGGCACGATCGCCCTGACCGTCACGGAGACGCCCGAGACACCCTGGACCCTGTCGCTCCGCGTCCCGCAGTGGTGCGACGCGTTCCGGGTGCACGACGGCGACCGGACGTACGACGGCACGGACGCGCCCGTCGAGGACGGCTGGCTGCGCCTGGAGCGGACCTGGGCCCCCGGCGACCGGGTGATCCTCGAACTCGCCCTGGACGCCCGGCTCACCGCGGCCGACCCGCGCGTGGACGCCGTACGCGGCTGCGCGGCGATCGAACGCGGCCCGCTCGTGTACTGCCTGGAACAGGCGGACCACCCGGGCGGCGGCCTGGACGACATCGTCCTCGACACCACCCGCCCGCTCGCCGTCAAACAGCGCCCCGACCTGCTCGGCGGCGTCACCACCGTGCTGGCCGCCGGACACCGCCGCACCCTCGCCACCGACGGCTCCTGGTGGCCCTACCGCCCCGCCACCGGTCACGACGCCCCGCCGGCCGGCGACCCCGTCGAACTCACCGCGATCCCCTACTACGCCTGGGCCAACCGCGAGGACGGCGGCATGCGCGTCTGGCTGCCCACGTCCTGAATCCGCACGTCCCTCTCCCGACAACGAGGTCACCCCGTGAGAAGCACCCGCCGCACCCTGACCGCAGCCATAGCCACCGCCTGTGCCCTCGCCACCGTCACCGCGTGCGGCGGCGGCTCCGGCTCCTCCTCCTCGTCCGGCTCCTCCTCGACGTACACCTTCTGGGACCCGTACCCGCAGTTCGACGCCTCCTCCGACTGGGGCAAGCGCGTCACCGCGTGCGGCACCGAGGCCGGGGTCAAGGTCAAGCGCACCGCGTACGACACCACGGACCTGGGCAACAAGGCGCTGCTGGCCGCCCAGCAGGGCAACGCGCCCGACGTGATGATGGTCGACAACCCGGTCGTCTCCACCCTCGTGGAGGCGGGCATCCTCACCAGGACCAGCGACCTCGGCCTCGACACGACCGCGATCCAGAAGAACATCATCGGCGCGGGCACCCTCGACAACGCGGCCTACGGCGTCCCCATCGGCGCCAACACCCTCGCCCTCTACTACAACAAGAAGGTCCTCTCCGCCGCGCACGTCGACCCGGCCGGCATCAAGGACTGGCAGTCCCTCACCGCGGCCCTCAAGAAGATCAAGGCGGCGGGCAAGAAGGGCATCACCTTCTCGGCGATCAACACCGAGGAGGGCAGCTTCCAGTTCCTGCCGTGGTTCTGGGGCTCCGGCGGCGACCTCACCCAGCTCGACTCCCCCAAGGGCGTGGCGGCCCTCACCCTGTGGAAGCAGTGGGTCGACGAGGGCTACGCCCCCAAGGACGTACTGAACAACACCCAGACCACCAGCTGGCAGGAGTTCGCCACCGGGGACTACGCCTTCGGCGAGAACGGCACCTGGCAGCTCGCCAACGCCGAGAAGGCCGGATTCCCGTACGGAATCGTCAACATCCCGGCGCAGAACGGCGGTTCGGCACCGGTTCCCACCGGCGGCGAATTCGTCACCGTTCCCGTGCAGAAGGACACCGGCCGCTACGACACCAGCAAGAAGATCGTCGCCTGTCTGACCAGCGCCCAGAACCTGCTCGCGAGCGACACGACGCTGACCTATGTGGCACCCACCGCCGCCGTCCAGGCCCAGCAGGTCAAGGCGAACCCGAAGCTCAAGCCGTGGGTGGAGGCGGTCGCAGCGGCGCGTGGCCGTACCAGCGGGGGCCTGGGCACCAAATACCCCACCATCTCCCAGCCGATGTGGACCGCCGTGCAGGCGGCACTCTCCGGCGCCAAGAGCCCCGCCGCGGCCCTGGCGGACGCGCAGACCGCGGCCTCCAAGGGATAGGCCCTGGGCAGGGCGGCAACGGGCGGGACGGTCGACGGGCGGGGCCCAGCCGTCCTTCGCCCGCGCCGCCCCTGTCTTCCCGTCCCTGGGGCTCCGCCCCAGACCCCGCTCCTCAAACGCCGGAGGGGCTGAAATTCCCGCGCCCAGGAGCCCGCATGCTCACCCATCACCGCCGGAGCCAGCTGACGGCGCTCGCCTTCCTCGCCCCGCTGGCCGCGTACCTCGCCGCCTTCTACGCCTACCCGCTCTACCGCAACCTCGACCTGAGCCTGCGCGACTACACCGTCAGATCCTTCGTCGCGGGCGACGCCCCGTTCTCGGGCTGGGACAACTTCCGCACGGTACTGAACGACCCGTCCTTCGCCCCGGCGATGCGGCACACCATGGTCTTCACCTTCGCGTCCATCGCCGTCCAGTACGCCGCCGGCCTCGCGCTCGCCGTCTTCTTCAACCGCCGGTTCCCGCTGGCCCCCACCCTCCGGGCCCTGTTCCTCATCCCCTGGCTGCTGCCGCTGATCGTGTCGGCGTCGACCTGGTCCTGGATGTTCAACAGCGAGTCCGGCGTGGTGAATTACGCCCTGCACCTGGTCGGCGTCGACCCCGTCGGCTGGCTCACCTCACCGCACTGGGCGCTGACGTCGGTCGTCATCGCCAACATCTGGATCGGCATCCCCTTCAACCTGGTCATCCTTTACAGCGGCCTCCAGAACATCCCGGCCGAGCTGTACGAGGCCGCCGCCCTGGACGGGGCGAACGCCTGGCAGCAGTTCCGCCGCATCACCTTCCCGCTGCTGCGCCCGGTCTCGGCGATCACGCTGCTGCTCGGCCTCGTCTACACCCTCAAGGTCTTCGACCTGATCTGGATCATGACGAAGGGCGGCCCCGGCGACTCCTCGTCCACCCTGGCGACCTGGTCCTACCAGCTCGGATTCGGCACCCTGCTGCCCAAGTTCGGCCCCGGCGCCGCCGTCGGCAACATCCTCATCGTCATCGCCCTCGCCTTCGGGCTGCTGCACGTCCGCGTCCAGAGGAGGCAGGAGTCGTGAAGTCCCGTACGGGCAAGCGCCGTCACACCGTGATCGGCACCGCCCTCATCGCGCTGATGCTCTTCCCGGTGTACTGGATGCTGAACGTATCCCTCACCCCGCAGCGGAACATGCGCAAGAGCCCGCCCGACCTGTTCCCGCTGCACCCCACCTTCGAGGGCTACCGAGCCGTCCTGAACGACCAGTTGCCCTATCTCGGCACCAGCCTGCTCATCGGTCTCGGCACCGTCGCCCTCACCCTGGTCCTCGCCGCCCCGGCCGGCTACTCCCTCGCCAAGCTGCGGCCGCCCGGCGCCGGACCGCTCGGCCTCGCACTCCTGGTCGCCCAGATGATCCCCGGCATCGTCATGGCGATGGGCTTCTACGGGTTCTTCCTGGACCTCGGGCTGCTCAACTCCTGGTGGGGCCTGATCATCGCGGACTCCACCATCGCCGTGCCGTTCGGCGTCATGATCTTCGCCGCGTTCATGTCGGGCATTCCCGGCGAACTCATCTCCGCGGCCCGGATCGACGGCGCCGGCACCTGGCGGATCTTCCGCTCCGTCGTCCTGCCGGTGAGCCGGAACGCGATCGTCACGGTCTCGCTCTTCGGCTTCCTGTGGGCCTGGTCCGACTTCGTCTTCGCCAACACCCTCGACGGCGGCGGCGACATGCGCCCCATCACCCTCGGCATCTACCACTACATCGGCAACAACAACCAGGAATGGAACGCGATCATGGCCACCGCCGTCGTCGCGTCGGTTCCCGCCACCGTCCTGCTCGTCCTCGCACAGCGCTACGTGGCCGCGGGCGTGACCGCGGGCGCGGTGAAGGACTGAGCAGGCGTTCCCCGCTCCCCACCTCCAGGAGGCTCCTCCATGAGCCGCACGAGCCGCACCAGACGCACGAGCTCCATGCGCCGCTCAGGCCGTACGAACCAGATCGGCGGTACGGGCCGCGCAGCCGGATCGAACCCCGCGAGCCGAGTGCGCCGCGCCGCCGTCAGACCCCACCGTGGCCGGACGCAGGCCGCGTTGGGGGCCATCGCCCTGGCCGCCACCGCCCTCCTGACCGCACCCCCCGCCCAGGCCGCTCCCACCGCGGCCACCACCCTGGTCGTCAACGCCGACCAGACCCTGCGCTCCGTCACCCATGTGGCGAGCGGCAGCCTGTACGGCCTCGCCGACGCGAGCACCCCGGCAGACGGCCTGGTCACCCCGCTGAAGCCGAACACCTTCGTACAGATGGCACCGGGCGGCTCACAGCTCCCCAACGGCGAACCCGCTCCCGGGGGCGACGCGCTGACCGTTGCGTCCAAGGCCGCGCGGGCCGGCGCCGGGGTCGTCGTCCGCATGCCCGACTGGTATCCGAACTTCCCCTACAAGTGGGTGAGCTGGAGCAACTGGCTGTCCGCCGTGGACACCCAGATCGCGTCGGTCAAGTCCTCCTCCGCCACCGACATCCGTGCCTACGAGCTGTGGAACGAACCCGACTGGACCTGGGACACCACGAACGCCGGTACGTTCGAGGCGGGTTGGACGCGCACCTACAAGGAGGTCCGCGCCAAGGACACCACCACCCCGATCCAGGGCCCCAGCCACTCGGCGTGGAACCAGAGCTGGATGAGCACGTTCCTCACCGCCGCCAAGGCCGCCGGCACCGTCCCCGACATCATCGCCTGGCACGAACTCCAGGGCTCCCAGGACATCGCGGCGCACGTGGCGGCGTACCGATCCCTGGAAAGCAGTCTCGGCATCAGCGCGCGCCCGATCTCCATCGAGGAGTACGCGACGCCGACCGAGGTGGGGGTGCCGGGTACGCTCGTCGGCTATGTCGCCAAGTTCGAGCGGGCGGGTGTCCACGACGCCGAGCTGGCCTTCTGGAACCACTACGGCACCCTCGGCGACACCCTCACCGACACCGGCGGATCGCCCAACGGCTCGTACTGGCTCTACAAGTGGTACGGCGACATGTCGGGCAGCATGGTCCCCACCACACCCCCGGCCCAGACCGGCATCGACGGCGCCGCGTCCCGCACCGGGGACGGCCGGCAGATCAGCGTCGTCTTCGGCGGCGGCACCGGTTCGACGGCCGTGACGGTCAAGGGCCTCGGCTCACTGTCCGCCTTCGGCGGCACCGTGCACGCCAAGCTGGAGTACACCCCGTCCAAGGGCCGCACCACGGCCGTATCGGCCCCGTACACGATCTCGGAGGCCGACTACACCGTCTCGAACGGGTCCGTCACCGTGCCCGTGGCCATGAACGCCTCGGACGGCTACCACCTGGTCATCACCCCCAGCGGCAGCTCCACATCGCTCGCCGGGACCTACCAGATCACCAACAAGAACAGCGCCCTCGCCCTGGACACCCAGAACGCGGGCACCGCCCAGGGCACCGCGGTCGTCCAGGCCACGTCCTCCACCGGCACCAGCCAGTCCTGGACCCTCTCCGCCGCCGGATCCGGCCTCTACCGGATCACCAACAAGGCGAGCGGCCTGCTGCTCGGCATCACGAACGCGAGCACGGCGGACGGCGGGACCGCGCTGATCTGGGCGGACAACGGCACCGCCGACCACCTCTGGCAGATCGTCCCGGCCGGTGACGGCTACTACAAGATCGCCAACTACAACAGCGGTCTGCTGCTCGGCGTGAACGGCATGAGCACCTCCACCGGCGCCCAGGTCCTGCAGTGGGACGACAACGGCACCGCCGACCACCTGTGGAGGCTGACCTCGCGCTGAGGCCGGCTCCCCAGGTACGGGTACGCCCCCGGATGTCGGCCGGGGGCGCACTCGTGGAAACAACCGTTTCGGAAACGGCTTCGGAACCTGGACCGGACACGGCTCCGGAACCTGTTCCGGTTACCGCTCCGAATCTGGTCCGGACACCGCTCCGCGCTAGATGAACGAGTTGATCTCGATCGTCTCGTCGCGGCCCGGTCCGACGCCGATCGCGGAGATCGGCGCGCCCGACATCTCCTCCAGCGCCTTCACGTAGTCCTGCGCGTTCTTCGGGAGGTCCGCGAAGGTCTTCGCCTTGGTGATGTCCTCCGACCAGCCGGGGAGCTTCTCGTAGATCGGCTTCGCGTGGTGGAAGTCGGTCTGGGAGTACGGGAGTTCCTCGACGCGCTTGCCGTCGATCTCGTACGCCACGCAGACCGGGATCTCCTCCCAGCCGGTCAGGACGTCCAGCTTGGTGAGGAAGAAGTCGGTCAGACCGTTCACGCGGGTCGCGTAGCGGGCGATGACCGCGTCGAACCAGCCGCAGCGCCGGTCACGGCCGGTCGTCACGCCGCGCTCGTGGCCGATGCGCCGCAGCGCCTCGCCGTCCGCGTCGAAGAGCTCGGTCGGGAACGGGCCCGAGCCGACACGCGTCGTGTACGCCTTGAGGATGCCGATGACCCGGCTGATCTTGGTCGGGCCGACGCCGGCACCCGTGCAGGCGCCGCCCGCGGTCGGGTTCGACGACGTCACGAACGGATACGTGCCGTGGTCGATGTCCAGCAGCGTGCCCTGGCCGCCCTCGAAGAGCACGACCTTGTCCTGCTCCAGCGCCTGATTGAGGATCAGGACGGTGTCCGCGACGTACGGCTTGAGCCGGTCCGCGTAGCCCAGCAGCTCCTCGACGACCTGGCCCGCCTCGATGGCGCGGCGGTTGTAGAGCTTCGTGAGCAGCTGGTTCTTGACCTCCAGAGCCGCTTCGACCTTCTGGGTGAGGATCGACTCGTCATAGAGGTCCTGGACCCGGATGCCGACGCGGTTGATCTTGTCCGCGTAGGTCGGACCGATACCGCGTCCGGTGGTCCCGATCTTCCGCTTCCCGAGGAAGCGCTCCGTCACCTTGTCGACAGTGACGTTGTAAGGCGTGATGATATGAGCGTTTCCGCTGATCAGCAGCTTGGAGGTGTCGATGCCGCGCTCGTTCAGTCCGTTCAGCTCGGAGAACAGGACGGACGGGTCGACGACGACTCCGTTGCCGATCACCGGAGTGCACTCCGGCGTGAGGATTCCGGAAGGGAGGAGGTGGAGGGCGTATTTCTGGTCGCCCACGACTACCGTATGGCCGGCGTTGTTGCCGCCCTGGTAGCGCACCACATAGTCCACGGATCCACCGAGCAGGTCGGTGGCCTTTCCCTTGCCTTCGTCACCCCACTGAGCACCGAGCAGCACAAGTGCGGGCACAGGCGTACACCCCTTCCGGGCGGGGCATGTCCAAGGTCGGGGACGTACGCGGCTGGTTCTGACTACGGCTGCGTACGCCGGCGACCACCATTGGCCGCGACCGTCGGACCGGATGCCCCGGAATAGACGAAGCCCCTGGCGCAAAGGCGCAAGGGGCTCTTGCACAAAGATGCTACCCGAGGAAGCGAGGCAGGACCGAGGTGGCGGCTTCCGACCAGCTCCTGGTGGTCATCGACCCGGTCGCCCGACGGACGGACGGCGAGTCCGTCCGGATCGCGAAAGACGTGCTCAGCGCGGGTGCGGCGACGAAAGTGTGCCTTCCGGAGGGGCCCGAGGAATTTGCTCGGGCACTGATCCGCCGGGGTGCGCGCCGACCCGTCGTCATCGGTGACGACGGTGCCCTGCTGCGGGCGGTGTCCCTGTTGCACCGGCAGCGGGAACTCGCCGCGTGCGCGTTGTCCTTCGTGCCCGTGGGCGGTGTGCTGTCGCTGTCCCGTTCGCTCGGGGTGCCGATGGGGGCCGTCGCGGCGGCCAGAGCGGTCCTCGACGGGGCCGAGCGACGGCTCGACCTGCTCGTGGACGACAGTGACGGCGTGGTGCTCGGCGCGCTGCGCATCCCCTCGCTGCCCTCCCGGACGCCCGCTCCGGTGCACGCGGGAGCGCCCGGGGAGGCCGGTGCGCATCCCTGGCTCCGCACCTGCCAGTCCCTGGTACGGACTCTCGCCTCGCGGCCGTCCCGGCTCGCCTCCGCACCCGGACTCGGGCCCTCCCGGCTGCGGATCGAGGTCGACGGGGTGTGCGTGGTGGATCTGGACCAGCCCGTGGAAGCCGTGTCCGTGACACCCGGGGAATCGGGGACGGGAGCCGAGATCGAGGTCCGCGGGGTGTCCGTGGGGGCCGAGTCCTCGCCCCTGCGGCTGCTGGGACACAAGGTCACCGTCTCCGGCGCCGACTTCCGCTACCGCGCGGACTCCGTGGTGAGCGGCCCGGTCCGGACCCGGACCTGGACAGTACGGGAGTCGGCCTGGGGCCTGACCCTGCCGACGGCACACTGACAGGAGGGGCTTGGTCCACCTGGGCAACGGGGGGACCTGGTCCACGCGCGCAACGGGTGACGGGGAGATGCCGGTCCACCCTGACGGGGCGGGCCGGAACTCGGGACCGGGGCGCCCGGTCCCCGCTCGTCACTCGTCGCCGTACAGCGTCTGGCGGTGGGCGCGCCAGCGTTCCATCATCGCGGCGATCTCGCCGTCGATGAACTCGAAGAACGCCAGGGTCTCGGAGAGCCGGCGCCCGGCCGGGGTCGTGGAACCGAGGGAGTCGACGCCGGCGCGCAGGGCGAGTTCCCAGCGCTTGAGCACCGCGTCGCGGTTGGTCAACGCCTCGTACCACTGGTTGCTGTGCACGCGGTACCGCTCGCGCCGCGAGCCGGGTTCGCGCTCGCGCGAGACCATGTGCTGCTGCGCGAGATAGCGCACCGCGCCGGACACGGCCGCGGGGCTGACCTGGAGCTGCTCGCCGAGTTCGGCGGAGCTCATGGCCCCGGAGTCCGAGGCCAGCAGGGCCGCGAAGACCCGGGCGGGCATCCGCTGCATCCCGGCCTCGACGAGCTGCGCCGCGAAGCCCTCGACGAACTTCGAGACCGCCTCCGGATCCCGCTCCGCCGTAGTCGGTTCCGCCATCTCTCGATCATCTCCCCAGCTCACGCGTCGCCGTCGAGTGTATCCAGGATTTATATGTTTCCTTAACTTCACAAATTTCTGAAAGAAGCGTACGTTCTGGACCATGACGACGGCAATCAGCGTCGCCGGACTGCACAAGTCGTTCGGCAAGACGCACGCACTGGACGGCCTCGACCTGGAGGTCGAGGCCGGTGAAGTGCACGGCTTCCTCGGCCCCAACGGCTCCGGGAAGTCCACCACCATCCGGGTCCTGCTGGGCCTGCTGCGCGCCGATTCGGGCGCGGCACAGATGCTGGGCATGGACCCCTGGGCGGACGCGGTCGAACTGCACCGCCGGGTCGCCTACGTCCCCGGCGACGTGACCCTGTGGCGCAACCTCTCCGGCGGCGAGGTCATCGACCTCTACGGGCGGCTCCACAACGGGGGCCGCGCCCGGCGCGGCGGGCAGGACGGCGGACGGACCGGCGGCCTCGACCCGGCGCGGCGCGCCGACCTGATCGAGCGCTTCGAACTCGACCCCACCAAGAAGGGGCGCACCTACTCGAAGGGCAACCGCCAGAAGGTCGCCCTCGTCGCGGCCTTCGCCTCGGACGTCGACGTGCTCATCCTGGACGAGCCGACCTCGGGCCTCGACCCGCTGATGGAAGAGGTCTTCCAGCGGTGCGTCCGGGAGGAGCGCGACCGGGGCCGCACCATTCTGCTGTCCTCGCACATCCTGAGCGAGGTCGAGGAACTCTGTGACCGCGTCAGCATCATCCGCAAGGGCCAGACCGTCGAGAGCGGCTCCCTCGCCGACCTGCGCCACCTCACCCGCACCAGCGTCACCGCCGAACTCACCGGTCCGCCGAACGGACTGACGTCCCTGCCCGGGGTCCACGATCTCGAAGTCGAGGACACCGGGGCCCGGCCGGACGGGGTCCAGTGCCGGGTCCGGCTCCACGTCGACACCGACAAACTGAACGCCGTCCTGCGGTCGCTGACCGACTCCGGCGTACGGTCCCTGACCTCGACCCCGCCGACCCTGGAGGAGCTGTTCCTGCGGCACTACCAGGAGGATGTCCGGGCGGACGGGTCCGAAGAGGCGATGGCCCGATGACCGCCACGACCGCCGACGCCTTCGCCGCACGCGTCGGCGGCTCCCGCCCACTGGCCGGCACCGGAACCCTGCTGAGATTCGCACTGCGCCGCGACCGCGTGATGATGCCGCTGTGGATCGGCGTGACCGGTCTGATGGTGCTCTCCCTGCCTGCCTCGCTGAAGACCGTCTACAGCACCCCGGCCGAACGCGCCACCCTGGCACGGCAGATGCTCACCAACAGCTCCCTGCGCGCCACCTACGGGCCGGTGTTCAGCGACTCGCTCGGCGGACTCACCGCCTGGCGCATCGGCGGCTACGCGGGAGTCCTCGCCGCCATCATGAGCCTGATCGTCGTCGTACGGCACACCCGGGACGAGGAGGAGAGCGGACGGCAGGAACTCATCTCCGCCGCGATGGTCGGACGGCGGGCCCCGCTGACCGCCGCCCTGCTCGCGGCGCTCGTCGCCAACGGCGTCCTCGCCCTGCTCATCGCGGGCGGCCTCGCCGGACAGGGCGGCGCCGGGGCCCTGGCGCTGGGACTCGCGATCGGCGCGACCGGGATGGTCTTCGCGACCATGGCCGCGATCGTCGCCCAGCTGACGGAGAGCGCACGGCTCGCCAAGGGGCTGACGGGCGGGCTGATCGGCGCCGCGTTCGTCCTCAGGGCGGCGGGCGACTCGGCGACCGACGACGGCTCGTCGCTGCTGACCTGGATCTCCCCTGTGGGCTGGCTGGAGAACCTCCGCGCCTACGCGGACGAGCGCTGGTGGGTCCTGCTGCTGTTCGTCGCCGCCGTCGCCGCACAGGGCGCCGCCGCCTACGCACTCGCCGGGCGGCGGGATGTCGGGATGAGCTTCCTGCCCACCCGGCCGGGACCCGCGACCGGCCGCCTCGGCACGGCGGAAGCACTGGCCTGGCGGCTGCAACGCGGCGCCGTGCTCGGCTGGAGCCTCGGCTTCCTCGCCGCGGGCGCCGCGTTCGGCGGCATCACGAAGGGAGCCGCGGACCTCGTCGGCGGCAACGCCAAGACCCGCGAGATCATCGAGCGGATGGGCGGGCAGGCCGGGATCACCGACGCGTTCCTCGCCGCCATGGTGAACATGCTGGGCATGGTCGCCGCCCTCTACATCGTCTCCTCCGTGCTCCGGCTGCACGGCGAGGAGACCTCGCAGCGCGCCGAACCCCTGCTCGCCGCCGCCGTGGGCCGGCTGCGCTGGGCCGGCGGACACCTCGTCCTCGCCTTCGGCGGCGCGGTCCTCATCATGCTGCTCGGCGGACTGGGCCTCGGTCTCGGCTACGGCTCCGAAGTCGGCGCCGTCCTCGGCGCCTGCCTGGTCCAGGTCCCGGCGATCTGGACCCTGGGCGGCGTCGCCGTCCTGCTCTACGGCCTCTCGCCCCGGCTTGCCCCCGCGTCCTGGGCCGCAGCGGGCCTCGCCCTTCTCCTCGGCTGGATCGGCCCCGCCCTGAACATCCCCCAGGCCGTCATGGACCTCTCCCCCTTCGGTCACCTCCCGAAGCTGCCGGGCGGCACCATGGCCTGGACACCGGTCCTCGTCCTCACCGCAATCGCGGCGGCCCTGACGGCAGTGGGACTGACGTCCCTGCGCCGCCGCGACCTGACCACGTGAGGGGCGACGCAGCCCGACGGATGGCACGCCGGGCGGCCTGACGCGAATGTCAGGCGGCGCGGCCCGAGGGGGTGACGGGCGAGGCGCCTGACGGGGTGGCAGGCGAGGTGAGAGGCGCTGAGGCAGGCGAGGTGAGAGGCGGTGCGGCGGCCCGGCGACAGCAGGGGCCGCGCCGTCGGGCAGGGGGTGGCGATACCCCTCAGACCTCGACCGACAGGCCCTCCAGTCCGCGGATCACGAAGTTCGGTTTGCGGACCGGCTCCTCGGTGAGCCGGAGAGCGGGGGCCCTGGTCAGGAGCGCGCTCATGGACGCCGCCAGTTCGAGCCGGGCCAGCGGAGCGCCGATGCAGTAGTGGATACCCGCGCTGAAGGAGATGTGCGGGTTCTCCGCCCGGGACAGGTCCAACGTCTCCGGGTCCGCGAACACCTCGGCGTCACGGTTCGCGGACCCGAAGAGCATCGCGATCTCCGCACCCCGCGGGACCGTCGTACCGTCGATCTCGATGTCGTCCAGCACCCAGCGCTCGAACAGCTGGAGCGGGGTGTCGTAGCGCATCAGCTCCTCCACCGCCGTGGGTATCAGCGTGTGGTCCGCCCGCAGCGCCGCCAATTGCCCGGGATGCCGGAACAGGGTCCACCAGCCGGTCACCGTCGAGTTGACCGTCGCCTCGTGTCCCGCGTTCAGCAGCAGCACGCAGGTGGAGATCATCTCCTGCTCGGTGAGCCGGTCGCCCTCGTCGTGCGCCTCGATGAGACCCGAGATCAGATCGTCCGCCGGCTCCTTGCGGCGAGCCTCGATCAGCCCTTGCAGGTACTCGGTGAACTCCACCGACGCCCGCACCGCCTTCCGCGCCACCTCCTCGGACGGATTCAGCTCGTACATCCCGCAGATGTCCGCCGACCAGGGCCGCAACGGTGCCCGTTCGGACTCCGGGACACCCAGCATCTCCGCGATCACCGACACCGGCAGCGGCTCCGCCACATCGGTCAGCAGATCCCCGCCGCCCGCCTCCACCAGCCGGTCGACGAGCTCACCCGCCAGCCCCTCCACATACGGCTTCAGCCGCTCCACCGTGCGCGGCGTGAACGCCTTCGACACCAGCCGCCGGATCCGCGTGTGGTCCGGAGGCTCCAGATCGAGCATCCCGTGATCGTTGAGCACATGGAACGGCTCGTGCTCCGGCGGCGGCGCGGTCCGCCCGAAGTCCTCGTGCGTGAACCGGTGCTGATACGTCCGACCCAGCCGGCGGTCCCGCAGCAGCGCCGACACATCCGCGTGGTGCGGCACCAGCCACTGGTTCGTCGGCTCGTAGTAGTGCACCCGGCCGCGCGCACGCAGTTCCTCGTACGCCGGGTAGGGGTCCGCCACGAACGCCGGATCCCACGGGTCGAAGGCCCGCGAACTCTCCAAAGCTGCCATGAACGGACGCTAGCCCGACCCACCCCTCGCTGAACAGGGCCGTCCTGAACAGCGTGCCACCGCCTGTCCGTCCCGTTACGCCGGTACGGCCGGCTCCCGCCAGTCCCTCCGCGCGACCCGCCGTGCCACGATCACCCGGGTGTGACCCGCCATGCCACGGTCACCTGGGTGCGATCCGATGTGTCACGGTCACCCGGGTGTGACCAGGCGTGCCTCGTACGCGAACACCGCCGCCTGCGTCCGGTCCCGCAGCCCCAGCTTCACCAGGATGCGGCTCACATGGGTCTTGATCGTCGACTCCGCGACGACGAGCCGCGCGGCGATCTCCGCGTTCGACAGCCCCTGCGCGATCAGCACCAGCACCTCCGTCTCCCGATCGGTCAGATCCCCGTACGCCGCGTGCGCCGTCGCCGACAACCGGGGCGCGTCCGCGAGCTTGGAGAACTCGGTGATCAGCCGCCTGGTGACCGAGGGGGCGAGCAGCGCCTCCCCGGCCGACACCACCCTCACCCCGTCGGCGAGCTGGCGGGCCGAGGCATCCTTGAGCAGGAAGCCGGACGCTCCTGCCCGCAGCGCCTGATACACGTACTCGTCGAGATCGAACGTCGTCAGCACCAGCACCTTCGCGGCACCGTCCGCGGCGACGATCTCCCGGGTCGCGTCGATCCCGTTCATCTCCGGCATGCGGATGTCCATCAGCACGACGTCCGGTTGCAGCTCACGGACCCGGTCGACCGCCTCCCGGCCGTTGACCGCCTCGCCGACCACCTCGATGTCCGGCATCGCGCCGAGCAGCACGGAGAAGCCCTCGCGGACCATCATCTGGTCGTCGGCGATCAGCACGCGGATCGCACGACTCGTGCCGCCCGTCATTCGGTCCCCTCCCCGGACGGCACCGGCAGGAACACCGCCACCTCGTACCCTCCGTCGTCCATGACGCCCGTCGTCATCTCACCGTCCAGCATCGTGACCCGCTCGCGCATGCCCGTGATGCCGTGCCCCGCGCCGTGCGTGGACTTCTCCAGGGTCGTCACCGGCGCGGGACCGTTGACTATGCGCAGGCCGAGCCCGCCGAGGACATAACCGATCTCGACACGGGCCGACGCGCCCGGCGCGTGCCGCAGCGTGTTGCTGAGAGCCTCCTGGACTATCCGGAACGCCGACAGCTCGACGCCCTGCGGAAGTTCGCGCACCGCACCGGTGACCGCCTTCTCCACGGTCAGACCCGCGTCCCGCACGTTGGCGAGGAGCGCGTCGAGATCGGCGAGAGTGGGCTGCGGTGCGTCCGGGGCCTCGTAGTCCTCGGCCCTGACCACACCCAGCACACGGCGCAGTTCGGTCAGCGCCGCCACCGCGTTCTCCCGGATCGTCACGAACGCCTGCTCCAGCTCCGGGGGCGGATTCTCCACCCGGTAGGGCGCCGCCTCCGCCTGGATGGCGACCACCGACATGTGGTGCGCGACCACGTCGTGCAGCTCGCGGGCGATCGTCGTGCGCTCTTCGAGCAGCGTGCGCCGGGAACGCTCGTGTGCCGTCTCCGACTGGTGGGCCGTCACCTCCTGCTCGGCCTCCTTGCGGATGTTCAGGACCGTGACGACCAGGAGGGCCAGCGCGGAGACGAAGAGCAGCGGGAAGGTGTTGATGCTGTAGTAGCCCCCGCCGAAAAGGGTCTCGGCGAGCAGGCTGTACGCCGCGGTCAGCAGCCACATCCACGCCGCCACGCGGGGGCGTGAGCGCAGCGCCACGACCGTCAGCACCGTGACATGCGCTATAAAACTGCCGGGCGCCCACGGCCAGTCGCTCCAGGCGCTGCCGAACATGGCGACGACCGGGGCCGCCGCCATCGAGAACCAGAAGGCGCCGACCGGGCGGACGAGGGTCGCCAGGACCGGGAGCAGGGCGAGGAGCCCGCACAGCAAGGAGGCGAACTGGCCGCCTGCGGCGCTGTATCCCGCGGCCATCGCCACCAGGCCGACCGCCGCCACCGTCCCGTGCGGGATCCAGGCCGCCTTTGCGCGCAGGGCTCCGGGGAGGCGGCGGGTGAGCGGGCCGTCCGTGCGCATCGGGGGGAGCGGGCGGTAGGCGAAGGCATCGTGGAACATGTCCTGCCGCAGGCCGCGCACGGCGTCCGCGGCAAGGCGGTACTCCGGGCTGCGGGGCTTGGCCCCGGCACCTCCGGGGGGCGGGGGTGTCGTCTGCGTCTGGGTCGTCTCGGTCACGTTCAAAACGGTAGGGCCGGGTGGGGGGTGTGGTCGTCACCTGCGAGGAGGGTCCTTGCGGGTCCGTCTCAGGTACTACGGGTAGGGCCGGGGGTGTGGGGGTGGGCCGATGCCGATGGGCTGGCCCCGTGGCGTGGGGGCCAGGCGGGTCAGTAGCCGGTGGGGCGGATCAGGCCTGATTCGTAGGCGAAGACAGCTGCTTGGGTGCGGTCGCGCAGGCCCAGCTTGACGAGGATGCGGCCGACGTGGGTTTTCACGGTCTGCTCGGCCACCACCAGGCGTTGGGCGATTTCGGCGTTGGAGAGGCCCTGGGCGATGTGGGCCAGGACCTCGGTTTCGCGTTCGGTGAGGTCGCCGATGCGTTGCTTGAGCGGGGCGCGCGGGGTGGAGTCGAGGCGGGAGAACTCGGCGATGAGGCGGCGGGTGATGCCAGGGGCGAGGAGGGCGTCGCCGGCCGCGACCACCCGGACCGCCTCCGCGAGTTGATCGGCCGAGGCGTCCTTGAGGAGGAAGCCGGACGCACCGGCGCGCAGAGCTTCGTAGACGTACTCGTCGAGGTCGAAGGTGGTGAGCACCAGGACCTTGATGTTCGGGGTGTCGGTGGTGATGCGACGGGTCGCCTCGATGCCGCCGAGTTCGGGCATGCGGATGTCCATCAGGACGACGTCCGGGGCGAGTTCGGCGACCTTGAGGATCGCGTCCAGTCCGTCGACCGCCTGGCCGATCACCTCGATGCCCGGGTGGGTGTTGAGCAGCACGGTGAATCCCTGGCGGACCATCTGCTGGTCGTCGGCGATCAGTACGCGGATGGTGCCGGTGCCGCTCACGGTCGTCATGGCGTCTCTTCTCCTGGGAGGCCTGTGAAGGTGTCGTCGGTCCGGGCGGCATCGTGGATGGGCGCATCTTCGTCGGTTGGTGCGGTGCCGTTGCCCGGGAGGAAGGCCGCCACCGCGAAACCGCCGCACGACGTCTCCGAGGTCACGAGGGTGCCACCCAGCATCGCGACGCGCTCCCGCATGCCGAGCAGTCCGTGTCCCGCGCCCGGGGACGGCGGAGCGGGGCGCTCGGGCCGCGAGTTGACGACTCTCACCTGGAGGCCCCGCGGGAAGTGCCAGAGCTCCACCTTCACCGCTGAACCCGGCGCATGGCGCAGGGCGTTGCTCAGTGCCTCCTGGATGATCCGGTACGCCGACAGTTCGACGCCCGGTGCCAGGGGAAGCTGTTCCCCGGCGATCTCCGTGGTCACGTCCAGTCCCGCGGCGCGGGTGTTCTCGACCAGCGCCTCCAGACGGTCCAGCGTGGGCTGCGGGGCGTCCGGCGCCACACCCGCACCCGCACCCGCACCGAGGCCGTACGGGTCCTCCGGATTCTCCGAACGCAGCACTCCGAGCACCCGGCGCAGTTCGGTCAGCGCCTCCAAGGCGTTCTGCCGGATGCCTTCCAGGTTCTCCTTCAATTCCTCGGTCGGGTTCTCGACCAGATGCGGGGCGACCTGTGCCTGAATGGAAATCACCGACATGTGGTGCGCGACCACGTCATGGAGCTCGCGCGCGATACGGCTGCGCTCCTCCAGGACCGTGCGGCGGGCGCGCTCCTCCTCGGTCAGGGACGCCTGTTCGACCAGTTGGGTGCGGGCCTCGCGACGACCACGCAGCGCTGTGCCGAGAAGGACGGCGGCGGCGAAGACGACGACCGCGAGCGCTCCCGTTGGGTGATACGACGGTCCGGGGAGCACGGCCCTCGGGGGGTACGACGGTCCGCCGGCCAGGCCCTGCAGCACATAGGTGGCCAGACCGGTCAGGGCCAGCGCGCCGACAGAGACGCGCGAGGGCAACCGCAGGGCGAGCAGGAAGAGCACGAAGGCCTGCGCCATGATCGCGGACGTGCTCCACGGCCAGTCCGGTCCCGGCACCGGTCCCGGGACGGCCGCCGCTATGTCCGAGCGGGCAGCGGCGGCGGCGACCACGGTGGCACCCAGCGACAGCCACCAGGCCGGCACTGGACGCCACAGCGCGAACACGATCGCCGCGCCCAGCGCGATGCCGCTCAACGTGCCCAGCGGGACACCCAGTCGATAGCCGTCGCTCAGCTCGTCCATGGCCGCCAGCCCGAGACCGAGGGCGATCAAGCACACCACGACATGCGGCAGCCGACGCAGCCAACGGGGCCGGGACAACGGCGGCAGCGGCGCGGCCGCCGGCACCGCGAGCTCGGCCAGGATCCCGCGCAGGAACGGGAAAGAGACCTGGGCAAGTGCCTGTACGCGAATGCCGCGGGGGGAACGGGCTCCACGGCTGATGGGCACGGTGGTGGGGGCGGGGGCTCCGGGCGCGGTGGCGGGCGCGGGAACTCCGGGCACCGTGGCGGGAGCGGAGGTTCCGGGCACCGTGGCGGGCGCGGGAACTCCGGGCACCGTGGCGGGAGCGGACGCTCCGGACACCGAGGTGGGAGCGGAGGTTCCGGGCGGGTGTGAGGGGACGTCAGGGAGCGTGGCGGGCTCGTTGTTCGGGGGCCGGTGCTCCTCGCTGGTCACGTCGTCAAGCCTAGGCACGAGGCGCCGCCCCGGGTGTGGCCGGGCCGTGGCCGCGGTGGACTCGGTGGACACGGACGACCCGGGACGGGCGGCCGGTGGGGCGACGGGGTCCCCGCTCGTGCACGCTGAAGGCGCACCAGCACAGGGCGAGGGCGCAGACGAAGACGGGCAGCCAGGCGACCCTCGCGGCCACCCAGATCAGGGAGTCGGGGGTGGTGTGCAGGCCAGGAAGCCGACCCGCGAGGAGGCCGAGGGCGGTCACCGCCATCAGGGACGTCTGGTGCCAGAGGAATATCGTCATCGCGGAGAGGTTGGCGAAGGCCGTGCCCGCCCAGACCGCGGGGCGCCGCATCCCCCGCCGCAGCGGGTCGCGCAGCAGCAGGGCGAGTCCGCACTGGGCCAGGCCGAAGGTGACCGCGGCCAGCGTCGGCGGGTTGAGGTTGGAGACGGCGGCCCCCGGTATGCCGACCATGGACGCCGGATAACCGGCCCACGTCACCAGCGCGGCCGTCGCCACCGCGCCGCCGCCGAACAACACCCAGCCCGCGCGCCGCCGTTCCAGTTCGCCGCGTGTCCAGGCGGCGCCCAGGGCGTACGGCACCAGCCAGCCCGCCGCGAGGTTCACCCAGCCGAGCCACGCCGGGCCGCCGAAGCCGAAACGAATGACGTCCACATGGAGAACGACGGCCAGCGGCCACAGCGGGTTGAGGCGGGTCACCAGCGGTGTCGCCGCGGTCAGTCCGGCGAAGACGACCAGGAACCAGAGCGGGGACAGCGCCAGCTTCACCAGTGTGTGCGCCGTGCCGAAGTCCGCGCCGGACGCGAGCAGGCAGGCCGTCGCCACCGCCCAGAGCGCCAGCACCGCCGCCACAGGCCTCAGAAGACGGCCCATCCGGGCGCGCAGCCACTGCCCGTACGTCGTGCCGCGCGCCTGCGCCGACGCGTAGCTCTTCGTCGCCACATGGCCGCCCACCAGGAAGAACACGGCGAGCGTCTGGAAGACCCAGGAGATCGGGGTCAGCCAGGGCATGTGCTGCAACGGGCTCGCCGTGTGCAGCGCGCCGCCGTCCGCGACCAGCGCGGTCACCAGCCAGTGGCCCAGGACGACGCCCAGGATCGCGAGGGCGCGCAGGGCGTCGACGGCGCGGTCCCGCTCGACGGGGGTGGCGCGGTCGATGCGGTGGATCGCGGTCCGTACGCCGGTCAGCGCGGTCGTGCCGGTCAGGTCACGCACGGGTCACCTCCGAGGTGTCGCCGAGGACGATGCGGGCGAGGTTGGCCAGGGACACCGAACCCGGTGCGAAGTAGTCGCTGTGGCCGCCGACGCCCGCCCGGAAGACCTGGGCGCCGAAGGACGGGGACACCGGGTCGGGGCCGAAGCCGACGGTCGTACCGAAGAGGCCGACGCTCGCGTGCGGGACGTGCGCGATCCAGTCGGCGGAGCCGCGGGCGGCCCAGACACGGGCGGAGGTGCGCAGCGCGGCGGCGGAGGACGCTCCGGTACCCGGACTGCCGACGACCACGATGTCGCTCACGTCCAGGCCCTGGGCCGCGCGGCCGCAGACCACCGTGCCGTACGAATGGCACAGCAGGGACAGGTGCGCCGACCGGCCGACGACGCCGCGCAGTTGGCGCACGAACGTCCGCAGGAGGTGGGCCGCCTGCTCCGCTCGGTCCGTCGTCAGGACGGTGGCGCTCACGGTGCCCGGCGTCTCGTAGCCGAGCCAGGCGAGGACGGCGCCGCGCGGGCCGAGTCGGTCGTGCAGGGCGACGGCGCCGGCGCGGAAACGGTCGTACGTCTCCAGCGAGGTGTCCGAGCCCGGGACCAGGACGGCCACGCGGTCGGCGTGGGCGAGGTCGCCGAAGACCTCGACGGCCCGGCCGGGCCCCCTGCCGTCGAAGGAGAGGAAATGGCGGGAGGGGGCGGCCATCGCTCGGTCGTCGGCGGCCCGGGTGCGGTCCCCGTGGTCCGCGGCCATCCGGGCCGCCTCCGCCGCGTCGGCCCGGTTCGCCTCGTACGCCTTCTCCAGGGTCGCCGCCGTCAGCGGTGCGAGGACCGCGGGTGCCGGCGCGGGAATCTCCGGGCGGGCGGCGGCGGACAGGGGGACGACGACCGCGGCCGTGACGAGCGCGGCGAGCAGCGTCCGGCGCAGCCGACGGGCGACCCCGCCTCCAGCACGGAGGCGCGGGACTTCGGGGCGAGGGCGCGGGACTTCGGCGCCAGGACACGGAGCCTCGGCACAAGGGCACGGAACTTCGGCGCGAGACCACGGGCCTTCGGAACGAGGCCCAGGGCCTTCGGAACGAGGGCGCGGAACCTCGGCGCCAGGACACGGAGCCTCGGCACAAGGGTGCCGAACCTCGGCGCGAGGGCGCGGAGCTTTGGTCGCCGCGGGTGGTGCGCTCCGCCTGTCCCGTGGCGGGTCCGCGAAGACGTCCGCTCTCCTCCTGAAGATCGGCTTCGCCCGGGAATTCATGGTGTCCGTCCCTCCCCGTCCGCCCGCTCATCGGGCGTCGCTGGAAGGGAAATTACGGATCGTCACCTGTCATCCGCGTCCCGCTGCGGACCCCATCCTGGAGGTAGCTCTCAGGTACTACGGGTATGACCGGGGTTCGGGAGAGAGAGGCAAGAGGGCGGCCAACTCTCGGCCAACTCCCCTGCTTATCAGGGGAGTTGGGCTCTTTTCTCGGATATCGACCGAGCTGCCCGGCTACCAGGCCAGCTGGGCGATCTCCTCCGCCACCACGGCACAGGCGTCGGCGGCCGGGTCGATCAGGGGGAAGTGGCCGACGCCCTCCAGGAGCGTCAGACCGACCACCTCGCCCGCCTTGGCGGCCGCGTCCGTGTACGACTCGGCGACCGCCTGCGGAACGACGACGTCGGTACGGCCCTGGACGAGCGTGGTGGCGATACCGGTGGGGAGCAGCCGCACGGGGTCGGCGTACGGCAGGCGTTCCGCGAACGTTGCTTCTCCGCCCAGGAGTTGGCGGGACGCCCCGCCGCAGACCGCGAGCTTCTCCGCGACCTGGAAGTCCGCGATCGGGGCGAGGGCGACGACTCCGCGCAGTGGCGCGGGACGGTCGAGGTGCCAGGGCGCGTCGGCGGGCAGGAGGTGCCGGGCCGCGGCCCACAGGGCCAGGTGACCGCCCGCCGAGTGGCCGGTGATCACGATGCGCCGGGGGTCGGCCTGCGGAATTGCCTCGCGTACGAGTGCGGGCAGTGCGTCGAGCGCGGCCGCCACGTCGTCGAAGGTGTCGGGCCACCGGCCGGCGACCGGAGCCCCGGCACCGGTATCGCCGCCGCTGCCGCCCTGGGCTCCGCCGTCGCCTCGGTCGCCGGATCCGTCGGCCCCGGAAGAAGCCAGGCCGTCCGCGCCGGAGACGGCGGGGCCGCCCTGCGCGGGGATCGCGGGACCGGCCGGCGCGGGGGGCGTCGCCGCGCCGCGGCGGTACTCGACGTTCGCCACGCCGAATCCGCGGCGGGTCAGGAAGTCGGCGAACGGGGTGATGTGGCGGCGGTCGTACGGGGCACGCCAGGCGCCGCCGTGCAGTACGACCACCAGAGGGGTGGGGACCTCCGGGTCCGGGTCGCGCGGGGCGTAGAAGTCGATCACCTGGTCGGGGTGGTCGCCGTACGCCAGGGTGACGTCGGGGTCCACGGCCGGGTGCGAGAAGGCGGACGCCTCTTCGGCGGCGCCGCGCGCGATGGCGGCGTCGCGCTCGGCACCGTCCCGCTGCGCACCGTCGTGCTGTGCGCCCGCGCGGTGCTCTGCCGCGGCGTCGCCGCCGTCCCGGGATTCGGCGTCGTCCTGCATGCTCCAACCTCTCAGCGGTGAAACGGATTTGGCGGACCAGGGAACAATTCGGCCGTTGGCGGGGACGGTATCAGGCCGGTGACGTGCGCCGACAACGGGTTGTCACGCTCGGTGAGGGGTAAACGGTTCTACTGTTTCGTTACGTTGGCGGGTGGCGTCGCGCCGCTCCGGAGCGTGTTCGACGAATGCCCGACGAAGGAGACCGTCATGTCCGCCGACCCCACCGACCAGGTCGACCCGGTCGAGCCCGTCGAGTCGGCCGGATCCGCCGGATTCGCCGAGCCCGGCACCGTGCGTCCCGGGGGGCGTACGGCGCGCGTCCGTGCGGCCGTACTGCGGGCCGCCGGGGATGTGCTCGCCGAGGAGGGGTTCGCGCGGCTCGATCCGGCCGATGTCGCCCGACGGGCCGGGGTGGGCAAGACGACGGTGTACCGGCGCTGGGGGTCGGTGGCGGGGCTGGTCGCCGATCTGCTCGGCGACATGGCCGGGCGGCCGCTTCCGCGGGTGGACACGGGGAGCGTGCTCGGGGATCTGCGGGCCCATGCCGAGCTCGTACGGCGGACGCTCGCCGATCCTCGGAAGGGGGCGCTGTTCCGGGCGGTGATCGCCGCGGGGGCGTGCGACGCGCAGGCGGCCGAGGCGTTGCGGAGGTTCTGCGAGGTACGGGTCGCCGAGTGGGTGCCCTGTGTGGAACAGGGGGTTGCCCGGGGAGAGTTGCCGGCGGGGACGGATGTGGTGGCGGTCGTGCGGGCCGTTTCGGCGCCGTTGTTTTTCGGGCTGCTCGCGACTGGCGTGGTGCCGGGTGTCGCCGATGCGGAGCGGGCGGCGTCCGCGGCGGTGGCCGCCGCGGGGGCCGGGGTGTTCGTCTCCGCCGAGTGACGTCTCCGGCCGGGGGCCCGCACCAAGGAATCCCCGTCGCCCGGAGCGCCAAGACGCCCAGGCTGTGCCGGGCAAGACCGGAGACCCGACGGCACCGGGCGGCGGGGCCAGAGGGGTTTCGCCCCTCCGCCCCTGCCCTCCCCCAAGGGGTCCGCTTCGCTCGACCAGAGGGGACCCCCATCGTGCCTGGGACCCGCCCCAGACCCCGCTCCGCAAACCCCGCTCCGCAAACGCCGGAGGGGCTGAACCCCGCTCCGCCCCGCCCCGCCCTCGAAGCCGGGGGGTCCGGCTCCTGTTAGCTCAACGTCTCCGCCAGTACCCGTGCTGCCCTCTCCGTGTCGGCGAAGCCGACGTACAGGGGGGTGAAGCCGAAGCGGAGGATGTCCGGGTGACGGAAGTCGCCCACGACGCCGTTGTCGATCAGGCGCTTCATCACAGCGCCCGCGTCCGCGCAGCGCAGGGCCACCTGGCTGCCCCGCTCCGCGTGGGCGGAGGGAGTCACGGACTCGACGCGCCCCTCGGGGACGTACGCGGAGACGCACTCCAGGAAGAAGTCGGTGAGGGCGAGCGACTTGGCGCGGACGCTGTCGATCGACACGCCGTCCCACACCTCCAGCGCCGCTTCCAGGGCCAGCATCGACAGGATGTCCGGCGTGCCGACCCGCCCGCGCAACGCGCCCGGCGCGGGTGCGTACGACGGGCTCATGCCGAAGGGGTCCGCGTGCGAGTTCCAGCCGGGGAGCGGGGAGTCGAAGCGGTCCTGGAGGCCGGCGCGGACGTAGAGGTACGCGGGCGAACCCGGGCCGCCGTTCAGGTACTTGTAGGTGCAGCCGACCGCCAGGTCCACCCCGTGCTCGTCCAGCCCGACCGGCAGGGCGCCCGCGGAATGGCACAGGTCCCACACCGATACGGCACCCGCCGCACGGATCGCGGACGTCAGGGACGGGAGGTCGAAGCGCCGGCCCGTGCGGTAGTCGACGTGGTTGAGCAGCACCGCCGCCGTGCGGGAGCCGAGTACCGAGGGCACCTCGTCCGGATCGACCGGACGCAGCTCGCAGCCCGTCATACGGGCCGCGGACTGCGCGATGTACCCGTCCGTCGGGAACGTCGTCGCGTCGACGAGGATCTCGTCGCGCCCTTCGCCCGCCAGCCGTACCGCGCCCACCAGCGCCTTGAAGACGTTCACACTGGTCGAGTCGCCGACCACGATCTGTCCGGCCGCCGCGCCGACCAGCGGGGCGATCCGGTCGCCGATCCGCTCGGGCGCGGTCCACCACCCGCTCTCCTCCCAGGAGCGGATGCGGAGTTCGCCCCACTGCCTGCGGACGACGTCCTCGACCCTGCCCGGGACCCCGACCGGCAGCGCGCCGAGCGAGTTCCCGTCCAGGTACACCACGTCGTCGAGCACGAACTGCTTGCGCAGCCCGGCGAGTTCGTCGGCCGCGTCCAGTTCCGCCGCCCGCGCGGCCTGCGCGGACACAGAGTCTCGCTCAGACATAGGACCTCGCCGTCCACAGCTCGGGGAACACGTTCTTCTGCGCGCGCTTCTCCAGCCAGGCCACTCCGGCGGAGCCGCCCGTGCCGGTCTTCGAGCCCATCGCCCGCCGCGTGGCGACGAGGTGGTCGTTGCGCCAGCGCCACACCAGCTCGGCGACGTCGGTCAGCGCCTCGCCGAGCCGCGCGAGCTCGTCGGTGTCGTCACCGGCGTACAGGGCCGTCCACGCGGCCTCGACCTCGGGGACGGGTTCGTAGCGCTGCGACACGTCACGCTCCAGCACGGCGGCCGGGATCGCGTGCCCGCGCCGCGCGAGCAGCCGCAGCACCTCGTCGTACAGGCTCGGCTCGTGCAGCGCCTTCTCCAGCTCGGCGTACACCCGCGCCGCGCCCCGGTGTGGGACGAGCATGGAGGCGGACTTCTCGCCGAGCAGGAACTCCATGCGCCGGTACATCGCCGACTGGAAACCGGAACCCTCGCCGAGGGCCGAACGGTAGGAGTTGAACTGCGCGGGGGTGAGCTGTCCGAGCGGACGCCAGGACGCGTTCAGCGCCTCCAGCTCCCGTACGGACCGCTTCAGCGCGGCCACCGCGACGGGGACGTCGTCGGCGCGCAGTGCCTTGGCCGCCGTCTCCCACTCGTGGACGATGACCGTGAACCACAGCTCCATGACCTGGGTCGTCACCAGGAAGACCATCTCTCCGGGGTCGTCGGAGAGGGTGTGCTGGAGGTGGGTGAGCACGTCGGCCTGTACGTAGTCCTCGTACGGCGTCGTGCCCTGGAAGTCGAGATGCGGAGTCTCGGGCTCCTGAGCCGGCGTGGGCTGAGCCTGGTGGGACATCGCTGTCTCCTGCAATGTGCTCCGGGTAGCGGTCCGCCCCTGCCGTTACCGACACGGGGGCCCCGGTCCCCACCGGGCATCCTCCACAATCGTCCCCCGAAACCGCAAGGTCCGCCTGGTCACACCAGGCGGACCCGCATCACGGTGCCCCGAAGGAACCCGCCCGGAACAGGCCCGGCGTCCCCGGAAACCGGTCCGGGGACTAGCCCAGGGTCTGGGCCGCCGTCGGCGAGGAGTCCTTCAGGAACTGGCTGCAGCGCTCGTACTCCTCCTGCTCGCCGATCGCCTGGGCGGCGCGGGCGAGGGCGTGCAGGGCGCGCAGGAAACCGCGGTTCGGCTCGTGCTCCCAGGGCACCGGTCCGTGTCCCTTCCAGCCGCTCCGGCGCAGGGCGTCCAGGCCGCGGTGGTATCCCGTACGGGCGTAGGCGTACGACTCGACGACACCGCCGCGCTCGAACGCGTCGTCGGCGAGCTGCGCCCAGGCGAGCGAGGAGGTGGGGTACTTGGCGGCGACATCGGCGGGGGCCGTGCCGTTCGCGAGGAGCTCGCGCGGCTCCGGGTCGTCCGGGAGATGGGTCGGGGGCGGTCCCCCGAGAAGGTTCTCGTGAATCGTCATGGGTTCCAGTCTGCTGCATTGTCCGTGATCGGTAACGGTTGCCCACGGCGCTCAGGGAACGATCCGTTCCGCGGTCACACTTCGATCAGCATCTGTCGAACGTGTTCACGCCAACGGGGGAATCATCATGGCGGTACCGACCGCTGCCCGGATCCGCAGAGGTGGCGCCCTGGGCGCCCTCGCCGCCGCCGTTCTGCTCGCCACGACCACGACCGCCTGCGGACCGGGGGACGACACCGCCGCCGGTACCTCCTCCACACCGGCCACCCCCTCCGCACCGGCCACCGCCTCCGCCGCGACCGCGGCCCCGACCGCCGGCGCCGAGCCGACGGCCACCGCCGCGGCCTCCTCCGACGGTCCCCTCTGCAAGGGCTGGTCCGGCGTCGACGTCACGCTGCTGCCCGGCACGCGCGTCGCGAAGGACGGCTCGTACATCAAGGTCCAGGAGGGCTCCTGGACCTGCCCGCGGCCCGACGCCCCCGTATGGCACGCGATCGGCCCGCGGCACGAGACACGGCTCTCCGCGACGGCACAGCTCTCCGTGAACGAGCCGTTCTACGACACCAACGTGAACAAGCCGATCGATGTCCGCGCCTTCCTCGCCAAGGCCGAGGCCTCGGCCCGTGCGAGCCGGATGTACTTCGCCTACCGGACCGACGCCTCCGGCACGATCACGAAGCTGGATCAGCGCTGGAAGGCGTAGAACCCGAAGAGCCTGGGGAGCCGGGGGAGCCCGGGGTCCCGAGGACGCCCCGGGATCGCTCCGGTTCCAGCGGGGGTGCCGTCAGCGAGCCGTGGGTGTGGCACTCGGGGCGGAGGCAGCCGGGCGGCGGGCGGCGTACGGTCGTGTAGGCCAGCACCGCGCCGACCACCAGCACACCGGCGCACAGCGGCATCGCCCGGCGGAAGGCGGCGTCGAAGGCGTCCGCCGAGCGGTACGCCTCCTCTCCCATCCCGGTGAGCAGCGGCAGCGCGGCCACGGCGAGGAGCCCGGCCACCCGGGCCGCCGCGTTGTTGATCCCGCTGGCCAGGCCCGCTCGCCCGGTGTCCACGGAGGCCAGGACGGTGGCGGTCAGCGGCGCGACCAGGGTGACCATGCCGAGCCCCATCACCAGCAGCGCGGGCAGTACGTCGGCCACGTACGACGCGTCCACGCCCACCCGCAGCATCAGCAGCATGCCCGCCGCGCACAGCAGCGGTCCGACCGTCAGCGGGATGCGCGGGCCGATGCGCTGGGAGAGTTCGCCGGAGCGGGCGGAGAAGAGCAGCATCAGGACCGTGGTCGGCAGCAGCGCCGTACCGGCCTGGAGCGCGGAGTAGCCCGCCACGACCTGGAGCTGGAGCGCGGTCAGGAAGAAGAAGCCTCCGAAGGCCGCGTAGACGCACAGGGTCACCAGGTTGACGGCCGTGAACTGGCGCGAGGCGAAGATGTCCAGCGGTATCATCGGATCGGGCCGCCGCCGCTCGACGTACACGAAGGCCACCCCCGCCACCACGCCTCCGACGGCCGCCAGCCACACGAGCAGGGAACCGCTCGTGGCCTCGATCAGCGCGTACGTCACCAGGGCGAGGGAGAGCGCGCCGAGGACGGCGCCGAGGACGTCGAAGCCGCGGTGCGGCTTGCCTTCCCCGCTCTCGGCTCCGGTCGATCGGGAGGTTCCGCCGGTCGACTCCGGAACGTGCAGCAGGGCGATCGGGGCGCACACCAGCGCGACGGGGATGTTCAGCAGGAAGACCCAGCGCCAGCCGGGCCCGTCCACCAGCCAGCCGCCCAGGAACGGCCCGACGGCGGCCCCGACACCCCCGAAGCCCGACCACAGGCCGATGGCACGGGCCCGGTCGTCCGGGTGGAAGGAGGCCTGGATGATCGCCAGCGAGCCGGGGGTGAGCAGCGCCCCGCCGACGCCCTGGAGGACACGCGCGGCGACGAGCACGCCCACGTTGGGCGCGAGCCCGCACAGCAGCGAGGCGGCCGCGAACCACACCACGCCGATGACGAAGACCTTCCGGCGCCCGAAACGGTCCCCGAGCGAGCCGCCGAGCAGGATCAGTCCGGCCAGCGACAGCATGTAGCCGTTCACGGTCCACTGGAGGGCGGCGAGGCTCGCGTCCAGGTCACGGCCGATGGTCGGCAGAGCGACATTGACGACGGTCGAGTCCAGCAGGGCCATGCTGGAGCCGAGGACGGTGGTCAGCAGGATCCACTTCCCCGTCGGGGAGGCGATCCGTACCGCGGGTCTGCCGTCCGACACGTCCGATGCGTCCCTCGCAGGCACAGCCATACCTCGGAGCATACGGAAGGGCCCGGCACCGTGGCGGGTGCCGGGCCCTTCCGCAGGGATGACTACCTAAGGACCACCACGAAGGGCCACCGGTGGACTACCAGGGGCCTACCGGCGGACCACCGGGTGACTACTTGAGCCGGGTGCCCGTGGAACGCAGGGCGGCGCAGGCCTCGGTCACACGCTGGGCCATGCCGGCCTCGGCGAGCTTGCCCCAGGTGCGCGGGTCGTACTTCGACTTGGTGCCGACCTCGCCGTCGACCTTCAGCACACCGTCGTAGTTGCGGAACATGTGGTCCACGACAGGACGGGTGAAGGCGTACTGGGTGTCGGTGTCGAGGTTCATCTTCACGACGCCGTTCTCCAGCGCGGTGGCGATCTCCTCGGCGGTGGAGCCGGAGCCGCCGTGGAAGACGAAGTCGAACGGGCTCGCCTTGCCGTACTTGGCGGCGACACCCTCCTGGAGGTCCTTGAGGAGCTCGGGGCGCAGGACGACGTTGCCCGGCTTGTACACACCGTGCACGTTGCCGAACGACGCGGCGAGCAGGTAGCGGCCCTTCTCGCCCAGGCCGAGGGCCTGGGCGGTGCGCAGGGCGTCGTCGACGGTCGTGTACAGCTCGTCGTTGATCTCGTGGCTGACGCCGTCCTCCTCGCCACCGGTCGGGGTGATCTCGACCTCGAGGATGATCTTCGCGGCGACGGCCTTGGCGAGCAGCTCCTGGCCGATGGCCAGGTTGTCGGCGAGGGTCTCGGCGGAGCCGTCCCACATGTGGGACTGGAACAGCGGGTTCTCACCGCGGGCGACGCGCTCGGCGGAGATGTCGAGCAGCGGACGGACGTAGCCGTCCAGCTTGTCCTTCGGGCAGTGGTCCGTGTGCAGCGCGACCGTGATGTCGTACTTGGCGGCGACGATGTGCGCGAACTCCGCGAGCGCGACGGCGCCCGTCACCATGTCCTTCTTGTGCTGACCGCCCAGGAACTCCGCACCACCGGTGGAGATCTGGATGATGCCGTCGCTCTCCGCCTCCGCGAAGCCGCGCAGCGCAGCGTGCAGGGTCTGGGACGAGGTCACGTTGATGGCCGGGTAGGCGAACTTGCCTGCCTTCGCCCGGTCGAGCATCTCGTTGTAGACCTCGGGGGTTGCGATGGGCATCTGTCCGCTCCTTGTATGTGCGGGTCTGCGTACTGCTGCTGCGGTACGACGGGACTGGTGCTTATGGCCCTGACCTAGGGGGGCGACGTCATCGTCGGCCCCATCTTTCCAGACATCGCCGGATGCTCCAGACCCCCATCCGACATGCGGGACCCGGCCGTCGGCGGGGCCCCGCGGGAGCTTTCGTCAGTCGAGGCCCAACTCGCCCTTGGAGAAGGCGAAGAGGTACGGAACCCCGGCGCCGGCCTCGATCTTCTCGGCGGCACCGGTCGCACGGTCGACGATCGTGGCGACGCCGACGACCTCGGCTCCGGCCTCCCGGACGGCCTGGACGGCCTCCAGCGGGGAGCCGCCCGTCGTCGAGGTGTCCTCGACCACGAGGACGCGCCGGCCCTTGATCTCGGGACCCTCGACACGGCGCTGCAGGCCGTGCGCCTTGGCGGCCTTGCGGACGACGAAGGCGTCCAGCCTGCGCCCGTTCGCGGCGGCGGCGTGCAGCATCGCCCCGGCGACCGGGTCGGCGCCCATGGTCAGCCCGCCGACCGCGTCGAAGTCCAGGCCGGCGGTGAGGTCGAGGAGGACCTGCCCGACGAGCGGGGCCGCCTCGCCGTCCAGCGTGATCCGGCGCAGGTCCACGTAGTAGTCGGCCTCAAGACCCGAGGAGAGGGTCACCTTGCCGTGCACCACGGCCTTGTCCTTGATCTGCTGCAGCAGCTCGCCGCGTACGTCACTCATGGACGCCAGCTTAGAGCCGCCGCCAGCTCCAGGTGGTGGTGGCTTCGAGGGGGTCGATGGGTGTGACCAGCCGGGGGTGGGTGTTGAGCCCGTTCGGCGGACCGGTCTGCGGCTCCACACACACGGCCGCCTCCTGCTCGTCGTAGACGACGACCCACTGCTCGCGGCTGCCGACCTTGAGCTCCAGCCGCCCCGGCCAGGTGAGCGTGACGTCGACGCCCTCCGGCATTCCGAAGCAGTCGTCCCAGGGGCCGGGCTTCGGGTCGACGCGGCGGCCGGTGGGCAGATGGTCCTCGCCCCGCTCCTCCTGCCACGCGGGCCGGAAGTCGACGCGGACGTCCTCGCCGCCGTCCCCCAGGTTCCTGTTGAACCAGGGGTGCCAGCCGACCTGGGCCGGGAACGAGTCCCCGTACGTCTCCACGGACATGGTGATCGTCAGGTCGTCCTCGGTGAGGGTGAAGGCCTGGGTGACGCGAGCGGGGTGCGGCCAGGGGTCCACCAGGCCGTACGTGATCACGGCGCCGTCCGTGGTGACGCGGGCCGTGGTCCAGGAGCCGTCGCGGGCGGTGCCGTGGATGGCGTGCGGCGGGGAGTTGAGCGGCATCTGCCGGACGGCGGCGCCGTCGAGGAACCGGCCGTCGCGGATGCGCCCGCACCACGGGACCATCGGGAAGCACCCGAACTTCGCGCCCTGCCGCAGCAGTTCGACGCCGCCGACCCGCAGACTCCCGACCCGTCCGCCGTTCCCCGGCGCCACGGTCACCTCCGCGTCACCCGCGGTCAGCGTGATGTCTTCGTTACTCACGGGGTCGACCCTACTGGGGCCGGAGCGCCCTGTGGTTTCCCGCCCTCACCGCTCCCTCAACGGCGCCTGCGCAGCGCCCGGGTCACGACGATCGCCGAGGCCAGCGCCAGGGCCGCGGCGGGGGCCGCCCAGCGGAGGGTGGCGCGGGCGGCGGTGGCCTCCGGGGGCGGGACGGGGGCGTAGCGGCCCCTCGGAGGAGCGTGGTCCACTTCCTCCGCGCTGCGACCGATCATCGTCCGCCGCGCATGCGCCGCCTCGGCCATGGGGTCCGCACGCCCCGGCTCCCCGGCCTCCGCCACGAAGTCCTCGCCGTCGAACTCGTCGTCCTCGGCCAACGGGTCGAGCGAAGAGGGCGGCACGTCCGCCTCGTAGAGAGAGGACGCCTCGACCCCGGCACCAGCACCAGCACCAGCACCGACTTCCGGTTCAGCTTCGATCTCGGGTTCGGGTCCCGGTCCGGGTTCCTTCTCGGCTTCGGCTTCGGTCTCGGTTCCGGTTCCGGTCTCGGTTTCGGTTTCGGCTCCGGTTCCGGTTCCGGTTCCGGTCTCAGTTTCGGCTCCGGCCTCGGGCTCAGCTCCGGCTGCAGGTTCAGTCTCGGACGCGGCCTCGGGTTCGGTCCCGGGTCCGGCCTCGGGTTCGGTCCCGGGTCCGGCCCCGGGTCCGGACTCGGGTCCGGCCTCGGCTCGGGACACGGAGTCGGCCCGTGTCGTGAGGTCTGCTGTCAGGGTTTCTCCGAAGCGGGTCAGCAGGCGCTGTCCCGCCGAGGACACCGCGTCGTGCGGGAGTTCGGCCACGCGGCCGTCGCCGGAGGCCGTGCCGCCGAACGCGAGGGTGGTACCGCCGTCGGCGGGGAGGAGCCGCAGGGTCAGCGCAAGTTTCACGGCGCCTCCGCCGCGTACCTCCGTGGCGTCGCCCTCGACGGCGTACGAGCCGTCCTCCTGGGCGGTGACCCGGAACGCGCCGCGATAGGTGATCGTGTGACCGGCGACGCGGACCTTCAGGCGCCCGGCGACGCGCGCGGCCCCCGCGTCCCGCTCGCGCCGAGCCCGGGAGGACATCTCCGCGGCGCCCTGTCCGGTCCCGGAGACGGGCGGCTCGGTCCCGGAGACGGGCGGCGAGTCCGCGTCCGCCGCGCTGTCGGAGACGGCCGACGCGTCCTGCTGGAGACCCGGGATCGCACGGGCGACCCGGACGGGATCGGCCAGCGCCTCCCTCAGCCGCCCGGCCGGAAACGGAACGAACACCTCATGCTCCATGTCAGCCGAGCCTACCCAGCACCACCCGGACCGCACCCGCGTATCCCGGGATTCCCGCACCCGGACCTCAGTCGGTGTACCGCGGATGCACCAGCGTGGAGGGCGGGAGGGGGCGCAGGAAGCGGCTTCGGGAGGCGGCGCGCGCGTCCGCCGTCAGGGCCGCCTGGGTGAGGGTGCGCAGCCGCGGGCAGGAGGAGTCCAGCCTCAGGGGTGCGGGTGTACGGGAGGCCAGGATGAAACCCCAGTCGCCCGCGGAGCCCGCCGCGCCCGTATCGCCCGCAGCGCCCGCGGAGCCGCCGGCGATACGGTCGGGACCCGCCGCGAAGCCGGAGTCCCGGCCGCCGACACGGTAGGGCCTGGTGAACAGCCCGGCCGCACGGATCGTCGCGTCGACCGTCCAGAAAGCCCGGTGCCGGTCGGCCAGCGGGCCCGCGTGGACCACGAGACGCCCGCCGGGGGCGAGCACGCGGCGCGCGAGGCCGTAGAACTCCTGCGAGTACAGCTTGGTGCTCGCCGTGATGCCCGGATCGGGCAGGTCCGAGATGACGACGTCGTACGTCGACCGGGCGCCGCGCAGCCGGCCGAAGGCGTCCGCCGTCACCTCGTGCACCCGTGGGTCGTCGTACACATGGTGGTTGAGGGCGGACAGCGCGGTGTCGTGGCGCGCCAGCCGGACCACGTCCGCATCGGGTTCGACGATGTCGATGTGGCGCACCCCGGAGTGGCGCAGTACTTCGTGGGCGGCGAGTCCGTCACCGCCGCCGAGGATGAGCACGCGGGCGTGCGGTCCGTTCATCGCGGGGTGGACGAGCGCCTCGTGGTAGCGGTGCTCGTCACGGCCGCTGAACCGCAGGCGGCCGTCGAGGAAGAGGTGGAGCGGACGGCCGCGGGTGCCGCCGGTGAGGACGGCCTCCTGGACACCGGTGCGGAGCGCGACACGCACGTCCGCCCCGTACAGCGCGTGCCGTGCGGCCCGTTCGAAGTCGCCGACCAGCACCGCGGCCGAGGCGAGCAGACCGAGGACGACGAGGTTGGCGACGACCAGGGTCCAGCGCGCGCGGCGGGTCAAGTCCCTTCGGAACAGGCCGAGTACGAGGGCGCCGCCGGCGACCGCGTTCACCGTTCCGGTCAGCAGCGCGCCCGTCAGCTGGCCGAGCAGGGGCAGCAGCAGGAACGGGAAGGCGAGGCCTCCGACGAGGGCGCCCACGTAGTCCGCCGCGAACAGGTCCGCGACCGCGCCGCCCGGGTCCTGGCGGCGGATGCGTTGTATCAGCTCCATGAGGAGGGGGACTTCGGCGCCGATGAGCAGACCGATGGTGAGCGAGAAGGCCACCAGCAGACAGCGGGGCCCGTCCGCCCACAGGCCGCCCCATGCGCCCGTCCAGGCGAACACCGCGTACAGGGCCATCGCGCTGCATCCGCCGACCAGGGCGAGCGCCGCCTCGACGGCGCCGAAGCCGGCCGCGGCGCAGGGGCGCAGCCGCTTCGCGGCGAGGGAGCCGACGCCCATGGCGAAGACCATGACGGAGAGCACGACGGATGCCTGGGTGACCGAGTCACCGATCAAGTACGAGGCGAGGGCGACGAGTTCGAGTTCGTACACGAGTCCGCATGCCGCGCAGACGAACACTCCCGCCAGGACGAGGAACCGGCCGATGCCCGGACGGACGGGCAGCCGCGCCTGGCCCTGGACGCCCCAGGGCGGCGGCGCGCCGGGGGGAGCTGGCGCGTGCGGTTCGATCACGTCGTGAACGCTACGTCACGCCGCCACTACGTCTCGTCACCCACACGTGTGGAAACTATTGCTCTTCATGGTGCACGGAGTTGACCTGGGCATCTTCCCGGCACACCGCGCGCGAACCCCACATCCGCACCTACCGCGTCCCGCCACGCGCCCGCCCCCCGCCGCCGCCGGATACGGGACACGGGGAGCAGGGTTCGAAAAGCGGCACGTGGAACACCGGACGCGGAACACGGAACACCGGACGTGGAACACGGGACCTGGAACAACGGCATGTGGAACAACCGGACACGTCGACGGTCGGGTCGCGCGCGACCCGGCCCTCAGACGCCGGACGCGCTGAAGGCGTCCGTCCGTACGCCGACCCGCGTACGCGTCGCGACCAACTGGCCGTCCTGCGGGTACGCGTGCCACGTACGCCAATGGACCTGGCCCTCGTGGCGCTGGGCGAGCATCGCGGTGAACGCGTGCGGGCTGCCGGGGAAGACGCCGGCGAGACCCTGGGGGTGGTCGGAGACCAGCGCCAGCAACTCCTGGGCGCGGCCCGCGAAGGAGCCGGGGGACAGGATCTCGACGCGGGCCGCGAACTCGTACTCCCAGTCGTCGAACCGCTTCGCGACGCCGAGCGGCAGGGGTGTGCTGCTGCCGGCGATGCACGCGACGGTCTCCGAGCAACTGCCCCGCTCCTCCTCCAGGAGTACCTGGTGGGACGCGCCGAGCAGTCTCAACTGAAGTTTCGCCCCGGCAAGTTCGAGGTCGAGGGTGGCGAGGGCCGGCAGCGGTTCGCGGCCCAGGGTCCAGGCGAGATCGGCCGCGCGCGTGTCGGTGTACGAGGTTTTCAGGGTCGTGAGCATGGGTCGGCTCCGCTAGCACGCAAAGGTGAGGTGGGGTTCCGGCGCACCCGGTCAACACCGGGGGAACGGCCCGGTCAGCCCGGCCGGAAGGGCATCCGAAGGACGCGTCCGATAGGACCATCCGATGGACTTCCGAGGCCTGTCGGCCCAGGGCTGCTTGGTGATTTACCAGGGCTGCTTTGGTGGTTTAGAGGGAATCATGAACTGTGGTTCCGCCACAGCGTTTTTACCCAACTTCGTGGGGTTTCCATCCCCCCGAGGGCTCCACAGCTCAACTGTTCAACAATGGCGTGCGCCCGGCGCACGGACGTGCCCGTCGGCAGTCGTCGGCCGACGGGCACGTCCGTGCGCCGGATGCGTTTCCGCAGGGAGCTCAGCTGCCCCGTGTCAGCTGCCTCCGCCGCATCCGCCCCCACCGCAGGAGGACCCGCCTCCGCAGGACGAGCCTCCGCACGACGAGTGACCCCCGCAGGAGTGACCCCCGTGCCCCCCGTGGTGGCCGCCGGACGAACCACAGGACGTGGCGCCGTCCGCACCGCCGGCCCACCAACTACGGCTGCCGCCACCGCCGCTGCCCCGGGAGCGGCGCCATCCCCTCCTGACTCCACCGACGGCCCTCATGACCACAACCAGCACAATGACCCCCAGGATGATGCCGATGATCATGGCGTCACCCTCCTTCCGTTCCCCCGAAGCGGCCCCCCGTGGGCCGTGCTTCTCGATTCCGGTCCTGCGTGACTGGGGGATGCCCTCACGCTCCGCGGCCCAAAGCAGAGTTGAGGAACTCCTGAGCATCCAAATGTGGGGATGCCCCATGACCTGCACAGAAGTGCGGATCAGGGGCCCGGTGCGCATCACTGGGCCGCATTCATGGTCGGCCTCCGGCCGAGGCCGCGAGGCCTGTATCGGTTCCCTGCTCCCGAGTGACATCCATGACGGAATGAGGATCTTGAGACGGTGCGTCGGCGGACATGACGTAATTCGACTACTGACCTCGACCGCCCCTGGACCAAGGGCGAGTTGGGGTCGGCCATCGCTCCAGAGACTCCAACGCTACGAACACAAAACGGGGTTGACCTTGAAAGCTATTCGCAAATCCGCACTGTTCGCCACAGCCGCCGCCGTCCTGACCGCCGGAGCCGTCATCGCCCCGGCCGCGTCGGCCGACGCGGGGCCGGGCCGACCGAGGGTGACCGGCGTCCGACAGTTGACGACAGTCGGCGAAAGCTCTCCCCTGCTCAGAAGCGGTGTCCCGGCTGTCGGCGCAGGTGCCCACCGGCGAAGGTGAGTTGAGGAACTCCCGAACTTGGGCGCAGGATGACCGGCATGACCTCCAGTGCGCGCCCCTTTCTGAACCGCCGGCTGGCCGAGTTCGGGACGACGATCTTCGCCGAGATGTCCGCCCTCGCGTTGAGCACCGGCTCGATCAACCTCGGACAGGGCTTCCCCGACACGGACGGCCCCGAGGAGATCCGGGAGGCGGCCGTCCGCGCGCTGCGGGACGGCCGCGGGAACCAGTACCCGCCGGGTCCGGGCGTCCCCGAGCTGCGCACCGCGATCGCCTCGCATCAAAAACGCCACTACGGCCTGTCGTACGACCCCGACACCGAGGTCCTGGTGACGGCGGGCGCCACCGAGGCCATCGCGGCCTCGCTGCTCGCGCTCCTGGAGCCCGGCGACGAGGTGATCGCCCTGGAGCCGTACTACGACTCGTACGCGGCCTCCATCGCCATGGCGGGCGGGACACGCGTGCCCGTGACGCTGCGCCCCGACGAGGGCGCCCACGACGGGGTCGACCACCGGCGCTTCCGGCTCGACCTCGACGAGCTGCGCGACGCGGTCACCGAGCGGACCCGGCTGCTGCTGATCAACACCCCGCACAATCCGACCGGTACCGTCCTCACCCGGGCGGAGCTGACGGAGATCGCGCGGATCGCCGTCGAGCGGGATCTGCTCGTGGTGACGGACGAGGTCTACGAACACCTCGTCTTCGACGACGCCGAGCACGTACCGCTGGCCGGCCTGCCGGGGATGCGCGAGCGGACGGTCACCATCGGCAGCGCGGGCAAGACGTTCTCGTTCACCGGCTGGAAGGTGGGCTGGGTGACCGCGCCGCCGGCCCTGGTCGGCGCCGTACGGTCGGCGAAGCAGTTCCTGACGTACGTGGCGTCGGGGCCCTTCCAGTACGCCGTCGCCGAGGCCCTCGCGCTGCCGGACGCGTACTTCGAGACCTTCCGCGCGGACATGCTGCGCAAGCGGGACCTGCTGGCGTCGGGCCTCGCCGAGGCGGGCTTCACGGTCTTCCGGCCGCAGGGCACGTACTTCATCACCACCGACATCCGCCCGCTCGGCGAGACGGACGGCTTCGCGTTCTGCCGCGCCCTGCCCGAGCGCGCCGGGGTCGTGGCCATCCCGAACGCCGTCTTCTACGACCACCGCGAGCAGGGCGCGCCCTTCGTCCGCTTCGCGTTCTGCAAGAAGGACGACGTTCTCGCCGAGGCCACCAGCCGCCTGCAGCGCCTCGCATCCTGAACCCCCGCTGTGGGCGGTCCGCTGACCGTGCTCTCAGTGCGGCCAGGCGGCTTGATGTCCAGGCGGCCCAGCGGCCCGGTGGCCCGGGTCGCCCAGGTGGCCCCGGTGGCCCGGTGGCCGGGCGGCCCGGTGGCCCGGTGGCCCGGTGGCCAAGGGGAAGACGGTTCGCCCATGCGCTCAGCGGAGGATCCAGGCCCCGCCACCAGGAGGGCGCTTAAGAGCAGACCGGGACGGTCTGCTGGCCGCGCCGTCCCTGCGGCCAGACGGCGGCGATGTCCAGACGGCCCAGCGGCCCAGTGGCCGGGCGGCCAGGGTGGCCCGGGTGGCCTGGTGGCCGAACCGGACGTCCAGCCCGGGCAAAGGCCGGTGGCCGGGCGACCTGCGGCCCGGTGGCCGAACCGGACGTCCGGCCCGGGCGAAGGCCGGTGCCCGGGCGGCCGAACCGGGGGTCCGGCCCGGAGCAAAGGCCAGCGACCGGACCGCGCGCGAGCTGGGCCGGGCCGGGGACGAGCTGGGACGGGTCCGGGAGGGGGAAGGGGACCCGCTGTGCGGGGCACGCTTAGCACCGGCGGCACCCCACACGCGGGCGGCGCGCCGAGGACCCCGGAACGGAACCCGCACGGACGATCAAAGCTCGCAAATACCCCGTAGGGAACGCACAGTTCGGGGTGTGACCCACCCGAGTACCCTCGCTCGCCCCGCTCTCACGGAGCCCGGCGACCGTGCCGTCCGCCCCTCCCGCGCCGCGCGCAACCTGCCGTACGCCGCGGTCACGGCGCTCGGACTGTTCGCAGCCGCGCGCCTGGCCGGCCTCCTCGTGCTCGCCGGGACCGCCTGGGCCACCGGCAACCACCCGGTCGCCCTGCTCGCGCGGTCCTGGGACTCGGCCTGGTATCTGGGGATCGCCGCGCACGGTTACGGGCGGACGCTCCACTTCCACCCCACGGTCGTCCACAGCGACCTCGCGTTCTTCCCGCTCTACCCGGCCCTCGTCCGGGCCGTCACCACGCTGACCCCGCTGACCGGGGGCTCGGCGGGCCTGCTGGTCGCCTGGATCGCGGCGGCGGCCGCCGTGTGCGGGGTGTACGCGATCGGGGCCCGCCTGCACGGCCGCGCGGTCGGTACCGCGCTGGTGCTGCTGTGGGGCCTGCTGCCGCACTCGGTGGTGCTGACGATGGCGTACACCGAGCCGGTGCTGACCGCGTTCGCCGCCTGGTCGCTGTACGCGGTGCTCGACCGGCGCTGGCTGTGGGCGGGCTCACTGGCCGCGCTCGCGGGGCTGGCCAGGCCGAACGGCTTCACGGTGGCCGCGGCGGTCCTCGCGGCGGCGGCGCACGAGATCTGGCGGAGCCGCGGAAAAGTTTCCCACAGGCTGTGGACGGGCGCGGCGCTCGCGCCGATCGGCTGGGTCGGCTACGTGCTGTGGGTGGGACACCACGAGGGCGACTGGCTCGGCGGCTACTTCCAGGTGCAGCGGCTGTGGGGCTCGCGCTTCGACCTCGGCACGGGGTCGCTCCATTTCGTCAAGCACCTGCTGCTCCACGGGGACCGGTTCGTGTTCCCCATGACGATGGTGATCGTCGCCGCGGCCGTCCTGCTGTACGCCCTGCTGATCGCGGACCGGGCGCCCCTGCCGCTGCTCGTCTACAGCGGCGTCCTGCTGCTGATCGCGCTGGGCGGCTCGGGGTTCTTCGAGTCGAAGCCGCGCTTCCTGCTGCCGGCGTTCCCGCTGCTGCTGCCGCTGGCCCGCGCGCTGGTGCGAACGGCGAGAGCCCGCCCCTGGCACGCGACCCTGGTGGTCGGTGCCCTGGCCGGGCTCTCGTTCGCCTACGGCGCGTATCTGGTCGTCATCGCGCACACCCCGCTCTAGGACCTGTCCCAGAGGCCGGTGCGCGCCGTGATGAGCGCCGCTGCGGGGACGGGCCTACTCGTCTTCGGCTTCGTCGCCGTCCTCGGGCTTCTCCGCCTCGTTGATCTCCTGCTCCAGGCCGAGCTGCTCGACGAGCCACTTGTCGAACTCGATGGCGGCGCGCACCCAGCTGACCGTGGAGGACACGAAGTGCTCCAGGCTGACGCCGGTGCCGATCAGCATCTGCGCCTCACCGATCAGGCGGACGGTGCCGTCGTCGTGAGTGTGGCTGTAGACCTTGGGCCACAGGGTGCGACGGTTCCAGTCGTCGATCGACTCGAGGAGCGCGTGCTTCTCGTCGAGCTGGTGCGGCCGGTCGTAGAACGTCCGCACCGAGAAGACCTGCTGGTCGCCCTCGCCGCGGAACATGAAGTAGGTACGGAACTCCTCCCACGGCGCCGCGAGGTCACCCTCGTCGTCGACGACGTACTTCAGCTCCATCTGATCAAGGAGCTGCTTCACGAGGTCCTGATCCGGGACCACGGGGCCCGCGGGGCCGCCGGACTGCGGCTCGGGCTGGCCCCCGAAGTTCGGAATCGAGGACGGGTCGATGCTCACCGTGTATTTCCCTTCGTACGGATGGTGCCATCCTCCCCCATGCGGGGCGGGGGGCGGCAACCCCTGACGGGGCCTGTCCGCCGGGGGCTGACAAGATCCGGTCACGTAGAGGCATCGGGCCTGGCGGGGACGGTCCGCACGGGCCCGCCGGAAGTCGCCCGCGCAGCGGTGGCATGAACATGAGTCGAACGGTCTGCCGTGTTCCGCCGATGACCGACAGCGGTGCCGGAGCCCGAGCCGGGCGCCTTGGTCGGGCGCCGGGGCCGGGCGCCCGAGGAAACGAGTCCGGACGGGTGAAGGGCCCGCGGCACACCCGCCACGGGCCCTTCACCTGCCGTTCCGGCTCGGCTCCGGCTCCGGCTCCGGCTCCGGCTCCGGCTACAGCTACAGCTACAGCTACAGCTACAGCTACAGCTACAGCTACAGCGTCTTGCCCGTCGCCGGACCCACGATCAGGCCGTCGCCGAAGGCGTCCACGCGGACCGTGTCGCCGTCCTTGACCTCGCCCGCCAGGATCTCCTTGGCCAGCCGGTCACCGATGGCGGTCTGGACGAGGCGCCGCAGCGGGCGCGCTCCGTACGCCGGGTCGTTGCCCTCCTCGGCCAGCCAGGCCAGCGCCGCGTCGGTGACCTCCAGGGTGAGCCGGCGCTCGGCGAGCCGCTTCGCGAGGCGGTCGATCTGGAGCCTGGCGATGCGCTCCAGCTCTCCCTGGTCGAGCGCGGAGAAGACGACGAGGTCGTCCAGCCGGTTCAGGAACTCCGGTTTGAAGGAGGCTCGGACGACCTCCAGGACCTGCCGCTTCCGCTCCTCTTCGGAGCTCATCGGATCGGCGAGGCTCTGTCCGCTCAGGAACTGGCTGCCCAGGTTCGAGGTGAGGATCAGGATGGTGTTGCGGAAGTCGACCGTCCGCCCCTGACCGTCCGTCAGCCGCCCGTCGTCCAGCACCTGGAGCAGGATGTCGAAGACCTCGGGGTGCGCCTTCTCCACCTCGTCGAGCAGGATCACGCTGTACGGGCGACGGCGTACGGCTTCGGTGAGCTGGCCGCCCTCCTCGTAGCCGATGTACCCGGGCGGCGCGCCGACCAGCCGGGCCACGCTGTGCTTCTCGCCGTACTCCGACATGTCGATGCGGATCATCGCCCGCTCGTCGTCGAAGAGGAAGTCGGCGAGCGCCTTGGCGAGTTCGGTCTTGCCGACGCCCGTCGGGCCGAGGAAGAGGAAGGAGCCGGTGGGCCGGTCCGGGTCGGCGATGCCGGCACGCGTGCGGCGCACGGCGTCGGACACCGCTTCCACGGCCTCGGTCTGGCCGATCAGACGGCGGCCCAACTCCGCCTCCATGCGCAGGAGTTTCTGCGTCTCGCCCTCCAGGAGACGGCCGGCCGGGATGCCGGTCCAGGCGCCGACGACGTCCGCGATGTCGTCCGGCCCGACCTCCTCCTTGACCATGGTGCCCTTGGCGACCTCCTCCTCGGCCTGCGAGGCCTCCTCCAAGTCCCTTTCCAGGGTGGGGATCTCGCCGTAGAGCAGCTTGGAGGCGGAGTCGAAGTCGCCGTCGCGCTGCGCGCGTTCGGCCTGGCCGCGCAGCTCGTCGAGCTTCTCCTTCAGCTCACCGACGCGGTTGAGGGACTGCTTCTCCTTCTCCCAGCGGGCGGTGAGACCACGCAGCTCCTCCTCCTTGTCGGCGAGGTCGCGGCGCAGCTTGTCCAGACGCTCCCGGCTGGCGGCGTCCGTCTCCTTGCCGATCGCCAGCTCCTCCATCTTCAGCCGGTCGACGACCCGCTGGAGCTCGTCGATCTCGACCGGGGAGGAGTCGATCTCCATGCGCAGCCGTGAGGCCGCCTCGTCGACGAGGTCGATGGCCTTGTCGGGAAGGAAGCGGGAGGTGATGTAGCGGTCGGACAGGGTCGCGGCGGCCACCAGCGCCCTGTCGGCGATCTGGACCTTGTGGTGGGCCTCGTAGCGGCCCTTGAGACCGCGCAGGATGGCGATGGTGTCCTCGACGCTCGGCTCGGCGACCAGCACCTGCTGGAAGCGCCGCTCCAGCGCCGGGTCCTTCTCGATCCGCTCGCGGTACTCGTCGAGGGTGGTGGCGCCGACCATGCGCAGCTCACCGCGGGCGAGCATGGGCTTGAGCATGTTGCCGGCGTCCATGGCGGAGTCGCCGCCCGCGCCGGCGCCCACGACGGTGTGCAGCTCGTCGATGAAGGTGATGATCTGCCCGTCGGAGTCCTTGATCTCCGCGAGCACGGTCTTGAGGCGCTCCTCGAACTCGCCCCGGTACTTCGCGCCGGCGACCATCGCGCCGAGGTCGAGCGAGACGAGCCGCTTGTTCTTGAGGGACTCGGGTACGTCGCCCTTCACGATCCGCTGGGCGAGCCCCTCGACGACGGCGGTCTTGCCGACGCCGGGCTCGCCGATGAGGACGGGGTTGTTCTTCGTGCGGCGGGACAGGACCTGCACCACCCGGCGGATCTCGTGGTCCCGGCCGATGACGGGGTCGAGCTTGCCCTCACGGGCCGCGGCGGTGAAGTCCGTACCGAACTTTTCGAGTGCCTTGTACTGGCCCTCGGGATCCGGGGTCGTCACTCGGCGCCCTCCCCTGGTCTTCTGGAACGCGTCCAGCAGCTTTTTCGCACTGGCGCCCTGCTGGGAGAGTACGTCGGCGAGCTGACCGCCCTTCGCGGCGATCCCGATGAGCAGATGCTCGGTGGAGATGAACTCGTCGCCGAGCTCCTTGGCGCGCTCGGCGGCGTCGGCGATGACGGCGAGCACCTCGCGGTTGGGCTGCGGCGGCGCGACGGTGGAGCCGGTCACGCTGGGCAGGCCGGCGAGCACGCGCTCGGTGCCGGCGCGCACGGAGGCCTGGTCGGCGTCCACGGCTGCCAGCAGATCGATGATGTTCTCGTTGTCCTGCCCCTCCAGCAGAGCGAGCAGCAGGTGGGCGGGGGTGAGGTCCGGGTGCCCCTCCTTCACGGCGCGGTTGCTGGCCGCGTTGATCGCGTCCCGGCTCCTGTTGGTCAGCTCGGCGTCCACTTTCGCGTTCTCCTCCTCCTGGCGTTCCTGACCGTTCCCTGACCCAGCCAACGTACACAAAGTTGAGTCTATTTCACTCAAGGCTGCAAGGGGAGGGAAATGGACACCCACGAGGCGTAGATTCGGGCCTCATGGCTTCCTATCCGGTGGACCCGCGGCAGCCCGACGCCACCTACCTGAGCTTCTGGCGCGAGCGCCATCTGTGCACCCTGACCACCCTCCGGCCCGACGGCAGCCCGCACGTGGTGCCCGTCGGCGTTACATACGACCCCGAGGCCTCGCTCGCTCGGGTCATCACCAACAAGTCCAGCGCGAAGGTGGGCCATGTGCTCGCGGCGGGGCCGGACGGGGCGCGCGTGGCGGTCTGCCAGGTGGACGGCCCGCGCTGGGCGACGCTGGAGGGGCGGGCACGGGTCTCCACGGACCCGGCGCGCGTCGCGGAGGCGGTACGGCGCTACGCGGAGCGGTACGAGCGCACGCCGTCGCCGAACCCGAACCGCGTGGTGATCGAGATCGAGCTCACGGCGGCGATGGGCCGCGGATGAGCCCGCGACCGGGCAGTCCGCGGCTGGTTCCAGCCCTTGCCGGGGATGGTCGAAACCCGGAGGTTTCCCCGGAAACTGCAGCGGCGTCACCGTGTTCAGGTCACGGTGACGCCGCTGCGGGGGGAAGTACCTGCGCGATCTACTACGACGGGGGAATCGCGTCAGGCACTGCGGGGGGTGGCTGCGATGGTCTGGACGTCCGGAACGTCCGGTCCGGTCAACTGGTGGTCACGCTGGTCGAGGTTCACAAAGATCATTCCGTAGCGGATGGCGCACCTGACGGGCTGCGGCGCCCCCCGAGGCCGTCGCAGACACCGGTAGGCCCGTACGTCCTCGTCGTCGTCGCGGGTGACGACGACGGGCTCCCCGAACACGGTCACCATCAGCGAATCGCCGCTGTAGGGGATGGCGGTGACCAGGTCGATGAAGTGCCAGCCGGATCGGTAGGCAGTGGCCATTTCTCGGCGGAAGGAGCGGTCGTCGGGAGGAATGGTCATGCTTCTGCGCCCGCGGAGATGATCGTCCAGCCGCTGTCCCCCGGGAGGGCCGCCGCCTCGACGTCGGTCCAGCCGCTGTCGCCCGGGACCGCCTCGGCAGCGGTCCAGCCGCTGTCCGCCACGGTCGCCTTCACGCTGGTCCAACCGCTGTCCGGGCCGGCCCACGTCCGGGCACCCCCGGCATCGAGACCCGAGCCCCCCGGGGCGCCGAACGCCACAGCGACAGAGAAGACTGCGGCAAGCACTGAACCAAGCAATCTCGCTCGCATAGTCGGCTTCGTCCTCACTTGATGGAATCTTCTCCCCCGTCGTCACAAGACGATGGCTCATTCAGGCACGTCAATGCCACAGGAGCGATGCATCATGTTCCTGCACGTTCAGGACCCTGGGGGGTGGAGATTTGACCACAAAGAACTCACAACCGACACATCCCCACGCTGTCACCACGTTGTGTGACGAAGGAGCACGCCTTTACGCCAGTGCGCTGCACTCCGGCCGCATCACTCGGATCGAAGTGGAAACAGCCCCTTGCCTCTTGGAGTTCGCACTGCTTCATCCCGATCCCGACGACGAGAAGTGGCTGCGCCCGGTTCCGCCGTCCGTCGCGCTCGCCCAGCGCCTGCAGCCCCTGGAACGGGAGATCCAGGAACGCCGGCGGCTGGCGATCGAACTGACCGACTCCTTCGATCCGTTCATCGCGATCAGCACGCAGAGCGCGGCGAGCATCCACGCGATCACCGTCCTTGAGGGCTTCGACCGGATCAACGCGGCGCTCAATTCGGCCACCGCCGAGTGTCACACGGAGATGCTGACGATCCAGCCGGGCGGCGGCCGCCCCGCCGACGCCCTCATGCAGGCGCTGGAGCGCGACAGGCCGCTCACCGACCGCGGGGTACGCATCCGCACGCTGTACCAGCACACGGCCAGACACAGCCAGGGAACGCTCGCCTATGTGGAGCGCATATCCGGCGGTAGGATCCAGGTCCGCACCCTTGAGGAACTCATCGAGCGGCTGATCATCTTCGACCGGACCGTCGCCTTCATACCGGCCAGCGACGACCGGCGGGTCGCCCTCGAACTCCGCCACCCCGGCCTGGTGCTGTACCTGAGCAAGGTCTTCGAACAGCTCTGGCAGCGCGCGGTCCCGCTCACCGAGGACGTCCCGAACGATGTCGGCCCCAACGGCATCACCGGCGTCCAGCGTTCCATCGCCAAACTGCTCATCGAGGGGCATGTGGACGAGGCCATAGCCCGCCGCCTGGGCATGAACGTCCGTACCTGCCGCGCCCACATCGCCAAGCTGGCCTCCGCCCTCGGCAGCGGAAGCCGGGCCCAACTCGGCTTCCTGATAGCGCAGTCGGGACTCCTGGACCAGTCCGAGGGAGCGGAGTGACGCCGACTGCCGTCAGGTCGCCGACTCGCCACCCCGGACGGCGGAAACCAGGAAGGGCCCGCCCCCGTCAGCGAGCGGCCCGCTCCTGTCAGCGACCGGCCCGCCTTCGTCAGCGGCCGGTCGGGGATCCGCGGTCAGGGACGGCGGGGGCGCCCGACGCCGCCTCCGTGACGGTGACCGCCTCGAGTTCGGGGGACCGCTGCGGCCCGTCCAGTCCCGCCTGGGCGATCCGCACGCCCAACTGCGTCCGGCTCGCCGCGCCCAGCGTCTCCGACAGCCGGGCGATGTGCGCCCGGCACGTCCGCACGCTGATGCCCAGGCGTTCCGCGACGACCGCGTCCTGGTGGCCCTCGGCCAGCAACGCCGCGATGGACCGCTCCCGGTGGGTGATGCCCTCGATGCCCGTCGAGGGCATCGGCGAGGTCAGCGGGATCGCCAGCCGCCACAGCCGCTCGAAGACCGTCACCAAGTAGTCCACCAGCGCCGGGTGGCGCAGCTCCAGCGCGATCGTGCGGTCCGAGTTCGCGGGGATGAAGGCGACCTTGCGGTCGAAGAGGATGAGCCGTTCGACGACCTCGTCGAGGGTGCGGGCCTCCGCCGCGTCGCCCATCAACTCCATGTAGTTCAGCAGCCCTTGGCCGTGCCGGGCTACATGCGTGTACAGATCGCGCATGCGCACCCCGCGGCGGCGCATCTCCAGCGCCCGGTGCAGGCCCTCGACGAGTTCGTCCTCGCGCCGGATACCGCCCGGCTGCACCGTCAGGACCTCGCTGGTGCACTCCTCGGTCGCCTTGTCCATGGCGGCGTGGATCCGCGGCAGCCCGTCGAGGACACGGATCGCCACCCCTTCGGCCGGCGCCCGCACCCGGCCGCCGAGACCCGCGTACCACTCGAAGGCCGACACCGCGTCGCCCACCCGCGCCTGGCTCGCGCTGACTTCCTCGTACACGCCCCGCAGCAGTCGGGTCATGACCTCCTGGGGCGAGGTCGGCACCAGCCAGCCCATGTCGTCCGGATCGGGGTGCAGCAGCGCCAGTTCCAGCAGGCAGGGCACCGACTCGGCGTCCTCGCGGGGCACTCGGCCACGCCGCACGGCCCGGGAGTACACCCGGTCGCCCGCATCGCACAGTCGGTCAGCGCCGTGCGGATGCCTGTCCGTCCCGTGCCCGGCCATCTCCCACCCCTGGCTCCAGCTCCAACCCCTGGCGTGAGCCCCGCGTCAGGGCGTCCTCCGCAGCGCAACTATGCGCGGACGCGTCCGGCATCGCAACAAGGCTGCGTCGCCGAGGGGCGTCCGTTCGCCCCTTCTCATCCGCATAAATCGTGATCTTCGCCGCACTCGTTGCAACAAGCTGAAGGGGGTGCCACCCGGACGTCCGGCACATCGCGCAACGGCCCCCGCGAGCACGCCGACGCACGCCCCGTCTCGGCCCCGAATTGGCAACTCCCGCCACCTTTAAGGGACTTGCAGTGGGCACGTACGGAGGCGCCGGCCGCGTCCGGGACGCGGAAGCGGAGGCTACGACGGGTCGGCGGCCGTGACGGAAAGTTCTCGCGGCCCGTAGATCGCGTGAGCGGCACCCGTGGCGAGCGCCCAGTAGCGGTCGCCGTAGGACCAGTGCCACCACTCGGTCGGATAGTTGACGAGACCCGCGGCGGTCAGCGCACCGGCCAGCAGCCTGCGATGGGCGCGCGCCGTCCCGCCGATGCCGTCCGCGGCCGTGTAGCAGGCGCCGCCGCTCTCCTCGGGGCTCGCGTTCACGCTCGTGCCCATGTCCAGTTCCCGGCCGTCGGCGTCGACGAGAGTGAGGTCGACGGCGGCGCCCGCGCTGTGCGGCGCGATCTCCGGCGGGGACACATAGCGGCTCGCCGCGTCGCGCAGGCGCCCGGCGTCCCACTCGGGGTGCTCCGCGCGCAGTCCGGCGGCGTACCGGTCGAAGTAGAGCCGCTGGAGCGAGGGCGGGCGGTAGCCCTCGACGAACAGCAGCCGTACACCGTCCGGCAGCAGGTCCGCCGCCGCCACGAGCCGGTTCAGCACCCCTTCGCGCAGATGCGCGTACGCCCCGGTGTCGTCACTTCTGCGTGCGTCGACGGGGAACGGGTCGGTCGTCCGTACGTCGAGAAGCGGCTCGCCGCAGTCCACGACGGGTATCGCGGCGATCTTCGGGTCGGACATCAGCACGATCGTGGGCATGAGGCGATCATGCCGGATGGGGGCGTACGCCCCCAGGGCGAGCTGGAGAGGCCCGGTGCGCACCGGGCCGGGGTGCGCCGGCGTTGTGCGGTCAGACGGCCGCACAGCTCCTCTGAGGGGCCTCCCGGGCCGCCCGCCACCCTGGCCGGGACGCCGAGGCCTGCCGGTGTCCGTCGCGCCGGGCGGCGTGGGCCGCGTCCGTCGCGTGGGGCGTCGGCCTGGGCGGACAACGGAGCGGCCCGGGGTGCGGGTGCGCGCTCATGGCGTACACCCGCACCCGGGGCCGGAACCGTAGCGGTCCGTACCCACCGCCTCGGTCACCGGGCGGCCGGGCGAACGTCCTACTTGATACCGAGCGCGCTGCAGGCCGCCTTGTAGGGCGCCGTGCAGATCTCCTTGACGGTGTAGATGCCGTCCTGGACGACCGTGTTCCTGACGTTGCTCGTGGTGAGGTCCACCACGGGCACGAGCTGGGACGGGACGTTCTTGTTGGTGGGGCTGCTGACCTTGTCGCGGGTGAGCGCGTCGAACTCGATCGAGCGGCCCTGGACCCGGGCGACCGCCATCTCGGCGGCGGCACTGGCCTCCTGCGGGTACGACTTGTACACGCTCATGAACTGGTCGCCCTTGATGATCCGCTGCACGGCGACGAGCTCGGAGTCCTGGCCGGTGACCGGGGGCAGCTTGGTGACGCCCGCGGCCTTGAAGACGTCGATGACCGCGCCCGCGATGCCGTCGTTGGCGGCGTAGACACCGGCGATGTTGCTCAGGCCGACGTCCTGGATGGACTTCTCCATGTTGGCCTTGGCGTTTTCCGGCTTCCAGTCCTTGGTGTCGTAGTTGCTCGCGATGATCACCTTGTCCTTGAGCTCGGACATGGCACCGGCCTTGAACTGCGCCGCGTTCGGGTCGGTCGGCGAGCCGTTCATCATGATGATCTTCTTCGAGGCCGAGTTGGTGCCCAGCGCGCCGACCAGAGCCTTGCCCTGGACCTCGCCCACCAGCTCGTTGTCGAAGGAGATGTACGCGTCGATCGGACCCTGCGCCAGACGGTCGTAGGCGATGACCGGGATACCGGCCTCCTTCGCCTTGCGCACGCCCTTCGCTATGGACACCGAGTCCACCGCGTCCACGAGGATGACGTCGACCTTGTCGTCAACCATCTGCTGGAGCTGGCGGAGCTGCTTGGCCGCGTCCTGCTCGGCGTTGGCGTAGACGACGTCGCCCTTGCTCTCGGTGAGCTTGCGGACCTGATCCCGGATGATCGGGTAGTCGAACTTGTCGTAACGAGAGTTCTCCTTCTCCGGAAGGAGCAGGCCCACCTTGATGTCGTCGCCCTTGGTGGCGCTTGCCGTGGTGCCACTCCCGCCGAGTCCTCCCATGCCGCAGCCGGCGAGGGTGACGGCCATGGCGGACGACGACGCCAGGGATATGACGGTACGGCGGAGGCCGGTGTTACGAGTGTTCACATCAGGTGCCTTCCGGGCGAGGTTGCAGCATTGCGACCCAGGTGGCTGAAAGCCAACGCGGCGATCACCTCAGCGTCAAGGAGTAACCACTTAACGAGATGGCAACGGCGTTTCGCGTTCCACAAGTGAACACGACGGGAAAAGACTACGCCCAACCTTCGACCAATCCCCTCAGCTTCACCTTCTGTCATTCACTCGTACAACCAACTCCCGTTCACAGGGGACGTGCTCGCCAACAGATTTTTAACCACCGTTGACGATCGGGCAGACCGGAAAGAACGCAGGACAGAGCCACCGGCGCGAAGGGCACCCCCCTCCTCGGCCCTCGCGTTCACCACCGCGGTCGGGCCGCTCACCGCGGCCGGCACAGCCGCCTCCACAGTGACCAACCGCACATCGCGCGCCCATAAGCGGCAGTTCCATGCGAACACCACACTCTCGGGCGCACCGAAAAAGGCGGACCGCTACTCCACCGCCGACCAGAAACCAGGGCTCTGGCGCATCCACGTCGGCCCCGCGGACCTCTGGAAGAACATCTCGGCCATTCAGCTAAAACGGTAAATCTCGCTATTCCGCCCGGAAGGCATATTCTGCGCATCAATTTCGCCAACTGGACAGCCGCGGCAAAACGCCACTTCAACCTGCAAACCCGTCACTTCCGGCGGCATCGATCAGATCAAGCCACTTGTGCCCACGGGTTCTTCGGCGTCGCACGACACCGCCACGGGCAGGGCCGAGGTCGCCCGGTCCAAGCACCAGGGGACGGACTCAGCGGGACAGCACGTCTTCCGTCGCCGCAAGGGCTGCACCACCGCGCGCGACGGACCACCACGACCGCCACCTCGTGCACCGACGCGCCCCTCCCGGTGACCGGCGATACCTAGTAATACGAGGTGCGCGCCCACTCCAGGCGGCCAACGGGTCCGCGGGCACGACGGGCCGCGCGGTGACCACCACCGACCGGAAGGCGCCCGCCGTTCCCCAGGGCCACGCCGTCACGGACTCCTCCTGGAAGGCGGACTGCGGAACGGCTGGAGCCCGGTCGCGGGGAGAGCCACCTCGTACGGGGTGTCCCGGCGACGTCCGAAAACGGCTCTTCCAGCAGGGTCGACGGCACCGCCGGGTCTCGTACCGCGACGCCACGGCCGAGCCGCCATGGCCTCACCTACTACTAGGGGGTGACGGCTGGTACGGCCAGATGGCGGCTGGTACCACCGGGTGACGGCCGTCTGCCGCGACGGCACCGAATCGGCGCCCGGTGCCGGTGACGCGGTCCCCGCGCCGTGAACGCGCGAAGGGGCCCGGAGGTCGATGACCTCCGGGCCCCTTCGGGTGTCCGGGTCCTGCCCGGGCGACCGCGTTCTGCTCGGCCGACCGGCTTCTACTCGGCCGATCGCTTGGGACGCCACACCACCAGCGCGCTGGTCTGCTGGACCTCCTGGTACGGGACCAGGTCCCGTCGGTAGGAGGCGTGCACGGCGGCCTCGCGCTGCTGCATGGCCGCCGCGGCGCCGTCGAGGGCCGACTCCAGCTCCACTACACGGGACTGGAGCGCGGCCACCTGGTTCTCCAGCTCGATGATGCGCTTGATGCCGGCCAGGTTGATGCCCTCGTCCTGCGACAGCTGCTGAACGGTGCGCAGCAGCTCGATGTCGCGGGCCGAGTAGCGGCGGCCCCGGCCCGCCGTGCGGTCGGGAGAGACCAGACCGAGCCGGTCGTACTGACGCAGTGTCTGCGGGTGCAGTCCGGAGAGCTGGGCCGCCACCGAGATGACGTAGACCGGAGTCTCCTCGGTCAGTTCATACGGGTTGCGTCGACGACCGGTCGTGTCCATGGCTCCGTCATGCTCCCTTCGCGGCCTGGAACAGCTCCGCCCGCGGATCCTCACCCGCGGTCGCCTCGCGATACGCCTCCAGCGCGTCACGAGCCTTGCCGGACAGGTCCTGGGGAACCGTCACTTCGACGGTGACCAGGAGATCGCCCCGCGTGCCGTCCTTGCGGACCGCGCCCCTGCCCCGGGCGCGCATGGTGCGTCCGTTGGGGGTTCCCGGCGGCAGCTTCAGGGTCACCGGGGGGCCGCCCAGCGTCGGCACCTTCACCTCGCCGCCCAGTGCCGCCTCCGCGAAGGTGACGGGCACGGTGACGGTGAGGTTGTCGTCCTTGCGGCCGAAGACCGGGTGGGCGTCCACATGGACCGTGACGTACAGGTCGCCGGACGGGCCGCCCCGCTCGCCGGGCGCGCCCTTGCCGCGCAGCCGGATCCGCTGGTTGTCGCTGACGCCCGCGGGGATCCGGACCTGCATGGTCCGGGACGACTTGGCACGGCCGCTGCCCTTGCAGATCTCACAGGGGTTCTCCGAGATCAGTCCGCGGCCCTTGCAGTCCGGGCACGGGTCGGTGAGCGAGAAGCCACCGCCCGAACCGCGGGCGACCTGGCCGGTACCGACGCAGGTCGGGCACACGCGCGGTGTGCCGTTCGCGTCGCCGGTGCCCGAACAGGCCTTGCAGGGCGCCTGCGAGGTCATGCGCAGCGGAACGGTCGCGCCGTCCACCGCCTCCGTGAAGGAGAGCGTGACCTCGGTGTCGATGTCCTGGCCGCGCCGGGGCTGTGTACGGGTGCCCGTGGTGGCGCCCCCGCGGTTGAACAGGCCCCCGAAGACGTCACCGATACCGCCGCCGAAGCCGCCGGCTCCTCCCGCTCCCTGGCCCTGGGCGCCGCCTCCGAAGAGGTCACCCAGGTCGAAGTTGAAGTTGCCGCCGCCCGCGCCGGGACCCGGCCGGAAGCCACCGTTGCCGAAGAGGGCGCGTGCCTCGTCGTACTCCTTGCGCTTCTTGGGGTCGCCGAGCACGTCGTTCGCCTCGGAGATCTCCTTGAAGCGCTCCTCGGCCTTGGCGTTGCCCTTGTTGGCGTCCGGGTGGAACTCGCGGGCGAGCTTCCGGTACGCCTTCTTGATCTCGGCCTCGGTGGCGTCCTTGGGGACGCCGAGGACCTTGTAGAAGTCCTTCTCGATGAAGTCCTTGGTGCTCATCCTCGACGTCCCTCCTTCCTCGTCCGTTCAAGCTCAGCCCTCGTCCGGGCCACCGCTCTCCTTGTCATCGGCCGCCTCGGCCGACTCCTCGGCCTTGACCGTCTGCGCCCCGGGCTGCGGCTCGGCGACAGCCACCCGCGCGGGGCGGATGGTGCGCTCGCCGAAGCGATACCCCGGCTGCAGAATCGCCACGCACGTCGTCTCTGTGACGTCCGGCGCGTACGAATGCATCAGGGCCTCGTGGATCGTCGGGTCGAAGGGCTCGCCCTCCTTGCCGAACTGCTGGAGCCCCATCTTCGCCGCGACGGTCTCGAGGGATTCGGCGACGGACTTGAATCCGCCGACGAGCTCGCCGTGATCCCGCGCGCGGCCGATGTCGTCGAGTACGGGCAGGAGCTCGGTCAGGAGGCTCGCGACGGCGACCTCCCTGACCGCGATCCGGTCGCGCTCGACCCGGCGGCGGTAGTTCTGGAACTCGGCCTGGAGCCGCTGGAGGTCCGCGGTGCGCTCGGTCAGTGCCATGCGCGCCTGGTCCAGCTGGGCCGTCAGACCGACCAACTGTGCTGCTGCGTCCCCGTCCGGGGCCGCCGCCCCCTCCGCAGAGGGGGTGGCGGACTGCGGCTCGGCGTCGTCAGAGGTGGCGCCGGAAGGGACGTCGGGCTGCTCTTCGTAGCCCGGGGTCTCCTCCGTCACGCGGCACCGTCCCGGCGGTCCTCGTCGACGATCTCGGCGTCGACGACATCGTCGTCGGCCTTCGGGGCCTCGGCGCCGTGGGCGTCGCCGCCCGCGGCCTGCGCGGCCTGGGCGTCGGCGTACATGGCCTGGCCCAGCTTCTGCGAGACCGCGGCGACCTTCTCGGTGGCGGTGCGGATCTCGGCGCTGTCCTCGCCCTTGAGCGCGGCCTTCAGCTCCTCGACGGACGCCTCGACCTCGGTCTTGACGTCACCGGGGACCTTGTCCTCGTTGTCCTTGAGGAACTTCTCCGTCTGGTAGACGAGCTGCTCGCCCTGGTTGCGGGTCTCGGCGGCCTCGCGGCGGGCGTGGTCCTCCTCCGCGTACTTCTCGGCCTCCTGGCGCATGCGGTCGACCTCGTCCTTCGGCAGCGAGGAGCCGCCGGTGACGGTCATCTTCTGCTCCTTGCCCGTGCCGAGGTCCTTCGCGGTCACGTGCATGATGCCGTTGGCGTCGATGTCGAAGGCGACCTCGATCTGCGGGACTCCGCGCGGGGCCGGCGGCAGACCGGTGAGCTCGAACATCCCGAGCTTCTTGTTGTACGCCGCGATCTCGCGCTCGCCCTGGTAGACCTGGATCTGCACGGACGGCTGGTTGTCCTCGGCGGTGGTGAAGATCTCGGACCGCTTGGTCGGGATCGTCGTGTTCCGCTCGATGAGCTTCGTCATGATGCCGCCCTTGGTTTCGATACCGAGGGACAGCGGGGTCACGTCGAGGAGCAGGACGTCCTTGACCTCACCCTTGAGGACACCGGCCTGGAGGGCGGCGCCGATGGCGACGACCTCGTCCGGGTTCACACCCTTGTTGGCCTCGTTGCCACCGGTCAGCTCCTTGACGAGCTCGGCGACGGCGGGCATACGGGTGGAGCCACCGACGAGAACGACGTGGTCGATCTCGGACAGCTGGATACCGGCGTCCTTGATGACGTTGTGGAACGGCGTCTTGCAGCGCTCCAGAAGGTCGGCGGTGAGCTGCTGGAACTGGGCGCGCGTGAGCTTCTCGTCCAGGTGCAGCGGGCCCTCGGCGGACGCCGTGATGTAGGGCAGGTTGATCGAGGTCTCGGTGGACGAGGACAGCTCGATCTTGGCCTTCTCGGCGGCCTCACGGAGGCGCTGGAGCGCCATCTTGTCCTTGGCGAGGTCCACGCCGTGACCGGAGCGGAACTGCTGCACCAGGTAGTCGACGACACGCTGGTCCCAGTCGTCACCACCGAGGTGGTTGTCACCGTTGGTGGCCTTCACCTCGACGACGCCGTCACCGATCTCCAGGAGGGACACGTCGAAGGTGCCGCCACCGAGGTCGAAGACGAGGATCGTCTGGTCGTCCTTGTCGAGGCCGTACGCCAGGGCCGCGGCGGTGGGCTCGTTGACGATACGAAGGACGTTGAGACCGGCGATCTCGCCGGCTTCCTTCGTCGCCTGACGCTCGGAGTCGTTGAAGTACGCCGGGACGGTGATGACCGCGTCGGCCACCTTCTCGCCCAGGTACGCCTCCGCGTCGCGCTTCAGCTTCTGCAGGATGAAGGCGCTCATCTGCTGCGGGTTGAAGCTCTTCCCGTCGAGCTCGATCTTCCAGTCCGTGCCCATGTGACGCTTCACCGAACGGATGGTCCGGTCCACGTTCGTGACCGCCTGGCGCTTGGCGACCTCGCCGACGAGCACCTCACCGTTCTTCGCGAAGGCGACGACGGACGGCGTGGTCCTGGCGCCTTCGGCGTTGGTGATGACGGTGGGCTCGCCGCCCTCCAGAACGCTGACGACTGAGTTAGTCGTGCCCAGGTCGATGCCGACCGCACGTGCCATTTCAATTCCTCCAACAATGACTTGAGTGGAACGGACTCAAGTGTGCACGACGTCCGCCTCCCGGTCAACAGACCTGAGTCGCGGGGGCTCAACTCTTATCCGCTCCTTACACGCATGGGGCTGCTGACCTGGTGGTTTCTCGCAGAGTCAGTGAACCTTCACCGCACCCGGAGCCGCCGGACGAGGCCGTCCCGGCCGACCCGACGTTCTCGGGACGGGTCCCCCGGGGGCGGGGATCGCATGCGGATGGGGGCGGCGCGGGCAGGGTCCCGGACGTACGGCCGCCACGACGGCGACCACCGCCACGGCGCCGGCCGGCCACCACGCGGCTCCCGCCCCCAGCCACCCGAGATCGATGAGCAGTCCCACCAGCGCACCCGCGAACGCGGCGAGCCCCGTCACGACCAGGACCCCCTGCCGGGTCAGCCCCGCCCGCCGCAGCCGGTGCACCAGATGGTCCGGCGCCGGGCGCAGCAGCGGCCGCCCCGCCCGCCGCCGCGACACGAGGACCAGGACGGCGTCGGCACTGGCCACGGCCGTCAGGGCGAATCCGGCGCCGAACCCGGGCCCGGCGGGCCCCTCCGCGTGCACTTGGACGACCGCCGAGGCCAGCACGAACCCGGCGAACAGCGACCCGCACCGCCCGGGTGCGATCCGGGCGGGCGGCCATCCGTGCATCAGGAAGCCGGTGAGGGCGGCGGCCAGCACGCTGAGCAGCGCCGCGAGTCCGTCCATGACCTCGGCGGCCGCGCACCCGCTGAGCGCGAACGCGGTGATGACGGCGACCGTCCCCATCACCCCGTCGGCGTGGTCGAGCGAGCGGAAGGCCTGCGTGACGAAGACGATCCAGGCCACGGCCAGCACCCCGGCCGGCATGCCGAGTTCGCCGTAGGGGACGGTCAGCGCGGCGGCGACGGCGACACCGGCCACGCACACCGACGGGGGCACGGGCAGCAGATCGGCGGCCAGGCCGAGGAGGGCGACCACGATCCCGGCGACCAGCAGCCGTCCGGCCTCCGGCCCGAGCGGGGCGGCGCCGGTCCAGTCCCCGGCCCAGCCGACGAGCGCCGTCCCGCACACCACGGCCACCCCGCCGAGCAGGGAGACCGGCCGCGGGGAAACCGGCCGCCCTCTGCCGGGCGCTCGCGGTCTCGCCCGGCGCGCGGGAAGCCCCGTCCCGTCGACCGCGCCGAAGCGCAGGGAGAACGACCGCAGCAGCGCGGCGAGCGCGGCGGTCAGGAGCAGAGCGGCGATGGCGGCCGTGATTCCGTACAGCACGTCGCCAATTTAGGGGTAATTGTCACAGTATTGGGTGAATAACACGATCGGGTTTACGTGTCCTGTCGCCCCCGGGCGAACCGGCCCTTCTGCCCACCCCCCGCGCGGCCACTCAGGCTTCCCTCAGCGACGCAGATCACCGCACCTCTGACTACAGTGCGGCGGAGGAAGTGGGTAGTCTCAAACGGACTGCATAAGTTACCGCTTAGTAATCACCTTCGAGGTCACGCTCGAAGCAACACCTCGCAGGCCCGAGGAGCCCCCGAATGCAACTCGCCGCGATCATTGTGTCGCTGGTCCTGACCGTGGTCGGCGTTGCGCTGATCGCGCGGGCCGTCGCGCAGATCTACCGGTTCATCAAGCTCGGCCAGCCCGTACCCGCCGGCAGCCGCACCGACGACTGGAAGGCCCGCAGCGTCACGCTGGCCAAGGAATTCGTCGGCCACACCCGCATGAACCGGTGGGGGATCATCGGCGTCGCGCACTGGTTCGTGGCCGTCGGCTTCCTGACCCTGGGCCTGACGATCGTCACGGCCTACGGCCAGCTGTTCAAGGCCGACTGGACGCTGCCGGTGCTCGGCGGCTGGCTCCCGTACGAGCTGTACACCGAGTTCATCGCGCTGTTCACGACGCTCGGCATCCTCGTGCTGATCGCGGTGCGCCAGCTGAACCGGCCGTCCAAGCCGGGCCGCAAGTCGCGCTTCGCCGGCTCCAAGACGGGCCAGGCGTACTTCGTCGAGGCCGTGATCCTCGCCATCGGCCTCGCGATCATGACCCTGCGCGGCCTGGAAGGCGCGCTCCACGGTGTCGACCACTACGAGGCCGCGTACTGGGCCTCGTACCCCCTGGTCGCCGCCTTCAAGGGCCTGAGCCTCGGAACGCTGCAGAACCTGGTCTACCTGACCGCCATGATCAAGCTCGGCGTCACCATGGGCTGGGCGATCACGGTCGGCCTCAACACCAACATGGGTGTGGCCTGGCACCGCTTCCTCGCCTTCCCCAACATCTGGTTCAAGCGCGACGCCAAGGGTGAGACCGCCCTCGGCGGGCTGCTCCCGATGACCAGCGGCGGCAAGGCCATCGACTTCACCGACCCCGGTGAGGACGACGTCTTCGGCGTCTCCCAGGTCGAGCAGTTCTCCTGGAAGGGCCTGCTCGACTTCTCCACCTGCACCGAGTGCGGCCGCTGCCAGTCGCAGTGCCCCGCCTGGAACACCGGCAAGCCGCTCTCCCCCAAGCTCCTCATCATGTCGCTGCGCGACCACGCGCACGCCAAGGCCCCGTACCTGCTGGCCGGCGGCGGCAAGAACATGGAGGGCGAGGAGAAGGCGTCCGAGGAGCAGCTCAAGGACGTCCCCGCGGCCGCCCTCGCCGAGGCCGAGCGCCCCCTCATCGGCACCGCCGAGGAGAACGGCGTCATCGACCCGGACGTCCTGTGGTCCTGCACCACCTGCGGCGCCTGCGTCGAGCAGTGCCCGGTCGACATCGAGCACATCGACCACATCGTCGACATGCGCCGCTACCAGGTGATGATCGAGAGCGCGTTCCCGTCCGAGGCGGGCACGATGCTCAAGAACCTGGAGAAGAAGGGCAACCCCTGGGGGCTGGCCAAGAAGCAGCGCCTTGAGTGGACCAAGGAGGTCGACTTCGAGATCCCCGTCGTCGGCCGCGACATCGAGGACCTCAGCGAGGTCGAGTACCTGTACTGGGTCGGCTGCGCGGGCGCTCTGGAAGACCGCGCCAAGAAGACGACCAAGGCCTTCGCCGAGCTGCTGCACATGGCGGGCGTCAAGTTCGCGATCATGGGCGGCGACGAGAAGTGCACCGGTGACTCCGCCCGCCGCCTCGGCAACGAGCCCCTGTTCCAGGAACTCGGCATGGAGAACGTCGCCGCGCTGAACATGGCGTTCGGCGAGGACGACGAGGACGAGTCGACCAAGAAGCCGAAGTCGGCGAAGAAGATCGTCGCCACCTGCCCGCACTGCCTCAACACGATCGGCAACGAGTACCCGCAGCTCGGCGGCGACTACGAGGTCATCCACCACACCCAGCTGCTCCAGCACCTCATCGACGAGGGCAAGCTGCTCCCGGTGACCCCGGTGGAAGGGCTCATCACCTACCACGACCCCTGCTACCTGGGCCGCCACAACAAGATCTACACGCCCCCGCGCGAGATCATGTCCGCCGTCCCGGGCCTGCGCCAGCAGGAGATGCACCGCCACAAGGAACGCGGCTTCTGCTGCGGCGCCGGTGGCGCGCGGATGTGGATGGAGGAGCGGATCGGCAAGCGCATCAACAACGAGCGTGTCGACGAGGCTCTGTCGCTGAACCCGGACATCGTCTCCACCGCCTGCCCGTTCTGCCTCGTCATGCTGACCGACTCGGTCAACGGCAAGAAGAACGAGGGCAAGGCCAAGGAGTCCGTCCAGGTCGTCGACGTCGCCCAGCTTCTCCTCGACTCCGTCCGCACCCCGGTCGAGGAAGAGCCCCCGGCGGGCGCGGCCGAGTCGGAGAGCGAGCCGGAGCCGGAGCCGGTGAAGTAGCCGACCCCGACCGTTCCCACCGCCCGACAGGACTGCCGGACACGACTACTGGCACGACTGCAGGAACGACTGCTGACGCGACGGTCCGACACAGCCGCCTGACCCGGCTTTCGGGCACGGCCGACCGGCCTGACCCGATCGGTACGACCGACACCCCCGCGCTCTCCGGAGCACGGGGGTGTCGTCGTATCCCGAACGCCCGCATCACTGCTCACTGCTCACGGCTCACGGCTCACTGCTCTCCACGGGGCGGGCGAGGTTATCGATGCGCGGGCGCACACACGGAGGACGTACGACGACAGCCCTCGGCTGTCGCCTCCTGCTCGCTCGAACGGCGACGGACTGAACTAACTCGTCTTCGGCGGACCGGGGTTGCGCGTCCTCCCGGGCCCTACGTCCGGAATCGCCGCGACCGGAGCGGCGACCGTGAAGCCGCCCGCCGAGGGGCACCACCCGCGTCTGGGCGTCGCCGACTTCACGGGGGACGGACCGGGCGGGCGCAGTAGGCCCGGCGGGCGCAGTGGGCGCAGTGGGCGCAAAAAAATTACCGAACTCTCGTACAACCCTCAACCACTATCAGCGGTCTCCTGTTCACCGACCGGTCGGTGAACTGCCGCACAACTCCAGGCAAACACAGACGGACGGCCCCATCGACAGGGGACGCGCGCCCAGCATCCCCGCATGCCGCAGGAGAATCCCGCATGCCCAAGCGTCACCCGCACCACGTGCGAATCGCCCTCGCGACGGCAACGGCTGCCGCCCTGACGGGCGGTCTGCTCACCTTCTCGGCAGCGACCGCCACTGCCGCGGACTCCGCCACGGTCCCGCAGGCCGACTTCAACGGCGACCACATCGGCGACGTGGCCGTCTCGGCGCACGGTGCCTACGTCAGCGGCCACGCGGGCGCCGGCCAGATCGTCGCCCTCTACGGCACGGCCACCGGCGTATCGTCCGCCAAGCGCTCCACGATCAGCCAGAACACCACCGGTGTCCCCGGCACCGCCGAGGCCGGGGACGGCTTCGGCGGCGAGACGGCGTACGCCGACTTCAACGGCGACGGATACGACGACCTCGCCGTCGCCTCCCCGTGGGAGAAGGTCGGCACCGACACCAACGGCGGCGGCCTCGCCATCCTCTGGGGCTCCGCGAACGGCCTCACCGGCAAGAGCGCCGACGTCCCGGACCCGGCCCCCTCCTCGCACGACTTCTGGGGCAAGGACCTGGCCGCCGGCGACTTCGACGGCGACGGAAAGGCCGACCTGGCCGTCGGCAGCTCGTCGAGCACGATCTACGTCTACAAGGGCGGCTTCAGCACGGCCGGCGCCCCCGGCGGCCGTACGACGATCAAGCCCCCGATCCAGTCGGGCACCAACGACAGGCCCTTCGGCCCGCTCAGCCTGACCGCGGGCGATGTCAACGGCGACGGCAGGACCGACCTGATCGTCGACGGCTTCGAGACGCGGACCGCGTCCGGCTGGAACACCAACTACTTCGTGCCCGGCACGGCGAGCGGTCTGAGCGTCGCTTCCGCTCGGGCCCTCAAGGCCGGCGTGATCACCGGCATCGGTGACATCAACGGCGACGGCTTCGGCGACATCGTCAGCGGCGCGGGCTGGGACGCCACCACGGACGATGGCCTGGCGATCCCGGACGCCGCCGACGGCGGCAAGGTGAACATCACCTACGGCTCCGCCTCCGGCCCGGCCGGCACGTCCGGGATCACCCAGAACACCGGCAGCGTCCCCGGCAACTCGGAGAAGGGCGACGACTTCGGCTGGGAGCTGGATTTGGGCGACGTCAACGGCGACGGCTACCAGGACCTGGTCGTCTCGGCCCCGAACGAGGACATCGACGGCGTCTCCAACACCGGCATGGTCACCGTCCTGTACGGCTCCGCGGCCGGCGTCAAGGTCTCCTCCGGCGTCCAGGCGTTCGCGCAGAACACGGCTGGCGTCCCCGGCAACGACGAGAAGAACGACCTGTTCGGCGCGGACGTCAAGCTCGACGACGTCACCGGTGACGGCAAGGCCGACCTGCTCGTCGGCTCGTACGAGAACGGTGGCGACGGCCAGGTCACCTACCTGCCCTCCAACGGCAGCGTGATCACCACGACCGGCTCCCGTTACCTCTCGCCGAGCACGTCGGGCGTCTCGACGTCGGGCACCCCGCAGTTCGGCGCCATCTTCGCCGACTGACCGACCGCCGCTCGCCTCGAAGAGGCCGTCCGTGCCCCCGGGCGGCCCCTTCCTCCCGCACGCCGGGCCCGTACCGCTCGCGGGCCCGGCGTGCCCCCCTCAGCTGCTGGTCCGGGGTCTCGCCCGCCCCCAGTTCGCTCACAAGTTCGCTCCCGTAGGGGCCACCCGGAGTGCCCCTTAGGGGATGTCACAGCTCGGCCCCAATGGCGGGCCCGTTGCCCCGGGCCGGGCACGTCACTCTTCGGGACCAGGTACGTTCGATAACGTGGCTGGATTCAGGATCGGACGCGGCGGACGGGACAACCGTGCCCCGCAAGCGCGACCGCAACAACAACCGTCGTACGGACAGGCCCCCCAGGGACGCGGGCAGCAGTCCCCCCAGGGAGGCGGGCAACAGCCGTACGGCTATCCGCCCGCGCCGCCGCAGGCGCAGTACGGGGGACAGCAGCCGTACGGCGGACAGGGCGGCCAGCCCTACCGCGGCGGACAGCAGGATGGCTGGCCCCAGAGTGGCGGACAAGGCGGCGGACAGGGCGAGCCGGAGTACTTCGGCGACGGTCATCCTCAGCAGGGCCCGGACCCGTACGCCGCGAACAGCCCCGGCCACACCCAGGCCTTCTCGATCGGCGAGGACCCGTACAACCAGGGCGAGACCTACCGCGCGGGCCAGGCGGCCGCTCCGCCGGTCGGCCCCCGGCTGCACTGGAAGGACCTGCTCAAGGGCATAGTGACGGCCCCTAACCGGACCTTCCTCCAGATGCGCGACTACACGATGTGGGCCCCGGCCCTGATCGTGACGTTCCTCTACGGCCTGCTGGCGGTCTTCGGCTTCGACGGCGCCCGCCAGGACGCCATCAGCGCGACCCTCTCCAACGCCGTCCCGATCGTCCTGACGACCGCCGTCGCCCTCGTCCTCAGCACGTTCGTCCTGGGCGTGGTCACCCACACCCTGGCCCGCCAGCTCGGCGGCGACGGCGCCTGGCAGCCCACGGTCGGCCTCTCCATGCTGATCATGTCCATCACGGACACCCCGCGGCTGCTCTTCGCGATGTTCCTCGGCGGCGACGCGTCCTTCGTCAAGCTCCTGGGCTGGATCACCTGGGTCGCCGCGGGCGCCCTGCTGACCCTGATGGTCGGCAAGTCCCACGACCTCCCGTGGCCCAAGGCCCTCGCCGCGTCATCCATTCAGCTGATCGCCATCCTGTCGATCATCAAACTGGGCACGTTCTAGAAGCCCCCGCGCTCCCCGCACCCAGGAACCCACACGCCTGAGAGGGGCTCCCGGCACACCGCCGGGAGCCCCTCTCGCGCTCTCGCATGTTCCGGTACCCGCAGGCGCGAACTTCGACGCTGAACGCCGGACCCTCATGACCGCTCATCCTGCCGAACCGACTCGGTGATGGAGACTCCACCGACCTACCCCTGAATCGGCAGGTCCGGATGCGTGAAGACAAAGATCAGGTACGCGACTGCCGCCGCCGTCCCCACCGTCGCGAGCGCCAAACCGATCAAGGGCTGGGCACGGCTGACGCCCCGACGGGAGGCGGCTCGGTACTCGATGAATCCCCGGACAACGCCTATGAGACCGATGGGCAGGGCAAGCGGCCACACGATCATCCAGAAGGGGCAGCAGAACCAGCACACGACGGAAGCGCCGCCGAAAACGACGGCCAGGCTCCCCGGCCCCGCTCTACCGCCGGTCACATCATCAGTACGCCTCACGCCCTGATCAAAGCAGCACAGGTGTACGGCTCAACAACCACCCCGCCCCGGAGGCGCGCAGAGCGGGCACGGCCCATCCTCAGGTCAGAGCGCGTCCTTCGACGGAGTGATCGGCTCGCCGGCCTTACGCACCGGAGGCAGCACGCTCCAGGCGTCGTTGACTGAATGAGGGTGGTCGCCAAAGCCTCATACACACAGGTCAGCGCGATAGCCGAAGTGGAACACGACGAACGCGAGGCCGGCAGGAGCCCAGCCTCGCGTCCAGGGGCAGTGATCGACGAATCAGGTGGCGGTCAGCGCCAGACGGGTGCGCGCAAGCTCGGGTCGAACTTGCGCGCACCTCTCCCGGCGGGGTGAATCAAGATCGCGAAAGGCTGTGAGGATCAACGCTTGCTGGCGTTCAAGCGGGAGGGACAGGAAATCCTCCAGGGTCTCGACGCTCGGGGAGGCAGCCTGGTGCCGTGCCCTGCTGAAACGCCCACGATTCCGGAGCCACACGACGACGGCACCAATGTCATGACCGTGTCATTTCTTGAACGAGTCCTTGGTCCGCTCTCTCGCGCCCCGCATCATGCCCCGTGCTTCCAGTGCGGCGCCTTTCGCTTCGAGGGTTTCTTTGTGGACCGCGTGGGCCGCCTTCCGCACGGTCTTTCCGACGACCTGTTCGGCCTTTGCCTTGGCTTTTTCTCCGGCACTCATCTCGGTACCTCCGCGGAGTCTTACTGGTCGTGTGCCCTTGAGGCGGGGACATAACCACCCTGCGGGATGCGCCGATCGTGGACGGACGAAGTCCCGCGGGTCTGGAGGATTACGACGGGGCCGGAACCGCGGCGGCCGGCCGTCATGGCGGGGAGCGCCGAGTGCCTTCGCTTGAGCCGGTACTCCCTACCTAGGCGACCGTCAAGCGCCCCACTGATGTCTGACACCAGCGACCGACACCGACACCAACGGACGAAGGCGGCTCGGGGCGGCCTCTGGGGGCCACTTCCACGCCGCAGGACGGCCGAGGTTCAGTGTCGAGAGCTCGCGATGATTGACCTGACAAGGATGAGGCCAGACCTCGAAATCAGATTCCTAGACCGTTGCCCGCCGGACCTGGTAGTCCCAGCGTGTGAGTGACCGGACGACGGTCTCGGCGCCAATGGGGTTGGCGCTGTGTACGAAGACCGTGCCGATTCGGAAGGGCCGCCCGTTGAAAGCGGCTTCCTCCATGAGGGTAACCACGGGCAGGATGCTGTCGTCACCGCCGAGGTCGTGGTCGAGCCAGAGTTCGTCGATGAAGCTGTCGCGGTGTTCTTGCAGGAGCTTGATACCTTCGCCGCTGCTGCGCGCGATCCGCGTGGTCCAGGGCAGCGGCCGGAGGTCGTCTATGCCGAGGATGACGGGCGTTGGTGCGGGCGACTCTTCTTTCACCCGACCATTGTCACGTCACGGCCGCGACTGGCTCAGGGGGGCGTGATCGCCGAACTAGGTCGGTGCAGCTCTCGACGGTGGCACCCTCGGCGTCAGCCGGCGATACAGAGGTGAGCTGTGGCTACGAGACGCCGAGATGAGCGCACGGCGCGTTGCGCGCCCGCTCAGTCGGCGAGCCCGCCGTCGGCTGAGGCACAGACGGGCTTCGTGTCCAACCTTTGGCGCTCCCTCTTCGCGAGATGCGGTACAGCCACGAAGTACAGCAACCACGGCAACCGATCACGTCCCGCAACGCCCTTCGGAGACCATGACGCGACAGCAATGACGGTCAGTGCCCGGTTTCTGTAGAGCTACGGATCAGAAGGTCACCAGGAGCCCGAACAGCGCGAGAGCCCCTCGACGATCTTCGAGGGGCTCTCTCTGATCTCTGATCTACGAAGCAACCGCAGGTCAGAGCGCTTCCTTGTTCGGCTTGGCCGCTTCCCCCGACCTTTGCACTGGAGGCAGAACACTCCACGGGAAGTTGATCCACTCATCGGTCCGTTTCCACACGTACTCGCATTTCACGAGCGACTGGGTCTTCTCGTAGATCACGGCGCTGCGGACCTCGGCGACCTGGTCGAGGCAGAAGTCGTGCACGAGCTTGAGCGTCTTGCCCGTGTCGGCGACGTCGTCGGTGATCAGGACCTTCTTGTCGGAGAAGTCGATCGCGTTGGGGACGGGAGCGAGCATGACCGGCATCTCCAACGTCGTCCCCACCCCCGTATAGAACTCGACGTTCACAAGGTGGATGTTCTTGCAGTCGAGGGCGTAGGCGAGCCCGCCCGCGACGAAGACGCCGCCGCGGGCGATGGAGAGCACGATGTCCGGCTCGTACCCGTCGTCGGCGATGGTCTGGGCGAGTTCGCGTACGGCGACGCCGAACCCTTCGTAACTGAGGTTCTCGCGCACGGGAGCCATGCTCATCGCCTCAGACCTGGGTGCGGTGGAACTTCAGGAAGGACCGCGAGGCGGTCGGCCCGCGCTGGCCCTGGTAACGGGAGCCGTACCGGTCACTGCCGTACGGGAACTCGGCCGGCGAGCTGAGCCGGAACATGCACAGCTGCCCGATCTTCATCCCGGGCCACAGCTTGATCGGCAGCGTCGCGAGGTTGGACAGCTCAAGGGTGACGTGCCCGGAGAACCCGGGGTCGATGAACCCGGCCGTGGAGTGGGTGACCAGCCCCAGCCGTCCCAGCGAACTCTTGCCTTCGAGCCGCGAGGCGAGATCGTCGGGCAGCGAGATGACCTCGTACGTACTGGCGAGGACGAACTCTCCGGGATGGAGGATGAACGGCTCGTCGCCCTCGGGCTCGACGAGCCGCGTGAGGTCCGCCTGCTCGACCGATGGGTCGATGTGGGGGTAGCGGTGGTTCTCGAACACCCGGAAGTAGCGGTCGAGCCGCACGTCGATGCTCGACGGCTGCACCATGGATTCGTCGTAGGGATCGATCCGGACCCGCCCGGCGTCGATCTCGGCCCGGATGTCCTTGTCAGAGAGAAGCACGCCCTGAGGATACGCAAGGCGCGCGGGGCCACCACAATCGTGACGACACCGCGCGCCCGTACTGCTCATTCACCACTACGACGCCACAGCGTTTCCGTCGCTGCTACGACGCCTCCGCCACGACGCTGTAGCGACTGCGCCCGCCACTACTGACTACTGCTCCGTCAATGCTTTCTCCAAGGCGACCGGCACCACACTGCGGAGCCGGGCACACCGCGGACACCGGAGCAGCCGGCCGGGGCCGAGCCGCTCGGCCTGCTGCATCGGGAACGAAGCGGTGCTGAACACGTGCCCCTCGGCACATCGGACGACGGTGCGCTCCATCAAGTCCCAGAGTCCCTTCCCCAAGAGCTGCGTCAGGCTGATGCCCTGACAACGAAAGCCACATTACGGGATGAAAGGGACGGCTCTCCAGGCGGCACTCCGACCTCACCCGGACCCACTTCAACGCCCCCACCGTACGCCCCAACTCCGGCCCCCCGCAGCCGCATCCGCCCTCCGAAACGGGAGCGCGCCTCGCGGCTTCGACGCCGGGGGCCGGGCATGAGGTAGAGTGAGCGAGCATTCGGCACCGGCTCAACCGGCGTCTTACGCGGGTGTAGTTTAGTGGTAGAACATCAGCTTCCCAAGCTGAGAGTGCGAGTTCGATTCTCGTCACCCGCTCCATGTGAAACCCCCAGGTCGATGACCCGGGGGTTCTTTGTTGTCCAAACCAATGAACGGGCGCGCACCACAACCGCACCATAAGGACCGGCTGGGTGCCGGTGGGCTCCTCGTTGTGGTGCGCGGGGTCGTCGTTACGGTGCTTCGCACGCTCGGCGCGCACCGTGTCGTCGAGCCCGGGCCGCCACGTCCCGTTGCCGCTCGTCGTCGGAGTGCTGATGGATCAGCGCCGCCTTCTCGGAGGACTGGCCGACGCGGACCATCGTGTCCTTGAGGGTGGCGCCCGAACGGGTCGAGAGCGTGTGTCCGGTGTGACGAAGGTCGTAAAACCGGAAGCCGTCCGGAAGGTCGACGACGGTGCGGGCCCGACGCCACTTCCGGCCGAACGAGGTACGGCGCAAGGGCGCGCCCTTCTCACCCACGAACACCAAGCCGTCCGGCCCTTTCTCGGCGTACCAGCGAGGTGCCGCCTCACCTCCGACGCCTGCCCTTCTTGTCGGCCATCAGGCAGCCCTCCGCAGGCCGACACGACGAAGCCGGATCGGCTCCACGGTGCGCGCGGCAAGGAACTCATCGACCGCGCTCGCGGGTTTGCGGACGTGCCGGCCGACCTTCACGTACCGGATGCGCTGCTCCTCGATCAGCCGCCGCCAGGTCGACTCGTCAAGCGCCTTTGGTTGATTGCTCCGTTGGCAGCTTGTCCCGCGGTGGCAGGGAAGATCAGAGTTCAAGCGCAGTGCAGCGAATAGAGAGGCACTGAATCGTGCACACCCTCGCGGCACGTGCATAAAAGGAGGGTGAACGGCCACCAGGGCCGTTCACCCTCCTCCCCTTACAGAACCCTAAAAAGCGATGTGAGGGCTCGTCAGGGCTGCCCCGAAGTAGCCCTTCACGCCACGAACGGTGATGCCGGCGCTCTTGCCGCACAAGCCGGCGGAACCTCTAAGGACGGGGCCGGTGGTCGAGCCACGGGCGATCCACAGGCAACCGTCACTGTTCTCCGTGGGAACGCCGACGACCGTCTCGGCCCTGCCGTCCTTGTTGAGGTCTGCGAGGTGAACCGACGCTCCGAACTGGTCACCGGTCTCAGCGGTGCCGGGCACGTCGGCTGTGTTCTGGGTGTATCCGATTGCCTTGGTCGTGGTCAGACCTGTGGCGGAGCCGCGCAGCAAGACGGCCGAGCCGGCCATCTCGTGCGTACCGAGGCCCTCGCTGGGGACACCGACGAGGACATCGGCGTAGCCGTCGGCGTTGACGTCGCCGACGCTGAGCGACTGGCCGAAGCGGTCGCCGTTCTCCGCCGTGCCGGGAACCCCCGCCGTGTCCTGGTGGAAGACCTTCGGCCGCTGGTCGGCAGTGATGCCTTTCGCGCTTCCGTAGAGAACCTGGATCTCGCCGCCGCGGTGCGCGGCACCGGGCATGTTCATCGTGGATTCGTCGTCCGCGATGGCGGTGACGAGGTCACCGTAGCCGTCGCCGTTGACGTCGCCGATCTGGCCGGCGTAGCCATCGGCGAACGGCAGTTTCGTGGGCCAGGTCGTCATGGGATCGTCGCCGATCGGGCCGTTGTCGACGAGCACGGATCCGCGGACGTCGTCGTCCGAGGGGCCGGGCAGCCAGAACCGTTCCGCCCTGCCGTCGCCGTTCACGTCGCCCATCACCAGACTGCGGGCGTTGGCGCGCCATTCCTGGTAGTGGGTGGCAGCTTTGCCGGTGCGGGTGAAGGGGCCCGTGTAGGAGGCCGCCTCGCAGCGCGAACCGATGCCCACTTCCGGGGCACCGTCCCCGTTCATGTCTCCCGTGGCCAGGGACAGCCCGAATCCGCAATAGGTCATACCGTCCCCGAACCCGGAGGGCGGGGAGACGCTTGAGCCGCCCTGCAAGCCATGGGACCCACCCCACACAACGGTCACGGAGCCCCGGGACTTCTTGCCGTCGACGTCTTCACCGGGAGTGCCGACGAGCAGATCCGCGTACCCGTCCCGGTCCAGGTCGGCGCTGGCAACTGCCGAGCCGAACTCGTCCTCGTCCTCGGGTGCACCGGGGATCCCGGCGGTCGCCTGCGTGATCACAGCCCGACGCGTGGCACTCACGGATGACGCCGCCCCGTACAGAACGACCACGGCACCGGCTCCCTCCACCGATCCGTTGGCGGCCTCGGGGGCGCCCACGACCAGGTCGCGATAGCCGTCACCGTTGAAGTCGTCCTGGACAGCTGCGGTGTTGGCCCCCTTGTAGGGAGCGGTCGCCGAAGCCGTCGCCGGGGTGAGAGTGACGGCGAAGAGGGGGGCGAGCACGGCCATGGCCGTAACTGCTCTGTGCAACGGAACTCCTCATGCGGGACGACACAGACGACAGGGAGGCGAGAGCTGCATAACTTGAAGCTCGATCGACTCACTTGACCCGCGAGAGCGCCGCAAGGTTGTACGCGAGGCCCAACAGATCGAAGAGCTCGGCCGAGCCGGTACGTGTCTTCAAGTTCCTGCCGATCGGCAGGAAGGAGGACATCCGTGACCTGCAAAGCCTGCCCGGCAGCATCGCACGCGACGACCAACACGTTGAGCACCGGCTGCCCTTGAGGCATCGCCGAAAGGTCGGCTTCTTCCGTACTGGGCGGCCGGGCCGAGACACGTTCCGTCACGTGGTCGAAGCGCACCTTCATGCGCCCTGCCTGGCCGCCCGGTTCCCCAACGCCCTCCCGGTCCACACCCCGGTCCACGCCTCCTGGCTGAACCAAGTGGAGATCTTCTTCTCCGTCGTGCGACGCAAGGTCGTGACACCCAACGACTTCACCGACCTCGACCAGGTCAGGGACCGGCTCCGAAGGTTCGAAGACCGCTACAACGCCACGGCACAGCCGTTCCAGTGGAAGTTCACCACCTCCGATCTGGACGATCTGCTGGCCCGGCTCGACGGGCACACACTCACCGACCGACACCAGTAATCCTCCGGCGCCCTGGCCGCCTGATCAACCCCCGAAGGACTTCCAGCGCCAACCACTAAGTCGCAGGTCGCAGCGTTGGTCGATTACACGGCCGCTTCTTTGCGAAGCCGGGGGTGGTGGCACGGTCGCGGAGGACGCGGCCCGGCCGGGATGAGTCACGGCGTGTCGCGTGAACAGGGTGTGGCCGGTCTCCGTAGATCGTAGAACCGGAAGCCATCCGGTGTGCCGACGGCTCCTTCACCCTCCGCAGATTCCTGTGCGGGCGTTCGAGACGCACCGGCAGGTGCCGCTATGCGAGGTGCAGAAGATGCGAAGACTCTCGGCGAGATCACTGCGGGCGCAGTACGTCAATACTCATGCCGCCCGCGTTCAGGACGCGTTCAGGTTGACCTTGTCAGGGTTCAACGGAGATCGAATCCCCCACACACCGCAGGAGCACGCTCTTGATGTCGACGAAATCCGTGATGAAGAAGCTGCCCGAGGTCACTCTGGCGTTCTGGATCATGAAGATCGCCGCCACGACCCTGGGTGAGACGGCGGGCGACCTGTTCGCCCAGACTCTCAAGCTCGGCTACTTCGTGACCACGATCGCCCTGTTCCTGCTCTTCGTGGTGACGTTGGTGGTCCAGCTCAGGTCCCGTCAGTACAACCCGTTCTTCTACTGGACCGTGATCCTGTCGACCAGCATGGCCGGCACCACGATGTCCGACTTCATGAACCGCGACGCCAGCACCAAGTACCTCTCCGGCGGCGCCACCTCGCTCGGCTGGGGCCCGCAGGGTCTCGGTCTGGGCTACCCCGAAGGTGCCGCCATCCTGATCTCGGTCCTTCTGGCGATCTTCCTCGCCTGGAAACTGAGCGGGATGACGTTCCAGATCCGCGACATCGTCACTTTCCGCGGTGAGGCCCTGTTCTGGTCGGCGATCCTCGTCTCCAACACGCTCGGCACCTCGATGGGCGACTTCCTCTCCGACAGCTCCGGCCTCGGGTATCTGGGCGGGGCGCTGCTCATCACCGGACTGCTGGCGGTACTCGTCGCGCTGATGAAGGTCCCGGCGGTCCCGAACGTCCTGCTGTTCTGGATCGCCTTCGTCCTCACCCGCCCGCTGGGCGCCACCGCCGGTGACTTCCTCACCAAGCCGCTCGCCAAGGGTGGACTCGACCTCGGCACCGCGGGCTCGTCGGCTGTGCTGCTCGTTGCCCTGTTCGGCCTCATGGCCTACGCCCAGGTCCAGGAACGCCGCGCGGCCGGACCCGGCCTGGAGGCCGAAACGGTCCCACAGGAAGCCGGCCGTCGGTGAGCCCGTCCTCCCGGATGTCCGCACGGTCCCTGGCGCCCTCACCGACGAGCGTGGCCTTGTCGTATGCGCGTGACCGCGTCGCGGCCGGCGCCACGAGCCCTGCCCAGGAGTCGCCCTCTCGGAGACTTCGGCCTCACGAGGGGCTGCCGGGGCGGACCGTGAGGTACGTCCACTGACTCCACACGCTGCCGGTCTGTGCGCCCTTGGCCGGCGGCGTGTAGTGGCCGCGGATGCGGTAGTGGTCGTTGCTCGTGAAGAGCTTCAGAGCCCGGCCGTAGCCGTACCAGCCGTCGCCGTACAGGGGCACGCAACTCTGCGAGGTGGTCTGGTGCCAGGTCCCCGAGTAGTAGTGCTCGAGGTACACCGACAGACAGCCGCCGGACTGACGGGGAGTCACCTGGATGTTGAAGCCCATGTTGACTTCGGACTTGTAGAAGACCTGGTAGGTGGTGGAGCCGACGCGGGTGGTCGACAGCGGCCACTGCGTCTGCGTCCGGACCGTCGGTGTCAGGGTCGTGCTGGTGGTCACCGTGCGCGGCGCGTAGCGGTAGTCACCGGTGAAGGCCGCGCTGAAGACCGTGTTGCGGGTGACCTTGTAGTACGCGACGAGGTTCCCGTGCGCGTCGACCTTGCCGCTCTTGAGCTGCGCCTTCGACGCGCCCGCGGGCTGGTCGTACAGCGTCACGGAACGGGAGTTGTAGGTGGTTCCCAGATGCGCGGTGACCTTGACGGTAGCGCCGGAGTGGTACGACTTCGCGTCGGTCGCCACACTCAGGCTCGGAGTGGTCCGGGACACGTCCACCGTCGTCCACGTGCTGACCGGGAGGTACGACGTACCACCGTCGTAGCTGAAGGCGTACGTGTTCGCGCCGCCGACCTGCGGGGTGTCGTGGAAGGTGAAACCGCCGTCGGCGGCGATGGGCACGGTGCCCACCGAGTAGCCGGCGGGGTGCGCCAGGTCGGTCTTGACGACGTGGACGGCTCCGGTCGTCACGTGCGCGTGCGGCCAGTTGAGCTTCCCCGCGATGGTCAGCGGTGCGGCACGGCCGCCGCCGGTGACGGCCGGCAGCGCGATGGTGGGCGCGTACTTCGCGACAGGGACGTCGAAGGTCTGGTCGGCCGGACCGTAGTGGCCGCTGCCGGAGTAGTCGACGTGGAAGCTCAGCGGGCCGCTGAGGGGAGCGGTGCCGGCTACGTAGTAGGAGCCGAAGAAGTCGTCCGGCCGGACCCGGGTTGTCGTCAGGTCCTGGATGAGCACGCCGTCCGGATCCGCGGCGTCGTAGCGCGTGATCCGTACGGTGCCCGGAATCATGGATACCCCGGCATCGAGGTCGAGAGACGAATTGAAGCGCGCCCGGAACGAATAGGCCTCGCCGGGGGCGAGAGGAGTGGTGGTCGAACCTCCGCGGAGTTGGACCGATGCGGTTTCCGGATCACGGGCTATGCGGAGCGTCGGTACTCCGGAGGCGTCCACGCCCACGATGTAGAGACGGCTCCCGTCCGGTGACCAGGCGAGGCCGTGGGCGGGCAGGCTCAGCCGGTCCCCGTATCCGTACCCGTACTCGTGGTAGAAGCCGTCGCCCGTTTCCGGAAACGCACGGACTTCGTAGTTGCAGCCGCAGCCGGCCAGGGTGCCGTCCGGGGCCACGGCGACGGCCTTGGCGGCCACGAACTCGGAGAATCGCCCGTCCACCGCGAGATCCGAGGTGCGGTACCGGTCGTCGCTCGGGCCCACCCAGGACGAGACCGCCAGGTGCAGGCCGTCCGCCGTGACCGCGAAGTCGCTCAGGTCGGGGACGGGCAGCGCCTTCGCGGCCTGCCGGGTCAGCGCGTCGCCCTCGGCCCGGTACGTGACGAAGGCGGAGGTGTCGCCCGTCTGCGTGGCGGCGGCGAGCACTCCGGAGGGCGTCGGGGTCGTCGCCAGCATCGGCGGTCCCGGCCAACTGCCGGAATCCTGCCGCAAGGTGACCGTACCGGCCCCGTCGACGGATCCGATGCCGCCGGCGCCCGCCGTGCCGTACCCGAACCAGAGGGTGCCCCCGGCGACGGCCAGCGAGTCCGGACGACTTCCCTCGCCCGTGTCGTAACGGGCCGACTCGGTCAGGTTGTTCGTACTGATCGCCGCGATCGCGTCCTGGCCCGGGAGAGCCGCGTACAGCGCTGATCCGTCGCCGGAGAGGGCGAGACCGGTGGCACCCGGCTCACCACCGATCGTCGTCGGGTTTCCGCCGTCGAGGTCGGTGACAAGGATGCCGTCGGTGCCCGCGCCGCCGCTGATGAACAGGTGTCCGTGCGGAGCGTCCACGACCATGTGCGCGAAGTGCGCGATCGGCAGCGGTGTGCCTGACGCCGCGTACGAGTCGACCGCACCGGGACCGACGACAGTCGTCAGCCCCAGGAGCAATGCTGCGGCGGTTGACGGCGAGAATCGCGCCAGCTTCACGAAAGGCCCCCACATAACCTTCACGATCAAGAGGCGCAACCTAGCACGGAGTTGTCGTCGCAGGATCCCCTTCCGGTGCGCCCGACCAGCGACTTTGCCCCGTTTCGAGGCCGGAGCCGCCCATGCCCCCGCGCTGCGCCGCAGGTCGGCGCCCGGTGTCATGAACTGGCAAAAAATGGCGCTCGTCCATCGCGGCACACGACCCCTTGCCGACCCTCCTCCGGAGGAGGACGATCTTGGCAGCCAAGGAGGCAGGATGCTGCGGTCGATGGACTGGTCGGTGGTCGCCCTGGGGTGCGCGCTGGTGGTCGGAAGTCTCGGTAGCCGTTGGTGGGAGCGCGTCAAGGCTGCAAAGGGAGGGGGCCCCGACCAGGGCATGCGCCCCCTCTCGGCATGGCTCCCCCTCCTCATGGGCCTGGCGATGATCTCCGCCAGGCTGCCGGCACTGTTGCACGCACCCCACCCGGTCGTGGAACTCGTCGACGCGCTGACGTTCGTGACCGTGGTGACGGGACTGGTCTTCGCCGTCCGGTCGGCGTGGCGCATCTTCCGGGCGCGCGGCGCCGCGTGAGCACCACTGGGTGAGCGCCGCGTGACGGCTCCGACCGTTGCCTCTCGGTGTCCGGGAGCCCCGACCGGGCCATGAGGCCCGTCGTCCCGGTGGATCACTCGCCGTGTGCCGGGTGCGTGCCGGGACGTGTGCGGATGCCCGCTTGTCGTCGTGTGCGGAACCTCCTGTCGTAGAGGTCGTCCAGGGTCCGCGACCGCACCTCATACGGGCGGTGCGCGTCTGCGGATGTGTGCGTCACCGTGGCCGCGATCAAGACGGCCGAGCCGCGAGGCGAGGCGAGGGGCGAGGCGAGGCGAGGCGAGGCGAGGGGCGAACGACGCGAGACGGGGCGTTCCGGTGCGGCGGCGCGTTCCGGCGTCCGTCCGGCCCTGGCACCCGGGGCCGTTCGGCCCTATCGGCCCCCGGCGGCGAAGTGATCTTCTGGCGCCGCGGCCGGGTGCCCCCGCCTCCGCAACTCCCGTTCCCCCGTACGGGAAAGGGGCCGGAGCACTCGGCACGCGCCAAGAACGGCTCCGGCCGGTACGGACCGCACCGGCCACGCACAGGTTTCCGAGAACCAGCCGGTCCCAGGGAGGCTCAGTTGCGGCGCAGCATCGTCACGATGTTCATGGTGTTGGCGATCGTCGGCACGATCGGCTCACTCGCGTACCCGGTGTTCTACTCGTACCCCCACCGTTTCGACGCCGTGAAGGCCGCCATAGCCGACCCCGGCCCTGCGGTGAACACACCCTGGGGACCTCTGACCGTCGCCGATCGGGACCTCGTGGTGCGGGTGCAGCTCGAAGGGCTGTGGGAGATACCCGCGGGCCAACAGGCGGTCAAGCTGGCCCCCGCGAAGGCGATCAAGGAGGCGGGCGACCATCTGGTGGCCGGCCACACCGACCTCGACAAGCGCGTTCGTACCGTCGCGGCCGACCTCGCCATCCCGCTGCCGACCCAGCCGACCGCGGAGCAGCAGGGGTGGCTCGCGGAGCTGTCGGCGGCCCAGGGCGAGGACTACCGGCGGGAGTTCGCGAATCTGCTGCGTGACGAGCACGGCAGAATCTTCCAGGCACTCGCGCAGGTGCGCAGCAGCACCCGCAACACGCTGGTACGGGAGCTGGCCACGGCCACGAACCGGACCGAGCTGGACCACATCTCGGTGCTGGAGAAGACCGGATACGTCGACTTCGACACCATCGCGCACGAGGCGACGGCCTCTCCGGCCGCGATCCCGACGGGGTTTCCGGCGCCGTCGTCACCGTGAGGACCGGCGGCCTCAGGGCGCAGCCCGTGCGACCGGTCGGATGCCTCTCGGCCGCGGCCAGGCCAGGGGGCCTGTGACGAGTGCCGCGGCCGCGCGGGCGGCTCAGTGCGCGAGCGAGCAGTTCCCCCAGGCGGCGGCCAGGGCGTCGGGAATCGCCGGGATGTCTCCGCAGCCGTGCGGTCCGGCGGGGAAGCCGTCGCTCGCGACATAGACCCAGCCACCGCCGCCGGAGCTGCGGAAGTACTTGATGGCACTGCCCTCGTCCTGCATACCCACGAGTTCCGGCTGCGTGGCACCCGCGGTGAGTCCGAAACGGGTGGCGGCGTAACGGACCGTTCCGCACTGGCCGTAGAAGAAGACGTGCGGCACCGGCTCGATGTGCGTGAAGTGGGTGACGTCGTGCTGGTACACCCGGGTCACGGCGGCCTTCACCGCGTCACCGACGGCCAGGTTGCGGCAGCCGGCGACGGCCGTGGGCGGGTGGCTGGTCGGGGCGGGCGACTGATCCGTGGCCCGGTCCGGGGTGGCGGAGGCGGTAACGGAGCCGTGCGACGGCGTGGGCGTGCCGGCGGGACTCGACGAGGGTGACGCCGCCGGTGCCGAGGCGTCCGCCCGTACGGCTTCGGCCGAGGCGTCCGCGGAGGGAGTGGGGGTGGTCGCGGCGGAACCTGCGCCCGCCGAGCTGCTCTGGCACCCCGTCAGCAGCATGATCCCGCCCGCCAGCGCCATCGCCGACGTACGTATGAGACCGGGCATGACCCATCCTTTTCTCGACGGCTTCTCCCGGCCGGCTCTTCGCGACCGTTCGAAGTCATGGTCACGGCCTGCGTGACCACGGCATACGGCCGCTGTGCACCCGGCCGCGGGTTCTGCCCCACAGGACAGCGCGGGACCGCCCGGAAGTTGCAGGGAGAAGCATGCCGGATGGTCTCGATTCCGCATACGGGCCGTCGCGCCGGTGACCCGCCCAGCCGTACGGGCGGTCCGCCGGTGGCCCTCCCTGTCGTACAGGCGGTCCCGCCGGTGACCCTCCCTGCCGTACGAGCGGTCCCGCCGGTGACCGAAACCGGTGCGCGATGCGGAGTAGGGTGCCGTCACCGCGCCGCGTGCCGCACTCGTGCCGCACTCGTGGCCGCTCGTGCCGGGCGGCGACGGTGGGGGTTCGGCTTTCGTCACATTTTCCGAACTCCGTCGCATGATCCCGGGGCAGAAACGCTGCGACCCGGGCGGGCCAATATCTGTGGCGGCGACGTAAGAAATCGACGACGGACGCGATGAGGATTTCTTGATCGACAGGCCGAGCGAAGTTATCCGCCGCGCACAATCGATCGTGCCGTGCTACTGTCGATAGCAGTTGCAGTTGTGGTTCCCAAAAACTTGTGAGCTTCCACCCTGTTCTTGCAGGGTGGAGTTCTTTTGTATCCGGTCATTTCCGGCGGGGTAATCATCACGGCGACACGGAGTCGGCACTGTGCGGACTCCGAGCACCGTCCCAAAGGAGAATTGACATGGCTACTGGCACCGTGAAGTGGTTCAACGCGGAAAAGGGCTTCGGCTTCATCGAGCAGGACGGCGGCGGCGCCGACGTCTTCGCCCACTACTCGAACATCGCTGCGCAGGGCTTCCGTGAGCTCCAGGAAGGCCAGAAGGTGTCCTTCGACATCGCGCAGGGCCAGAAGGGCCCGACGGCGGAGAACATCGTTCCCGCCTGACACCCGCATGCACGGCGCAGCTGGGGCCCGCACCTTGGGGTGCGGGCCCCAGCTCGCCGCGTTTTCGGCGCAGACGCCCCGGCGGTCCGCGGTGGGTTCGACCCGCGACCGCGCTTCCGGGGATTCAGGATCGGATCAGGGTCCACGGCGGCCCGCCCGCCCGGGTCCACGGCCCTCGGTACGGGAAGCTCCCTCAATACGGGAAGCCCCACCCGCCGCTCGGGAAGCGAACGCTTCGGAGCGGCGCCCGCGCCCGGACCTTTCGGCTCTTTTCCTGACCTCTGCCGCCGATCTCGCACCCGGGCCACACCTGGTCCGCTCCTCGTCTGCTCCTGGTCCACGTCGGTCTGTTCCCGTTCCCGGCTCACTCCGGGTCTGCGTAGGGGCCGCGTAAGGGCGGCGTATGGTCCGCGTAAGGTCGCGTCCGGTCCGCTTCTGTGTTCTGTCGCACGTCGTCCGATACCCGGTCGCTTCCCGTTCGTTCCTCTTCGCTTCCCTTCACTTTCCTTCATTCTTATCCATTCCGCTTCATCCGCTTCACCCTCTTCATTCCTCTTGTTTCCGGGATCGCGCCGCCCGTTCGGCAGCACATCCCGTGAGAGTTCTCACCGATCCGATTCGGTGCTGAATTTCAATCGGCTCGTTCTCGCGATTCTCTGCGCTGCTCATTCGCTGCGGGAATTCCTTGATACGCGCCCGGTCAAGGAAGGTTCCGCATGAACCGCACGCGCACCAACGATCGCTACTCCCGCACCCGTACAGAGGGCGCCGGCTCCAAGAGGAGCGGCGGCAGCCGATTCGGAGCCCCGTCCTCGGGCCGTTCCGGCGCCCCCAGCCGGTCGAAGGGCTACGGACGCCAACAGTCCTCTCCGCAGGGAGAGTTCGCGGTGCCGGTGACGATCACGCCCGCTCTGCCGCCCGTGGAGGCGTTCGCCGACCTCGCCCTGCCGGAGCAGTTGCTGGCGGCGCTCGGCCACGAAGGCGTCACCGTCCCCTTCCCGATCCAGGGGGCGACGCTGCCGAACTCGCTCGCGGGCCGTGACGTACTCGGCCGCGGCCGCACCGGCTCGGGCAAGACCCTGGCCTTCGGCCTCGCGCTGCTGGCCCGTACCGCCGGTCAGCGCGCCGAGCCCAGGCAGCCGCTGGCCCTGGTCCTCGTGCCCACCCGAGAGCTGGCCCAGCAGGTCACCGACGCGCTCACCCCCTACGCCCGTTCGCTGCGCCTGCGGATGGCCACCGTGGTCGGCGGGATGTCGATCGGCCGCCAGGCCGGCGCCCTGCGCGGCGGGGCCGAGGTCGTCGTCGCGACGCCGGGCAGGCTCAAGGACCTCATCGAGCGGGGCGACTGCCGACTGAACCAGGTCGCCATCACCGTCCTGGACGAGGCCGACCAGATGGCCGACATGGGCTTCATGCCGCAGGTCACGGCGCTGCTCGACCAGGTGCGTCCGGAGGGGCAGCGGATGCTGTTCTCCGCCACCCTGGACCGCAACGTCGATCTGCTGGTCCGCCGCTACCTCTCCGACCCGGTGGTCCATTCCGTCGACCCGTCCGCGGGCGCGGTCACGACGATGGAGCACCACGTCCTCCACGTGCACGCCGCGGACAAGAGCCGGACGACCACCGAGATCGCGGCGCGCGACGGCCGGGTGATCATGTTCCTGGACACCAAGCACGCGGTGGACCGGCTGACCGAGCACCTGCTGAGCAGCGGCGTCCGCGCCGCGGCCCTGCACGGCGGCAAGTCCCAGCCGCAGCGCACGCGGACCCTGGCCCAGTTCAAGACGGGGCACGTGACGGTCCTGGTGGCGACCAATGTCGCGGCGCGCGGCATCCATGTCGACCAGCTGGACCTCGTGGTCAACGTCGATCCCCCGACCGACCCCAAGGACTACCTGCACCGCGGCGGCCGTACGGCCCGTGCCGGCGAGTCCGGCAGCGTGGTGACCCTGGTGATGCCCAACCAGCGCCGCGAGATGAGCCGGCTGATGGCCGCCGCCGGCATCACCCCGCAGACTAGCCAAGTGCGCTCAGGGGAAGCGGAGTTGAACCGCATCACCGGCGCCCAGGCTCCTTCGGGCGTGCCGGTCGTCATCCGCGCGCCGGTCACGGAGCGTCCCCGCCGCAGCGCCTCGGCCTCCTCCCGCGGCCGGCGTGGCCGTCCCGGCCAGGGCCGCTCCGCCGGCACCACGACGCATCGCGCAGCCCAGCAGTAATCCGGGCCGACACCCGACGCTCGACCGCTGACGCACGAACGCCGACGCGTGACAGCCGAGACCCGACGCCTGTCAGCCGACGGCCGACGGCTGACGGCCGACGGCTGACGGCTGACGGCTGACGGCTGACGGCTGACGGCTCAGGACCGCAACACGCTGGTCGCCGGTGACTGATCACCGGCGACCGGTCACCGGTAGCTGGTCGCCTGTAGCTGGTCGCCAGTCGCCGCTTGCCGGTCACGGCGACCGGCTGCGGTAACAGGTCACCTGGCCGGTCGCAGGTCACAGGTCATAGGTCATAGGTCACCATTCGTCGTTGGCGGTCGCAGGTCGCCATTAACCGGTTGTCGTCAGCCAGTCGCCGTTAGCCGGTTGCCGGTGGTCGTCAACCAGCCGCCGTTAGCCGGTTGCCGGTCGGCATCCGCCGGTGACCAGCCGCCGTTCACTGGTCACCGGTCACTGGCGCCAGTCACTCGTCACCCTTCACCGTTCGCCACGCTCACCCCCGCACTCGCCCCGCAGGAGGCCTCCTTTGGCGCTCGTTCAGATGCAGCCGCATTCCGCCGGACCCGTCTCGGCCGTCGTCGACGACCTCAGGCACGCCTCCGGGCTGCGGGTGCGGGGCGACATGACTGTCGAGGTGGCGCTGTCCGTCATGGCGGGCGCCCGCGTCGGGTTCCTCCTCGTCTGCGACGAGGACGACCAGTGCACGGGCTCGGTCACCGAGGCCCAGCTCGCGGTCGTCCGCGACGGCTCCGGGTACACGGATCAAGTCCGCGTACGTGACGTCCTCGACCCCCGCCGCACGCAGGGCGCTCTCGCCCTCTTCAACTGAGCGTCCCGCCGTCCCCGGCCGGTCCGCTCGGCCCGGCTCGCCGCTCGGGCCCTTTTTTCCCGCTATCTGTGAGGCATCATGCGCTGTGTCATCGCCCGCTTCCCGTTCGACCTCACCAAGAGTGGTGTGCTGGAGTCGATGAAGGGGATCAAGCCCGAGCCGATCACGGGTGAGTCCGTGATCATCGGTCGCTGCCACTACCCCGTCAAGCAGGTGGGCGAGGTCATCACCCGCCAGGACCGCCGCGACTTCACGGGCGGCGAAGTCACCCGGGCCATGGCCCGTCTCGGCTTCACCTGCCGTACCCCCGAGGTGGCCACGCCCCCGCCCGTCCTCAGCCCGCTCCAGAACGCCTCGGCCCTGCTCGGCAGCCCCGACCCGCTCGAGCTCTGAGGACCTCCGCCGATAACAGGACAGCCATGAGGGCCCCGCCGACACGGTCGGCGGGGCCCTCATCGCGTTTCACTGGTCGGAGTAGCTGAAGTCGCCCACGGTCCAGGCGCCGACGTCCTCGATCGCGACGCGGTACATCCCGCCGGTGTCGGGAATACCGACGCTGCCTTGAAGGATGCGGGCGAGATGGAAGTGCAGATGGGTCGGCGCCCCGGGGCGCTCGCTCCGGCCCGCCGTCCGGTCGGGGGCGAAGATTTCGGAGAACGGGCCGAGACGGTCCGAGTCCTTCAGGACCTCCGACACCCGCTCCCGCCACACGGCCTCCGGGGCCAGCCGGCCGGTGATGACGGCACCGCCGACGACCACGGTCAACGACATCTGCGTGCTGTGCCCGGACTCCACCATGGCGGAGATGTCAACGAGGAGCTCGTCAGGGTTCGACATGGAAGTCCATTCTATTCAGCGGTCCCGCCGGTCGCCGTGTCGGTCACTGCGTGCCGCAGAATATCTGGGCCCCAAGCACCTCGAAATCTGTCTTTGTGAGAGTAGACATCGGGCGGTGGCGTGATTAGGGTTTCCTCTACAGACCTCGTCGGGCCGCGGAAGTTCGCTTCCGGTCCGACCGGTGAACGACGTAGCGGAAGAACGGAGGAGGAAGACGCCATCAGGATCGCCCGGCCGAGAGCATCCCGGTCCGGGTACCGCAAGAACCCGGAATGGACGGTGGTTCCCGGTCACGCCTACACGATCCCCGCTCACCCGCCCCTCGCTCGGGCCCGGTAGCGGAAACAGACGGTCGGCTCCGCAGTAGAGCCGGCAGATGGTGTTCAATTTCCTTCGGGGCCCTGGTGCCGTACGGCAGCGGGGCCCCTCGACGCGTGCCACAACGAGGTGAAATGACAGCGGACACTCCACTCAGTGGTCGTCTCGACGACGACGACTACCCCGCGTACACGATGGGCAGGGCCGCCGAGATGCTCGGCACCACACCGGGCTTTCTCCGAGCCATCGGTGAGGCACGCCTGATCACTCCGCTCCGCTCGGAGGGCGGCCACCGTCGCTACTCCCGCTACCAGCTGAGGATCGCCGCCCGCGCGCGGGAACTCGTCGACCGGGGAACCCCGATCGAGGCCGCTTGTCGCATCGTCATCCTTGAGGACCAGCTCGAAGAGGCTCAGCGCATCAACGCCGAGTACCGACGCGCCGCGCAGCCGGCACCGGAGGGATCCAGCGCCGGCTGACCGCGTCCGCAGGCGGGCCCGCCGACGCGGCCGCGCGGAATCGACACCCCGATCCACACCCCCGATCCACACCCCCGATCGACGCCCACGGGGCGAGTGCGTCCGCGACCGGGAACAGGATCGCGTTGACACCGGGGGTCGCCCGGCGTTGACTGACAGCCCGGTGTGCGACCCATGCCTCTCGGGTGACCGTGGCGGCCGTGATCACCGCAGTGACGACCCTTCCGGAACGCCCGATCCGATCGTCAGCACCCGATCGTCACCACCCGATCGTCGCGACAAGACCGTCACGACACGACGTCACACCCGATCGGCACGACACGATCGTTGCGACATGATCGTCGCCACCCGATCTCTCTACGCGCCCCGCCGGTACGACGTACAGGAAGTGGCCCACGATGATGTACGACCAGACACGCGCCCAGCAGCCCCCGGACAGGCAACCCGGTTCCGCCGGGCGGCGCACGCCGGGCCCGGAGCCACTGCTCGGGGCGGCCGAGCGGGCCGAACTCACCCAGCGGCTCCACCATGCCCTCAACACTTTCGCGCACAACCCGCGTGAGGCGCTGGAGGAGGCCGAGACCGCGTTCGACGAGGCCGCGGCCCAGCTCATGAGCGCCCTCACGGAACGGCGGCGCGCCCTCCACGACGGCTGGCACGGCCAGGACCCCGAGACCCAGTCCGACGAACTCCGCCACGCGCTGCGGCAGTACCGCGAGATCACCCAACGGCTGCTGCGCATGTGAGCCCGCTCCGCCGCGCCCCGAGCCGGAACCCGGCAGGTGCCGGGCGCGCCGTCGGCCCGGGTCCGGCCGTCGACCCAGGTCTTACGGAGCAGTGACGTGGTGGGCGTGGTGGTGCCGGCGGACGGGGTCGCGGTTCTAGCGTTCGTGACATGCGTGTACTGGTTACCGGCGGGGCCGGGTTCATCGGAGGTCAGGTCGTCGCGGCGCTGCGCGCGCGGGGGCATGAGGCGACCGTGTTCGACCTGCGGGACGGACACGACGTGCGGGACGCCGAGGCCGTCGCTGCAGCGCTGAACGGCATGGACGCGGTGTGCCATCAGGCCGCGATGGTGGGCCTCGGCGTCGGGTTCGGCGACGCGGTCGAATATGTGTCGCGCAACGACCTCGGTACGGCCGTGCTGCTCGCCGGGATGGCGGACGCGGGGGTACGGCGGCTCGTGCTCGCCGGGTCGATGGTCGTGTACGGGGAGGGACGGTACGCGTGCGAGTGGCACGGGGTGGTGCGGCCGGGGCCGCGGGCCGTCGCCGATCTGGACGCGGGGCGCTTCGAGCCGCGGTGCCCGCGCTGCGGTGAGGAACTGACGCCGGGTCTGGTGGGCGAGGACGCGCCCGTCGACCCGCGCAACGTGTACGCGACCACCAAACTGGCCCAGGAACATCTCGCGGCGGCCTGGGCCCGCTCGACGGACGGCGTCGCGGTGTCGCTGCGCTATCACAACGTCTACGGCCCCGGGATGCCCCGCGACACCCCCTACGCGGGCGTCGCCTCCTTCTTCCGGTCCGCGCTCGCCCGCGGTGAGGCCCCGCGCGTCTTCGAGGACGGCGGACAGCGGCGGGACTTCGTCCACGTGGGAGATGTGGCCGCCGCCAACGTGGCAGCCCTGGAGGCGAGTTCGCGGGACGGCGCCCTCACCGTCTACAACACCGGCAGCGGCGAGCCCCGTACGGTCGGAGAGATGGCGCGGGCCCTGGCGGACGCCTACGGCGGGCCCGAGCCGGTCGTCACCGGGGAGTACCGGCTCGGGGACGTACGGCACATCACCGCGGACTCGGCCCGGCTGCGCGCCGAGCTGGGGTGGAAGGCGGAGATCGGATTCACCGAGGGAATGCGGGAGTTCGCGACGGCCCCGCTGCGCGGGGAGTAGCACTTCCGGGAGCGCACCCCCTGCCAGGACCCTTGGTGGCGGACGCCCCGGCCAGGGCCCTCGGTGGCGGACGCCCCGGCCGAATCTCAGGGAACGAACGCCCCGGCCGAGAGGCCGGGGCGTCTTTCACACCCCGGCCATCGGGAGGGTGACCTCGAAGCGGCAGCCGCCGGGGACGTTGTGCACGGCGGCCATGCCCCGGTGGGCCTCGACGATGCCGCGGACGATGGCGAGGCCGAGGCCCGCTCCGGCGGGAGGCGTACGGGCGTGGGAGCCGCGCCAGCCGGTGTCGAAGACGCGCGGGAGGTCCTCCTCCGGGATGCCTCCGCAGCCGTCGGTGACGGACAGGACGACGCCCACGTCCGAGCGTTCGGCGGCGACCGCGACCGTGCCGTCGGCGGGCGTACGGCGGATCGCGTTGACGAGGAGATTGCCGAGCACGCGGCTCATCTCCTTGCCGTCCACCTCGACCGGCACCTGCTCGATGCGGTTCCCGACCAGACGCACGCCGTGCTCGCGGGCCAGCGGATCCGCTCCCGCGAGGGCGTCACCGACGAGGTCGTACACGGAGACGCGGGAGGGGGACAGGGCGAGGGCGCCCGCGTGGATCCGGGAGAGTTCGAAGAGGTCGCCGACCATGTCGTTGAGGCGTTCGACCTCCGTACGGATCTGGCGCAGATAGCGGTTCGGGTCCGCCGCCACGCCGTCCTCCAGGGCCTCGGACATCGCGCGCAGCCCGGCGAGCGGGGTGCGCAGATCGTGCGAGATCCAGGCGACGAGCTCGCGGCGCGAGGTCTCCAGGGCGCGTTCGCGGTCGCGGGACTCCGCCAGCTTGCGACTGGTGGCCGCCAACTCGCGGCTGAGCGCAGAGAGTTCGGCGGTCGCCGGACCCTCGGGAGCCGCGAAGTCGCCGCCGTCGCCGAAGGAGCGGGCGGCGAGGGTCAGCGCCCTGCTGCGGGCCACGACCCAGCGGCCCAGCAGGAGCGCGGTGGCCAGCGAGACGACGGCCGCCATGGCGACGACCGTCGTGACCACGCTCAGGTCGTGCGGGGACAGGAACATCGCCCACGCCACCGCCAGCGTTCCCGCGAGCATCGCGCAGACGGCGACGGCGGCGACGACCGCGAGGGACGCGGTGAGCGAGCGGCGCCGGAGCAGCCGGAGCGCGCCCGCCCCGAGCAGGCCGGCCGCGGCGGCGCCCAGGAAGGCGAACAGGGCCATGACGAGTACGTCGTTCACGAGCGGGCCTCTTCCTCGGGCGTTACCTCGGGCGTTACCTCGGGCGCTTCGTCTGGCGCTTCCTCTGGCGCTTCTTCTGGCGTGGAGTGGGTCTGTCCGGCGTCGGCGGGCCGGGCCGCCGCCTCCGTGTCGTCGAAGCGGTAGCCCACGCCCCACACCGTCTGGATCAGGCGGGGCCGTGCCGGATCGTCCTCCACCTTGCCGCGCAGCCTGCGTACGTGGACGGTGACCGTCGACAGGTCGCCGAAGTCCCAGCCCCACACCTCGCGCATCAGGTCCTCGCGGGCGTACGCCCGGCCGGGGTGCCGGAGGAAGAAGGCGAGGAGGTCGAACTCGCGCAGGGTGAGGGCGAGTTCGGTGCCGTTCTTGGTGACGCGGCGGGCCGACGGGTCGATGGTGAGACCGGCGGCGTGCAGCGGGCGCGCGGTGGCCGCCGGACGGGTCCTGCGCAGGACGGACTCGACCCGCAGGACCAGTTCCCGCGGGCTGAACGGCTTGGTGACGTAGTCGTCGGCCCCGACCTCCAGGCCGAGGATCCGGTCGTCCTCGTCGCCGCGCGCGGTGAGCATGATGACCGGCACGGGCCCCTGGGCGCGCAGCCGGCGACACACCTCCAGGCCGTCCATGCCCGGCAGCATCAGGTCGAGCACCACCAGGTCGGGCCGGTGCGCGGCGGCCCGGGCGAGCGCGGCGGGGCCGTCCGCGGCGCGGTCCACGAGATACCCGGCGCGGTCGAGGTACCCGGAGACGACCTCGGCCACGGTCGGGTCGTCGTCCACGACGAGGACCCGGGTGGTCGCCGCGCGAGGGGCCGCGGCGGTCTCTCCGAGAGGACTCGCGGCGGACCCCGGGTGGGTGTTCGGAGCAGTCCCTGGGCGGGTGTTCGGGGCAGTCCCCGGGTGAGGGCTCGGGGCAGTCCCCAGGTGGGTGTTCGGGCCGGTCCCCGGGTGAGGGCTCGCCACCGGCCCCGGCCCCCCGTTCACGCTCGGGGCAGGTCCGGCACCTGGGGATTCGTGCGGTTGATGCATGAATCCAGCGTCCCACCCGGCCTGGTCCGGTGCGGCTCGTCGAGACCGACGTCCGAGTTTCGTAAGGACATGAAGTCCGGTATACCCCTTTCGCGTTCGTAAGGTGAAGCCCGTGACGACCTTTCCCGTACCGGACCCGGACGTCGACCTGGTCCTTCCCTGTCTGAACGAGTCCGGCGCCCTGCCCTGGGTGCTCTCCCGGATCCCGCCCGGCTGGCGCGCGCTGGTCGTGGACAACGGTTCCACGGACGGCTCCGCGGAACTGGCCCGCGCGCTCGGCGCGACCGTCGTGCGTGAGGAGCGTCGCGGGTTCGGCGCCGCCTGCCACGCCGGGCTCACCGCCGCCACCGCGGACATCGTCTGCTTCTGCGACTGCGACGGTTCCCTCGACCCGGCCCTGCTCCTGCCGTTCGTCGCCGAGGTCCGGGCCGGCGAGGCCGACCTCGTACTCGGCCGGCGCCGCCCGCAGGGGCGCGGCGCCTGGCCCGCGCACGCCCGTGCGGGCAACATCGCGCTGGCTCGGATGCTCCGGCGCCGCACCGGCCTGCGGCTGCACGACCTCGGTCCGCTGCGTGCGGCCCGCCGCGAGGCGCTGCTCGGGCTCGGGCTCACCGACCGGCGCAGCGGCTATCCGCTCCAGATGGTCGTCCGCGCCGCCGACGCCGGCTGGCGCGTCACCGAGCACGACGTGCCGTATCTGGCCCGCACCGGTGTCTCCAAGGTCACCGGCACGTGGCGCGGCACCTGGCAGGCGGTACGGGACATGCGCCGCGTCCTGGCCGAACCGCCCACGCCCGTCCGGGTTCACGCCCCGGCCCCGTCCCCCGGCCGGCCCCACTCCCCGGCCCAGACCCGGACGGCGCCCCCGACCGGAACCCAGCCCGGAACCCAGGCCCGGACGGCGGCCCCGACCGGAACCCTGTCCCAGACGGCGGCTCGGACCGGAACCCAGCCCGGAACCCAGACCCAGACAGCGGCCCCGACCGGAGCACCGGCCGGAGTGCAGGCCGGAGTGCAGGTCCCAGCGCCGGCACCGGCGTCGGCCCTCGCACCGTCCCGAGGAGGAACCGTCCAGTGAGCGTCACCCTGCTCGTCATCGCCAAGGAACCGCGTCCTGGACGGGTGAAGACCCGGCTCACACCGCCGTTCACCCCCCGGGAAGCGGCGACGCTCGCCGAGGCGGCCCTCGTGGACACCCTGCGCGCGGTGGCGGCGACGCCCGCGCGACGCCGGGTCCTCGTGCTCGAAGGGGCGCCCGGCCCCTGGCTTCCGGCCGGCTTCGACGTCGTACGACAGTGCGCCGGCACTCTGGACGAGCGGCTGGCCGCCGCGTTCGCGGGCTGCTACGGACCCGCGCTGCTCATCGGCATGGACACGCCCCAGGTGACGCCCGCCCTGCTCACGGTGGACTTCGCGGACTGCGACGCGTACTTCGGGCCGGCCGAGGACGGTGGCTTCTGGGCACTGGGCCTCGCCGAACCCGACCCCCAACTCCTGCGGGGTGTACCGATGTCGACGCACACCACGGGTGCCGTGCAGCGGGAACGCCTCGTCGGGGCCGGGCTGCGGGTACGGGATCTGCCCCGCCTGCGGGACGTCGACACGGCCGCCGACGCGACGGCGGTCGCGACGGCCGCGCCCGAAGGGTTCTTCGCGGCGGAGCTGACCCGGCTCCGGGCGGTGGCCGCACCGGTCGCCGGACAAGGTCCCCGACCGTCCGCGGGGGACGCGACCGGGCCGGTCCCGGGGCGGATGCCGGGGCCGATCCCCGGACAGACTTCGGGAGCAACGGCCGACCAGGCCTCGGGATTCATCGCCGGGCTCAAGGCCGTGCAAGCCGCCGGAATCCCGGCCGGAATCGGCACCGGCGGGGATACCGGCCCGGTCGCCGGGCAGCGGGGTGCCGGGCGATGAGCGGCGCACGCGGGACGACCGCGCGAGGTATGAGCGCGGCACGGAGCTCTGTGCCCGTCGCCGAGACCGGGAGCGGGCCGGGGGCCGGGACCAGGACCGCGAACGGGACGCCGACGCCGACCGGCACCGGCACTGGCACCGGCACCGGCACCGGCACCGGGATTGGGATTGGGAGTCAGGCCGGGACCGGGATCGAGGGCCGGACCGCGGCAGAGGGCCCGACCGCGGCAGAGGCCGTGACCAGGACCGGCACTGGGTCCGGAACCGGAGGCGGCAGCAGAGCCGGAAGAGGGAGCGGGACCGGCATAGGCGCCCTGTCCGGGCGGGCCGCGCGGTCATGGGCCGCTGATCCCTATGCCGACGCGCTGGGCGCCGGTCGGGGGCCGCTGTTCCTTCGGCGGACGGACGGCTGGCTGCTTCCCCTGGAGGTGGAGCGCTGGTGCGCCCGCGCCGACGCGGTGGACCTGCAGGTACTGGCGTACTGCGAGGGCGCCGTGCTCGACGTGGGGTGCGGGCCGGGCCGGCTGGTGGCGGAACTCGCGGCGCGGGGACGCCCCGCACTCGGCATCGACGTCAGCGAGGCCGCCGTCGCCCGCACGGTACGACTCGGCGGGCAGGCGCTGCACCGGTCCGTCTTCGAGCCGCTCCCCGGCGAGGGCCGTTGGGGCACCGCCCTGCTCGTCGACGGAAACATCGGCATCGGCGGCGACCCGGCCGCCCTCCTGCGTCGCACGGCCGAGCTTCTCGCCCCCGGCGGCCTGCTGATCGCCGAGACCGTGGCGGGCGCGGACGTCGACGAACGCGTCGACGTCCGCATCGTCCGCGCCGCGCACACCGACGACGACACCGCGGACGACCGTGCGACCGAGACCGAGACCGGGAGTGAGGGCGAGGGCGAGAGCAAGGGCGAGTCCAGGAGCGAGGGCGAGGGCGGTGCCCAGGGCGCGTCGGGCGACCGGGGCGCCTTCCCGTGGGCGCGGCTCGGCACTCCGGCCCTGCTCCGGCACGCGGCGCGCGGGGGATGGCGCGCCGACGCTCAGTGGGCGGCGGGCGGACGTTCCTTCGTGGCCCTGCGCAACGGGCCGCGGCGGGACGCCCGGAGGGACCGCAGGACGAGCAGCAGCGCGGAACCCGCGAACAGCACCGCCGTGATCAGCAGCCAGTGGGCCAGGAAGTCGTCGGCCGGCAGGGCGGTCGCCGACCGGTAGTGGTCGGCGACCTGCCCGCTGATCAGCGGGAACCACACCAACAGCAGCAGACCGGAGAGGGCCGCCGGAACACGGACGTACATCGTCCGGTCCCGGTGACCGGTCGCGTCCAGCGCCTCCGAGACGGCCCGGTCCGCGAAGGCGTACAACGGCACCAGTACCAGGTCGTGCAGCACCGCCGCACCCACGAACCAGAGCGCCACCCGGGACCAGTCGGCCGTGAGCAGCCGCACCCCCGCGTAGGCGGCGAGCGCGAACGAGCAGGCCAGCAGGAGGAGTTGGAAGGGACTGCCGATCAGGTCCCGGCCGAGGCGGGGGCGCGTCGCCGGGCGCAGCGCCTCAAGCCGTCGTCGCAGCTCAAGTCGCCGCAGATCAAAGTGCCGTGGGTCAAGTCGCCGCAGGTCAAAGCGTCGCATCACAGGTCTCCGAACGTCATCCGGGCCACCCATTTGGTGTTCAGCACGCCGGGCGCGGCCGGAACGATGACCCGCGCCGGGTAGCCGTGATCGGGGGTCAGGGCCTCGCCGTTGACGAACAGGGCGAGCAGGGAACGCGGATCGCGCACCTGGTTGTCCCGCAGGGCGGCCACCCGGAACGCCCCGTGCCGCTGCAACGACTCCACGAGTACGTCGGGGGCCGAGTCCTTCTCGTAGCCGACGAGTCCCGCCAGATCCCGCAGCCGCACGCCCCGCCACCACTGGTCGGACGTCGACCAGCCCTCGACACAGGCGATGGGCAACGCGGCGCTGAACAGGGGGAGTTGCTGGAGTTCGGTGCGGCTCAGCCGGACCGTCCGGCCTTTGCCCGTGACGACCAGACGCCAGGCCTCTTCGCTGGACTCCGTGGCGGTGATGCCACGCGACGCGGCGGTCTTGTTGATCTGGAAGCCGCCTGGTCCGGAGCCCGGTTCGGCGCCGCCGTGCGGGGCCAGCAGCGCCGTGGCACGCAGCGGCCCGTCGAAGCTGTGGCCCGCCGAGGTGGCGACCAGGAGCACGGAGCCGCCGCCGACGAATCCGAGGGCCCCGCGCCGCGAGACCGTGGGCGGCAGCGGGTCCGGGGACACCAACTCGTCCTCGGGGCGCGCCGGTTCACCCGCGCCGGGCAGGCCGCTCGCCCGATCCGGCGATGCGCTCGCCGACCCCGGCCGGGGGCTGGGAGTGCGGATGTGACGCAGGTTGCGCAAAGCCGTCGGCACCCGCAGTACCGCGTGCGTCACGAACGCCGCGATGAACACCCAGGCTCCGTAGAAGTGCAGCGTGTAGAAGGAGCCGGGGAAGACGTAGTCGAGCTGGATGTTCAGCACGCCGGTGGTGAACTCGAAGAGCGCGCCCCCGACCAGCAGCAGCAGCGAGAGCCGCTCCAGGGCGTGCGCGAGCGAGCGGGCCGGCGGCAGCGCGAACAGTTTCGGTACGACCGACCACAGTTTCGCCAGCAGGACCGGGATCAGCGCGACGCCGAGCGTGACGTGGATGCCCTGGGTGAGGCGGTACAGCCAGACCGGACCGGTCGGCCAGTTGAAGAGGTAGAACCCGAGGATCCCCTTGTCGGGGGTCTTGTCGTTCACCGGCGAGAGGTTCGGGTTGTAGGCCGCGTACGACAGGAGCCCGGTCACGAACAGCACCGTGATCCCGACGAGCAGCACCACGCCGAGCACGGAGGTGAACCAGGGACCGCGCAGCGGGCTGCGCCAGAACGCGGGTGACGAGGGAGACCGTGGCATGCCCCGACCGTAGGCCGGGGGCACCCCCCGAACGGGTTCTCAAACCATGACGAAACTCTGACGTCAACCACAGTGGCCCCGCTTGCCGGAGCCTCCCGGCCTAGCGTGCAGGGGTGAACCGCGATCTCCCCCGCGATCTGCCTCGCGACCGCCCCGAAGACCCCTCCCGGGTTCTTCCCCCGGCTCCTCCACGGGCAGTTCCCCGAGCAGTTCCCCGGAGCCTGGCACGGGTCCTGTCCCGGGCCCGGTCCCAGGCCCGGTCCCAGGCCCGGTCCCCCGACCTCTCCCGCGCGCTGCTGAGCGACCGGCCCCGGGCCGTCGTCCGTGATCTGGCCGCCGCCCTGGCCGCGGCGCTGCTCGTCCTGACGGCCGTGATCGTCGGCTATGTCATCGAGCACCGCGACGGCACGCTGTTCGTCAGCGCCGCGCCGTTGTACGGGCGCTGGGGGCCGCACGTCGGACCCGGCACAGCGGCCGCGATCGCCGTGGCCGTCGCGGTCGTGGCGTACGGACCTCTCCTCGCCGCCCGGCTGCCCTGGCGGTGGCTGCTCCTCGCCGTGTGGGGCACGACGACGGTGTGGACGTTCTCCCTCGCGCTGATCGACGGCTGGGAGCGGGGCGTGGCCCGGCGTCTCACCGCGCGGTACGAATATCTCCAGGTCATCTCGCCGGTCGACCGCTTCCACGACATCCCGGCCACCCTGCGGGACTTCACCCACCACATCCTGTTGCAGTCCCCCGACCACTGGCCCGCGCACATCGCCGGACATCCGCCGGCCGCCACCCTCACCTTCGTCCTCCTCGACCGGATCGGGCTCGGCGGCGGAGCCTGGGCGGGCGTCTGGTGCATCACCGTCGGCGCGACGGCCGGGGTGGCGGTGCTCGTCACCGTGCGCCTCCTGGCCGGGGAGGCTCTCGCGCGCCGCGCCGCGCCCTTCCTCGCCCTCGCCCCGGCGGCCGTGTGGATGGGCACCTCGGCGGACGGCTACTTCGCGGCCGTCGCCGCCTGGGCCCTCGCCCTGCTCGCCCTCGCGGTCACGGGACACCGGCCGCGGACGGCCGGCCTCGCCTCCGGTCTCCTCCTCGGCCTCACCGCGTATCTCTCGTACGGGCTGACCCTGATCTCCGTGATCGCCTGCGCCGTCCTGCTGCTCGGGCGCCGCTCCAGGCTCCGTCCGCTCCCGTACGCCCTGGCCGGACTCACCGTCGTACCGATGGTGTTCACCCTGCTCGGTTTCAACTGGTGGGAGGCGTACCGCCTGTTGGTGACCCGCTACTACGAAGGGGCGGGAGGCATCCGGCCGTACGGCTACTGGGTCTGGGCGAATCTCGCCTGCACGGTGCTGATCGCGGGACCGGCGACCGTGGCGGGTCTGCGCAGGGCCGGGGCGGCGGTCGTACGGATCGGAGCGGCGCCGGTACGGCTCCGGACCGCACCCGGACCGGAGGGCCGGTCTCCCGCACCCGGGTCGACGACCCAGTCCCCGGAGGAATCCGCGATTTCCGCACGCGGCAGCGCGACGGCGCACGTGCCTCGGGCTCCCGTCGGCGCGGCCGTCGCGGCGGTCTCGGGTACGGGCCGGGGCGCGGGCGCCGCCACGGAGACGGGCCTGGGCGCGGACGCGCGTCAGGGTTCCCGTACGGACCCGGCCGCCACGGGTCCGGCCCCCCGGACCGGCACCGCGCGGGAACACCTCCCCGGCGCCGCCCCCGGCACGGAGCCGGAGTCCGGCGCGGCCGCCGTGGACACCAGCCCTGCCGTCGGCACTGCCCCGCGTCTCGCCGTCCTCGTCATCGGGGCGCTGCTCGCCCTCCTCGTCGCCGATATCTCCGGTATGAGCAAGGCGGAGACCGAGCGCATCTGGCTGCCGTTCGTGATGTGGATGCTCCCGGCGGGAGCGTTCCTCCCCCGGCCCCGTGCCTGGCTCATCGCCCAGGCCACCCTGGCCCTGCTCCTCAACCACCTTCTGCTGACCGGCTGGTGACCGTCCGGGCCGGCTCCGGATGCCCAGGGGCCGGCCCGAGGCGGATCGTCAGGGCACATCGACGAAGTCGTCCACGGCCGTGGCCGTACCCGTCGTGGACGTGCCGATGTCCGGTCCGCCCGAACGGGCGGGGAGGCGCTGGAACGGCGAGGACCGGTGTCCACCCGGACAGGTGAGAAGGGCCCGGACAGGGCGGGAACCGGTGTCCACCCGGACGGGTGAGGAAGGCCGCGGGCCCACGGGGGTCGAGGCCCGCCCAGACCCAGCGGGCCCGCGAGGGCCGAGGCTCACCCGGACCCAGCGGGCCCGCGAGGGCCGAGGCTCACCCGGACCCAGCGGGCCCGCGAGAGCCGAGGCTCACCCGGACGGATCATCCGCCGCGCACCGCCGGTCACCCGCGCGGAGGCTGGCCTCATCGCTTTCGACCCATGCACCGGGAGGGGTCCGATGAGCTCGATGGGCATGCCCGCCGGCGCGCCACGGCAATCGGCGCGGGCCGCGCACGCCACGATCCCGGCGGCGCCCGGACTCACCTGGCTGACCCTGGCGCTGATGACGACGGCGTCGCCGGCGAGTCTGCGGGCCGCTCCCACCATGGCGCTGTACGGGCCGGCCTGCGTGTTCCTCTGCCTGGTCCCGGCGATCGTGTTCCCGCTGCCGACCGCCCTGGTCTCCGCGGAGCTCGCCTCGGGCCGGAACGGCGGTGTCTACCGTCGGGTGAGCCAAGGGCTGCCCAAACCGCTCGGCTTCCTCGCCGTGTGGTGCCAGTTCGCCGGCGCCCTCAAGTCGGCCCTGTGGGAGATCAAGGTGTCGAACGGCGCCGCTTTCGTCGGCCGGCGGCCCGTCATCGGCGACGGCAGGGCACTCCAGGCGGAGGCCACGATCCTGAAGATCTACTGTCCGGACAAGCTGGACAAGATCCAGGACAAGCTCGGCACCCTGAAGACCGACGACGCGGTGAGGCGGTGACCGTGTCCGAACTCGCCGGGAAAATCGCCGGGTTGATGGGCCGGGCCAGGACGGACCTGGCCGAACTGGTCGCCATCCGGTCCGTCGCCGACCCGCGCCAGTACCCGCCCGAGGAATGCCACCGGGCCGCTCAATGGGTGGCCGACGCCTTCACCGAGGTCGGCCTGCGCGACGTCCACCTCGCCGAGACGCCCGACGGCAGCCTCGCCGTCCTCGGCCACCGCCCGCCGCCGCCCGGCGCGCCCATCGTCCTGCTGTACTGCCACTACGACGTGCAGCCGCCGCTGGACGACGACGCCTGGACCACCCCGCCCTTCACCCTCACCGAGCGCGACGGCCGCTGGTACGGGCGCGGCACCGCGGACTGCAAGGGCAACATCGTGATGCACCTGACCGCCCTGCGGGCGCTCGGCGACGACATCCCGGTCGGCCTGAAGTTCGTCGCCGAGGGGTCGGAGGAACAGGGCACGGGCGGTCTGGAGAGCTACGTGGCCCAGCACCCGGAGCAGTTCCTCGCCGACGCGCTGCTGGTGTGCGACACCGGCAACGCGGAGGTCGGCACGGGCACCGCCACCGTCACCCTGCGCGGCCTCGCCAATGTCGTCGTCACCGTCGACACGCTGGCCGGAGAGGTGCACTCGGGCATGTTCGGCGGCCCCGCCCCGGACGCGCTCGCCGCGCTGATCCAGATACTCGCCACCCTGCGCGACCCGGCCACCGGCGCGACCCGCGTCAACGACCTGGACTGCGAGGGCGGTTGGGAGGGCGTCGACTACGACGAGGCGCAGTTCCGCGCAGACGCCGGAGTGCTGGACGGCGTCCGTCTCACCGGCACCGGCACGGTCGCCGACCGGCTGTGGGCCCGCCCCGCCGTCACCGTCCTCGGCATCGACTGCCCTCCGGTGGTCGGCTCCGCCGCCGCCGTACCGCCCACCGCACGGGCCCGGGTGAGCCTGCGGGTCCCGCCCGGCACGAACCCGGTGGCGGCGCGCGCGGCCCTCACCCGGCACCTCACCGAGGCCGCGCCCTGGGGAGCCCGGGTCACCGTCGAGGACGAGAGCACCGGCGCCCCCTTCCGGGCGGCCACCGACGGCCCCGCCTACACCGCGCTCGGCCGCGCCATGAACGAGGTCTACGGCAAGCCCATGGCCGTCCTCGGGCAGGGCGGCTCCATCCCGCTGTGCAACATCCTCGCCGAGACCTACCCCCGCGCGGAGATCATCCTCATGGGCGTGGAGGAACCCCGCTGCCTCATCCACGCGCCCGACGAGAGCGTCGACCCCTCCGAGATCGAGCACATGGCGCAGGTCGAGGCGCTCTTCCTGCGCGCCTACGCGGCCGCCGGGGGCCGCGGCCGCTGATCCCGGCACGACCCTCCCCACGGGACCGCGACCGTCGCCGTACGGCCGTGGTCCCGCCCCCAGGTCTGCGCACGACTCCCTCAACCGCCTTGCGCGGAAGCCTTTTTGATCGCCTCGCGGATACGGAAGTACGTGCCGCAGCGGCACACGTTCTCGATGCGGTCGATGTCCGCGTCCGTGGGGTCCGCCGTCCTCTTGAGCAGCGCCGCGGCGGCCATGATCTGGCCCGGCTGGCAGAAGCCGCACTGGGAGACGTCGCAGTCGAGCCAGGCCTGCTGGACGGGGTGCAGAGTGTCGCCGTCGGCGAGGCCCTCGATGGTGGTGACCTCACGGTTCACGCAGTCCGCGACCGGGACGACACAGGGCTGGATCTCCGCGCCGTCCAGATGGCTGGTGCAGGCCCGGCAGACACCGACACCGCAGCCGTACTTGGGCCCGGTCACGTCCAGCAGATCGCGCAGCACCCACAGCAGGGGCATGTCCGCCGGTGCCTCCACGGTGACCTGCTTCCCGTTGAGGACGAACGAGTAGGACGGCATCAGCACTCTCTCCGGAGCGGCATCGGTACCTGCACCTCTAACGGGTCTCGGAAGGGGGTCGGACGGAGTTCTCGGAAGGGGTCGGAGGGGGCCGGAAGGGGTGGGAACGAGATCTCAGAAGTTGATCGGGAAGCGGCGGGGGCGGGTCCCCGTCGCACGGGCGTAGGCGTTGGCCACCGCGCCTGCCGCCGCCGGGACACCGAGTTCACCGGCCCCTCCGGGGTCTCCTCCGGAGGGCATGATGTGCGCCTCGAAGTGCAGCGGGGCGTGTCGCTGACGGGCCCAGTGGAAGTCTGCGAAGCTGCCCTCGCGGACGGCGCCCGCGTCGAGGTGCAGGCCGGCCGTGAGCACCGTGGAGATGCCGTCGATCGCGGTGCCCATGAGCTGGGCCTCGAGTCCGCGCGGGTTGACGGCCGTTCCGACGTCGGCGGCCATCACGACCTTGGTGACCCGCGGATTCTTCGGGTCGACGGCGTCGATCTCGACCAGGCAGGCCACGCAGGAGCCGTACTCCTCGTGCACGGCCACGCCCTGCGCGTGCCCGTCCGGCATGGTCCGGCCCCAGTGTCCGGCCTCCGCCGCCCGGTCGAGCACGGCCCTGACCGCCTTGCCGCGCAGTGTGGTCCGCCGGAACGCCACCGGGTCCCGGCCGAGGCTCCGGGCGATGTCGTCGACGACGATCTCCTCCGCGGTGCGCATGGTCCCGGAGTCCACGGAACGCCAGGCGCCCAGCGGCATGGCGAGACCCACCGATCCCGAATCGCCGGACACACGGCCGAAGTTGTAGAGCCCGCTGTCGCTGGGCAGCGGTCCGCCGGCCCGGGCGCCCATGGTGGTGACACCGCCCTGCGCGGTGACGCCCGGCTTCTCGTACGACTCGCTCACCGACGCCGTCATGTGCGTGAACGCCACCACCCGGCCGCCCGCGTGGCTGGCCCGGATGCGGTGGTGGCTGGCCGGGCGCATCCGGCCGTGCCGCATGTCGTCGTTACGGCTCCACATCAGCTTCACCGGACGGCGGGCCTCCTTGGAGACGAGGGCCGCCTCGACGGCCGCGTCGTAGGTGAGCCGGCGCCCGAACGACCCTCCGCCGCGCAGGACATGGACCCGGACCTTCGAGGCGGGCAGCCCGGTCACCGAGGCGATCGTGTCGCGCGCGTCCATCGGCGTCTGGGAGGAGAACCAGATCTCGGCACTGTGCGCCCGTACGTCCGCGACCGCGGTCAGCACCTCCATCGGGGCGTGCCCGACGAACGCGAACTCGAACTCGCCGCCCACCTGCAGGGTGCCGAGCTGCGGAGGGCCGAGCGGCGGGACCGCGGCCCGCAGCCGGGCTCGTACCGCCGCGTCGGACAGGGCCGCGAGCGGGCCCGGCGACCAGGTGATCCGCAGGGCGTCCCGGGCCTTGAAGGCGTGGTGGAAGGTGTCCGCCACGACGGCGACCCCTCCCTCGATCCTGACGACGGCGTGGACGCCGGGCAGCGCGCGGGCCGCCCGGTCGTCGAGCGAGCGGACCTTCCCGCCGAGCGTCGGCGGCCGGGCCACCACGGTCGGCTTCGCCCCGGCCACCGCCAGGTCGCCGGTGTACTTCGCCCTGCCCGTGACGATGTCCCGCGCGTCGATGCGGGAGGTCGGCCGCCCGATCACCCGGTGCCGGGAGGCCGGCTTGGGATCGGTGGACACGGCGGGCCGGTGGATCCGGGCGGCTGCCGCGGTCAGCGATCCGAACGTGGCGGTACGGCCGTCGGGCGCGACGACCATGGTGTCCCGCGTGCGCAGCGTCTTCGGGGGTAGGTGCCAGCGCCGGGAGGCGGCGGTCACCAGCTTGGCGCGCGCGGTGGCGGCCAGCGCGCGGGCGGGCCCATACAGCGAACCGACCGAGTTCGAGCCGCCGGTGAACTGGTTGCCACTCTTCCGGGCCTCGGCGAGCGGGATCTCGACATCGGCGAGCCGGGCGTCCAGCTCCTCGGCGATCATCATGGCGACCGCGGTGGTGATGCCCTGGCCGACCTCCACCCTCGGCAGCCGGACGACGACCTTGTTGGCCGCGGTGACCTCCAGGACCAGCATCTCGTCGTCGGTGCCGGTCACCAGCACGTCGGAGGGTCCCGCGGCGGGCTCGGCACCCTCCGCGGGCGAGGCGTCGCAGCCGAGCGGCGCGGCGACGGTCAAGGTGGACGCCGCCAGCGTGTGGACGATGAATCTGCGGCGGGACAGCTGACGGGCCAACGAAGGCTCCTCTCCGAGCCACCCGGGGGCGTACGACTGGTAGGAGGGGCGGACTGGCCCTGCGGTTCCCGCTGAACGGATGCGGCGTCTGCCGCGTCCCCGTACCACCGGATGGCGGACGGGGAGGAACATGAACAAGCGAAGCAGGATCAGGGCGAGCGGCGGCGTCGTGGCGGTAACTGCCGTGGCACTCATGACGGTTCAGGGGTCGAACGCCGACGCGGGAAGCGATCGGACACCCGTCGCGGAGCACACGACCGTGTGCTCCGGCACCCGGCCGGCGCACAGCCTGCCCGGCAGGGAGTCCTCCCCGCTCCGGGTGACGATCTACGCCGACAAGAAGGGCGGGACACGCTACAAGACCGTCTTCACCGGAGTGTCGGTCGACGAGCGCGGGAACGCCGTGAACGTGTACCGCATCCCGTCCAAGGCGTTCGACGCGGACATCTGCGGTCACGCGATCAAGGGGGTGAAGGTGCGGATCCACGACACGGACGTCACCCAGCAGCAGACCTACGCACTGGTCGACCGGATCAGCCACGACATGGACCGCTGGGACGGCCGGTTCAAGCTGTACACGGTGGGCCCCGACGTCAACGGCTATGTGATCTTCGGCGTCGATTCCCCGGCGAAGGCCGAGCCCATCATCAAGAAGGCCTTCGCCACATTCTGGGCCGGGCACATCAAGGTGGAGCATTCGGGAGTGCCGAGGCTCGACTGACGGCGGCAACGGTCCGGGCAGGGCCCTTCGCCCCGTCCGAAACGGCTGCCGTCCTGTTCGGAACGGCTGCCGCCCTGCTCAGAACGGCTCGCGCCGCGCCCCGGGTTCGGCTTGCAGCTGCGAGGACCGCCTGCCTATCGTCGCGCGTATGCAGTCCTACACGATCGGCCAGGCCGCCCGGCTCCTCGGGGTGAGCCCCGACACCGCCCGGCGCTGGGCGGACGCCGGGCGGGTGACCACGCATCGGGACGAGAGCGGACGACGCCTCATCGAGGGGCGCGATCTCGCCGCGTTCTCGGTGGAGCTGGCCGGCACCGGCGGGGAGGAGGGCGTCACCTCCTACACGTCCGTCCGCAACGCCTTCCCCGGCATCGTCACCGCCGTCAAACTCGGCGATGTCGCGGCCCAGGTGGAGATCCAGGCGGGACCGCACCGGCTGGTCTCGCTGCTGACCCGGGAAGCCGTCGAGGAACTGGGCCTGGAGGTCGGTGTGGAGGCCACCGCCAGGGTCAAGTCGACCAACGTGCACATCGACCGCGCCTGAGCGGCCGCCGGTTAGGAAGACCGTCGCCGATGACGAGCGGCCGCCGGTTCAGGACACCGTCGTCGCATACGAACGGCCGCCGTGTTCAGGAGACCGTCGTCGAGTACGAGTGGGCTCCCGTCCCGGCCAGCGCGCCCCCGTCGACGATCAGGTACTCGTCGCGGATCGGGGTGCCGTCCAGGAAGCACTCCAGGATCTCCCGGGTGCCCGCCGCGTAGCGGGCCTGCGCGGAGAGCGAGGACCCCGAGATGTGCGGGGTCATCCCGTGGTGCGGCACGGTGCGCCACGGGTGGTCGGCGGGCGCCGGCTGCGGATACCAGACATCGCCCGCGTACCCGGCCAACTGCCCGCTGACCAGCGCTCGTTCGATCGCGTCCCGGTCCACGATCCGGGCCCGTGCCGTGTTGATGAGATACGCCCCGCGCTTCATCGTGGCCAGCAGCTCGTCGCCGAACAGGCCCTCGGTCTCCGGGTGCAGCGGCGCGTTGATGGTGACGACGTCGCAGTGCGGGGCCATGTCGGCCGCGGTCGGGTGGAAGGTGAGCCCGAGCTCCCGCTCGACGGCCTCCGGCAGCCGGTGGCGGTCCGTGTAGTGGAGCTTCACGTCGAAGGGCGCGAGCCGCCGCAGTACCGCGAGACCGATCCTTCCGGCGGCGACCGTGCCGACGTGCATGCCTTCCAGGTCGTACGAACGGGCCACGCAGTCCGCGATGTTCCAGCCGCCGTCGAGCACCACCTGGTGCGCGGGCAGGTAGTTGCGGACGAGCGAGAGCGTCATCATCACCACGTGTTCGGCGACGCTGATGCTGTTGCAGTACGTCACCTCGGCGACCGTCACTCCGTGCGTGATGGCCGCGTCGAGGTCGACGTGGTCGGAGCCGATACCGGCCGTGACCGCCAGCTTCAGGTTCTTCGCGGCGGCGATGCGCTCGGGGGTGAGGTACGCGGGCCAGAACGGCTGCGAGATGACGACGTCCGCGTCGGGCAGCTCCCGGTCGAAGACCGATCCGGTGCCGTCCTTGTCGGAGGTGACGACCAGAGTGTGACCGCGCTCCTCCAGGAAGCGGCGCAGCCCGAGTTCGCCGGTCACGCTGCCGAGCAGCCGCCCCGGGGTGAAGTCCGTCCCCTTGGGGGTGGGCGCGGTCTGGCCGCCGGGGTAGTGGTCGATGACGGGGAGGTCGTCCCGGGCGTACGTCGTCGGGTATCCGTCGGCCGGGTCGTCGTACAGCACGCAGAGCACCTTGGCCATGTCGCGGCTCTCCTCAACTCCGTTGTTCGGAAGGTGTTGTCACCATCCTCGGAGTCAAATGCACTGGTCAAAGCGAACGTTGCTATGTGCTGATAGCCACGGGCTATGAACCCGCCTCCCCCAGATGCGCCCTCAGCAGCGAGTCCAGCGCGTCGCGCACCCCCGCCTCCCGGGCCACCTTCAACAGCGCCTGCGCCAGCACCGATTCGGGCTCGTGCCGTGCGACCACGATGCCGACCCGCGGTCCGTGCGCGGGACCCTCCAGTGGCACCACCCGCATCCCCTGCGGCACCCCGAACATGTGCAGCCAGGCGTGCGAGATCACGCTCGACCAACGGCCTCCGGGCAGCTGCGCGTACAGCCCGGCGACGGTGTCCGACTCGATCGCCGGAGCCGCCCGCGCGCCGTCCGCGGCGAAGCACTCGTCGATGATCCGGCGGTTGCGCATCCGCGGGCTCAGCAGGCACAGGGGGAGACCGGCCGCCTGCGACCAGCGGGCGGTCGCCGCGGTGGCCAGCGGACCGTCCACCGGGGTGAGCAGCACATACCGCTCCTCGTACAGCGGGAAGCGGCGTACGTGACGCAGGTCGTCGTCGTCGAGATACGTCATCGCCGCGTCGAGCTCGAACTCGGCGAGCCCGTGCGTGATCTGCGCCGACGACAGCGACTCCAGGCTGACCCTGGCCCGCGTGTGGCGCTCGCAGAAGGGGGTGGTGAGCAGGGACGCGGCGGGCAGCGCGGTGGGCACGATGCCGAGGCGCAGGGTGCCGGTCAGGCCGCCGCGCAGCGCCGACAGCTCCTGGCGCAGGGCGTCCCGCTCGGCGAGGATCCGGCGTGCCCAGGCCAGTACGACCTCGCCCTCCGGGGTCAGCCCCTCGTACCGTCGGCCACGGCGCACGATCGGCACGTCCAGCTCGTGTTCGAGCCGGCGGATCGCGGCGGACAGCGAGGGCTGCGACACGAAGCAGGCCGCCGCCGCCCGCGCGAAGTGCCGCTCCCGGGCGAGCGCGACCAGATACTCCAGCTGACGCAGCAGCACGCGCCACCTCCCGTAGGCGGGCAGGGTCGCAGACGCGGGACGGCCCTGTCACGACCCCGGCAGTCGGCTCACGACCCCGACCCCGGCCGCACGGGCAGGGGCCCGGATCCGCCCGGCCCACCCAGCGGGCGGTCCCGTACAAACGCACATGCGTACATCCGAAGGCTGTACGCACAGCTCATGCGATGCGACAGGAGACTTACAGCTCGCATATGCGGAAGTATGATCAGTGCATAGCAGAACGTGAGCAGAACGTGAGCTCATGACTGAAGATCACGACGGAGGCTTCAGCGAGCCCCAGAGTTTCCGAGGGAGTAGATCCGTGACGACCCGATCCGCGCGCCGGACCCGCCGCACCACCCGGACCCTGCAGGTGGCCGGCGTCGGTGCCGCCGCGCTGCTGGCCCTGAGCGCCTGCTCCTCCTCCGACAACAAGTCCGACTCCTCCGACAAGACGAAGTCGTCGGCCTCGGCGTCCTCCGCGCCGAAGCTCTCCGGCACCGTGACCGTGTTCGCCGCCGCCTCCCTGAAGGAGAGCTTCACGGCCCTCGGTCAGGAGTTCGAGAAGGTCCACCCGGGCACCAAGGTCACTTTCAGCTTCGGCGGCAGCGACTCCCTCGCCGCGAGCATCACGGGCGGTGCACCGGCGGACGTCTTCGCCGCGGCCAGCCCGAAGACGATGGCGATCGTGACCGACAGGAACGACGCGGCGACCGCCCCCGCCACCTTCGTGCGGAACCAGCTGGAGATCGCCACCCTGCCCGGCAACCCGGACAAGATCGCCTCCCTGAAGGACCTCACCGAGTCCGGCCTCAAGGTTGTCCTGTGCGACAAGACGGTGCCGTGCGGTGCCGCCGCGCAGAAGTCGCTGGACGCGAGCAGGCTGAAGCTCACCCCGGCCTCCTACGAGCAGGACGTCAAGAGCGCCCTGACCAAGGTGGAGCTGAAGGAGGCCGACGCGGCGGTCGTGTACAAGACCGATGTGAAGGCCGCGGGTGACAAGGTGGAGGGCGTGGAGTTCCCCGAGTCGGCCAACGCCATCAACGACTACCCGATCGCCCTGCTCAAGAACGCGCCCAACGCGGCCGCCGCCAAGGCGTTCATCGAGCTGGTGCGGTCCGCGGAAGGCCAGAAGGTGCTGACGGCGGCCGGCTTCCTGCAGCCCACGTCCTGACACCGCCGCCTGGCGCCGACTCCTGACAGCGACTCCTGGCACCTGCCTCTGGCGCCCGTCTCCTCCGTCCATCCGCCTCCCGGCGCGCTTCCCGGCACGTACCCCGTGAAGCCCGCCCCTTGAAGCGGACGCCCCGACCCCGTCTCCTGAAGCCATGAGTGATCCCGTGACCTCGCTCGACAAGTCCGACGCCCCGGCCGACACCCTCACGGGTGGGCCGCGGCTCGAACGCGGCCGGACGCGGGGCCGACCGAGTGGCCGGGTGCGTGGCGGAGTGCCACTTCCCCTCCTGCTGCCGGCCCTCGTCGGGCTCGCCTTCCTGCTCCTCCCGCTTCTCGCGCTGCTCGTCCGGGCGCCCTGGCGCAGCCTGCCGGAACAGCTGACCAAGCCCGAGGTCTGGCAGGCCCTCCAGCTGTCCCTGTTCTCGGCCACGACGGCCACCGCGGTGTGCCTGGTGCTCGGGGTGCCGCTCGCCTGGCTGCTGGCACGCACGGAGTTCCCCGGGCGCGGGCTCGTCCGGGCGCTGGTCACACTGCCGCTCGTACTGCCCCCGGTGGTGGGCGGCGTCGCGTTGCTGCTGGCCCTCGGCCGCAACGGACTCGTCGGGAAGCTGCTCGACTCGTGGTTCGGGATCACGCTGCCCTTCACCACGGCCGGGGTGGTCGTGGCCGAGGCCTTCGTGGCGATGCCCTTCCTGGTGATCAGCGTGGAAGGCACCCTGCGGGCGGCCGACCCGCGCTACGAGGAGGCCGCCATGACCCTCGGCGCCTCGCGCTTCACCGCGTTCCGCCGGGTCACGCTGCCCCTCATCGCGCCGGGCATCGCCGCCGGTTCCGTCCTGGCCTGGGCGCGCGCACTGGGCGAGTTCGGCGCGACGATCACCTTCGCGGGCAACTTCCCGGGCCGTACCCAGACCATGCCGCTGGCCGTCTACCTGGCCCTGCAGAGCGACCCGGACGCCGCGATCGCGCTGAGCCTCGTCCTGCTCGTGGTGTCGATCGCGGTTCTCGCCGGGCTGCGGGACCGCTGGATGACGGCGGCGTGATGACGGGCATCCCCACGAGGATCAAGCAGGACGCCGGACGTCCTCACGAGGGTGACTGTCACGCCGGACGTCCCTACAAGGGCGACTGCCACGCCGGACGTCCCTACGAGGGTGACTGCCACGCAGGACGTCTCCACGAGGGTGAGGTGATCGCGTCATGACCGGCGCGACCCCGGCGGCCACGGCCGCGCCGTCCGACAAGGGCCTCGACGCCCGTCTCGTCGTCCAGCGCGACTCGTTCCGCCTCGACATCGAACTCACCGCCGCTCCCGGTGACGTCGTCGCGCTGCTCGGGCCCAACGGCGCGGGCAAGACCACCGCGCTGCGCGCGCTGGCCGGGCTCACCCCGCTGTCCGAGGGCGGCCGGTTGCGGCTGGACGGCGCCTCCCTCGACCGGACGCCGCCCGAGTCCCGCCCCGTCGGCGTCGTCTTCCAGGACTATCTGCTCTTCCCGCACCTGTCCGCCCTCGACAACGTCGCCTTCGGGCCGCGCTGTCAGGGCGTACCCAAGGCGGAGGCGCGGGCCCAGGCCGCCGCGTGGCTGGAGCGCATGGGCCTCGCCGACCACGCCGGGGCCAAACCGCGCCGGCTCTCCGGCGGGCAGGCGCAACGGGTCGCCGTCGCCCGCGCCCTCGCCACCCGTCCCCGGCTGCTGCTGCTCGACGAACCGCTCGCCGCGCTGGACGCCCGTACGCGGCTGGAGGTACGCGCCCAACTCCGGCACCATCTCGCCGACTTCGAGGCCGTCGCCGTCCTCGTGACGCACGACCCGCTGGACGCGATGGTGCTGGCCGACCGGCTCGTGGTCGTCGAGGACGGCCGGGTCGTCCAGGAGGGCAGCCCGTCGGACATCGCCCGCAGGCCACGCACCGACTACATCGCTCAGCTCGTCGGCCTCAACCTCTACCGGGGCGAGGCCGAGGGCCACACCGTTCGGCTGGAGGCGGGCCCGGCGATCACCACGACCGAGACGCTCGACGGACCCGTCTTCGTGGCCTTCCCGCCGAGCGCCGTCACGCTCCACCGCCACCGCCCCACCGGCTCCAGCGCCCGCAACTTGTGGCAGTGCCGCGTGGGTGGCCTGGAGACGCACGGCGACCAGATCCGCGCGGACCTCACCGGCGAACTCCCGCTCGCCGCCGACCTGACGACGGTCGCCGCGGCGGAACTCGACCTGCATCCGGGCGCCGCTGTCTGGGCCACGGTGAAGGCGGCCCAGACGCACGCCTATCCGGCCTAGGGCCTGTCTGACACTTCGCGTCGGATCAGGCCGCGGCGTCCGGTGCCGTGCAGCGCAAGGCGGAGGGTCGCCCTCGTACCGGGCGTACTCGGGCGTGCCCGACAACGCGGCGACGTGCGGTGCCAGGCGTCGCGGCCCCGGCGGGAACGGTCAGACAGGCCGTAGGGCCTGTCCGCCACCAGGAGCCGACTCCCTGTCCGGGGCGGCCGCCGGCGGCGCTCCACGTCCGGGCGGACCCGGCGCTGTCCGCCCGAACGGGGAACGAAACGGCCGCCGGTACTACTCCCGGCCGGGAGGGCCCCCTGGCGGACATACGCGTGTCCACCGGGAGTTGGTTGAACCCCTTTCCGGCGCGTGATAGAGGCAGGGGGTGACCTCTCCTGAGACCGGGATTCCGGAACTGGCCGCCGCCCTGAACATGCAACCCCACCCGGAGGGCGGCTGGTTCGTCGAGACCTGGACCGCGCCGCAGGCCTTCCGGCCCGACGGCTACCCCGGCCCCCGCGCCGCCGCCTCCGCCATCTACTTCCTCCTCGCGCCCGGCGACACCTCCGCCTGGCACACCGTCCGCTCCGACGAACTCTGGCTGTGGCATCGCGGCGGCCCGCTCGACGTGCTGCTCGGCGGCGACGGAACAACTCCCCAGTCCACACCGCAGGTTGTCCGCCTCGGCCCCCGCGTCGAGGCCGGGGAGCGCCCCCAGGTCCTCGTCCCCGGCGGCGTCTGGCAGTCCGCCCGCCCGGCCGGCGACGAGGAGGTTCTGGTCAGCTGCGTGGTGGCGCCCGGCTTCGACTACGACGACTTCCACCTGCTCGACTCGGGTCGCTGAACCGCCCGTTCGGGGCCCGTCGCGGCTTTGTGACGTAGGTCGTTGGTTGCCGATCGCCCGGGTGGGGCATCACCCGAAGGCAGGACCGGCCGCGCACCGTTTCGCGCGGGGTCCCGGTCGACGGGGACGGAGCCGTCGGCCGGTGCTGGTTGTCCTGGGAGGGGAAAGAGAGGTGTCAGTCATGCGTGCGCACCAGCGCACCGTCCGACCGACCGCCCGCGTGGAGTACACACTGCCGCGTACGGCCGTCTCGGCGGGCAGGGCCCGCAAACTGACCACGGCGTTTCTGACCCGGCCACGGCCACGGCTCGCGTCGCCGACCGCGGACCAGGTGGACGACGCCACGCTGATCGCCTCCGAGCTCGTCGCGAACGCCGTACGGTACGGCCGCAGCGGCTGCAGGCTGCGTCTGCAACTGGGGCACGGGCGGGTGACGGTCGAGGTCCACGACGACAGTCCCGGGCGTCCGCAGGTCGGCGTGCTGGACGCGGAATCGGAAAGCGGCCGAGGCCTGGCCATGGTCCAGCAGCTCGCCCACAGCCTGGAGGTCGTCAGTACGGGCTTGGGCGGCAAGACCGTCCGAGCGGTCCTGGCGGTGTAGCAACCGGGCTCACGCCATCGGCGCCATCGTGATCGGGCCCGCCGTCGCCATCGCCGTCAGGCCCGCCGTCGCCATCGGCGTCAAGGTCGCTGCCGGCATCCGCATCGAGGTCGGCGCCGACATCCGCATCAAGAGCGGAGGGCATCGCCCGATTCGTTCGGCGCGGTCGAACCGATGAGCCGAGTTTGGCGCCGCCGAAAGTGGGCAAGAGACGCCGAAAATTCATCGCAATTTCAATGACCGCAAAAGACAGATGGCCGGAGCCCACACCTTGCGGTGCGGACGCCGGCCATCCGGTGTCCCAGACTAGGCGGGGACGATGTTCTCCGCCTGCGGGCCCTTCTGGCCCTGCGTGACGTCGAAGGTCACCTTCTGGCCTTCCTGGAGCTCACGGAAGCCAGAGGTGGCGATGTTCGAGTAGTGAGCGAAGACGTCGGCGCCGCCGCCATCCTGCTCGATGAAGCCGAAGCCCTTTTCCGCGTTGAACCACTTCACGGTGCCAGTAGCCATGTCAAATCTCCTTCGGGGCAAAGCTCGAAGGTCCACACTGTGTGGACCTGCGTCGCCGTGATGATTACCCCAACCGGAATGCACCGGAAAAACTTTGGGAACCACAACTGCAACTGAAATCGACAGTAGCACGCTGCGGGCCTCGAAGGGGGCGCACTATCTCACCCTGTCGCGGGGAATATCAAAACCTCGCGGGCCCGTGCACCAAATTCTGTATCGGCCGAAGCAGATATCCCGCAACCGGCCGAGAAACGGCCTGAGAGGGCCTCTGACGTGCCACTCACGCGTCCTGCGGTGTCGACCCGCGCAGCTCCGCGTTGATCCGCAGAGCCTCGTCGAGGCAGTCCTCCAGCGTGACGATCCGGCAGGCCGCCTCGACGGGCGTGCCCTGGTCGACGAGATCCCGGGCACGGGCCGCGACCCGCAGCTGGTTGCGGGAGTAACGACGGTGGCCGCCCTCGGAGCGCAGCGGCGTGATCAGCCCGGCCTCTCCGACGGCCCGCAGGAACGCGGGGGTCGCGCCGATCAGCTCGGCGGCGCGGCCCATCGTGTAGGCGGGGTAATCGTCGTCGTCGAACCGGTCGGTGGGGCTCATGGTGCTTCCCTGGGGCGCGTGCATCACCTTCCACTTTGGCAGATCCCGTCCGGTACCGGCCGGGGGCACCCGGCAACGGCCCGGTGACATCCGCGCGCCGCACTCACCCGGACGGCCCCGCGGGCTGGTGGGAGGCCCTGGCCGGTGATGGCGTGGGGGACACAGCCCGACCTCGGGACCGTCCTCGGGAGGCCTTCGAATGAACCGTCCGTCCTGTCTCCTCGCGTCCGCCCTGACCGCGGGGATGCTGCTCTCGACGGCCGCCTGCTCGAACGGCGGAGGTGACGGCGGCGGCTCCGGCCGTACGGGCTCGCCCGCGACCCCTGCCGCCACGTCCACCGTCCCCGCCTCGCCCGTCGCCGAGGAGCCGGGCGCCGCGTCACCCTCGCCCTCCGCCTCCGTCCGTACGCTCACCAAGACCGAGGCGCATACCGCGCTGATCACCAACTCCGACCTGGGGTCGCAGTGGGACGAGTCGAAGGGCGTGGCGGCCTGGCACGACGCGCTGCTCAAGAGCAAGGTCGACGAGGCGGCCTTCGTCACCGACAAGGCGAACGCCAAGCAGTGCCAGAAACTGCTGGACGGTCTGTACTCCGAGAACCTGCTGGGCAAGCCGCAGGGAGCGAGTGCCGTCACCGGCTTCGACGACAGCGACAACGACGCCCAGATGCGCTACGAGGTCGCCTCGTACGGGAAGAGCTCGCTGGACGCACAGCTGAAATGGCTGAGCACGCTGCCGGACATCTGTGACCAGTTCACGGCCGTCAACGGCAAGGGCGACAAGCAGACCGTCCAGGTCATCTCGACCCATCTGCCCGACGTGGGGGACGCCCGCCAGGGCCTCCAGGTGACGATGAGCGGTGAGCTGGAGGGCGACCCCGAGACCCTGACGCTCGACTTCGCCGCCGTGCGGGTCGGCGACAGCGCCCTCTCCCTCACCAACGGCGGCCTCTCCGGTACCGAACACCAATCCACCGAGCAGGCGGTCGAAGCGGGCACGAACCGCTTGAAGGACGTCCTGGCGGGGAAGTCTCCGGCCCCGACACAGGGCTGAGGCCCGCGGCGGCGACCACGTACCGCGGTCCGTTCGGAGCCGGGAACCATTCGGAGCCCGGAACAACGGGAACCACTCGGAGCCCGGAACAATGGGGACGAACCGATGGCCGGAAACCCGGACGGGCGATATGAGGTGCCGCGACGCGACTGGGGCTCGGCGGCGAACTGGGCCGGAAGGCCGGCTGTCCCTCTTCCGGGGCATCGGGAACACCCGTGGCAACGCCGAACGGGCTTCATCCGCAGCGTCGACGACTCCGTCGACCGTTTCCACAACCTTGTTGTGGCCATCCCGACCCACGCGCACCGCGGCCCCGGCAACCTGTGGTGGGGCTGCCGCGGGCTGAGGTGGCGGGCCGGGGTGTTACGTCAGTGCGTGCGAGTCAGAGCCGGTCCATCCGTGTGTAGGGGCTCAGGACGCGGACCTGGCGGGCGCCGAAGTCGACGAGCATCGCGATGCCCTCTTCGACGCCGACGATCGTGCCCAGGCCGTACTGGTCGTGGGAGACGCGGTCTCCGAGGCTGAACTCCTTGGCCACGGGGACGACGGGTGCGGCGAAGGGGCTGGTGGGCAGGTGGCGCCGGGGCGCGGAGGATTTACTCATCGTGATTCCAGTATGGGCCCTATTCCGGCGGGCGGTAGGGCTTGATGGTCTCGATCCCGCTCCGACTCGACGTCCCGGACCGCTCCCGAACGCCGTGGGCGGGGACCCCGGTGCGCGGTCCCCGCCCGGTCGGCCGCGCGTTCCCTGAGGTCAGCCGTCGGGGCGGCGGTTCCGTGATCTTTCCGGTGCGCGGAGCCGTTTACCGGGCGAGCCTGTTGTGCACCGGACAGGCCGCGACGGCGGGTCCGGGGCCTCCCGGACCCGCCGTCGCGGGGCGCCGATACGACGGCCTCCTCAGGGGGGCGTACGCCGGCACGCTCCCGGTCGGCCCGCCCTGCGGGACACGGGAATGCCGCGGGTCGGGCCGCTCTGTGGACAGCTGGATGTCGGCCGTCGGATTCGGTCCGCCAGGAGTTCGTGCTTCAGGTCGCGCAGTTCGCCGGCGGCGCGCACGACCGCCTGGCGCACCCCGGGGCCGCTCATCGGCCCCCGGATGTCGGCCTGGGGCCCTCGACCGGCCACGGGGCGACGACGGGATCCAGCCGGTTCATGACGCCCGCCACCACATTGGCGGCCGTTTTCGACGCTGTGGACGGCAGCTGGGCGATGCGGGCCGGGTGGCGTCCGTGGGCGGGATGCTGGGCGAAGAGGGCGACCGTGGTGGACAGCTTCGCGTCGTACATGGTCTGCCACAGCGTGCGGGTTCCGGCACCGCCGGTGAACACGCCCCAGCGCCCGCCGGCGGAGTAGAGGAGTTTGGCGACGAGCTGCGCGGAGGACGGCTCCATCGCGGTGGTGGTGTGCGGGCGGGCGGTGTAGAGGGTGTGGCCGTCCCGGGTGATCCGCTGGACGGTGTACGGCTCGGCGTACGTGCCGCCGGCCGCTGCCGCGGCGTACGCGGCCGACAGCGAGAGCGGAGTGGGCGCGGCCCGCTTCGCGAGCCCGGTCAGCGGCGGGCGGAGCTTCGTCCGGGTGAACGGCTCCAGCGCCGTGCCCGCCTCCACCGCTCCGGCCAGCGCGTCGTTGAACGGCTGCCGGGCGTAGTCCGCGCCCCCGTACAGCACCCGGACCGCGCCGTCGCCCGGCACCAGCGCGACGATCGCGGTGTGGAGGCTGATGCCCTTGGCGCCCGCCTGGTCGGCGACCGGTTCCGCCGCCGCGTCCTGGGCGGCGAGGTCGAAGGTGGTGCGGACGGTGTAACCGCCGCGGGCCAGTTCGTCCTGGGTGATGCCGAGCCGGTCGGCGGCCTCCGCGGAAGCCGCGTCGATCAGATACTGGCGCTGGCCGTCCGTGGCCCCGGGCGGATAGAACCGGAACGCGGGGAGGCGGGCCGCGGCGCGCTGGGCCGGTGTGATCGCCCCGCTGTCGGCCATCGCGTCCAGCACCCACTCCCAGCGGCGCCTCAGTTTCGCCGTCACCTCGGCGTCCGAGCCCGCCTTCTCGTAGTACGAGGGGATGTTGATGACGGCGGCGAGGGCGGCGCCCTGGCTGACCGACAGAGCGGCCGCGTCGACGCCGAAGTAGTTGCGCGCGGCGGCCTGGATGCCCGCGGCGCCGCGGCCGAAGTAGACCGTGTTGAGGTAGCCCTCCATGATCTCGTCCTTCGACCGGGTGCGGTCCAGCTTGATCGCGATCAGCGCCTCGCGCGCCTTGCGGGACAGCGACTGCTGGGGACTGAGCAGGGCGTTCTTCACGTACTGCTGGGTGATCGTGGAGCCGCCCTGCCGGCCGCCGCCGCTCACCGTCGACCAGGCCGCACGGAGGATCGCGCTCGGCGAGATCCCGGTGTCCGTACGGAAGGAACGATTCTCCGCGGCGATCACCGCCTCCTGGACATGCCGCGGCACCCGGGCGAGCGAGACCTCCTGCCGGTCCACCGGGCCGCGCCGCCCCAGATAGTCGCCCCGGCTGTCGACGAAGACCGTGCTCTGGATCGCGGTCTCCGGGTGCGGCTGGGGAATCCCGGTGAGCCGGTACGCCACCACAGCCGCGCCGACGAGCGTGAGCACGAGGACGAGCAGCGCGATCAGCGCACGGCGCAGACGACGGCCGCGGGTGCGGCGGGCCTTCACACGCCGGTTGCGCAGGACGCGGCCGAGGCCGGCCCGGACGCGGGCCCCCGAGCGCGCGCTCTTCGCGGGGGCGGTGCTCCCGGCCCGCGTCCCCCTCCAGGACGGCGTCCCCGGCACGGCTCGCGGGCCCCGCACGCCCAGCACGCGCACGCCTCGCGGGCCCCGCACGCCCAGCACGCGCACGCCTCGCCGGCCCGTCATGGCCGGTACCCCTGGCTCGCCAGCACCGCGCCCGAGCTGTCGTACACCGTGACTCTCCGGGGATCCAGGGACGGGGCGTCGTCCGGGGCCGGGGTGGGCGGCGCCGACGTCACCGCGTACCAGGCGCCCCAGCCGGGCTTGCCCGCGAGGGTCAGGGCGGTGGCGTGGACGACGCCCGCGGCGGTCGTGACCTCGACGTGGGCCGCTTCGCCCGAGCCGTGGAAGACCCCGGAGAGGAGCGTGCGGCCGTCGTTCCAGTAGGACGCCTGGAGCGAGACGCCGGGGCTGCTCGGATCGAGGTTGCCGGCCACGACACTGTGGAACTGGACGGGCATGCCCGGTTCCGTCCAGCGCGAGCCGTCCTTCGTCAGCCAGATCTCGGTGCCGGACGCCACCCGCACCCGCTCGCCGGATGCCACGATCCGTACCCGCCCGGCGGTCTCCGCGGGGGAGGGGGTCGCGCTGCTGCCCCGGGCGGCGAGCGGGTTCGCCGACTCGCCGGTTCCGAAGCCCGCGCCGTCGTGGAGGCCGACCACGGCGAGCGGCACCAGCAGTGCCCCGCAGGCCGCCCCCAGCACGGTGGTCCTGCGTCGGCGCCGGCGCCTACGGCCCTCGCGCTCGATGGCGACCAGCGGCACGGCGGAGGGTGTGACGTCGTACGCGGCGTCGGCGAACATCTCGCGCAGCTCCTCGGCCTCGGCCGACATGCGCGCGGAACGGGACGAGAGACTCATGAGCGTGCTCCGGAGACGGGGTGGCGGCCGGCGAACACCGGGTGGGCGCGCAGCGCCTGCAGGCCGCGCCGGGCATGGGTCTTGACGGTGCCGACGGAGCAACCGAGGAGCTGGGCCGTCTCTGCCTCGCCCAGGTCCTCCCAGTAACGCAGCACCAGGACGGCGCGCTGCCGTGCCGACAGCGCGGCCAACGCGGTGTCCAGCGCGGCCCGTTGGGTGACGGCCTCCGCGTGTCCGGGATCGCGCTGGTGCGCCCGCTCGGGCACGAAGGGCATCAGCAGCTGCACGACCCGTCTCTTGCGCGTCCGGCTGAGGTTGTTGTTGACCAGCGAACGGCGTACGTAGAAGTCGACGTCGTCGCTCGGGATGCGCCGCCAGCGGGCGTACACCTTGGCCAGCGTGGTCTGGACGAGATCCTCGGCGTCGTGGAAGTCGCCGGTGAGCAGGTGCGCGGTGCGCACCAGGCGGGGCCAGGCAGCGCCTGCGTACGCGGCGAAGTCGCCACTGTCTGCGTGGACTTGGGAGGTGGCGGTGAGGTTGTGCGGCACGACCTGCGGTCCCTCGGGTCGGGTGCGTGGGGGGTGGTTCGGGGTGGGGGAGCCGGAGCCTGGGCGGCCCGGCTCCCCCACCCGCGTGCTCAGTTCAGGTCCAGCCGGGAGTAGACCTTGCCCTCGGTGTCGCGGACGACGATGTGGCGGACGCCGAAGCCGTCGGCGCTGTGGGTCGGCAGGTCGGCGCTGACGTACCAGACGCCCCAGCCGGGGCTGCCCGCGAGTTCCAGGAGCTTGCCGTGGAGGGTCCCGGCCGTGGTCCGCACCGTGACGCGCGAGGCCGTGCCCTGGCCGCCGTAGTACACGCCGGAGAGAGTGGCGTGGCCCGCGGCGGTGACCTCGGTGTACGCCGAGACACCGGGAGTGTGGAGATCGATGTTCCCGTCGACCACGCTCGTGAAATGGGGATCGGGGTCGTCGGGCATCGTCCAGTGCTTGCCCTCCGCCGTCAGCCAGAACTCGGCGCCGCCGGGCTCCGCGACGTGCTCGTCCGGGGCGACGATCCGAGCTGTGGGCGCGATCCGGGCCGTGGCGTCGATCCGGGCCGCGGCGGCGATCTCCGCCACCGAGAGGGGAGGGGTGTGCACCGACCGGACGGTCACGAACGCCGACTCGCCGGAGGCGGGCGCCGCCTTCTCCGGCGAGACGCCGTACGCCGCCGTGGGCGCCCCGATCAGCGCCACGGCGACCGCGGCGGCCGCGACATACTTCTGAATCCCTGCCATGAACGGACAACTCCTCGTGATGTAGGCGACGTTCGGACGATGCAAGGGCGCCTCCCCCTCCTACAAACTCCCGGCGCCCGCCGGCCGGATGACACCGGCCGGAGATTTTCCGCACGAATGTGCGTCAGTCGAGCGCGCTCGCCGCCCGCCACTGGTCCCAGTTCACGTTCCAGTCGCCGTAGCCGTTGCCGACGGCGACCGTGTCCCGGGAGCCGACGACCTCGACGACATCGCCGGGGATGACCTCGTCGTAGAACCGTTTCGCGGGGCCGCCGGTGGCGAGTCCGACACAGCCGTGCGTGACGTTCTGGCGCCCGCCGTAGGTGTTCGCCTTCGGGTTCTGGTGGAGGTAGGTGCCCGAGGTGGTGAGGTGGACGGCGTAGTAGTAATAGCCCGCGTACGCGTCGCCGTAGCCGACGCTCCGGGAGTTCATGAAGACCTTGGCCGCCTTGTCGGAGACGACCATCGTGCCGTTCCAGGTGTCCATGCCCGGCGCGCCCGCGGTGATCGGGACGCGGCGCGACGAACCGGCCGTCTCAACCGTCATGAAGTGTGTACGGACATCCACCGTGGCGACGAGGGAGCGGCCCACCGTGAAATGCCTGGTGATTCCGGCTCCGGCCCGGACGGTGACCGCCGTGTCGGGCTTCCAGTACGCGTGGGGCCGGAAGTCGACGCGCCCGCCGTCGGCGAGGTTGCGGTCCCTGACCCAGCCCCAGGACCCCTCGACATCGGCGGTCACCTTCAACTGCCCTTCCACATCGGCCCGTTCGGCCACGGGTATCGGCTGGTCGAAGGTCACCGAGATCGGCATGCCGACGCCCACGGTCTGCCCGTCGGTGATGTTGATGTGCGCACCCGCCAGGGACTTGAGCGGTGTGGCGGAGGGCTTCGGCCGGGCCTTGCCCGCAGGACCCGCGGTCCCGGTGGCGGCGGGCCTGCCGCCGGGCTCGACTCCCGTACCCCCGCTGCCGTCGGCCACAGCCTGCGCCGAACACCCGGTGAGCGCGAGCGCGCACACGGCCGCCGCGCTCCAGGCGCGGGCCAACCGGCCCCGGCCGCCTCTCAGTTCCGTGGTCATGGTGATCCCCCTGTGGTGTGTTTCGATGTGCGACGTACGGGACCTGTACGCACGACAGGGACGGCCGGGTTGCACACGGCCGGCGAAACTGCGGAAATTCCGGCGGGGGGCATGACCGAGGAAGAGTTCGACGCGTTCTACGCGACCACGTTTCCCCGGCTGACCGGCCAGCTCTACGCGTTCACCGGGGACCACGGCGAGGCGCAGGACGTCGTCCAGGAGGCGTTCGTCCGCGCCTGGGACCGGCGGCGGGAGTTCCTCGCCGACGGCGCACCCGAGGCGTGGATACGGACCGTCGCGACGCGGCTCGCGGTGAGCCGCTGGCGCCGGGCGCGGCGCTGGCTGGAGCTGGTGCGGCGCACACCGCCGTCCGACCACACCCCGGGCCCCGGCCCCGAGCGCACCGCACTCGTAGCCGCGCTGCGTACGCTGCCCGAGGCGCAGCGGATGGCGATCGTTCTGCACCATCTGTGCGACTTGAGTGTCGAGCAGGTAGCCTCCGAAACCGGTGCCCCCGTCGGCACGGTCAAGGCCCGGCTCTCCCGTGGCCGGGCGGCGCTGGCACGGGTGCTCTCGGAGGATTCGGCGGACCTGGCCGGCTCCGCGCGTCCCATGGACTCCGCGGGCGCGTCCGGCAAGGGGGAGAGGGAGGACGACCGTGTCCGATGAACTCACCTCTGACCTGCTGGAGCTGGCGGCGGAGGGCGAGCGGCCGCCGACGCTGACCGGCGCGCAGATCCGCGGCCGGGCGGTACGCCGCCGACGACGCCGCCGTACGGCACTGGCAGCGGCCGGCACCTCCGTCGCGGCAGCGCTCGCCCTGGTCGTCGCGGTGAACCTGGGCGACGACACGCACCGGAATCCGCCCCCGGCCGCGAGCCCCACCGCCCCCACCGCCCCCACCGCCACCCCGAGCCTGCCGCCCGTCGCGCCGGACGCCACGATCGACCTGGGCCGGCGCGTGATCTCGGTCGCCGGCCGCGAACTGACGCTCACCTCCGACAGCCTGACGGGCTACCTGCCGACCCTCCGGTCGACGGTCACCGTCAAGGAGGCCTCCATGAGGGTCTCCGGCAAGACCGCCGGCTTCGGCGACGCGTACAGCTTCAAGGCCTCCTGGGCGATCGAACTCACCGCCCCCGACGGCACGACGGACTACGTCGGCGCCATGACGGGCAACGAGAAGGGCGTCACCGACCCGTCCCGCGGCTGGATCGGCCTGCGCCAGGCCGACGCCAAGTGGCTGTACGAACAGCTCGCACAGGGCTCGGTGGTCGAGATCAAGCCCTCCAGCGGCGGGCCTTCCTCGCCGAACCCGACGGCGGCGGACGGGGGCACGGTGACGGCGGGCACGGGCACGGGCCTGGTCACCGGCACGGGGGCCCCGGGCTCGGGAACCTCGGGCGGCTAACGCCGCTGGGCGGGGGCGCTACCGGCACCGGCGTGCGTGTCGAGTTGCGCGCCGAAGTGCGACTCGACGTGCGACTCGATGTGCGCGTCGAGCGCGGCGAACGTCGCCTCGGGCCGCTCGATGTGCGGCAGATGACCGGCCTCGGCGATCGACTCGAACCGCCCTCGCGCGAACGCCTGCGCGTAGGCCCGCCCGTACGCCGGCGTGACGATGCGGTCGCTCTCGCCCCACAGCACCAGAGCCGGGATCCGCACCCGGCCGAGCCGGTTCAGGAGCTTCGGGTCGTGCATGTACGGGTCACCGGCCAGCACCCGCATGGTGGCCATGTTGGCCCGCTGGGCCGCGATCCGCTCCTCGGTGAGAGTGGCGGGGTCCACGGCGAACCGGGCCGCGTCGTGGAACGAGTAGGTGGCGATCTCGTCGGGCCGGAGCCCGAAGATGTCGCGGACCGGCTCTCCGGGAACGGCCACGCCCGCCGCGTTGACCAGCACCAGCGAGCTGATCACCGCGCCCTCGTCGCGGAACGCCATCTCGGCCGCGGTCCAGCCGCCGAGCGAGGAGCCGACGACGAGGACGTCACGATGGCCCTCGTCCCTGAGCCAGTGCAGATAGGCGATCGCCAGGTCGTCGACGCCCGTGAACCAGTCGGGACGCTCGGTCCCGTTCCAGCCCGGGTGCGTGGGCACGACGGCGCGCATGCCGTGCCGGCCGGCCAGGTGCGCGGCGATGCCCTGGACGGTGGCGGGCCCGCCACCGCCGTGCAGGACGAGCGCGAGGCGGCCGTCGGCGGGGCCGGTCTCGGTGAGCGTGAGGGGGAGGTCGGGGCGTGCGTGGACGGTACGGGTTCGCATCTCGGTGTCGGTCATGCGCCCCACGGTATCTACGCATACGTATATACGCAACCTTAGATTCTGGATTAGGATGCGGACATGACCGCGAACCATGAGGACCACGGAGCCCGCGCCTCCTCCGACAGGGCCGAGACCGGGCCTGCTACCGGCGCCTCCGCCGGTGACGGTGCCGGTGCCGACACCGGGACCGGGGCTGCTGACGGTGCCGGTGCCGACACCGGGACCGCCCCCGGTGCCGACACCGAGACCGGGACCGCCGCCCGCGCCGGCACCGGCCTCGCCGCTCCGGCCGCCGTGGGCCCGGACTCACCTCCTGCTCACCCCGCCCCCGTCGATCTCGAAGAGCTGGGGCGGGCGGTGAAGGAGGCGCAGTACCGGCATCACCGCGCGCTGGACACCCGCCTCGCGACGGTCGGCACGACGCTGGCGCAGTGGGACGCGCTGCGGGCGATCGCCCGTACGCCCGGAGCCTCCGCGCACGAGCTGGCGGTCGCGACCTTCCAGGGCGACCAGTCCTTCGGCACCCTCGCCTCCCGACTGGCGGCCCAGCACCTCATCGAACGGCGGCCCGGTCGCGGCCGGCGTATCGAGCACCACCTGACGGAGACCGGCGAGCGCGTCCTGACGGCGGGGCGTGCCGTCACGCGCGATGTCCTCACCGCGTCCTTCGGTCCGCTCGACGAGAGCGAACGGGCCACGCTGCTCGGCCTGTTGCGCCGCCTCGGCTCCCCGGGCGAGGCGCTCTAGGATCGGTGACCATGGAATCGACAGGTCTCATCGCCCTCGCCGGGCTCATCATCGCGAGCTTCGCCGCTCTGGAAAGCAAGCTCAGCCGCACCGACCGCAGGATCGCCCACGTCGAGCGCCAGCTCGACCTGATACTCGACCGCCTCGGCATCCGCGAGGATCCCCCGCACCTGCCCGAGGTCATCGCTTTCGTGCGCGAGGGCAAGAAGATCCAGGCGATCAAGGCCTACCGGGAGGCCACGGGGGCGGGCCTGAAGGAAGCGAAGGACGCGGTGGACGGCATGGCCTGAGGCTTGCGCCGGTCCACCACGTCCGTTGTCAGAGGGGCGGTTGGGCCGGGGCCGGGCCGAGGGTCGTCGTGCCCGGGGCGGTGCGATGGCCGAGGCCGGTGCGGTAGGCGTCCAGGGCCGCCTCCACGCGGCCGGTGCGCCGCAGCAGGTCGCCCAGCAGCCGGCACAGGTCCGCCAGGTCGCCCGCCGCGCCGGCCCGCTCCAGCAGGCTCATCGCCCGCACATAGTGCTCCTCCGCCGCCTCGGTGTCCCGGGCGTCCTCCGCGATGATGCCGAGCAGGCGGTGCGCGGCGGCCGAGTGGATGGCGCCCCGCTCGGAGTGCAGATCACCGAGCACCTGTTGCAGCAGCTCGCCGGCCTCGTCGGACTTGCCGCGCCGGTGCAGTACGTCGGCCAGTTCCACCGCGACCTGGCTGGTGTAGAGCGCGGCCCGCTTGGCGGAGAGCATGGCCTGTGCCTCACGCAACTCGCTCTCGGCGCGCTCCAGTTCGCCGTTCTGCGCGTACAGGTATCCGCGCATCCAGTGGCAGTTGGCGAGCTCGGTGCGGATCTGGAGCTGCCGGTAGAGCTCGGCGGCCTTGGCGAGGGAGGCGTCGGCCTCGACGATCCGCCCCTCGGCGATCATCGTCCGCGCCACCGACCGGTGCATCCGTGCCACCAGGGCCGGGTCCCCGACCTGCGGCGCGAGGGCGAGCGCGAACTCGGCGGCCTGGGCGGCACGGGCGTGCGCGCCCATGTCCATGTAGGGCGCGATGACTCCCGTATAGAGGAGGAGCAGCGCTTCGGGGTCGTGCAGGCCCGTCCGGTTGAGTTCGTCGAGGGTGGACTCGAACAGGTAGCAGGCGTAACGGAGTTCACCGGCGAGGTAGTGGGAGACCGCCCGGCCGCGCACGGCGGGCACCCGCTGCGGCAGCGGCGCGTCCCCCAACCGCTGCTCGGACTCCTCGAAACGCCGCCGCGCCGTCTCCAAGTCGCCCATGTCCAGGGCACATTCGCCGAGTCCGAGGAGCGCGGCGGCCTGCTCGGCGACCAGCCCGTGGGCCTCCGCCTCCGCGAGCAGCGCGGCGTAGACCTCGGCGGCAGGCTCGGCCTCCCCGGTGGCGAGCGTGCGCTGCGCGTCGGTCAGCCGGAGCCTCAGGTCGGTGGCGAGATGGGCGGGCCGCCCGGTCGCCAGTTCCTCGTACGCGACCCCGAGCCGTCCGGCTATGTGCCGCAGCGCCGGTTCGGAGGCCCGCACCCGGCCGGCCTCCAGGGTGGAGATGTACGCGGGTGTGTACGCGGGCTCCGCCAGCTGTTTCTGCGTCAGGCCTAGTTCCGTGCGCAGCTGTTGCACCCTGCGCCCGATGATCTCAGGGTCGTCCCGCTCCGCCATGGGTTAAGCATGCCATTAAGCCGAGTTAAGTCAGTCCAGCTTTTGACTACTGCCAACCTCACGGGCCCTCTTGCGATGTGAGCCCGGGAGCCTCTACGTTAAGCGCCGGATTAAGCATGCTTAATACGCCGCTGTTGTTGCGAGGTCACCGTGCTCCGACGTATTTCCGCGCGCTACTCCAGGGGGCTCCTGGCCGCCGTCATCGCGGTCGCCGCGCTGGTCACGGCGGCGAACGTCGGCCCGGCGAGAGCGGCCGAACCGGCCCCCGCCGTGCACACCGCCTCACCCACCGCCCCGTAGACGGCCCGGCACAGGGGATTCCCCACCGGACGGCGCCGGGCTCCCTCCGGGAGGGCGGCCGGGACACGCCGACGTTGAGCCGACCCGCCCCGGGCCCCGAACCCCGTCAGAGGCTGCCGGCCACCGCTGCCCCGACGAACGCGGCGAAGGCACCCGCCCCGACGGTGAAGACCCCTTGGGCGGGGTCCTTCGAGTCGCGGAGGGCCACGTGGGCGGCCAGGGGGGCCACCTCGACGCATTGACCTCCGGTGTCGCCGCTGTACGACGACTTACGCCATCGCGCACGCGTCAGATCCGGGCTGTTCCCCATGGCGCTCACCTCCAGCAGCCGAGCAGGGTGCCGTCCACCGCCGCCTCGACGAACGCGGCGAAGGCACCCGCCCCGACGGTGAAGACCCCTTGGGCGGGGTTCTTCGAGTCGCGGAGGGCCACGTGGGCGGCCAGGGGGGCCACCTCGACGCAATCACCGCCGCTGCTCCCGCTGTAGGTCGACTTACGCCACCGCGCACGCGTCAGATCCGGGCTGTTCCCCATGGCGTTCCTCCATCAGCCGAGTGATGAGTGCCGCCGACTCCCTCGGCGAGAGAGCCTCGGCCTGCAATCGAGCGTAGCCGAGCGAACGCTCCCTGATCACTTGCGGGTTGGCCGTCATATGGCCGCAGTCGTAGCTCTCGCTGTAGTGGATGTCCGGGTCGTCACCGAAGCGCAGCAGGTTGAACGAGCCCATCATTCCGGCGTGCTCCCCGGCCGAGTACGGCAGCACCTGGAGCTGCGTCCACGGCTGGTCCAAGAGGCCCAACAGATGGCCGAGTTGCTCCCGCATGACCCGCCTACCGCCGATCTGCCGGTGCAGCACCGCCTCGTCCAGTACCGCGTACAGAACGGGCGGCTGCTCGCGCTTCAGGATCCGCTGGCGCTCCGTCCGCGCCGCCACCATCTCGTCGAGCCTGTCCGTGTGGTCGACGCCCAGCACCGCACGCGCGTACGCCTCCGTCTGGAGAAGGCCGTGCACCAGCTGACACTGATAGGTCGAGATGTAGGCGGCCCTCGCCTCCATCTCCGCGTAGGCCTGGAACCAGGTCGGCAACTGGCTCCGCAGGACCAGCCCCACGAGGCGGGAGAACGCCCCGCCCGTCAGCAGGGCCGCGTCGATGCGCTCGGCGAAATCCCGGGTCGGCACCTTGTGGGCGGTCTCGACCTGGCCGATCAGGGAGCCGGTGCAGAAGATGATGTCGCCCAGCTCGCCCTGTTTCAGCCCCGCGGCCTCTCTGAGCCGACGCAGCTCCGAACCGAAGTAGTCCAACGGCGACGCGCTGGGGTCCAGTTCGCGGATGTTGGGCATGGGACGCTCACCCCCGGGTCCGAACGCCGGGCGGCGTTCAATTCGATTTGTAGCCGAGCGTAACCGGACCACTCCACGCTGGAGTCGTGAATCATGCAACTGACCTGCCGAACGGGACGATCGACGCGCGGTACGGCATCCGCTTCACCGTGGGTGAGCATTCGGCGCGGCATCTGCGCCGGATCCTGAAGGCGTATCTGATCGCCTGGGAGATGCCGGAACTGACGGAGGCGGCGACGCTGGCGCTGACCGAACTGCTCGCCAATGTCGTACGTCATGTCCCCGACCAGGGCGCCGCGCTGCTGATACTGCGGCGTGCGAACGGTGTGCGGGTGGAGGTGACCGACACCTGTCCCCGGCCACCCCGGGCGCACCGGCCACCTCTGTCCACAGCTGTGGACGGCGAACTCGCGGAGGGCGGACGCGGGCTGCTGATCGTGGACGCGGTGGCCGACCGGTGGGGATGGCATCCGCTGCCGGGACGCGGCAAGACCGTCTGGTTCGAGTGCCACACCGGGGTACGCACCTCTGCGTGACCCGACCGGCGGGCGTCCTCGCAGTCGCCCCGCGGTCGTACGAAAGCGAGGAATCCCCCGTACGAGGGACATGTCGCGCCTACGCTGGCCCCGTGACCTCTACCGCCGCTCGCACCGCGCTGGACCTCACCGCCGACCTTCCGGTCCTCGCCCTGGAGGACTTCTACCGGGACCTGCACCGGCATCCCGAGTTGTCGCTGCGCGAACACCGTACGGCCGCCGCCCTCGCGGAGCGGCTGCGCAAGGCCGGGTACGACACGACCGAGGGCGTCGGCGGCACGGGCGTCGTGGGCGTCCTGCGGAACGGGGACGGGCCCACCGTCCTGCTGCGGGCCGACATGGACGCGCTGCCCGTCGCCGAGGAGACCGGGCTGCCGTACGCCTCGGGGACCGACGGGGTCATGCACGCCTGCGGTCACGATCTGCACGTCACCTGGCTGACCGGGGCGGCGGAGGCGCTCGCCGCCGGGCGCGACACCTGGTCCGGCACGCTGGTGCTGGTCGGGCAGCCCGCCGAGGAGACCGGCGAGGGCGCGGCCCGCATGGTCGCGGACGGGCTCCACGAACGCTTCCCGCGGCCCGACGTCCTGCTCGCCCAGCACGTGGCCCCCGGCCCCGCCGGGCTGTACGCGCACTCCCCGGGCCTGATCATGTCCGCCTCGACCGACATCGACATCGTCGTGCACGGGCGGGGCGGGCACGGTTCGCGGCCCGAGGCGACCGTCGACCCGGTGGTGACGGCGGCGTACATCGTGACGCGGCTCCAGACGGTCGTCAGCCGGGAGATCGCGGCCCGGGAGTCCGCCGTGCTCACGGTGGGACGGATCGAGGCCGGCACGCGGCACAACATCATCCCGTCCGAGGCCAGGATCGCCCTGAACCTGCGGACCCAGTCGCAGGACGTGCGGGAGCGGATGATCGCCGCCGTGCGACGGGTCGCGGCGGGCGAGTGCGTGGCGGCCGGCTGTCCGCGCGACCCCGACGTCGGAGTCGGCAACGACTTCCCGATGACCGTCAACGACGCCGACACCGACCGGCGGATCGCCGCCGTGCACGGCGAGGTCTTCGGTGCCGGGACGATCCTCGACCCCGGTCCGGCCATGGGCAGCGAGGACTTCCCGCGGCTCGCGGCCGGTGGGATCCCCTACTCCTACTGGTTCGTGACCAGCACTCCGGCCGACGTCTGGAACGCGGCCCCGGGCGGCGACGACCTCATGACCAGGCTCGCGGCCGTGCCCAGCAACCACAGTCCGCACTTCGCCCCCGACCTGTCCACGGTCGCGCCGGGGGTACGGACCCTGGTGTCGGGGGCGCTGGCGTCGCTGGCGGCCGGCGACTGAACTCCCCCGGACTCAGGGCCCCGAACTCAGGACCGCGGACTCAGGACCGCGAACTCAAGCCCGCGGACTCAGGCCTGCGTCTGCAACTGGCGCAGCTGCTGCTGGACATGGTCCAGCGCGCCCTCCCGGCGTCCGGGCACGCGCAGCCTCAACCGGGCCAGCTCCGCGCCGATTTCGCGGGCCCGCGCTCGGTCGTCGATGCGGCCCCACTGGTGATGCGCGCGGTCCACGGCCGACTCCACCTCCGGGGCGTCCGGCGCCTGCCCCGCGTCCAGCCGGGTCCCCGCGAGAGCCAGCCAGGTACGGCAGCTGCGCTCCGGGTCCCCCGCGAACATCGCCAGGTCCGCCCGTACCTCCATCCAGTGCAACACCTGCTCGGAGCCGGGCCCGTGCACGCGCAGCGCGTCCCGCTCCCGCCGCCCCGCCAGAGCGAGAGCCTCGTCGTGCCGACCGTCCCGGACGGCGACGGTGATCTCCTCGTGGGGATCGGACGGCGGTGAACTCACGTGCTGGGCCGTTTGGCTGGGGAGAATCACGGGCGGGGCAGGGGGCACGGTGGGTGGAATCGGCGGGGGCGGCGGTGTTCGCGGCGGAGACGTCACGGTCGTGAACCCCGGTGCCGGGGGCCATGGCTGCCCGGCCCACGACTGCCCGGGTGCGAACACCAGGTCCGCCGCCCCCGGCCGGGCGGTCTCCTCGCCCGACGTCCTCGCCAGGGCCTGCTGGTGGAGCTGGAGGAGAGGAGGGCGGTGGCCGCTGCGGAGAAGGGTGGCGACGGCTCTCATGTACGTCGGCTGCGCCACCGTACGCCGGGACGGCGGCGGGGCGACGCGGCCGTACAGCGCGGTCGCCGGGCCCGCCGTGAGAGGGCGCCCGGCGAGGAGCGTCCAGGTGTCCGCGTCCGCGTGCAGGTCGATGAAGACGGTCGTCGAACCCGGTGGGCGCAGCCGGAGTTCCTCGGTGACCCAGTGCCAGGGGAAGGCCGTGTAGCGGACCGTCGACGCAGTGGTGCGGGCCAGCGCGAGGTGCGGAAGCCTTTGGCGGCGGTCCAGTTGGAGCTGCCCGGTCAGGAACATCGTCAGCGGTCCCGGAGCCGTCGCCGCCGCGCGCAGCCGGGTCAGAACGGCCTGCGGCTCCAACGGGTCGGCCAGTTCGACGACGTTCGCGGTGTCGGTGCCCGACAGCACCGACGGGGCGACGGCCGCGAGCACGGGGAGCACGGAGGCCGCGTCCACCAGACACCCCTTGCCCACCGGCGAAGCAGCGAGGAGCAGCACGGTTCCGGGCATAGGTTCCCTCCCCCATCGATCAGGTACCTCAGCACCGTAACGGCTGCGCATGCAAACGGGGGACGCGAAGAGTGCGAACGTCCGGCCCGGCCCGGGCCCCGAAGTCCGCGTCCACGGCTCCCGCTACGTCCGCCGCTCGACGCGCGCCCGGCGCCGTACGGCGAAGATCGTCGTGTCGTCGGCGAGCCGGCCCCCGCAGTGGTCCAGGGTGCCGTCGCGCACGAACCGTACGAGGAGGCGCGGGTCGGCGGTGCGCGGGTCCCGCGCCGGCGCCTTGGCGAAGGCGCCGCGGAGCGGGAAGAAGTCGCCCGCCGCGTCACGGGCCTCCGTCACCCCGTCCGTGACCAGGAGCAGCGTCTCACGGGAGCGAGCGGAACGCGGAGCACCGGCGGCGGCGCGAGCGTCAACTCGCTGAGGCTGAGAGGGAGTCCGTCGTAGAAGTCGCCGCCCACGCGGGCCTCGCTGTCGGCGGCGAGTTAGACGGCCGCGTGGTCCAGGCTGCCCCAGCCCGGTGCCATCGGGCGCAGCACGGTGCGCCGGGTCGTCTCGGCGACATCCCGCATGTGCAGCATGCGCCGCTCGCCGCGCACCCGCAGGGAGCAGGCGAGGGTCGCGAGGACGCCGCCCGCCAGGACGAGAATGAGATCCGGCAGGCCCGTCCGGTACTGGTGCGGCCACGACGCGTCCACGGCGCCGTAGGTGAGCAGTGACAGCGCGCCGAGGGCCCATGGTGCCCAGCACCCCGCAGATCGCCGCGGCGATGGCCGGGACCAGCACGGCCCAGGAGATGATCCGGAATCTGCCGGAGGTGTTCGCGTCGAGCAGCGCGATCCGACGAGCGGCAGCAGCGGCGGCGCCCAGGCGACGCTGCGCCCTTGCACCCCCAGCGGTTTCTGCCGCTGGACGGCGTCCGGCGGCCCGGCGCGCGGGAGTTGGCCGAGTACGAATCTCCGGTCGGCCACCTCGCCGTACCCCCTCCTTGTTCGTGCTCTCAGTAAGCGACGGACATGCGGCCGTGCGGGTGAATGGGCATCTCCAGCTGGTCGACGAAGGCCATCGCGTAGTCCTCGGCGCTGATCCGGCTGTGGCCTTCCGCGTCGGTGAGCATGCGGTCGCCGCCGATCCTGAATTCGCCCGTGCGTTCGCCGGGTCCGATCTCGGCGGCGGGTGAGATGTAGGTCCAGTCGAGGTCGTCGACATCGGTTCGCAGGTAGGCGAGGGCGTCGCGGTGGGCGAGCGCCTCGGGAAGGTAGGCCTCGGGGAAGTCGGGCTGGTCACAGGCGGCCTCACCGGGAGCGACCTCCAGGGTGCCCGCGCCGCCGACGATCACGAGCCGGTGCACGCCCGCCGACCGGACACCCTCCACCAGGGAGTGGTTGAGGGCGAGGAAGGGTTCGCGGGGATCCGAGCCGTCCCGGGGCGGGACGCAGGCCGACCCCACCGCGTCCGCGTCGGCCACCAGCTCGGCGACCTTCGCCGCGTCCGAGGCGTCGGCCGCTGTCGCGGCGACCCCGGGGACCGGGGACTGTCCGGACCGGCTGACCGCGACGACCTGGTGTCCGCGCGCCGACGCCTCCGTGGCGATACGGCTGCCGACCATGCCGGTGGCACCAAAAAGTACGAGCTTCATGCACCTCAGCGAAGCACGCGACCATGATCACCGCATCCCGGCGAGCACCTGGCCTTGATCGTCGCACCTGTGCCGCGGCCCGGTGAAAGAGGGCGGCGTGGGCGTCCCGTCCCGACTTGCCAGGGGCTGCGGCGAGGTGTGACCTGGAAAGCGGGGGCGAGCAGAGAGGAGTCCTTCCATGGCTCAAGCTGCACCCGTGTCAGGGACACCACGTACATCCGGATCGACCGACGTCTTCGGGGAACAGACCCACACGATCACAAAGTGGGCGATACCCGTCACCGGCGGGCTCATCTACGGCTACTGGGCCGCCGCCATCAACCGGAACGCCGGTGGCATCACGGGCTGGAACGTGCTGTTCGGCTTCGTGTGCGCCATCGCGTTCGCGGCGGCCTACATCGGCGTCCGCACGGTGGCGCCCACGCTGCGCCGCGAACTGCACGCGCTGGTGTGGGCCGTGTTCGCGGGCTGCGCGTTCGGCTTCCTGTACAGCCAGACCGACGCGACCGTCCTGCGGTCCGTGTTCATGTCGCTGCCGGTGGCGCTGGGCGTGTTCGCAGTGGCCTTCTACCGCTACTACACGCACGAGGACGCGGCGGGAAAGGCGAGCTGACGTCGTCCTGTGCCGTTCCGACGTCGTAGGACGTCGGAGCGGCACACGGCGCACGACGGCTTTCGGCGCCACGGCGCACGAGGCCCCGGCGGACTGCCGGGGCCTCATGCGTCTCCCTCACTCACCTACTCACCTGCCACCTGGGACCCAGTCCCAGGAGTTCGAGGAGGAGCCGGACACGGTCCAGCTCCACGCGCTGGAGACGGTGAAGGTCCAGGAACCGGAGGCGGTCACACTCCAGCCGGGGTCTTCGGCCGGGTTCCGGTTGTTGTCCCAGTGGGCGTTGTGCCACGTCCCGTCCTTCTGGTCGGGACACGGGTCCGAGCAACTCGGCACCCATCGGCCGCCGGTGTCGACGAAGGCCGCGCTGGCCCAGGCATGGGCGCCGACGAGCCAGTACCAGCTGGTGTTGCCGAAGACGCTCTGTCCGTTCACCGCGCACTGGACGCGGTCCTGGCTGCCCGGTGAGAGCGAGCCGACGACGGGCGACTTCGTGCTGGGCTGAAGCCGCAGGTTCATTTCTCCACGGGAGATGACGGTGCCCCAGACGGGACTGCCGGAGCCGCCACCGCTGTCGGTGTGCGCCGACGGAGCCGCCGCCATGGAGGTGCCGGCGGCCGCGACGGTCAGTACACCGCCGCTGAGCAGGGCCGCGGCAAGAGTCCGCAGGGCCGGGGTGGTGCGCATATCGGCCTCCTTTTCCCCAGATCCAGGAAACACCCGTTCGGGTGAGGGCTCCACCTGAGCGGCCAAAGCCCTTGGGGCCACTGGGATGCACGGGGGTGAGCCACGCCGCCCGAGGGCCTCAGGCGAGGTCCACGACGGGGTCGCGGGCGGCCTAGCGACTGCGACGGCTGCCCGTTCGGCTTGTCATATGCGCCCATTTGCAGTCAACCCGGTCGCGTACGGCGGCCGGGAGGCCTTGCCTGAAGACGTGTCCCCTCGTGTCCGGAGCGCTCTGTCGGCCGTGCTGATCGTGCTCGCCTGCTTCCTCGCGCCGCTCGGCGCGCTGTCGACGTGGGCGACGTACGGGCTCGGTGACTCCGAGCGGTACGAGGCCACCATGGCGCCGCTCGCCGCCGACGACGACGTCCGGGACGCCATCGCGGCCGGCGTCACCGACGACATCCTGCGCGAAGTCCACGTACGGCCAAGGCTCCAGGGGCCGGTGAACCACTTCGTGCGGGACGCCGTGCGCTCGTTCACCGAGACCGAGGCCTACCGCACCGCGTGGGAGGCCGCCAACATGGCCGCCCACGACGCCGTGATGCGGGCGCTGCGCGAGGACCGCGAGGGTGCGGTGACCGTCGACCTCGCACCCGTCACCGAGCGGGTCAAGCGCCGACTCGCCGACGACCACATGCCGTTGGCCAACCGGATCCCCGTCGAGCACACCGAGATCACCGTGCTCGAGGCCGAGGACCTGGCCCGGCTCCGGAAGGGGTTCCACGTGCTCGAAGTCGCCGGTTTCTGGCTGCCGGTGGCGTCGGTCGTCTTCGCGGCGATCGGGATCGTCATCGCCGTGCGCCGACGCCGGGCGGTCCTCGCGACGGGCCTCGGCACCGCGTTGGGCGCCGCGCTGCTCGGTGTCGCGGTCACCGTCGGCCGCAGCCTCACCCTCGACGACCTGCCGCCCGACGTGTCCCGCATGGCAGCGGGCGCGGTGTACGACGCCCTCACCGAGACCCTCCGGTTCGTCAGCTGGCTGCTGCTGGCCGTGGGTCTGACGGTGGCTCTGACCGCCGCGCTGGCCGGCGCGTACGCGCGCTACCGGCGGGCGGCCGAGGCGCCCGCGCAGACTTCGGCCGAGCAGTCGACAAGCGTGGGCGCCTGACTCCGCCCGAGCACACGGAAGACGCCGCCGGCCGGACTTCGCATCGGGCAACCCTCGCAACCGTCCACCGCCGCACCCCGTCTTCAGGGGAGAATTCGGACACCCCACGCGGACGAGCGGAAGGCCGGGAGTTGGACACTGCGGCGGCTGAGTGGACGGGCGCGGAGCAACCGGCGCACCGGGAGCGGCGGACCGGACGGACCTTCGCGATCTGGGTGGCCGGGCTGCTGCTGGCCGGGGTGAGCGTCGTCGTGGGATGCCGGGCGGCCGACACCGACGGGATCACGCCCGTACCGCAATTGCTGGCGTTCCTGCCGTGGCTGCTCGCGCCGACCGGCCTCGCCCTGCTGCTCGCCCTGCTCGCGCGCTGGCGGACCGGCCTGGTGTGGGGAGTCGCCGTCCTGGGGTTCCTCGCCTGGTTCATCGAGCCCTACGGCAAGGCCGCCGAACCCCACGGGAAGCCGCTCGCCGAGCTGCGGGTCATGACCTCCAACGTGGAGTTCGGGCGGGGGACCGATTCGCTCGTCGCCGCCGTACGGCAGCGCAGGCCCGACATCCTGTTCGTCGAGGAGTGCGAGTACGGGTGCTCACGGGCGCTGGAGGACGCCTTCGGGGGCAGCGGGGGCGTGTATCCGTACCGGGAGGCGGTCGAGGGGGCCGGGTCCGACGGGTCGGTCGTCATGAGCCGGTTCCCGCTGAAGGGCGCCGCCGGAGTGCGCGGAACCATGGGCATGCCGGGCGCCGTCGCCGACGTACAGGGCCACGCCGTACGACTGCAGCTCGCGCATCCGATGCCCCCGCTCCCGGGCCAACTCGGCCTATGGCGGCACGAATTGGGTGAACTGCGCGACTATGCCGCAAAGTCCCGCGAAACCACCGTTCTCGCCGGGGACTTCAACGCCTCCCAGGACCACGCCGTCTTCCGCCGCATCCTCGACACCGGACTGCACGACAGCGCCCGGCTCGCCGGCTCACCGCGCGCCCCGAGCTGGCCGGCCAGGACCACACCGACGTTCGGCGCGCAGATCGACCACGTCCTCGTGTCGGCCGACTTCTCCGCCGAGCGGGCCGTCTTCCTGCGGATCAGCGGCAGCGACCACCGCGCCCTCGTCGTCGACCTCACCCTCCACCAGCGGGACTGAGCCGGGGGCCGTCCCCGGAAAACCGCCATACTCGGTACATGTCCCGCGAGTTCCCCATCGGCCTCACCCCTCCCGACTGGCTGGTCAGGAACCTCAAACCGCAGCGGGTGCCCGTCAACCGGGCCGCCGCCGCCCGCGCCGCCGTCGCCCTGTCGCTCCCCCTCGCCATCGGCCTCGCCTACGACCAACCCGCGTACGGCGCCCTGGCCTCCATGGGCGCACTGTCCGGCGTCATCAGCGACACCGCGGACGCGTACCGCATGCGGATCTTCAACATCGCCTTCCCGCAGTTCTTCGGCGCGATCGGCGTCGCGATCGGCGCCGCGGTCTTCGGGCACGGCTGGGTCGCCGTCGCCACCGTGACCGGGGTCGCCCTGGTCTCCGGGATGATCTCGTCGATCGGCGCCGTCGCCTCCGTCACCGGACTGCTGCTGCTCCTCAACTGCGTGATCGGCGCCGGACTTCCGCTGCCCGGCGCCTGGTGGCTCGCCCCGCTGCTGATGGCCGGCGGCGGACTCCTCGTCCTCGCGCTGACCCTGCTCGCCTGGCCGCTGCGCTCGGGGATGCCGGAGCGGTCCGCCGTCGCGAGCACCTACCGGACGGTCGCGGACCTGCTCGCCGCGAGCGGCACCGACGACTACGAACGCCTCCGCCTCACCGTCACCCGGTCCCTGAACGAGTCGTACGACGTCGTCCTCGCCCGGCGCGCGTTCCACCACGGCCGCAGCCCCGACCTCGTCCGGCTGCTCGCCCAGCTGAACGCCGTCACCCCCGTCGTCGAGGCCGCCCCCGCCGCCCACCAGCGGGGCGAACCGCTGCCCGCCGAGATCGCCGCCGCCGTACGCCGTCTGGCCGAGACCGTCGAGACCGGCGGCACCGGCCCCCTGGAACTCCGGCTGCCCACCCCGGCCGACGAGACCGGGCGCGCCGTCGACCACGCCCTGCGGCACGCCGCCGACGTCGTGACGGACCGGTCCCCCGACCCGCACGCCCTCGGCGACCGCCTCGGCCGGCCCGCCGCGCTCCGCGTCCGCGCCGCCCGCGCCACCCGCAACGTCCTGCTGTCGGCGGCCTCCTGGCGCTACGGCACCCGCCTCGCCCTGTGCATCGGCCTCGGCCAGGTGCTGGTCTCGACCGTCGCGGTGCCACGCTCGTACTGGGTCGCGCTCACCATCACCTTCGTCATGAAGCCCGACTACGGCTCCGTCTTCTCCCGGGCGCTATTGCGCGCGCTCGGCACGGTCGCGGGCCTCGTGGTCGCGGCGGCCGTGCTGACCGTGGTGCCGCGCGGCTGGTGGGACGTGCCCGTGATGATGCTGCTCGCCGCGCTCATCCCGGCCCTGACCCCCCGTGGCTACGGCTATCAGACCGCCGCCATCACCCCGGTGATCCTGCTGCTGTCCGACATCCTCAACCACCAGGGCACCGGGCTGATCGTCCCCCGCCTCGTCGACTCCCTCATCGGCTGCGCCATCGCCCTGATCGCCGGGTACCTCCTCTGGCCGGAGAGCTGGCACGCCCGGGTCGGCGACCGGCTCGCGGACGCGGTCGCCGACACCGCCGGCTATGTCGAGCTGGCCTTCGGGGACGCCGCCGAGCCCGCGGCCCGCGCCCGCAGCAGGCGCCGCCTGTACCGCGACCTGTCCTCCATCCGTACGGAGTTCCAGCGCGCGCTGACCGAACCGCCGCCCAGCGGGCGCCGCGCCGCCGCCTGGATGCCGCTCGTCGTCGCCGTCGAACGGATCGTGGACACGACGACCGCCGCCCGGGTCCGCGTCAAACAGGGCGCGGCCGAGCCGTCCGCCGTCGAGATCTCCACCATCGCGCGCCAACTGCGGGAGCTGTCCGAGGGCCTGCGCGAGACGAACGTGCTCGTCGCCGTCCGCACCGATCTCAGCGGGCCGTCGGACAGCGTGCTCGAACCGGTGCGGCAGGAGGTCGCGGCGGCCAGGGCGATCGCCTCACCGCACTGAGCCGCCCTTTACTCTCCCCTTGCGATCCCTTGACACAAACGTAATACCGGGGGAGGGCGCGCGACGGAAGCACGAATTCCGACAAATCCCCGTGGTAGGAAAGTGAACCCGTGGGCGCTGTAAGGGGGTTGACGTGACGGCCGTCCGGTGTGCCGCCCCTGCCGAAGATCACCATCTATGGCCGCTAACCTTACGTGTCCGTCCTGGCCAGGGATTGACGGGATCAACTCACGCGAAGGGTTGCGCACATGGGCATTCTCACTCTCCTGCGGAATGCGATCGGCCGCTCACGCAAGGGTCGTGACGCCGACGCGGAGACCTCGCGAGAGGCCACGTCGACCGCGACGGTCCCGGCTCCCGCCGCGGAGCCGACGCTTTCTCCGGAGGCCGAGCCGGCCTCCACCCCCGTACCGGAGGCCGAGGCCACCATCCCGGCTCCCGCGTCCGAGCCCACGCCCTCCGTGGTCGACGAGCTGGTTTCGGCCGCCTTCGACAATGTGACGGTGCCGAAGCAGACCGAGTCTCCTTCCGCGGAAGAGACGCCTGCGGCAGAGCACCCGGCCGAGGAGGCCCCGGAAACGCCCGCAGAGGCCGAGCCCGTCGCCGAGCTCGCCCCCGAGACGGAGGCCTTTGCCGAGGTCGAGCCGACCGCCGAGGCCGAGCCCGTCGCCGAGGCAGAGGCTGAGGTCGAGCCCGTCGCCGAGACGGCGCGCGCTGCCGAGGTGGAGCCGGAACCGGTCGCCGAGGCCGAGCCCAGAGCTGAGGCGGAGGCTGTGCCCGCTGCCGAGGCGGAAGCAGCCGCAGAAGCGGAACCCGCTGTCGAGCCCGAGGCGGAGCCGGTCGTCGAGGCCGCGCCCGCTGCCGAGGCGGAGCCGGTCGTCGAGCCGGAGCCGGAGCCCGTCGCCGAGACGGAAACCGAGGCCGCGGTCGAGCCCGAGCCCGCCGTAGAGGCAGAGCTCGTTGCTGAGCCCGAGCCCGTCGCCGAGACGGAAGCAGTCGTGGAGGCCGAGCCCGTTGCCGAGGCTGCGGCTCCGGTCGAGCCCGAGCCCGCCGTCGAGACGGAGGCCGCCGCGGAGGTGGAGCCGGTCGTCGAGACCGCGCCCGCAGCCGAGACGGAGGCCGTTGCCGAGCCCGAGGCGGAGCAGATCGTCGAGGCCGAGCCGGTCGTCGCCGACGAGGTCGCCCCGGTGGCCGCGCAGGTGGACGAGCCCGCGGTCGCCGACGTCGCCGAGGGCGAAGCCGACGCGACGCCGGGTACCTCCGCCGTCACGGCGGCCCACGTCAAGGACGAGGCCCCGGCCCTGGTCACGGCGTACCAGGAAGCGGGTACCGCGCTCCAGAAGCGGGACCTCACCGGCGCGCGCGCCAAGGTCTACCTCGTGCTCGACCGCTCGTCGTCCATGCGCGCCTACTACAAGGACGGTTCCGCCCAGGCCCTCGGCGAGCAGGCCCTCGCCCTCGCCGCCCACCTGGACCCGAACGCGACCGTCCACGTCGTCTTCTTCTCCACCGAGCTGGACGGCACCGGCGTCCTCACGCTCGCCGAGCACGAGAACAAGGTCGACGACCTGCACGCCGGCCTCGGCCGCATGGGTCGTACGAGCTACCACGCGGCGGTGGAGGAAGTCGTCACCCACTACCAGCAGTCGGGCACCACCGACCCGGCCCTGGTGATCTTCCAGACGGACGGCGCCCCGGACGCCAAGACCCCCGCCACCCAGTCCCTCACGGACGCGGCGAAGGACCACCCGGGCGTCTTCTTCTCCTTCGTGGCCTTCGGCGAGCACGACAACAAGGCCTTCGACTACCTCCGCCGGCTGAAGACCGGGAACACGGCCTTCTTCCACGCGGGCCCGACCCCGCGCGAGCTGACGGACGTCGAGGTCTACGACGGCGTGCTGGAGAACTGGCGCCCGTAGCCCCCGTCCCACCAACACCCGGGCCGCCCCCTTCCCACGCCTTAAAACGGGAAGCGGGCGGCCCACCCATGTCGGCTACGATTTCAAGGTTCACCCGGCGACGACCCGCCCACCGGATATCCGACGCGATCGTCGCCCCACGTAGCGACCTGGGAGCAGCCCGCGATGGCTCGACACCTCATCACCAGCGCCCTTCCGTACATCAACGGGATCAAGCACCTGGGCAACATGGTGGGGTCCATGCTCCCGGCGGACGTGTACTCCCGGTACCTCCGCCAGCGCGGCCACGACGTCCTGTACATCTGCGCGACGGACGAGCACGGCACCCCCGCCGAGCTGGCGGCCAAGGAGCGCGGCCTGCCGGTCGACGAGTTCTGCGCGCAGGCGCACGACGCGCAGAAGGCCGTGTACGACGGCTTCGAGCTGGCCTTCGACTACTTCGGCCGCAGCTCCAGCCCGGAGAACCGCGGGATCACCCAGCACTTCGCGCGCCGCCTGAACGAGAACGGCTTCATCGAGGAGCGCGCGATCCGTCAGGTGTACTCGCCCGCCGACGGCCGTTTCCTGCCGGACCGCTATGTCGAGGGCACCTGCCCGCACTGCGGTTACGACAAGGCCCGCGGCGACCAGTGCGAGAACTGCACACGGGTCCTGGACCCCACGGACCTGATCAACCCGCGTTCGGCGATCTCCGGCTCGACGGAGCTGGAGGTGCGCGAGACCAAGCACCTCTTCCTCCTCCAGTCGAGGCTCCAGCACGAGGTCGAGGAGTGGGTGGCCCGCCACGAGTCCGAGTGGCCGCAGCTCGCCTCCTCCATCGCCCGCAAGTGGCTGACCGAGGGCCTGCACGACCGCGCGATCACCCGTGACCTGGACTGGGGCGTCCCGGTCCCGGCCGACACCTGGCCGGAGCTGGCGGCCGAGGGCAAGGTCTTCTACGTCTGGTTCGACGCCCCGATCGAGTACATCGGCGCGACGAAGGAGTGGTCCGACCAGGACACGGAGAACCGCGACTGGAAGTCCTGGTGGTACGACGCGGACTCCGGCGAGAACCCGGTCCGCTACACGCAGTTCATGGCGAAGGACAACGTGCCCTTCCACACCGTCATGTTCCCGGCCACCGAGCTGGGCGTGCGCGAGCCGTGGAAGAAGGTCGACTACGTCAAGGCCTTCAACTGGCTGACGTACTACGGCGGGAAGTTCTCCACCTCCCAGAAGCGCGGAGTCTTCACCGACCACGCCCTGGACATCCTGCCCGCCGACTACTGGCGCTACTTCCTCATCGCCAACGCCCCCGAGTCGGACGACTCGTCGTTCACCTGGGAGCACTTCACGGCCACGGTCAACAAGGACCTGGCCGACACCCTCGGCAACTTCGTCAACCGCGTCCTGTCCTTCTCCAAGAAGCGCTTCGGCGAGGAGGTCCCGGCGGGTTCGGAGGCCGGCGAGGCCGAGGCGAAGCTGGGCGTGGAGATCACGGGCCTGCTCGCTGAGTACGAGACCCAGATGGAGGCGCTCCAGTTCCGCAAGGCGGCCGCCGCGCTGCGCGCCCTGTGGTCGGCGGGCAACTCCTACCTGGAGGAGAAGGCCCCCTGGCTGGAGATCAAGACCAGCCCCGAGGGCGCGGCGCTGACGCTCCGTACGGCGATGAACCTCATCCACCTCTACTCGGTGGTCTCGGAACCCTTCATCCCGGCGTCCGCCCGCGCGATGCGCTCGGCCTTCGCCCTCGCGGACGACACGGCGACCTGGGTGACGCAGGACGAGGCCCGCGCCCTGTCCTTCGTCCCCGCCGGCACCCCCTTCACCGTTCCCCCGGTCCTCTTCGCCAAGATCACGGACGAGGACCTGGAGTCGTACAAGGAGCGCTTCGGCGGCTCGCCGGAGTAACGTCCACCGCTCGACAGGAGCCCGGGAACGAAACGTTCCCGGGCTCCTCGCGTACCGGAAGCCGTGCGCGCACCCGGGCCCGCGCTCGCCGGGCCCGCCGCCGGGCCGTCGGGGCCCGCTGGAGACCCGGTGACAGCCGGGCGACCTCCTGGCGGCGGCCGGGCGACACCCCCGCGGCGACCTGGGGAAACCGCCCGTCGTCCGGTCCCGCCGATCCGGGGTGGACCCCGGCGCCGAGTACTCCTCGACCACCCGTATGGTTTCCGCCATGGCAGTCCCCGAGGTCATTCCGATCGCCTACGAACCGAAGCACCGCACCGAGACAATCGGCCGGTACGCGGACGGTCAGTTCTTGGCGTCGATCACGTACGCCTTCCCCGAAGGGTTCCGTCCCGACGACGGCTGGGAAGAGCACAAACGTCTGTATACGGTGCTCCACACCTTCGACTCCGAGGGCCGCTACCGCGACTCGGAGGTCTGGTGTGCCGGCACCTGGGCCGAACAGCAACGAGACCCGCACGGGGACAACTCGGTACTCTCACGCGCCCGCGTCCACCTGGCGAAGCTGCTGCGCAGCCTGCCCCGGCGCTCGTACACGGACATCGCGATACGACCGTTCCAGCTCACCGTCGACGGCGTGCTGTTCGGCCTGCTGACCGGCCTGGACGAGGGCGAGGCCTGGGCCGAGCTGTACCCCGACCGCCTCGGCTTCTCCGAACCGTGGGACGGCACGTACGACACCTGAGCGGACCCGTTCCGCACGGCAAGGGGCCCCGAACCGACGTGTTCCGGGCCCCCGCCTGTCAGGAGTCGAAGAGGCCCGGAACCGTGGTGTCCGGGTCCCTGTGTGTCGAGGTGTCGAGGGGTCAGGACGACGTGGCCGACGCGCTCGGCCGGGTGTCCGTGCTGTCGTGGGTCTCGTCCGGGGCCACGCCCATCGTCAGGTGGGCGTGGACGCCCTTGGTGATGTGCTTCTTGTTGTACGAGAGGTACAGCAGCCCGCCCTCGTGGCCGTTGTCCGGGTAGATCGTGTCCTCGTCCAGCGTCGTACGGGTGGTCGCGTTCGTGGAGTACGGGGAGACCTCCGCCGACGCCAGAACCGCCTTCTCCGCGAGGAAGAGCTGGCCCGTGTGGCAGGTGTGACCGCCCTCGTAGCCCGCGTCGGTCCACGTGCCGTCCACATGCACCTTCACGTGGATGTGGACGCAGCGACCCTGGTACCAGCCGGGGAAGACCGTCCTGAAGGTGACCTGGCCGTGCCGGTCCGTCTTCCAGGTGCCGCGCAGATACCGCTTGTCGTCGGTGGGCTCGGAATGCCCGCCACCGGTGCCTCCGGAGGGCCCGGTGGACGGGGGTTCGCCGGTCGGCGTGCCCGTGGGGGTGCCGGACGGGACGTCCGTGGGCCCGCCCGACGGACCGCCGCCGCCACCGCCGTTGCTCATCGCCTCGTAGCCGGAGTACACACCCAGCGCCGAGCAGTGCCAGATGTCCACCGCGGCGTTTCTGACCGGCTTGCAGGTCTCCGTGTCGATCACCTTGAGCGCGAGGGTCAGGGGGATGCCCTCCTGGTCCTCGGTGATGTCCTGGCGGATCTTGTCCGCGTCGATGTAGTAGGGGCCCTCGGTGGTCTCCGAGGTCAGCGTGTAACAGGTCTCCGCGCTCGACGCGGCCGCCGACGCGCTGCCGGTCGTGACCTCGTCCGCGGACGCGGTGACGGCGATACCGCCGCCCACGCCCACGGCCGCCACGGCCGCTCCACCTGCGACGACGACCTTGCGCCGAGTCATGTTCCGTTTGTGCGCGGGTCCTTGGGTCTCAGTCATGCGCTGGACGGTAGGGAGCCGACCTGTCAGCAGCGTGGGTGCGGACTGTGGTTTCGCAGGCCACACGGAAGTGGCTCGGAACCATCGCTGGTTCCGAGCCACTTCCGTGTGCCGTGCCCACCTCGGCCGCGAGGCCCGCTTCAACCTGCGGTGCCTGCTGCGGCTGCGTTGCCCGTTTCGACCACGCAGCCTCTTGCGGCTGCGCCGACTACTTCGGCTGCGGCTTGCGCACCGAGATGTGCAGCTCGCGCAGCCGGGTCTCGTCCAGCTCCGTGGGCGCGCCCATCATCAGGTCCTGCGCGTTGCCGTTGAGCGGGAACGCGATCGTCTCGCGGATGTTCGGCTCGTCCGCGAGCAGCATGACGATGCGGTCGACGCCCGGGGCGATGCCGCCGTGCGGCGGGGCGCCGAAGCGGAAGGCGCGCAGCATGCCGGCGAACTGCTCCTCGACGGTCTCACGGTCGTAGCCCGCGATCTCGAAGGCCTTGAGCATGATCTCGGGCTCGTGGTTCCGGATCGCGCCGGAGGACAGCTCCACGCCGTTGCAGACGATGTCGTACTGCCAGCCGAGGATGTCCAGCGGGTCCTGGGTCTCCAGGGCCTCCAGACCGCCCTGCGGCATCGAGAACGGGTTGTGCGAGAAGTCGATCTTGCCGGTGTCCTCGTCCTTCTCGTACATCGGGAAGTCGACGATCCAGCAGAAACGGAAGACGTTCTCCTCGAAGTTGCCCGAGCGCTTCGCGGCCTCGACCCGCACCGCGCCCATGATCTTCGAGACCTCGTCGAACTCGCCCGCGCCGAAGAACACCGCGTGGCCGGGGGCCAGCGAGAGGCGCTTGGTCAGCTCGGCGACGTTCTCCTCGGTGAGGAACTTGGCGATCGGGCCCGTCAGTGAGCCGTCCTCGCCGACGCGCACCCAGGCCAGGCCCTTCGCGCCCTGCTCGACCGCGTAGTCACCCAGACCGTCGAAGAACTTCCGCGTCTGGCCGGACACGTCCGGCACCGGCAGCGCACGCACGTGCTTGCCGGCGAAGGCCTTGAACTCCGAGCCCTCGAAGATGTCGGTGATGTCGACGAGCTCCAGCTGGGCACGCAGGTCCGGCTTGTCGGAGCCGTACTTCAGCATCGACTCGCGGAACGGGATGCGCGGGAAGGGGGAGGTGACGTGACGGTCACCGCCGAACTCCTCGAACAGCTCCGTCATGAGCTTCTCGATGGGCTGGAACACGTCCTCCTGCTCGACGAAGGACATCTCCACGTCGAGCTGGTAGAACTCGCCCGGCGAACGGTCCGCGCGGGCGTCCTCGTCGCGGAAGCAGGGCGCGATCTGGAAGTAGCGGTCGAAGCCGGAGATCATCAGCAGCTGCTTGAACTGCTGCGGCGCCTGCGGGAGCGCGTAGAACTTGCCGGGGTTCAGCCGGGAGGGGACCACGAAGTCGCGCGCGCCCTCGGGGGAGGTGGCGCTGAGGATCGGGGTCGCCATCTCGTTGAAGCCCAGCGCCGTCATCTTGTGACGGATCGCGGAGATCACGGCCGTACGCAGCAGGATGTTGCGGTGCATGCGCTCGCGGCGCAGGTCGAGGAAGCGGTACTCCAGGCGGCGCTCCTCGTTCACCCCGTCCTCGGCGTTGATCGTGAACGGAAGCGGCGCGGCGGCGCCGAGCAGCTCGACCTCGCTCACCTCGACCTCGACCTCGCCGGTCGGCAGGTCCGGGTTCACGTTCTCCGTACCGCGCGAGACGACCTTGCCGTCGATGCGGACGGTCGACTCCTTGGAGACCTTGTCGAGGGCCTCGTAGGCGGGCGTGCCGGGGCGGGCGACGAGCTGCGTGATGCCGTAGTGGTCGCGCAGATCGATGAAGAGGATGCCACCCAGGTCTCGGCGATTGTGCAGCCAGCCGCTCAGCCGGACGTCGCTGCCGACGTCAGAGGCGCGGAGCTCGCCGCAGGTGTGGGACCTGTACCGATGCATCGTCGTTCATCCAGTCTTCGCGGATTGAGGGCCTGTTTCACGTGAAACACCCCCAGGGTACCGGGCAGGCCAGGATCACCTCCCCACCATTAACCGCTCCGCGCCCCGGACGGCATCGGTGGCAGGCACCGATCACCTGTTCATACAGTGGGCGCATGCGCACTGGTGAGCCCCTGCCCGCTGTGGGGGACGTCCTGGCCAATCTCGCGACCGGCGTGTGGCGCTGGGACAACGCCTCGGGTCTCGTCACCTTCGACGCGGAGGCCGCCCGTCTCATCGGTATGCCCGCGGAGCTGACGACGCTCTCCGAGGCGGGCGTACGCTCCCATGTCCATCCCGTCGACTGGAACGAGATGGACGGCGTGGTGCAGCTCGCGGTGGCCGAGGGCACGCTCGCCGAGGCGCGGATGCGGATCATGGACGGACACGGCCGGGTGCTCCGCACGGTCCGCAGCCGCTCCAGGCCGCTCATCGACCCCGAGACCGGGCAGTACGAGCTGGTCGGCACCCTTCAGGAGGTCAGCGAGCAACCGCCGGGCGCCGCCGCGCGCACCCCCGTCACCGGGGACTGGCGCCGCTCGCGGGAGGCGTTCCTGCTGGACGCGGGGCGGGCGCTGGCCGAGGCACGGTCCACGGCGGAGGTGCTGCGGGTGGCGGCGGGGCTGTCGATGCCCGGCTTCTCACCGGACGGTCTCGCCGTGTTCGGCGCGGAGGGCGACCGGCTGACGATCATCGGCCATCACGGGCACCAGCCGGGCGACGAGGGGCCCTTCTCGCACATGTCGCTGGCCACGGACTATCCGGCCGCCGAGGTCGTCCGTACGGGCCGTGCGGTCTATCTCTCCTCCCCCGACGACTACAAGGAGCGCTACCCGGCGTCCTGGCCGCTCGCCCAGCACTTCGGGCGGCAGTCGTGGGCGTTCCTGCCGCTCACCGTCGCCGGCAGCACCATGGGCGCGTGGATGGCGGCCTTCACGTATCCCGTCAGCTTCACGCCCGACGAGCGCTCGGTCCTCACGACCGTCGCCCGCATGCTCGCTCAGGCCCTCTCGCGCGCCGAAGCCGCCGAGACCGCGCGGGAGCTGACCGACGGTCTCCAGCGCTCGATGATGCCGACGCTCGGCCCGCAGATGCCGGGCATGAGCGTCGCCGCACGCTACGTCCCGACCGGCGGCGGCCTCCAGGTCGGCGGTGACTGGTACGACATGATCCCGCTGCCCGCCGGCCGCTACGCCCTGGTCATCGGCGATGTGCAGGGTCACGACGTCCGCGCGGCCGGCCTGATGGGCCAGCTCCGGATAGCCCTGCGCGCGTACGCCGCCGAGGGCCACCGGCCCGACGCGGTGCTGTCACGGGCCTCGCGCTTTCTCTACGGGGTCACCGACTCGGTGACGTACGGGTCGAGCGGCGGCGCCGACGGCGGCGAGGACCCCGCGGACCCCGCCGATGTGCGCTTCGCGACCTGCCTGTACGTCGAGGTCGACCCGGCGACCGGGACGCTCGACATCGCCCGCGCCGGACACCCCGACCCCGCGATACGCATGGCGGACGGGACGGTGCTGATGCGGCCCACGGCGGGCGGACTGCCGCTCGGCATCGACCCTGACGCCGACTACCCGACCACGCGGCTCGTCCTGGAGCCGGGCGAAACCATGCTGATCTGCACCGACGGACTCATCGAGACAGGCGGCCACGACCTCGACACCGGCTGGCGCCGTATCCGCCGGACGCTCGAATCCCACGACGGCGACATGGAGGCCCTCGCCGACGCGCTCGTCCAGGCCGTGCACGGGCCCTCCTCCCACCACACCACCGGTCCGCTGGCCGACCGGCGCGAGGACGACATAGCGGTGCTGCTGCTGTCCCGGCTGGGCGTGGAGGGTGCCTACGACGACACGGCTCCGACCGTACGGCCGATGGTTCGCCGCACGATGCTGACCGTGGCGCAGGCCGAGCCCGAGCGGATCGCGGAGGCCCGTCAGCAGCTGCGGGAGCTCCTGCACGACTGGACCTCCGCCGACCAGCTCGACTCCGCGGTCCTGCTCGTCTCCGAAATGGTGACCAACGTCCTCGTACACACCGACGCCGACGCGCTGCTCGTCGCCGAGGTGACGGGCGAGCCGGCCAAGCGGCGGATGCGGGTCGAGGTCACCGACGGCAGCGACGACCTGCCGCACCGGCGCCATCCCGGGGAGCTGGCGTCGTCCGGACGCGGACTGGTGCTCGTCGAAATGCTCGCGGACGCGTGGGGGGTGGACCCGCGGGGCGAGGGCAAGAGCATCTGGTTCGAGTTCTCCGAGGCCCCGGACACGGATTCCGGTGAGCCCGAGCCCTCGGACGACTCCGCGCTGCTGGACGCGTGGGAGGCGTTCGGCGAGGTCACGGACTTCGGCGAACCGCCGGGCACGGACCCCGCGCACGGCTCCCTCTCCGGAAACGGCTCCCCTTCCACGCAGAGCCCGGGCACCCCGGGCAACTCCCACGCCACGGACGCATCCGCCACCACGAACGACGTACCCCGCGCCATGGACGGCTCCGGCACCGCGGACCTACCCCGCGCCATGGAGGGCTCCGGCACCACGGACGTACCCCGCACCGCTGATGGCCCCGGGTTCTCCGAGGCCTACGAGTCCTCCGACGGTCCCGGTGCCCCCGGCACCCCGGGGAATCCTGGCGCTCCCGGTCCGTCCCGTCCGTCCGGCCCCTCGGGCGCGTAACGCACACGGAGTTCGTGCACCACGCCGAAGGCCGCCGCCGTCAGCGGTACGGCGAGCAGCATGCCGAGCACGCCCGCGACGGACGCGCCCGCCGTGATCGCGAGCAGCACCACCGCCGGATGCATCTGCACCCTGCGGCTCTGGATCATCGGCTGGAGGCCGTATCCCTCCAGGACCTGCACGGCGAGCACGACCCCGAGCACCCACAGGGCGATCACCAGCCCCCGGTCCGCGAGCGCGACCAGCACGGCCACCGCCCCGGAGATGAACGCGCCGAGATACGGGATGTACGCCCCCACGAAGACCAGCGCGCCGAGCCCCACCGCACCCGGGACACGGAAGATCAGGAGCCCGACGGTGATGCAGAGGGCGTCGATGAGCGCGATGATCGTCGTCCCGCGCATGAACCCCTCGACAGCCCCGTAGGCACGCCGGGCCATGGCCTCGACGAGGTCGGCGGTCCCCCGGGGCGCGAGCGACCGCAGTGATCCGGCCACCCGGTGCGAGTCCCGCAGGAAGAAGAACACGAGCAGCAGGGCGAGGAAGGCCATGGCGATGGTCTCGGCCACGACGCTGACACCGCTGACGACATTGGACGCGGCCGTTCCGCCGAACTTGCTCAGCAGGTCCTTGGAGTTGGCGGCGAGGTCGTCGAGCGAGGTGCCCGCCGCGCCGAAGTGCTCGGCCACGGACCGCGAGGCCTGCCGGAGCGAGGCCACGATCTGCCCGCCGGTGTGGATGAGCGCGGCGACGACGATGTAGACGGCACCGCCGACCACGACGGCCACCGCGACGCAGGTGAGGGCGGCGGCCAGCGAGCGGTTGAACCGTGCCCTGACCATCCGCCGGTACAACGGCCCGAGCAGCGCGGTCCCGAGCAGCGCGAGCAGCACCGGCACCACCGCCGTACGGAACTCCCCGCACAGCAGGATCCCCACCCATCCCACACCGGCGGCCAGCAGGATCACGACACACCAGGCCGCCAACCGCCGGGCACCCTCGGGGAGTAGCTGCACCCTGCCAGCTGACCATGCGTCAGCCGGAACGGCGCCCCGGGAAAGACCGAACGGGGGGGTCCGCGTACGGCACGCGAAAAAGCCCCGTCCGGTACGGCGGACGGGGCTTCCCGGTGCTCAATCGCTCACGAGGCCTCGGAAGGACGAAGGACTCGGAAGGAACTCCGGACGGGCCTACAGCCCGCCCTCCGACATCCCGTGCACCGCCGGGATCGTCCCCAGGCGGCCCTTCTGGAAGTCCTCGAAGGCCTGCTGGAGCTCGTCGCGGGTGTTCATCACGAACGGGCCGTAGTGGGCCATCGGCTCACGGATCGGCTGACCCCCGAGGAGGACGACCTCCAGGTCCGGTGTGTTGGAGTCCTGCTTCCCGTCCGCGCGGACGGTCAGCGAGGAACCCGCTCCGAAGACGGCGGTCTGCCCCATGTGGACCGGGCGACGGTCCGCGCCCACGCTGCCGCGTCCGGCGAGAACGTACGCGAGGCCGTTGAAGTCCTCGCGCCACGGCAGAGTGATCTCGGCGCCGGGCCGCAGCGTGGCGTGGACCATGGTGATCGGGGTGTGCGTGATGCCCGGTCCCTGGTGGCCGTCGAGCTCACCGGCGATGACGCGCAGGAGCGCGCCGCCGTCCGGGGTGCTGAGCAGCTGCACCGTGCCGCCCCGGATGTCCTGGTACCTCGGGGCCATCATCTTGTCCTTGGCCGGCAGGTTCACCCACAGCTGGAGGCCGTGGAAGAGTCCGCCCGACATCACGAGGTGCTCCGGCGGCGCCTCGATGTGGAGCAGGCCGGAACCGGCCGTCATCCACTGCGTGTCGCCGTTGGTGATCGTGCCGCCGCCACCGTTGGAGTCCTGGTGGTCGAAGACGCCGTCGATGATGTACGTCACGGTCTCGAAGCCGCGGTGCGGGTGCCAGGGGGTGCCCTTCGGCTCGCCCGGCGCGTACTCCACCTCACCCATCTGGTCCATCATGATGAACGGGTCGAGGTGCTTGTAATTGATCCCGGCGAACGCGCGGCGGACCGGGAAACCCTCGCCCTCGAAGCCACTGGGCGCGGTCGTCACGGCCAGCACGGGACGCTCCACGGCGTCGGCCGGCGCGGCCACACGGGGCAGGGCCAGCGGGTTCTCGACAGTCACTGCGGGCATGTCGGTACCTCCTTGTGCTTCGAGTTTAGTTGAGGATTGAACTTTCTGCTACCCGTAACGATGTACGCCCGGAGGGCATTCCCTCCGGGCGTCACGTGTTCGTGAGACATTCCGGCCGCGCGGACGACGGGCCTTCGGCCCCGCCCGCGGCGGCCCGTCAGCCGTACATACGGCGCATCGCGAAGTCCACCATCTGCTCCACGGCCTTCGCGTCGAAGACCATCCGGTGCTCACCCTCCATGTCGATCACGAAGCCGTAGCCCGTGGGCAGCAGGTCGATCACCTCGGCTCCGGTGATCACGAAGTACTTGGACTCCTTGCCCGCGTACCGGCGCAGTTCCTTGAGCGAGGTGAACATCGGGATGACAGGCTGCTGGGTGTTGTGCAGCGCCAGGAATCCGGGGTTGTCCCCGCGCGGGCAGTACACCTTCGACGTGGCGAAGACCTGCTGGAAGTCCTCGGCGGCCATGGACCCCGTGGTGAACGCGCGAACCGCGTCCGGAAGGGACGGCGGGGACGGCTCGGGATACAGGGGCGGCTGCTGGCCGTACCCGCCGGGCATCTGTCCGCCAGGCATCTGGCCGGGCATCTGCTGCTGCGGCGGGACGTACCCCTGCTGGGCGCCTGCGTTCTGCTCGTAGCCGTACATGCGTCAAAGAGTAGTGGGCCACATATGGCCCACCCGGGGTTGCTTCTTATTACTGACGGGTAGCATCATCGAAGCTACTTGTTGGTACGTGAACCAGATGCGAGGAGTCAGTGCCTCGCCGATCCCTTAACGGAGCCGTCGCCATGGGGCATTACAAGTCGAATCTCCGCGACATCGAGTTCAACCTCTTCGAGGTGCTCGGGCGCGACAAGCTGTACGGCACCGGCCCGTTCGCGGAGATGGACACGGACACCGCCAAGAGCATCCTCGAAGAGCTGACCCGCCTCTCGGAGAACGAGCTGGCCGAGTCCTTCGTGGACGCCGACCGCAACCCCCCGGTCTTCGACCCGGAGACCAACACGGCGCCGGTCCCGGCTTCCTTCAAGAAGTCGTACAAGGCGTTCATGGACTCCGAGTACTGGCGTCTCGGCGTGCCCGAGGAGATCGGCGGCTCCACCGCGCCCCGCTCCCTGATCTGGGCGTACGCGGAGCTGATCCTCGGCGCGAACCCGGCGGTCTGGATGTACTCCAGCGGCCCCGCGTTCGCCGGCATCCTCTTCGAGGAGGGCAACGAGGTCCAGAAGCACATCGCGACGATGGCCGTCGAGAAGCGGTGGGGCTCCACCATGGTGCTCACCGAGCCGGACGCCGGCTCGGACGTGGGCGCCGGCCGCACCAAGGCGATCCAGCAGGAGGACGGCTCCTGGCACATCGAGGGCGTGAAGCGCTTCATCACCTCGGGTGAGCACGACATGGAGGAGAACATCCTCCACTACGTCCTCGCGCGCCCCGAGGGCGCCGGCCTCGGCACCAAGGGCCTGTCCCTCTTCCTCGTCCCGAAGTACGAGTTCGACTTCGAGACCGGCGAGCTGGGCGAGCGCAACGGCGTGTACGCGACGAACGTCGAGCACAAGATGGGCCTGAAGGCCTCCAACACGTGCGAGATGACCTTCGGCGACCGCCACCCCGCCAAGGGCTGGCTGATCGGCGACAAGCACGACGGCATCCGCCAGATGTTCCGCATCATCGAGTTCGCCCGCATGATGGTCGGCACGAAGGCGATCTCCACGCTGTCGACCGGCTACCTGAACGCGCTGGAGTACGCCAAGGAGCGCGTCCAGGGTCCCGACCTCGCGGAGTTCATGGACAAGGCCGCGCCCAAGGTCACCATCACGCACCACCCGGACGTGCGCCGCTCGCTGATGACGCAGAAGGCGTACGCCGAGGGCATGCGCGCCCTGGTGCTGCACACCGCCGCGATCCAGGACGAGATCCAGATCAAGGAGGCCGCCGGCGAGGACGGCGCCGCCCTCGAGGCCCTGAACGACCTCCTCCTGCCGATCGTCAAGGGCTACGGCTCCGAGAAGGGCTACGAGCTGCTCGCCCAGTCGCTCCAGATCTTCGGCGGCTCCGGCTTCCTGCAGGAGTACCCGATCGAGCAGTACATCCGCGACGCCAAGATCGACACGCTGTACGAGGGCACCACCGCGATCCAGGGCCAGGACTTCTTCTTCCGGAAGATCGTCCGCAACCAGGGCGCGGCTCTGAACACCCTCGCCGAGGACATCAAGAAGTTCCTGGCGCTCGGTACGGGCGGCGAGGAGCTGTCCGCCGCCCGCGAGCAGCTCGCGAAGGCGGCCGTCGAGCTGGAGGCCATCGTCGGCCTCATGCTGACCGACCTCGCGGCCACCGAGCAGGACGTCAAGAACATCTACAAGGTGGGCCTCAACACCACCCGCCTCCTGATGGCCTCCGGCGACGTGGTCGTCGGCTACCTGCTGCTGCGCGGTGCCGCCGTCGCCGCCGAGAAGCTGCAGACCGCCTCCGCCAAGGACAAGGCGTTCTACACCGGCAAGATCGCGGCCGCGAAGTTCTTCGCCGCCAACGTGCTGCCGGGCGTCACCGGTGCCCGCAAGCTCGCCGAGGTCGTCGACCTGGACCTCATGGAGCTGGACGAGGCCGCCTTCTAAGGGCCCGCCGCCCCGCGAAGCCGGACGGACACCCACGCCGGACCCCGTCATCGGGTCAGGTGTCCCAAGGTGTCCGCCCTTCACATCCCCCTTACGAGGGCCCGCTCCCAACCCCGGGAGCGGGCCCTCGCGCGTCGTTAAGGTGAACCCATGAGCGCACCCACCCGCTTCGACCGCGGCCACACCGACGACCTCATGTCCTTCCTCACGGCGAGTCCGACGCCGTACCACGCCGTGGCGACCGCCGCCGAGCGGCTGGAGAAGGCCGGATTCCGTCAGGTCGCCGAGACCGACGCGTGGGAAGGGACCAGCGGCGGAAAGTACGTGCTGCGCGGAGGGGCGATCATCGCCTGGTACGTGCCGGAGGGCGCCGAACCGCACACACCGTTCCGGATCATCGGCGCGCACACCGACTCCCCGAACCTGCGGGTCAAGCCGCTGCCCGACACCGGCGCGCACGGCTGGCGGCAGGTGGCCGTGGAGATCTACGGCGGGCCGCTGCTGAACTCCTGGCTCGACCGGGACCTGGGCCTGGCCGGACGCCTGTCGCTGCGGGACGGCTCGACCCGCCTCGTCAACATCGACCGCGCCCTGCTGCGCGTGCCCCAGCTCGCCATCCACCTGGACCGTTCCGTCAGCAACGACGGGCTCAAGCTCGACAAGCAGCGCCACCTCCAGCCCGTCTGGGGACTCGGCGACACCCGCGAGGGCGACCTGATGAGCTTCCTGGAGGAGGAATCGGGGCTGCCCGCGGGCGAGGTCACCGGCTGGGACCTGATGACCCACTCCATCGAGCCCCCCTCCTACCTGGGCCGCGACAAGGAACTGCTCGCCGGGCCGCGCATGGACAACCTGCTGTCCGTGCACGCCGCCACGGCCGCACTGGCCGCGGTCGCGACGGCCGACTCCGGGCTCTCGTACATCCCGGTCCTCGCCGCCTTCGACCACGAGGAGAACGGCTCGCAGAGCGACACCGGCGCCGACGGGCCGCTGCTCGGAAGTGTGCTGGAACGTTCTGTCTTCGCCCGCGGCGGTTCCTACGAGGACCGGGCGCGCGCCTTCGCCGGCAGCATCTGCCTGTCCTCCGACACCGGTCACGCCGTGCACCCCAACTACGCCGAGCGGCACGACCCGACGCACCACCCGCGTGCCAACGGCGGCCCCATCCTCAAGGTGAACGTCAACAACCGCTACGCCACCGACGGTTCGGGCCGCGCGGTGTTCGCCGCCGCCTGCGACAAGGCCGGCGTTCCCGTCCAGTCCTTCGTCTCCAACAACTCCATGCCCTGCGGCACCACCATCGGCCCCATCACGGCGGCCCGGCACGGCATCAAGACGGTCGACATCGGCGTGGCCATCCTCTCCATGCACAGCGTCCGCGAACTCTGCGGCGCCGACGACCCGTTCCTGCTGACCAACGCACTGGTGGCGTTCCTGGAGGGATAGCCCTCCGCGGCACGGAGGGGAGTTCGGCACGCCGTCTTGAGGGACGGCGTGCCGTGACGTGAGGGATCGCCTCCGCATGGCTCGCGGGGTCCCGGGTACCCGGAACGGGTCCGGAATGACTCCGAGTTGCTAATTGAAGGAGGCGACACCCATGGGCCTGGGCGGATGCATCATCCTGATCGCCGCAGGGGCGATCCTCACGTTCGCGACCGACTGGCACATGCAGGGGGTCGATCTTCACGTGGTCGGCGTGATCCTCATGATCGCCGGACTGATCGGTGTGGCGAGCTTCGGCAGCATCGCCAGGCGCAGGCGCGTGGTCGTACCGCCGACAACGACCGTCGTGGAGGACGAGCGGCACCACCGCGGCGGCTACAGCGACGGTTACGGCGTCTGAGCCGGATCAGTCGTCCATGCCCGCGAGGACCAGGGGAAGCCGGTCCGCACCGCCTTCGGTGAGGCGGACCGGCACACCCCAGTCCTGCTGGTGGACGTGGCAGGCGGGGTACTGGTCGGCCGGATCGTCGTCGCAGGACGCGGCCATCGCCGACACGTGCAGCACGCCCGCCGGAACAGCCGGGTTCAGCTCGACCGTCCGCGCGAGATCGGTGCCGGCGCCCTCGCCCGCGAGCAGCAGCTCGGGCGGGGTGGCGGAGACGAGCAGCCGGGTGGACGGGCCGTACCTGGTGTCCAGCTTCTGTCCGGCCGGCGCCTGGAAGATGACGTCCAACCGGACGGCGCCCGGGGCGACTTCGGTGGCCGCGCGCTGGGTCCGATGGGCGACCGACTCCACCCGTACGGCCTCATCGGGGAGCCGCAGCCTGGTCAGCCGGTGGCGGGCGGACTCCACCACCACGATGTCGTCCCCGACGAGCACGGCGTCACTCGGCTCCCGCAAGTCTGTTGCCAGCGTGGTCACTTCACCCGTCGCCGGGTCGTAGCGGCGCAGCGCGTGGTTGTACGTGTCGCTGACCGCGACCGAGCCGTCGGGCAGCGCGGTGACACCCAACGGGTGCTGGAGAAGCGCCTGTTCGGCGGCCCCGTCGCGGTGTCCGAAGTCGAAGAGCCCGGTGCCGACGGCGGTGTGCACGGCACCGTCCAGATCCACCCAGCGCAAGGCGCTCGTCTCGGAGTCGGCCAGCCAGAGCCGGTCCCCGGTGGCGGCGAGCCCCGACGGCTGCGCGAACCAGGCCTCGGGCCCCGGCCCGTCGACCAGCCCCTCGTTCGTCGTGCCCGCGGCGACCCCGACGCTCTCCGTCGCCGGGCCGTACGCCCACAGCTGGTGCACACCGGCCATGGCGATCCAGACCTTCCCGCCGAAGAGGGCCACGTCCCACGGCGAGGACAGATCGACCTCGCGCGCCGGTCCGGACGTCGGCGACCCCTGCCACCACTGACGGCCGGTGCCCGCGAGGGTGCTCACCGCGCCGGTCGCGAGATCGACCCGGCGCAGCGCGTGGTTCACGGTGTCCGCGACGACGACCGCGCCCTCGTCGAGCAGCGCGAGCCCCTGCGGCTCACTGAACCCCGCCGCCCCGGCACTGCCGTCGACGAAGCCCCGCACGCCCGATCCGATACGCCGAACGACGGTCTCGGCGTCCTCCGCCAGCTCCACCAGCTGATGCCGGGTCGTGTCGCTGACCAGCAGATTTCCGCTCGGCAGGGCGAGCGCCTTGCCGGGGAAGCGCAGCACGGTCGGCTCGGGTTCGGGCGCCACGTACGGCCCGTCGCCGCGGCGCAGAGTGCCCTTCGCCGCGTGCTCGGCCTCCAGCTCCTCCACCAGCCGCTCGATGGCGTGGGCATGGCCCTCACCGGCGTGCTGCGCGACGACGTACCCCTCGGGATCGATCACCACGAGCGTCGGCCACGCCCGTACGGCGTACTGCTTCCAGGTCGCGAGCTCCGGGTCGTCGAGAACCGGATGCTCCACCCCGTACCGCTCCACGGCGTCGACGACCGCCTGATGCTCCGCCTCGTGCACGAACTTCGGCGAGTGCACCCCGATGATCACCACGGTGTCCCGGTGCTTCTCCTCCAGCTCCCGCAACTCGTCCAGGACGTGCAGACAGTTGATGCAGCAAAAGGTCCAAAAATCGAGCAGAACAATGCGTCCTCGCAGGTCGGCGAGGGTGTACTGCTCGTCTCCCGTGTTCAGCCAGCCCCCCTTGCCGATCAGCTCGGGGGCGCGGACGCGGGCGCGACGGCGGGCGGGGGTCGAGGCGGGCGCCTGGGCGGAGTCGTTCATGGATCAAGGGTGCCACCCGGGACGGACAACAGGTCGGGCGGCGGCGTCAGTCCAGGGCGTGGCCCGTCGTGGCGTCCACGTGGGTGGGGATCTCGTCGTGGCGGTCGCCGACGGTGAGAGTGCCGGTGGGTTCGAAGAGGAGGATCGCCGCGCCGCCGGGGGCGGACGGCTTGTGCTCGGTTCCGCGCGGGACGGTGTAGACGGAACCCTTGGGGAGGACGACGGTCCGCTCGCCGGCCGGCTCCCGGAGCGCGATGGTCAACTCGCCCTCCAGAACCAGGAAGAACTCGTCCGTGTGGTCGTGCACGTGCCAGACGTGCTCGCCCTCGACCTTCGCGACGCGCACGTCGTAGTCGTTGACGGCGGTGACGATGCGGGGACTCCACAGATCGGTGAAGGAGGCGAGGGCGGTGGAGAGGGAGACGGGTTCGGCGCGTCGGGCGGATTCGCTGGTCATGCGCTCATCCTCGGCACTCCGCGGCGCGCCCGCGAGTGCTAGAAATCGCGTATGCCGCAAGGATCCTCGCACCCACCGCTCGATCGGGAGAACTCCCTCGCGCCGGGACGGGAAGAACCGCTGAAGCGTCGGCCGCATCGCGTCGCCGTGATCGTCGACGAGGGCACGAATCCCTTTGAAGTCGGCGTCGCGACGGAGCTGTTCGGGCTTCCCCGGCCCGAGCTGGGACGACCGGAGCCGCTCTACGAACTGACCCTGTGCACCCCCACGCCCGGCGTCCGGATGAACCACGGGTTCTTCACCCTGAGCGGAGTGCCCGGACTCGACGCGGTGGACGACGCCGACACCCTCGTCGTCCCCGGCCGGCCCGACAACGTCGTACCGCGCCGGACCGTCGTCCTGGACGCCATCCGGCGCGGCCACGCGCGCGGGGCCCGGGTGGTGAGCTTCTGCACCGGAACCTTCGCGCTCGCCGAGGCGGGACTGCTCGACGGGCGGCGGGCCACCACCCACTGGCGCTGGACGAACGTCTTCCGGGAGCTCCACCCGAAGGTGCTGCTGGATCCGGACGTGCTCTTCGTGGACGAGGGGGACGTGCTCACGGCGGCGGGCAGCGCGGCCGCGCTCGATCTCGGGCTGCACCTCGTACGGCGCGACCACGGTGCGGAGATCGCCAACGCGGTGTCGCGCCGGCTGGTCTTCGCCGCGCACCGCGACGGGGGCCAGCGCCAGTTCGTACAGCGGCCGCTGCCCGACGTGCCCGACGAGTCGCTGGCACCCCTGCTGGCCTGGGCACAGGAGCGGCTCGGTGAGCCGCTGACGGTCGGGGACATGGCGGCGCGCGCCGCGGTCAGCCCGGCGACGCTGCACCGCCGCTTCCGCGCCCAGCTCGGCACGACACCGCTGGCGTGGCTGACGGCGGAGCGGGTGGCCCTGGCCTGCCGGCTCATCGAGCGCGGCGAGGTCCGGCTCGACGTGGTGGCGGACCGCAGCGGGCTCGGGACCGCCGCGAACCTGCGCGAGCGGGTGCGCCGGGCGACCGGACTCAGCCCGTCGGCCTACCGGCGGCGTTTCGGACCGCCCACCGGGGAACCGGTCATGTCATGAGATACCTCGTACGCGACCGGCTGCTCGGCATCGGTGACGACTACTGGATCGAGGACGACCACGGCAACAAGGTCTTCCTCGTGGACGGCAAGGCCATGCGGCTGCGGGACACCTTCGAGCTGAAGGACACCCGCGGACGCGTCCTGATCGACATCCACCGGAAGATGCTCGCGCTGCGGGACACGATGATCATCGAGCGGGACGGTGACCCGCTCGCGACCATCAAGCGCAAACGTCTGTCCCTGCTCCGCAATCACTATCGCGTGTCCCTGGTCGACGGCACCGAACTCGACGTCAGCGGCAAGATCCTCGACCGCGAGTTCGCGGTCGACTACGACAACGAACTCCTCGCCCAGATCTCCCGCCGATGGCTCCACATCCGCGACACGTACGGCGTCGACGTCGTACGGGAGGACGCCGATCCGGCGCTGCTGATCGCGGTGGCGGTGTGCGTGATCCATCTGGCGGAGAAGGAACGGGGGGACGACTGACAGCGGCACCGACAGGGGCGACCCGGCAGGAGGCGGCCGGCAGGAGGCAGCAGGCAGCAGGGGCCGGCAGCGGGGACGACCGGCCGCGCGGGCGGGCCGGCCCTGCCGCCGGTCAGCGGCGGGGAGTCTCCAGACCCAGCAGCCGGTCCTTCAGGGCCGGGAACTGTTCCCGCGTCGACGCGACCTTCGCCGGGTCGAAGTCCACCGTGAGGATCTCCTCGTCCGAGCCCGCCTCGGCGAGGACCTCTCCCCACGGGTCGACCACGATCGAGTGACCGGCCTGGGGAACTCCCGCGTGCGTACCGGCCGTTCCGCAGGCGAGGACGTACGCCTGGTTCTCGACGGCGCGTGCCTGTGCGAGCAGGGTCCAGTGGGAGCGGCGCCGTTCGGGCCAGCCGGCCGAAAGGACGAAGGTCTGCGCCCCCGCGTCGACGAGCCCGCGGAAGAGCTCGGGGAACCGGAGGTCGTAGCAGGTGGCCACGCCGATGACGGTCTCCGGCAGGGGCACCGTCACCAGTTCCGTGCCCGCGCCCATCAGCACGGCCTCGCCCTGGTCGAAGCCGAAGCGGTGGATCTTGCGGTAGGCGGCGACGAGTTCACCGGCGGGGGAGTAGACGAGGGAGGTGTTGTAGAGGGGGGCCTCGGTCGCGGAGCCCGTCCCGGACGCCGCGCGCTCGGGGATCGAGCCCGCGTGCAGCCACACGCCCGCGTCGCTCGCCGCCTTGCTCATCGCCTCGTGAGTCGGTCCCTCTAGTGATTCGGCCTGCGCCCCGAACTCCTCGTAGGCGAAGGCGCCGGTGGTCCACAGCTCGGGAAGCACGACGAGATCGACTCCGGCTTGATCCCGTACCAGATCCGCCACGCGGTGTCTGCGGGCTGCGACCGATTCGTCGTCGTTTACGTCGATCTGGAGGAGCGAGGCGCGCACACTACCACCGTCCTGGCATTCGAGCCGTCGATACGGGCCTACGATCGTCACACGAAAGCACTGCCGGGGTGCCTCACAGCAGCGTAACTTAGCGTCCCAAGACACCCGCTGCCTGTGCACTGCCCGCGTCCAACCGCCCGAGGGGTCCCGTTCCGTGAGTCTGCATCCGAGTCTTCAGTCCTACGCCGACGCCTGGGCCCACTCGATCGAAGCGATATCCGAGCTGGTGCAGCCGCTTGTGGAGGGCGAGTGGAACCGGCGGACTCCGTGTCCCGGCTGGTCGGTCCGCGACATCGTCTCGCATGTCATCGGGCTGGACTGCGAGATGCTCGGTGATCCCCGGCCGATCCACACACTTCCCCGCGATCTCTACCACGTGACGAACGAACACCAGCGGTACATGGAGATGCAGGTCGACGTGCGCCGCCACCACACGGCGCCGGAGATGACCTCCGAGCTGGAGTACACGATCATCCGTCGCAACCGGCAGCTGCGGAACGAGTCGCGGCAGCCCGACGCCAAGGTGCGCGGTCCTCTCGGCACCGAGGTCACCCTCGAACTGGCGATGCGCAACCGCGCGTTCGACGTGTGGGTGCACGAGCAGGACCTGCGGTACACGCTGGGCCGGCCGGGGAACCTCGACTCCCCCGGTTCGCAGATCGTGCGGGACGAGTTGCTGGCCGCGCTGCCGAAGGTCGTCGCCAAGGACGCGGGGGCGCCGGCGAACTCCGCGATCGTCTTCGACGTGCACGGTCCGGTCGAGTTCCTCCGTACCGTCCGTATCGACGCCGACGGGCGCGGATCGATAGACGGTTCGCCCTCCCTCGGTCCCGCCGCGAGCCTCGCCCTCGACTGGGAGACCTTCGTCCGGCTCGCCTGCGGCCGCGTCCACCCCGACACCGTGGCCGACCGCATCAAGACCGAGGGCGACCCGGAGTTGACGGCGGCCATCCTGCGCAACTTCACCGTCACGCCGTAACGGGGCCGGGCGGGGCGGTCCCCCGCCCCTCCACCTCGCTCCGCCGTTCCGTGTCCGGGAACGTTTCCGGTGTCCGGAAGCGTTCCGGTGCACGGGGGCCTTCCCGAATCCGGGGGTCTTCCCGAAACCGGGACCGTTTCCGTATCCGTATGCGTATCCGAGGACCTTCCGTATACGGGGCCCGTCCTGTGCGCGGACCCGTCCCGCACAGCCCGGTCACCTCCCTTAACCGGGCTACCTCCCGTAACCCGGTCACCTCCCGTATCCGGGTCTCCACTCGTATCCGGAGCCGTCCCGAATCCGGGGCGCCGCCGCCCGGGACCTCCTACGTCACGCCGACGCGTTTCTCGGCAGTCGCCGGACGGACCAGGGCCTTCCGGTGCGCCCGGACGGCAGGGCGGTTCGCCCCTCCGGCGTTCGGGGCGCGGGCTCCGTTGGACGGCGAACGCCCAGGTCGGGACAGCCGACGCCGACCGGTGGCAGCGGACGGCATGCCCTCGACGGTCACGCAGGTACGTGCACCGTCTCCACCCGGCTGGCCACCAGCCGCTCCCGCTCCCGGCGGGCCGCCTGCTTCCTCAGCCGGAAGATCTGGCTCAGCCCGACCGCCTGGAGCACGAACACCGCGGCGAAGGCGATGCGGTAGTTGTCGTCGGTCGCGTCGAGCAGGACACCGATGGCCAGCAGCGTCGTCATCGAGGCGACGAAACCACCCATGTTGGTGATCCCGGACGCGGTCCCCTGACGCTCCGGCGGATTCGCCGGACGCGCGAAGTCGAAGCCGAGCATCGAGGCCGGCCCGCAGGCCCCGAGCACGGTGCACAGCACGACCAGCACCCACATCGGCGCGTGCTCGCCGGGATACAGCAGCACCCCCGCCCACACGACGGCCGTCGCCGCGACCGTGCCCAGCGCCAACGGCAGCCGCGCGGTGTGGTGCCGGGCGACGATCTGCCCGTACACCAGCCCGACGACCATGTTGGACAGGACGACGAGCGTCAGCAGTTCACCGGCCGTGGCCCGCGAGAGACCCTGTGCCTCGACGAGGAACGGCATCCCCCACAGCAGCAGGAACACCATCGCCGGGAACTGCGTGGTGAAGTGCACCCACAGGCCGAGCCGGGTGCCGGGTTCACGCCACGACGCGGCGATCTGCCGGCGGACGTACGCGGCGCCCCGGTGGGGGAACGGCTCCGGCTCATGCCCCTCGGGATGGTCCTTCAGGAACAGCAGCAGGAGGACGAGGACGAGCACACCGGCACCGGCGCTGCCGGCGAACGCGGCCGTCCAGCCCATCCCGTGCAGCAGCCGGGCGATCACGAGCGTCGAGACGAGGTTGCCCGCCATGCCGACCAGGCCCGCGAACTGCGCGACGAGGGGCCCGCGCCGGGCGGGGAACCACCGTGTGCCGAGCCTCAGCACGCTGATGAACGTCATCGCGTCACCGCAGCCCAGCAGGGCGCGCGAGGCGAGGGCCATGCCGTACGACGAGGAGAACGCGAAGCCCAGCTGCCCCGCCGTGAACAGCAGCACGCCGATGGTCAGCACCTTCTTGGTGCCGAGCCGGTCGACCAGCAGCCCGACGGGTATCTGCATGCCCGCGTACACGAGGAGCTGGAGTATGGAGAAGGTGGACAGGGCGGAGGCGCCCACATGGAAACGGTCCGCGGCGTCGAGCCCGGCCACCCCCAGTGACGTACGGAAGATGACCGCGACGAAGTAGACCGAGACGCCGATGCCCCAGACGGCGATCGCGCGCCGGCCGCCGGGCGGATCGCCGGGCAGCGTGGCCGAGGAGCTCATCGGACCTCGCCCCGCGCCAGGTTGGAGAACCAGCTGACGTGTCCGTGGATGAGGCCGACGACCGCGTCGGCGTCGCCGGAGCGCAGCGCCTGGAGGATCTGTTCGTGCTCGACCAGCGTCTTGGTGATCCGGTCGGGGTGCGCGTGCATCACGGCGACTCCCATCCTCAACTGCCGGTCGCGGAGCTGGTCGTAGAGCCGGGAGAGGATCTCGTTGCCGCCGCTGCGGACGATCTCGGCGTGGAAGCAGCGGTCGGTGACGGCGGCGGCGGCCAGATCCCCGGCGGCGGCCTGCTCCTTCTGCTGCGCGAGCAGTTCCTCGAGGCGGGCCAGGAGCTGCGGCGATGCCGGTACGGCCTTGCGCGCGGCGTGCTCCTCGACGAGCTGGCGGGTCTCGACGACGTCCGCGATCTCCTGGGCGGAGACCGGCAGGACGAGCGCGCCCTTCTTCGGGTAGAGCCTGATCAGTCCTTCGGCTTCCAGCCGGAGCAGCGCCTCGCGGACCGGGGTGCGCGAGACGCCCACCGCGTCGGCGAGTTCGCCCTCGGTCAGCAGGGAGCCGCCCTCGTAACGGCGCTCCAGGACACCCTGTTTGACGTGTGCGTAGACGCGGTCGGCGGCGGGCGGCTGCTTCACGGGAGGTCGCATCGGCGCGGGTGGGGCTGAAGGCATGCGCACATCATAGATACAACACGTACGCATGCCCGGAGGTATTTCAGCATGCGGACCCCAACTGCCTCCGGGTGTAACCCAGGTCACATGAATTTCGCTCGTTCGCCGTACATCCCTTTGCGCGCCCCGCGAGTCCGAACGTGGGACGGCACTGCCATGTGCCTGTCTCCCAGGGGCATTTCGCGCATACGGAGCGTTCATTTTGATTACCGGCATTAAGGGCACGCGTTTCCGCAGGGCCGCCGCTGTGACCCTCACGACCGGCGCCGTGCTGGCAGCCGGAGCCTTCGGCGCCGCGCCCGCGGGCGCGGTCGCCACGCCCACGATCGCCGCCAAGGGCGGCTATGTCATGAACAACGGCACCGGCACGACCCTCTACACCAAGGCGGCGGACACCCCGCTGTCCACCGGCTCCACCACGAAGATCATGACGGCCAAGGTCGTGCTGTCCCAGCCGAACCTGAACCTGGACGCCAAGGTCACGGTCCAGAAGGCCTACAGCGACTACATCGTCGCCAACACCGCCTCCTCGGCCCACCTGATCGTCGGCGACAAGGTCACCGTCCGTCAGCTCCTCTACGGTCTGATGCTGCCGTCGGGCTGTGACGCCGCCTACGCGCTCGCCGACAAGTTCGGCTCGGGCACGACCCGCGCCGCCCGCGTGAAGTCGTTCATCGGCAAGATGAACTCGGCCGCGACCAGCCTGCACCTGGCGCACACGCACTTCGACTCGTTCGACGGCATCGGCAACGGCAACAACTACTCGACGCCGCGCGACCTGACGAAGATCGCCAGCAGCGCCATGAAGAGCACCACGTTCAAGACGGTCGTCAAGACCGTCAGCACCAAGCAGAAGGTGACGACCGCGAGTGGCGGCTACCGCTACTACACGTGGGAGAACACCAACAAGCCTCTGCTGACCGGCTACACCGGCACGATCGGCGTCAAGACCGGTTCGGGCCCCGAGGCGAAGTACTGCCTCGTCTTCGCCGCGACGCGTAACGGCAAGACGGTCATCGGCACGGTGCTCGCCTCCACGTCGATCACCCAGCGCACGTCGGACGCCACGAAGCTGATGAACTACGCGTTCGCCAAGTAAGACACGCGCACAAAAAAAGAGGGGCCCGCCGCGCACCGCGCGGCGGGCCCCTCTCGTGTCGCGGGCCGTCCGGGGAACCCGGCTCGACCACGCCGAGGGCGCCTCTCCTCGTACGGGACTCGTACGAAGAAGAGGCGCCCTCGGCGTATACGGAATCACTTCCGGGCGGCCGGCGGGACTCGCGTCCCTCCGGCCGGTCGGCTCACGCCCAGGTGATCAGCCGCTTGGGCTGCTCCAGGACGGCCGCGGTGTCGGCGAGGACCCTGGAGCCGAGCTCGCCGTCGACCAGGCGGTGGTCGAAGGAGAGCGCCAGCGTGGTGACCTGACGGGGCTTGACCTTGCCCTTGTGGACCCAGGGCTGGAGCTTGATCGCGCCCACCGCGAGGATCGCGGACTCGCCGGGGTTGAGGATCGGCGTGCCCGTGTCGACCCCGAAGACGCCGACGTTGGTGATCGTCACCGTGCCGCCCTGCATCGCGGCCGGCGAGGTCTTGCCCTCGCGGGCCGTGGCCACCAGTTCGCCCAGCGACTCGGCCAGCTGCGGCAGGGTCTTGGCGTGGGCGTCCTTGATGTTCGGGACGATCAGGCCACGGGGTGTGGCCGCGGCGATGCCCAGATTCACATAGTGCTTCTGGACGATCTCCTGGTTGGCCTCGTCCCAGAAGGCGTTGATCGCGGGGTTGCGCTTGACCGCGACCAGCAGGGCCTTGGCGATGAGCAGCAGCGGATTCACCCGCAGCCCCTGCATGTCCTTGTCCTGCTTGAGCTCCTCGACCAGGCGCATCGTGCGCGTCACGTCGACCGTCACGAACTCGGTGACGTGCGGCGCGGTGAACGCCGAGCCCACCATCGCGGTGGCCATCGCCTTGCGGACACCCTTGACCGGGACCCGGGTCTCCCGCGTGGCGTCGTACGACGCCACCGGGGCCTGCGGCTGTACCCGGGCCGGGGCCTCCTGCGGAGCCGGGGCCGGGGCAGCGACCGGAGCCGGTGCCTGCGCCGGGGCTGCCGCCGCGTGCACGTCCTCCCGCGTGATGATGCCGTCCGGGCCCGACGGGGTGACCGTCGCCAGGTCGACCCCGAGGTCCTTCGCGAGCTTGCGGACCGGGGGCTTGGCGAGGGGCCGCTGCTGGGCCGCGGGCCCGTGACCGTTGAGCTCGCCCTGGATCGCGGTGGCCGCGTAGAGCGTCTCGCTCTGCTCGGCCGGGACCTCGGCGCCCTTGCGGGGGCGCCGCTTGGTGGAGGACTCCGCCACGCCGTACCCGACGAGGACCGGCGTGCGGCCCTCGGGCTTGGCCTCCTCGGCGGGAGCCGCCTCCGCCACCGGAGCGGCGGGAGCAGCGGGAACGGCAGGAGCAACGGGTGCCTGCTCGGCGGCCGGGGCCGCCGCTTGCGCGGGCGCCGTCCCACCGGACACGTCCACCGCGATGATCACCTGGCCGACGTCCACCGTCGTGCCCTCGGGGAAGTGGAGCGCGGCCACCACACCGTTGAACGGGATCGGCAGTTCGACCGCGGCCTTGGCGGTCTCGACCTCGCAGACGACCTGGCCGTCGGTGACCGTGTCACCGGGCTGGACGTACCACTTGAGGATCTCCGCCTCGGTGAGTCCCTCGCCCACATCGGGCATCTTGAACTCGCGGAGTCCCGACGCGTTCTCAGTCATCGTCGTCACGACTCTCTCCTCAGTACGCCAGCGAGCGGTCGACGGCGTCGAGCACGCGGTCCAGGCCCGGAAGGTACTCGTCCTCCAGGCGGGCCGGCGGATACGGGGCGTGATAGCCACCGACCCGCAGGACGGGCGCCTCCAGGTGGTAGAAGCACCGCTCGGTGATACGGGCGGCGATCTCCGCGCCCGTCCCGAGGAACACCGGGGCCTCGTGCACCACGACCAGGCGGCGGGTCTTCTCGACCGAGGCCTGGATGGAGTCGAAGTCGATCGGGGACATCGAGCGCAGGTCCAGGACCTCGATCGACTTGCCCTCCTCCTGGGCGGCCGCGGCGGCCTCCAGGCAGACCTTCACCATCGGGCCGTACGCGACCAGGGTGAGGTCGCTGCCCTCGCGCGCCACCCGTGCCTTGTGCAGCGGACCGGGGATGGCGTCCTTGTTGACCTCGGCCTTGTCCCAGTAGCGCCGCTTGGGCTCGAAGAAGATCACCGGGTCGTCGCTCTGGATGGCCTGCTGCATCATCCAGTAGGCGTCGCCGGCATTCGACGGGGAGACCACCTTCAGGCCCGCCACGTGCGCGAAGAGCGCCTCGGGGGACTCCGAGTGGTGCTCGACGGCGCCGATGCCGCCGCCGTACGGGATACGGATGACGACGGGGAGCTTGATCTTGCCCAGCGCCCGCGCGTGCATCTTCGCGAGCTGGGTGACGATCTGGTCGTACGCCGGGAAGACGAATCCGTCGAACTGGATCTCCACGACCGGGCGGTAGCCGCGCAGGGCCAGGCCGATCGCGGTGCCGACGATGCCCGACTCGGCGAGCGGGGTGTCGATGACCCGCTCCTCGCCGAAGTCCTTCTGGAGCCCGTCGGTGACCCGGAAGACACCACCGAGCTTGCCGACGTCCTCGCCCATGATGAGGACCTTGGGGTCGGCGTCGAGGGCCGTGCGCAGCGATTCGTTGATCGCCTTGGCCAGCGCCATCTTTTCCGTCGCCATGGCTACTTGCCCTCCCCTGCGTCCGCGAACGACGCCTGGTAGGCGGCGAACTGGGCGCGCTCCTCGTCGACGAGCGCGTGCCCGTCCGCGTACACGTTCTCGAAGATGGCGAATTTGTCCGGGTCAGGCATGGCCCGTACGACTTCGCGCACTCGCTTGCCCAACGTCTCGCTCTCCGTCTCGAGTTCCGCGAAGAACGCCTCGTCGGCGTGGTTCGCGGCCTCCAGGTAGGCGCGCAGGCGCAGGATCGGGTCCTTCGCCTCCCACGCCTCGCGCTCCTCGTCGGCCCGGTACTTGGTCGGGTCGTCGGAGGTGGTGTGCGCGCCCATGCGGTAGGTGTACGCCTCCACCAGGGTGGGGCCCTCGCCGTTGCGGGCCCGCTCCAGCGCCCAGCGGGTCACCGCGAGGGTGGCGAGCACGTCGTTGCCGTCCACGCGCACGCCGGGGAAGCCGAAGCCCTGCGCGCGCTGGTACAGCGGCACGCGCATCTGGCGCTCGGTCGGCTCGGAGATCGCCCACTGGTTGTTCTGGCAGAAGAACACCACGGGAGCGTTGTAGACCGCCCCGAAGTTGAAGGCTTCCAGGACGTCACCCTGGCTGGATGCGCCGTCACCGAAGTACGCGATCACGGCCGAGTCGGCGCCGTCCTTGGCGACGCCCATGGCGTAGCCGGTGGCGTGCAGCGTCTGCGAGCCGATGACGATCGTGTACAGGTGGAAGTTGTTGCTGTTCGGGTCCCAGCCGCCGTTGTTCACACCCCGGAACATGCCGAGCAGGTTGGTCGGGTCGACCCCGCGGCACCAGGCGACGCCGTGCTCGCGGTAGGTCGGGAAGACGTAGTCGTCATCGCGGGTGGCCCGGCCCGAGCCGATCTGGGCGGCCTCCTGGCCGAGCATCGAGGCCCACAGGCCGAGCTCGCCCTGGCGCTGCAGGGAGGTGGCCTCCGCGTCGAAGCGGCGGCTCAGGACCATGTCCCGGTACAGGCCGCGCAGCTCCTCGGGGGTGATGTCGGCGACGTACGGGTCGTACGTGGCGTCCTTGACCCGCTTGCCTTCCGGGGTCAGCAGCTGAACGAGCTCCGGCTCGCCGCCCGTCGCCCCGGGCGACTTCTTGGCGGCCGCGCCGGCGCTCCTGCTCGCGGCGCTCTTGGTACCGGTCGTACTGGCGCTCGCGGCGCTCTTCGTACCGGCGCTGCGTCGCGGCTTGCGCGCGGCAGTGCTCTCCACGGTCACGTGTGCTCCTCCGTCGGTCCGGCCCCCGGGGTTGCCGGAAGGCTGGGGGTCCCCCTCGCTCGCGGTTTGAGCTCGGGGGAGCGGCTCGCCTGTTCCGGCACCCGTGCACGGGGTGGGTGCCACTCGGCCGGGAACAGGCGTGACAGGTGCCCCGGCGAGCGCCCTGCAACAGTCACGTTACCCAGTGCTTCACAATTCTGTGAAACCTCTCCTGACCTGCGATTTTGATAGGAAATCCAAGTACTTGGATACGTGGATTTCCTACTAGATCGAGCAGATCGGGAACAGTCGCTGGTCACAGCACTGGTTACAGCCTTGCAGGGGGCCGGAACACCGGCACGTTATCCCGGCCACCCCGGACTCGGGAAGAGTTCACTTGGGGCAATGCCCATGATCGTGTGTGAGACTGACAGCGTGCGCGAAATCGGGAAAATCACCGTATTCCTGGTCGATGACCACGAAGTGGTCCGCCGCGGAGTCCACGAACTGCTCTCGGTCGAGGACGACATCGAAGTGGTCGGGGAGGCCGGTACGGCGGCCGACGCACTGGTCCGGATCCCGGCCACCCGCCCGGACGTGGCCGTCCTGGACGTACGCCTCCCGGACGGCAGCGGCGTGGAGGTCTGCCGCGAGATCCGCTCCGCGGACGAGGACATCAAGTGCCTGATGCTGACCTCGTACGCCGACGACGAGGCCCTCTTCGACGCGATCATGGCGGGCGCGTCGGGCTATGTGCTGAAGGCCATCCGCGGCAATGAGCTGCTCGCGGCCGTACGGGACGTCGCGGCCGGAAAATCCCTGCTCGACCCGGTGGCCACCGCGCGTGTCCTGGAGCGGCTGCGGGACGGCGGCGCCCGGGGCGACGACCGGCTCGCCCGCCTCACCGACCAGGAACGCAAGATCCTCGACCTGATCGGCGAAGGGCTCACCAATCGCCTGATCGGAGAGCGAATGCACCTCGCCGAAAAGACGATCAAGAATTACGTGTCGAGCCTTCTGTCCAAACTGGGAATGCAACGCCGGTCGCAGGCGGCGGCCTATGTGGCGCGCATACAGGCGGAACAGCAGCACCACTGACACCGGGCGCCACTGACACCGGGCGCCACTGAACGAAAACCCGACTCTGCCGGCGGGTGCCTCTTTCCCGCACGGCCCGGATCGGCGGAGCCGGCACGACCCGTGACGCGCCGGATGTCCAACGGCGCGCGCGCGGGAAACCCGTTGTGGGCCTCCCGCGCGCGTGGACGGTGTGCTCTTCTCGGATCCGTTCGGACCCTGCCGAATCGGGTCAGCCCACGTCTCCCGCGGCGGGGGACTCGGTGCCGCCGCCCGCCGGATCGCTGGACGTCGGCTCCGACGTCGGCGTGGTCGGTTCGTCCGTCGGGGCGGCCGTGGTCGGCTTCGTCTTCGTCGGCTGGTCGGTCGGCTCGTCCGTCGGCGGCTGGCTGGTGACGCTCTGGGTCGGCTCGTACGACGGGGTGTAGTCCGTGCCGTCGCCGGTGTTGGTCGAGTCGTCCGAGGTGTCGGCCGTGGACTGGTCCGTGGCCGCGTCGGTGGGCTGCTCGGTGGAGTTGTCGCTCGTGCTGGAGTGCGTGACGGTCGGCGACTGCGTGGTACCGGTCCCCGCGCCCCCGCCGTTGCCGGTGTTCTTGAGCGCCAGCGCGACACCCGCCACGATGGCGATCATGGCGAAGACCGCGAGGATCCACAGCTTGCCGCGGCCGCCTCCCCGGTTGCCGTGCCCCTCGAAGCCGCCGTCGTCACCGCCCCCGTAGGGCGGGATGAGCGGTGCCGGGATCTGCGTGGTGCCGTAGTCACCGGGGTGCGGCAGCGCGGCCGTACCGGCGAAACCGGACGCCTGCCCGTGCGGACCCTCGTGCATCGTGACCGGGCCGGTGTTCCAGGTGCCGGTGTGACTGCCCTGGTCGTACAGCATCTGCAGCGCGTACTGGACGAGGCCGCGCATCTCCTCGGCGGTCTGGAACCGGTCGTCCGGATCCTTCGCGAGGGCGCGCATGACAAGCCCGTCGAGCTCCGGCGGCACCCCGCCCGAGACCTCCGAGGGAGGCACCGGGATGTCCTGGACGTGCTGGTAGACCACCGAGAGTGGCGTCTCTCCGGTGAACGGGGGCCGCAGCGCGAGGAGTTCGTAGAGCAGACAGCCGGTCGCGTACAGGTCGGAGCGGTGGTCGACGGCCTTGCCGAGCGCCTGCTCCGGGGAGAGGTACTGCGGGGTGCCCATGACCATGCCGGTCTGGGTCATCGTCGACTGCGCGCCGTGCAGAGCGCGCGCGATACCGAAGTCCATCACCTTGACCGCGCCGGTCTCCGTGATGATCACGTTCGCCGGCTTGATGTCACGGTGCACGATGCCGTGCTGGTGCGAGTAGGCGAGCGCCTCCAGCACACCGGAGACGATGATCAGCGCCTGCTCGGGCCCGGGGGCCTCGGCGTTGATCAGCAGATCGCGGATCGTGTGACCCTCGACGATCTCCATCACGATGTACGGGACGACACCGTGCCCGACCACGTCCTCGCCGGAGTCGTACACGGCGACGACCGCATGGTGGTTGAGCCCCGCGACCGACTGTGCCTCACGTGTGAAACGCGCCTTGGACACGGGGTCCTCGGCCAGGTCGGAACGGAGCAGCTTGACCGCCACGGTCCGCCCCAGGCGCACGTCCTCGGCGGCGAACACCTCGGCCATACCGCCCCGGCCGAGCCGGTGCGTCAGCCGGTATCGGCCGTCGCCGACCAGTCCGCCGTTACCCCACATCTCCGGCGCATCTGACATACCGCCGCCAGTCGCCTCGGGGTCGGACGGGCCCTGAGCGCGCTGCTGCTGTGCCATCAGTCCTCGCCGTCGTTTCTGCCCGCGGTCTGCGCGGTGGTTGTTACGGTCTCCGTCGGGCCACGCTACAGGCTCCGCGCATGGCGCCGTTCCGAGATGGGCGTGAGATGGACCGGCCGTCCGGCCCGTCGAAGGTCCGTGTGTGCCAATTCCGTGTACCGGCCGTACGCCACCTGTAACGCTTCCGCGACGCTTCTTTCTCAGACGGTCACGGAACGGGCACCGAGCTTGACGTGTCCGTGCCCTCGGGCAGACTTGGCCCGGAATAAGCCAATCGATCACCGATGCCGCGGGGGACGCAGAACATGAGCCAGGACGGCGCACAGGGCCGGTACGCGGGGCGCGCGGTCGCCGGCGGCCGCTACCAGCTGCGCGATCTGCTCGGCGAGGGCGGTATGGCCTCGGTGCATCTCGCCTACGACTCGGTGCTCGACCGCCAGGTCGCGATCAAGACGCTGCACACCGAACTCGGCCGCGAGCAGGCCTTCCGCGAGCGCTTCCGCCGCGAGGCCCAGTCGGTGGCCAAGCTCACGCACACGAACATCGTCTCGGTCTTCGACACCGGCGAGGACGACCTCAACGGCATGACGACGCCGTACATCGTCATGGAGTACATCGAGGGCAAGCCGCTCGGCTCGGTCCTCGACGCGGACATCCAGCAGTACGGCGCGATGCCCGCCGACAAGGCGCTGAAGATCACCGCGGATGTGCTGGCCGCTCTGGAGATCAGCCACGAGATGGGCCTGGTCCACCGGGACATCAAGCCGGGCAACGTGATGATGACCAAGCGCAACGTCGTCAAGGTCATGGACTTCGGCATCGCCCGCGCCATGCAGTCCGGCGTCACCTCCATGACGCAGACCGGCATGGTCGTCGGCACCCCGCAGTACCTCTCTCCCGAGCAGGCCCTCGGCCGGGGTGTCGACGCCCGGTCCGACCTGTACTCGGTCGGCATCATGCTGTTCCAACTGGTCACCGGGCGGCTGCCGTTCGAGGCGGACTCCCCGCTGGCCATCGCCTACGCGCACGTCCAGGAGGAGCCGGTCGCGCCCTCCTCGGTCAACCGCTCGCTGCCCCCGGCGGTGGACGCGCTGATCGCCCGCGCGCTGAAGAAGAACCCGAACGAGCGCTTCCCGAGCGCCGAGATCATGCGGGACGAGTGCCTGCGGGTCGCCCAGTCGTTCCAGGCCGCCGCGCCGAACATCGTGCCGGGCGCCCAGACGCCGAGCGGCTCGGGCGTCGGCTCCGCCGTCTTCCCGCCGGTCGACCAGGGCACCCCTGCACCCGGCCCCGTACAGACGCCCTACCAGCCGAACCCGTACGGCACCCCGACCCCCGCCCCCGCGTACGGCTACCCGCAGCAGGGCGGCTACCCGACCCCGCAGACCGCCGCGTACTCCCCGCAGCACGGCACTTCGACCCCGCCGCCGTACAACCTCACGCCCCAGCCCGTCGGCGGCTCGGGCGGCGGCAGGAGCAACAAGACGGTCGTGATCGGTGCCGTCGTGGTCGCGCTCATCGCGATCGGCGGCCTGATCACGGCGCTCGCCGTGAACGGCGGGAGCGGCGACGACAACAAGGGCGGCGGCGGCAACACCGCCAGCAACTCGCCCACCGTGGTCGAGGGGCACAAGGGTCCGGACACGTCGAAGACGATCGACACCGAGAAATGCACGGATCCGACGGAGTCGTACGACGACCCGAACAAGATCCAGGTACCGGACTTCCACTTCAAGAACCTCACCTCGGTGAAGTCCTGCTTCCAGGCCGCCGGTTGGCAGATGAAGATCACGCGTGTCGACGAGAACACGTACGGCGAGGACACGGTCATGGACCAGTTCCCCTCCGCCGGCGACGACGTCGACCCCAAGAACATGCCCGAGATCGAGCTCAAGGTGTCGTCGGGCGACCCCTCCTGAAGCGTCCCTGAACGATCGAAGCTGTCGGACAGTCCGAGCGGTCCGAGCGCGCTTCGGCAGCCCATTCGGAAATGGACTCGGGAACGGACTCGGGAACGGACTCGGGAACGGGCCCGGCACTTCGGTGCCGGGCCCGTTTCGGTCGGGGTGACCTTCGATCGCTGGGGTGACCTTGTTCGCCGGGGTGGCTCGGTGACCTGCGGTTACAGGTACGGTCCGCCCGAGCGGCCTCCCGTACGGGGGTCCTCGTCGCCCTCCAGACCGCCGACGCCCGGCGGCAGGGCACGACGCATCTGCTCCAGCTGCGCCCTGGCCGCCATCTGCTGGGCGAACAGGGTCGTCTGGATCCCGTGGAAGAGCCCCTCGAGCCAGCCCACCAACTGAGCCTGCGCGATCCGCAGCTCCGCGTCGCTGGGGGTCCCCTCGTCCGTGAAGGGCAAGGAGAGCCGCTCCAGTTCGTCCACGAGCTCCGGGGCCAGACCGTCCTCCAGCTCCTTGACGGAACTCGCGTGGATCTCTTTGAGCCGGACCCGGCTGGCCTCGTCCAGAGGTGCGGCGCGCACTTCCTCCAGCAGCTGCTTGATCATGCTGCCGATGCGCATCACCTTGGCGGGCTGTTCCACCATCTCCGTCACCGGGATCTCTCGGGAGTCCTCGTCCCCGGTGCCGCCGAGAGCCATTCCGTCCTGGCCGACAACCAGGATCTGAGGGTTCTCCGGCGACCGTTCGTTCCTCGGCATCTCCATGCCGACATTCTCTCGCACCCACGTACTCCATCACGGTGGTGCCCCCCGTACACGGTGATCCACCACGTACGACGGCGCAGTTCGCGAAAGGACGGGGCTCCACGGCCCCTGAAGTGCGCGAATGAGGTCACTTTCTGTCGAGATGCCGGGATCACGACGTCATGTGAGGCTTGATTCGTCGATCACGGCACCCGTCTTGGCGAACCGTACCGGGAGGGGGTCACCGACGTGACTCCATGGCTCCGCACCCTGCCCACGGCCGGACTGCTGGCGGCCGCCCTGCTGAACGGCGCCGGCCCCCTCTCGAACGCCGCCCCCGCAAGCTCCGGGACCCCCTCGTACGCGGCCGGTTCCGGGGCCCTCTCGTCCACCAGAAGCTCCGGGGCCCACCCGTCCGCCGCCGGCCCGGTCCCGTCCACCGGAGGAACCGCCGCATCCACCACCGCGCCGGCCCCGTCCGCCGGAGAAACGGCCACGCCCACCACCACCCCGGTCCCGTCCGCCGGAGGAACCGCCACGTCCACCACCACCCCGGCCCCGTCCGCCGGAGGAACCGCCGCATCCACCACCGCATCCGACGCGGCCGGCCCCGGCGCCTCCGATCCCGCACGGCCCACTCCTACGGCGGATCCCTCCCGTGCGGGCAGCTTCGCGGGCGAGGGACGCGAGCGGCCCGGCCGCACGAAGCCGGACACTCCGGACGGCCAGGACAGCACGGACACCCCGGACCTCCAGGACACGGCCCCCGCCGCCGACACCGGACTCACGGAGCCGAGCGTGACCCCCGAGCCCTCGCACAACGACGCGGTCCCCGTCCAGCAGAGCGTCGTGGGCCCCGGCTCCACGCCCGACCCGGCCCTGGCGATCCTGCCGCTGGGCAGCGGCCTGATCCTCATCGGCCTGGGCCTGGGGCTGGCCTTCCTGGCCCTGCGGGCACGACGCGGCTGAGGCGCACCGCACGGAAGCGGCGGGGCGCCTCATCGCCCTGTTCTCGCGAGCGCACGCACCCGGCCGCACGGCATCCGGCCGCACAGCACGCGAGGGCGCGGCACCCGAAGGCACGGAATCCGGCTCTGGGCGGCGACAACGCTGCACGCGAGGCACGGCACCCGGCTCTGGGCGGCCACAGCGCTCCCCCGGAAGCCGGGGTCGGTGCTTCCACCACGCACCCCGGTAGCGGGGGGCCGCCGCTAGGGAGCGACCAGCAGCACCTTTCCGATGTGGCTGCTCTCCTCCAGTACCCGGTGCGCCCCCGCCGCGTCGCTCATCGGCAGCTCGCGGTCGATGACCGGACGGACATGGCCGGAGTCGATCAGCGGCCACACGTGCTCGCGTACCGCCGCCACGATCGCCGCCTTCTCGCTGAGCGGCCGGGCGCGCAGCGAGGTCGCGCTGATGGCCGCGCGCTTGTTCAGGAGGGCGGCGATGTTCAGCTCCGCCGTGATGCCGCCCTGCATGCCGATGATGGCCAGCCGTCCGTTGACGGCGAGGGCGCGCACGTTCGGGTCGAGGTACTTGGCGCCCATGTTGTCGAGGATGACGTCGGCACCCGCCCCGCCGGTGGCCCGCTTGATCTCCTGGACGAAGTCCTGCTCGCGGTAGTTGATCAGGATGTCCGCGCCCAGCTCCGCGCAGAAGTCGAGCTTCTCCTTGGTACCCGCCGTGACCGCGACCTTCGCGCCGACGGCCTTCGCCAGCTGGATCGCCATGGTGCCGATGCCGCTGGAACCGCCGTGCACGAGCAGGGTCTCGCCGGGGCGCAGGTGGGCGACCATGAAGACGTTCGACCAGACGGTGCACGTCACCTCGGGCAGCGCCGCCGCCTGCTGGACGTCCAAGCCCGCGGGCACGGGCAGCAGCTGCCCGGCCGGGACGGCGACCTTCTGGGCGTATCCGCCGCCCGCGAGCAGCGCGCACACCTCGTCGCCGACCTCCCAGCCGAGGACACCCGGGCCGACCGCGGCGATGCGCCCCGAGCATTCGAGTCCGGGATAGGGGGACGCTCCGGGTGGCGGGTTGTACAGGCCCTGCCGCTGCAGCAGATCGGCACGGTTGACGGCGCTGGCCACCACCTCCACCAGTACTTCGCCCTCGGCCGGCACCGGATCGGGGACCTCGTCCCACACCAGCGCCTCGGGCCCACCAGGTTCAGGAATCGTGATCGCGTACATGGGAGGGACGCTACTCCTGGGAGGCCTTGCCCATTCCTGCGCCAGGGGCCGAATGCCCGGCGTCCTCTGAGTGTCCCGAGTGACCCGCGCTCGTGATCAGCCGCTCCGTCGACTGCAGTGTGCCGACGTCCTGATCGTCGTGTCCGAACCCGCGATGCCCTCGTACGACACCGACCACCAGGTCGGTCCGTGGCAGGCGGTCGGCCGGGGGCGGTCGGCGATCGGGTGGCAGACGGGTGGCCGACGGCAGTCGGCGATCGGGCGGCGGTCGGTGGCCGTCGGCGATCGGGTGGCGGTCGGCGATCGGCGGCTGACCGGCGGATCACCGATGCCCGCCACGCGCTGGAACAGGTCGACGTCCCTCCTGATCCGCTTCTGCCCGACAAGCCCTGCCCGCCGGGCCTGCGGGACGCCTCCTCGATGCGTCCACGGTCAGCCCCCATGGAGCAGACGTTCTGGAGAATCCGATGACCCACGGGAGTGGAATCGACCTCGTGGAGCGACCAGTACCGGTGGATGAAGCAACGGTGGATGAAGCAGGTCGGTCACCTTAGGAGTGCACGGATCTGGTCGTGCCGGTCGTACCCGTCGTACCCGTCGTGCGCCGGAAGGCAGTCGGTTTCACGTGAAACACTCCCCGCTCGGATTCAGGGCGCTCCCGACCTCGACCGGCTCAGGCGAAGCACGCGTCGATCCCCGCGGTGGCCCACGGCAGATCGAGAAGTTCCAGCTCCTGGCCGGCCCGCGCGCCGCCCGGCGGTACGACCGCGAGCGCATCGGAGGCGGCGATGCCCCGCAGCATCGCCGGGCCGTTGTAGTGCAGGGGCGCGGCGCGGTCGCCGCGCAGCGAGACGGGGACGATCCGGGTGTCGTACGAGTGCCCCTGCACGCCTTCCTTGAGCGGCAGCGTGTACGGCTCCGGGGCCGCGCGTCCAGCCAGCGTGCGCAGCAGCGGCTCCGCGAGCGTGAGCAGTCCGGAGACGGCGGCGAGCGGGTTGCCGGGCAGGCCGACGAGGTGCTGGTTCTCCCCGGTGCGGGCCAGCAGCATCGGATGCCCCGGCCGCACCTTGACGCCGTCCACCAACAGTTCGGCGCCGATCCGGCGCAGCGTGGGGTGGACATGGTCGACGGGGCCGCCCGCGGTGCCGCCGGTGGTGACGATCAGGTCGGCCCGGGAGCCCGTGATCGCCTTGTGCAGCGCCTTGGCGTCGTCGCCGAGCCGGCGTACCGCGACCACCTCGGCGCCCAGCGCCCGCAGCCATGGCGGCAGCATGGGGCCGAGCGCGTCCCGGATGAACCCCTCCCGGGGCAGACCCTCGGCGAGCAATTCGTCGCCGAGGACGAGGACTTCGGCGCGCGGGCGGGGGACGACGGCGAGCGTGTCGTATCCGGCGGCCGCCGCGAGGCCCAGCACTGCGGGGGTGACCAGCACTCCGAGCGGCAGCAACTGGTCGCCGCTGCGGCATTCCTGGCCGCGCGGGCGAATGTCCTGACCGTGCGCGATCGCCAGGATTCCCCGTGAGCGGGTGGAGCCGGGCGCTTGCGCGCCGCTCGCGTGCAGCCGCCCCTTGTCGTCGAGGCGGCCGTGCTCGCTGCGCAGGACGGCGGTCGCGTCCCGCGGGACCCGTGCCCCGGTGGCGATCCGGACCGCCTCGCCGTCGCTGAGCCGCTCCGGCTCCGCGTGCCCGGCGAGTACACCGTCCTCGCGCACCTCCCAGGGCCCGGGCCCGGCGACCGCCCAGCCGTCCATGGCGGAGGTGTCGAAGGAGGGAAGGTCCGTGAGCGCGGTCAGGGGGGCGGCGAGGACGAGGCCGAGGGAGGCGTCGAGGGGGACCGAAACGGGGGTGCGGCGGGGCAGCGAGCGGGCGGCCCGCTCTGCGACGGCTCGGGCCTCCGGCCACGGGGTGGAGCGGTGATGGGCGTGCGTGCCTTTGCCGCTGTCCTGCGCGTCGGGTGCGGGAACCGCCGTCCTGTCGGTTCCCTGGGGGCCGAGGGCGGAACTGTCGGCTCGACCGGGCTCGCCGGGCACGCGGGCGCCGGCCCCCTTGACCAGGGCGAGCGCCTCCTCGACGTCGAATTCGTCGGCGTCCTGGCTGCCCTGGCTGTCCCGGGTGGAACGGGCGGCGGTCATCCGGCGTCCGGCTCGGTGGCGGGAGTTGTCGGGGTGGCGTCGGCGGGCGAGGCGGGCGCGGTGGGGGTGGCGGGCGACGGGGGGTCGGCGGCGTCCGGTTTGGCGTCGGGGGTGTCCTCGTCGGCCCAGCGGAGCGCGAGCGCGGCGGCCTTGCGGGCGGCCTCGGCGACCGCCTCCGGTCCTCCGCCGGCCCTCGCGGCCGCGTATCCGACGAGGAACGTGGTCAGCGGCGCGGCCGGCCTGGCCACCCCGTGGGCGGCGTCGCGGGCCAGGTCGAGCAGAACGCCGGTGTCGACGTCCAGGTCGATGCCCAGCTCGTCCTTGACTGCGGAAATCCATTCATCCAGCACGTGCCCATGCTCCCTGATGCGTGCTCTGGCGGCGGCGATGTCGTCCCAGGTGTCGCAGTCGAAGGACGCGACGGGGTCGGAGATACGGGTGAGGTCGAGCGCGGCGACGAGCCGTCGTAGCGGCAGCCCGCCGAGTCCCCCGTGCGCGGCGGCGAGCACGGCCAGCTCACGGCGCAGCGCGTCCGCGCGGTAGACGGCCACGAGGGGCTGATCCCGCCCGTCGGGGTCGGTGAGGACGACGCCGTCGGGGCGGATGCCGGGACCGTCGGGATCGAGGTGGCCCTCTTCGGTGGCGGGCGGGGTCTTGTGGGTGTCACCCGCGCGAGCGGGCGGGGCCTCGTGGACGCCGTCGGCGCGAAGGGTGTCCAGCAGGCGCCGTACCGTCTCTTCCTCCAGGAACGGCAGGTCGGCCGAGAGCACGACGACGTACGGCGCCGTGGTGGGCCGCAGTCCGGCGTCCAGCGCGGCAAGTGGTCCGCCGCCCGGCGGGTCCTCGCGGGCCCACTCCACGGGGCGCGCGGTGGACCTGGGTTCGGCCACGACCACCGTGCGGGTGGCACCGGCGCACGCGGCCAGCACCCGGTCCAGCAGCGCCCGGCCGCCCACCCGCACGCCGGGCTTGTCCGCGCCGCCGAGTCGCCGGGCCGCACCGCCCGCGAGCACGACGGCGTCGTACCCGGCAGCGGCACCGGGGGTGCCCTGCGGGCCGGAGCTGCCCGAACGCCCGGTCGCGCCCTCGGGCTCGTACGCGGTCATGCCCCGAGTATGGGCGCCCGAGGGATCAGTGCCACCCCCGGGGCACGGCGTGGAAACGGGGGTGACCGGATCCCCGGGGCTACAGGGTCCGCAGCAGCACCGCCGGCTGTTCCACGCAGTCCGCCACATACCGCAGGAAACCGCCCGCCGTACCGCCGTCGCAGACCCGGTGGTCGAAGGCGAGCGAGAGCTGGACGACCTGGCGCACCGCCAACTCGCCCTGGTGCACCCAGGGCTTGGGGATGATGCGGCCGACGCCGAGCATGGCCGCCTCGGGGTGGTTGATGATCGGCGTGGAGCCGTCGACGCCGAACACGCCGTAGTTGTTCAGCGTGAAGGTGCCGCCCGTGAGGTCCGCGGGCGTCAGCGTCCCGGTCCGGGCCGCCTCGGTCAGCCGGCCGAACTCCGCGCTCAGCCCTTCGGCGTCCCGTGTGTGCGCGTCCCGTACGACGGGGACGACGAGCCCCCGCTCAGTCTGGGCCGCGAAGCCCAGGTGCACCTGGTCGAGCCGGACGATCTCGCGGGCATCCATGTCGACCGTCGAGTTGAGTTCGGGGAACCGGGCCAGCGCCGCGGTGCAGATCCGGGCCAGCAGGGCGAGCAGGGAGATCTTCGGGCCGCCTGCCGCGTTCATCGCCCTGCGTGCCTGCATGAGCTCCGTCGCGTCGGCGTCCACCCAGCAGGTCGCGTCGGGAATCTCGCGCCGGCTGCGCGAGAGCTTGTCGGCGACGGCACCGCGGACACCCCGGAGGGGAACACGGACCCCCTGCGGAGTGGCGCCCCGGGAGACACCGCCCGCACCGGGCACGACGGACGTGATGTCCGCGTACGAGGCCGAAGCCCGCGCGCGGTCGTACGAGGGCGCCTCGACGGACGCGTCGGGGCCGACTCCGGCCGGCGGAGCGGGGTACGGCTCCATGGTGTCGGACGATCGCATCCTGCCGGTCGCCGCCGCACGCAGGGCGTACTCGACGTCGGCCCGCAGGATGAGTCCTTCGGGGCCTGAGCCCTCCAGCTCCCGCAGATCCACGCCGTTCTCCCGGGCGAGCCGTCGCACGAGGGGCGAGATGACCGGCACGGGACCGTCACCTCGCGTCGCGGCGACGCCGTTCCGCGCGGTCCCCGCGTGGCCTGCCGCTTCCGGCTGCGCGGCACCGACGGGCTCGGGGCGGCCCGGCTCGGGCCGGGCGGGCGAAGCGCCCGTGCCCGCCGGGGCCGGTGCTCCCGCTTGGGCCGGTGCACCCGCCGGGGCCGGTGCACCCGCCGGCCCGCCGGCCGACCGTCGGCCACCGGCCGCGGCACCACCGGAGGGACGTACCCTCCGGCGCCGCGCCGGGGGCGCTCCCGTGCCGTAGCCCACCAGCACGTTCCCGGAGCCCTCGTCGCTCCGGTCGTCCTTGCCGATCTCACTGTCCTCGCCGCCGGCCGGGGCGCCCACGGCGACGGTCAGCAGCGGTGCTCCCACGGGCAACTCTGTGCCCTCCTCGCCGAAGCGGGCGGTGACCACGCCGCCGTAAGGACAGGGGACCTCCACCATCGCCTTGGCCGTCTCGACCTCGACGACGAGCTGGTCGACGGCGACGACATCACCGACCTCCACCAGCCAGCGGACAATCTCCGCCTCGGTGAGTCCCTCCCCGAGGTCGGGGAGCTTGAACTCCAGCACCTGTGCCATCAGCTCTGCGCCTCCCATTGCAGACGCCCCACGGCGTCCAGGATCCGGTCGACGCCGGGCAAGTGGTGCCGCTCCAGCATCGGTGGCGGATACGGGATGTCGAAACCGGCGACACGCAGCACCGGCGCCTCCAGGTGGTGGAAGCAGCGCTCCGTGACGCGGGCCGCGATCTCCCCGCCCGGTCCGCCGAACCCGCCCGACTCGTGCACGACGACCGCACGTCCGGTCCGCCGCACCGACGCGGAGACCGTCTCGTCGTCGAACGGCACCAGGGAGCGCAGGTCGACGACTTCGAGGTCCCAGCCCTCGGCCCGCGCCGCCTCGGCGGCTTCGAGACAGACGGGCACGGACGGCCCGTAGGTGATGAGCGTGGCGCTCCGGCCCGAGCGCCGCACCACCGCGCGGCCTATCGGCTCAACGGCCGGCGGCTCGTCCGGGTTCCAGGAATCCTTCGACCAGTACAGCCTCTTGGGCTCCAGGAAGACGACCGGGTCGTCCGAGGCGATGGCCTCGCGCAGCAGTCCGTAGGCGTCGGAGACGGTCGCGGGCATGACGACATGGAGGCCCGGGGTCGCCATGTAGTACGCCTCGGAGGAGTCGCTGTGGTGTTCGACGCCGCCGATGCCGCCGCCGTAGGGGACGCGGATCGTGATGGGCAGGGGCATGGCGCCCCGCGTGCGGTTGCGCATCTTCGCCACGTGCGAGATCAACTGCTCGAACGCCGGGTAGGCGAACGCGTCGAACTGCATCTCCACGACGGGCCGCAGGCCGTACATGGCCATGCCGACCGCCGCGCCGAGGATGCCCGCCTCGGCGAGCGGGGTGTCCGTGCAGCGGTCGTCGCCGAACTCCTTGGCGAGCCCGTCGGTGACCCGGAAGACGCCGCCGAGGGTGCCGACGTCCTCGCCCATGACATGGACGGCCGGGTCGGCGGCCATGGCGTCCCGCAGGGCGCGCCCGAGCGCCTGCGCCATCGTGGCCGGTTTGAGGGCAACCGTGGTCATCGCCCGGCTCCTTCCGGGCCGTGCGGGCCCGCTCCGGGCGTGCCGTCCGCCTCGGCGTCCAGCTCCGCTCTCAGCTGGCTCTCCTGCTCAAGCAGTTGAGTAGTGGGTTGGGCATACACATGGGCGAACAGATCCATGGGATCGAGCACCGGGTCCTGGTTCATGCGCTCGCGCAGGTCCGCGGCCATCGCCTCGGCGTCGTCGCGCACCGCCTGCAGGGCGGACTCGTCGAGCAGACCGCGCTCGGTCAGTTCCCGCTCCACCAGCACGATGGGGTCGTGCCCGCGCCAGGTCTCGACCTCGGAGTCGCCGCGGTAGCGGGTGGCGTCGTCGGCGTTGGTGTGGGCGTCGATGCGGTACGTCACGGCCTCGACGAGCGTGGGACCGCCGCCCGCGCGCGCGTGGGCGATGGCCTCGCTCAGGACCTGGTGCACGGCCACGGCGTCGTTGCCGTCGACCAGGCGGCCCGGCATCCCGTAACCGACGGCCTTGTGGGCCAGCGACGGGGCGGCGGTCTGCTTGGCGAGCGGGACGGAGATGGCGAAGCCGTTGTTCTGCACGAGGAAGACGACCGGCGCCTGCCACACGGCGGCGAAGTTCAGCGCTTCGTGGAAGTCGCCCTCGCTGGTGCCGCCGTCGCCGACCAGGGCGAGCGCGACCACGTCGTCGCCCTTGAGGCGGGCGGCGTGCGCGAGGCCCACGGCGTGCGGGAGCTGGGTCGCGAGCGGGGTGCACAGGGGGGCGATGCGGTGCTCGTGCGGGTCGTAGCCGGTGTGCCAGTCGCCGCGCAGCAGGGTGAGGGCCTGGACGGGGTCGAGGCCGCGGGCGACGGCGGCGAGCGTGTCGCGGTAGCTGGGGAAGAGCCAGTCGCGCTCCTCCAGCACGAGCGCGGCGGCGACCTCGCAGGCCTCCTGTCCGGTGCTGGAGGGGTACACGGCGAGACGGCCCTGCTTGGTGAGGGCGGTGGCCTGAACGTTGTAGCGGCGGCCACGCACCAGCTCGGCGTGCAGACGGCGCAGCAGGGCCGGATCGACCTGCGCGGCCGCGTCGGTGCCGAGGACGCGGTGGGGCAGCGCGTCGGGCAGCAGCGGCGCGGGGTCGGTGCGGGGCTGCCAGGCGGGCGGCGGCGTGGGCCGGTAGGCCCCTCGCTGCTCCATGACCGTCATGACGGCACCTCCTCGTGGGAGCGGCTTCAGACGCGTCACGGGTGTGATGCGCCTCACCTACCGATTGTTCGGTCGTCGGCACATTTTGGCTACAGGCACCGCCAGGCTGTGGACAAACGGTTCTGCACAGCCTGAGATGGACGCAGTACGTCCATGGTAGGGAGGCGGGGGGACATGGCACCTGAACAAATGGCCGAGCCGCCGGAGGCCGGCCCCGTCGCGCCGCCCGCCCGTCCGCTCGACGCGATCGACCAGGACATCCTGCACATGCTGCAGGCGGACGGCCGTGCCTCCATACGCTCCGTGGCCGAACGGGTCCATGTGTCGCGGGCCAACGCCTACGCGCGGATCAACCGCCTCATCGAGGACGGCGTGATCCGCGGCTTCGGGGCACGGGTCGACCACGAACGCGCCGGGCAGGGCACATCGGCGTACATCACCCTCAAGATCGTGCAGAACTCCTGGCGCACGGTGCGGGAGCGGCTGAGGGTGCTCCCCGGGGCCTCGCACATCGCTCTGGTGGGCGGCGATTTCGACGTACTTCTTCTGGTGCACACGCCGGACAACCGGGCACTGCGCGAACTCGTGCTCACCCGTCTCCAGGCCATCCCGGAGGTGCTCAGCAGCCGGACGCTGCTGGTCTTCGAGGAGGAGGACCTGGAACCGGAGGGCTGATGGAGCCGTGACCCGGGCCGCATGGCTCCTGCCCGAGCCCGGCACCGCCGGACTCGGGGGACCTCACGACTCCCGCCCCGGAGCCGGCACCACCGGACTCCCGGGCCTCACGACTCCCGCCGGAGCCCTCCGAAGACCAGCACCACCACGGCGTCGGCCACTTCCCGCGCGCCCATGCCCCGCGCGTCGGGGCGGTACCACTCCACGAGCGAGTTGATCATTCCGAAGACCAGCCGGGTCGCGAGCCGGACCTCCACGTCACCGCGTACGTCCCCGTCGGCGGCAGCGGCCTTCAGGAGCTCGGCGACCCTGTGGTCGAAGTCGCGGCGCCGCTCCAGGGCCCACCGCTCGGTACCCGTGTTGCCGCGCACCCGAAGCAGCAGCGTCACGTAGGGCAGCTCGGACGTGAGCACCTCGACCATGCGCCGTACGACGTACTCCAGGCGCTCCACGGCACGCCCCACGCGCGCGTTGTCCTCGTCGAGGATCTCGAAGAGGCCGTCCAGCGCCCGGCTCACCGCACGCCGCAGCAGTTCCTCCTTGCCCGCGACATGGTGGTAGATCGACGACTTGGAGATGCCGGCGGCCTTGGAGAGGTGCTCCATGGAGGTGCCGTCGTAGCCGCGTTCGTTGAAGACCTGGACGGCGACGGAGAGCAGCGTCTCGGGGGTGTACGTGTCCCGCTTGGCGGTGGTCACGAGGTGCCCTCCCGCTTCTCCGTGGCGTACGCGTGGCGGTAGAGCGCCAGCGACGGCGCGTAGCGCCCGGAAGGGTCGCGCGTGTGGAGTTCGTCCAGGACGTCGTAGGACCAGTCCGTGCCGAGCCTGCGGCTCCACTCGAAGGGGCCGAGAGGGTAGTTGACGCCGAGCCGCATCGCGGTGTCGATGTCCTCCTCGGTGGCCACGCCCTTGGCGACCGCGTCGTGGGCGAGGTCGACGATCCGGGCCACCGTGCGGGCGACGATCATGCCGGGGCAGTCCCCGATCACGCTGACGTCCTTGCCCAGGGCCTGGAAGAGGCCGATGGCCTCGGAGAGCGTCTGGGGAGCGGTGTCCTGGGACGCCGACAGGGCGATCCGGGTGGCCTTGCGGTAGTCGAGCGCGAGGTCGAAGTAGACGACGTCGCGGAACTCGACCGAGGTCTGGCCGTCGGCGAGGACCAACTGGCCGCCGCTCGGCAGCACCAGGCGCGTGCCGTGGTCTTCCTCGTCCTCCCGGAGCTGGATGCCCGCCTCGCGGATCAGGCCGAGGACATCGGCGGCGGGGCCGAGGTCACCCTCGACGACGACGTAGGCGGGCGGCTGCGCCTTCTCCGCGGTGTGCGGCTCGGACCGCTCGGCGCCGTCCCCGTAGTCGTACCAGCCGTGCCCCGCCTTGCGTCCGAGCCGGCCCGACTCGACGAGCCGTCGCTGGGCGAGCGAGGGCGTGAAGCGCACGTCCTGGAAGAAGGACTGCCACACGGAGTGCGTGACGGACTCGTTGACGTCCTGGCCGATCAGGTCCGTGAGCTCGAAGGCGCCCATCCGGAAACCGCCGGACTCGCGCAGGACCGCGTCGATGGTGGCCGGGTCGGCGGCCTGGGACTCGTGGACCGCGAAGGCCTCGGCGTAGAAGGGCCGCGCGATGCGGTTGACGATGAAGCCGGGCGTGTCCGCGCAGGCGACGGGCGTCTTGCCCCAGGCCCGGGCCGTCTCGTACGCGCGCGTGGCCGAGGTGACGTCGGTCGCGAACCCGGAGACGACCTCCACGAGCGGCAGCAGCGGCGCCGGGTTGAAGAAGTGCAGCCCGACGAGCCGGCCCGGGTTGCGCAGGGCGCCACCGATGGCCGTGACGGACAGCGAGGAGGTGTTGGTGGCGAGCAGGCAGTCGTCCCCGACGGTGTCTTCGAGATCGCTGAACAGCCGCTGCTTGACGTCGAGTTGTTCGAGTACCGCCTCGACGACGAGCGCACAGTCCGCGAGGTCGGTGAGGCTCTCGGCCGGCCGGAGCCGGGCGCGCGCGGCATCCCGGTCGGCGCCGGTGAGCCGGTCCTTCGCGACGAGCCGGTCCAGACGGGCGCCGATCGCTTCGGCCGCCGCCGCGGCACGCCCGGGAGCCGCGTCGTAGAGCCGCACGGGGTGGCCCGCAACCAGCGCGACCTGGGCGATGCCCTGGCCCATGGTGCCGGTGCCGACGACTGCCACGGGGCTGCTGAGGTCGAGTGCTGTCATGTGCGCGATCCTCCCGCACGCCGTTTTCCACAGATGCGGCGGACCCCCTTGTCCCGACCGATCGTTCGGTTACTCTAACTCTGACTGTCCATTCCTGCCCAGCTCGCGAGCTCGACGAGGAGCTCTTGAGACGAGGAGTTGGTCCTTGATGGCCGCCGAACTCACCGCGCACCAGCTGATCGCCCAGCACCGGCCCACCCTGGATCAGGCGCTGGAAGTGATCCGCACGCGCGCGTACTGGTCCCCGCATCCCGAGCATCCCAAGGCCTACGGCGAGAACGGCAGCCTGGGCATGGCCGAGGGCAAAGCCGCCTTCGACGCCCTCCTGGGCACTCGCCTCGACCTGGGCCAGCCCGGCACGGACGACTGGGTCGGCGGCGAGGTGTCGCCGTACGGAATCGAGCTGGGCGTCACATACCCGCACGCGGACATCGACGCCCTGCTGCCCGCCATGCGCGCGGGGATGCGCGCCTGGCGCGACGCGGGAGCGGAGATCCGCGCCGTGGTCTGTCTGGAGATCCTCAAGCGGATCAGCGACCGCACCCACGAGTTCGCGCACGCGGTCATGCACACCAGCGGCCAGGCCTTCATGATGGCGTTCCAGGCGGGCGGCCCGCACGCGCAGGACCGCGGCCTGGAAGCGGTGGCGTACGCGTACGTGGAGCAGGTCCGCACCCCCGACACCGCGGAGTGGAGCAAGCCCCAGGGCAAGCGCGACCCGCTCGCGCTGACCAAGCAGTTCACGCCCGTCCCGCGCGGCATCGCGCTGATGATCGGCTGCAACACCTTCCCGACGTGGAACGGCTATCCGGGCCTGTTCGCCTCCCTGGCCACCGGCAACGCGGTCCTGGTGAAGCCCCACCCGCGCGCGGTACTGCCGCTCGCGCTGACCGTGCAGGTCGCGCGCGAGGTGCTCGCCGAGGCGGGCTTCGACCCGAACCTGGTGGCGCTGGCCGCCGAGCGTCCCGGCGAGGGCATCGCGAAGATGCTGGCCACCCGCCCCGAGATCCGGATCATCGACTACACCGGCTCCACCGCCTTCGGCGACTGGCTGGAGACGAACGCCCGCCAGGCGCACGTCTACACGGAGAAGGCCGGCGTCAACACGGTGATCGTGGAATCGACCGGTGACTACAAGGGGATGCTGTCCAACCTCGCGTTCTCCCTGTCGCTCTACAGCGGCCAGATGTGCACCACCCCGCAGAACCTGCTGATCCCCCGCGACGGCATCTCCACGGACGAGGGCGACAAGTCCTACGACGAGGTGGTCGCCGACCTCGCGAAGTCGGTCGGCGGACTCCTCGGCGACGACGCCCGCGCGAACGCGCTGCTCGGCGCCATCGTGAACCCGGACGTGAAGGCCCGTGTGGAGGCAGCCGCCGGACTCGGCGAAGTGGCCCTGCCCTCACGGCAGATCGACAACCCGGAGTTCCCGGGCGCCGTCGTGCGCTCGCCCGTCATCGTGAAGCTCGACGGCGCGCGCAAGTACTGGGAAACCGCTGACGACGCCGCCGACGAGGCCGCCTACATGAGCGAGTGCTTCGGGCCGGTCTCCTTCGCTGTCGCGGTCGACTCGGCGGCGGACGCGGTGGAGCTGCTGCGGCGCACCATCAGGGACAAGGGCGCGATGACCGTCGGCGCGTACACCACCGACGAGGCGTTCGAGAGCGAGGTGCAGGAGGCCTGTCTGGAGGAGTGCGCCCAGCTCTCCCTGAACCTCACGGGCGGGGTCTACGTCAACCAGACCGCCGCCTTCTCGGACTTCCACGGCTCGGGCGGCAACGCCGCGGCCAACGCGGCGCTGTGCGACGGGGCGTTCGTGGCGAACCGCTTCCGGGTGGTCGAGGTGCGCCGGGAGGCGTGAGCCCCTAGGGCCTGTCCGGCACTTCACGTCGGACAGGCCGCGGCGTCCGGTGCCGTACATCGCAGGGCTGAGGGTCGCCCCCCTACTGGGCGTACGAGGGCGTGCCCGACAAGGCGGCGAGGTGCGGTGCCAGGCGTCGCGGGCCCGGCGGGAACTGTCGGACAGGCCCTAAGCCGGTGCGCCCCCCGTGGCGCTCCAGTGGAACAGCGTCATGGCCACACTGGTCGCGAGGTTGTAGCTGGAGACCTGGGGGCGCATCGGCAGAGACACCAAGTGGTCGGCCCGAGCCCGTAGTTCGACGGACAGACCACTGCGTTCCGAGCCGAAGGCGAGCAGCGCGTCGTCGGGGAGCTTCGACCCACGGATGTCCTCGCCCTCCGGGTCGAGCGCGAACACCGGGCCCGGCGGCAGTTCGTCAACCGTCAGGCGCTCCACGGCGGTCGCGAAGTGCAGGCCGGCCCCACCGCGGACGACCGTGGGATGCCAGGGGTCGAGCGTGCCCGTCGTGACCACTCCGGTCGCGCCGAAGCCCGCGGCGAGACGGATCACGGCGCCCGCGTTGCCCAGGTTGCGTGGATTGTCGAGAACGACGACCGGCGCGGTGCGGGGTGTGCGGGCCAGTGTCTCCAGGTTGGCGGCGCGGGAGGGACGTACGGCGAGAGCGACCACCGAGGTGGGGTGGGGACGCGACACGAGGGCCGTGAACGTCGCCTCCGGGACCTCGGTCAGGAGCTCGCCGAGGACGGCGCGTACGTCGGGAGCGAGTTCGTCGGCCAGTTCGAGGACCGCCCGCCGGTCGGTCGTGACGGCGACCGGGACACGCGCCCCGAAGCGCACGGCGTGCTTGAGGGCGTGGAAGCCGTCGAGCAGGACGGAGTCGTCGGAGAGCTTGCGCCAGGCACGAACCGGGTCGTTCATGCGGTGAAGCCTACGTGCGTGTGCTCGGGCTCCCCCGGAACGCCCGGCTCGGGCTCCCGGGGCCCCGGCACCGTACGGCCGCCGCCGGGAAACAGCCCGCCACGCGCGCGTGCCACTCGTCCGCCCAGGCGCCGCAGGAAGGACGTCGGCAGGAACACGGCGTCCGCGGCGATCATCGCGAGCGAGAAGAACGGCAGCCCGAGAACCACGGCGATCACGGCGTGCTCGGTCATCATGGCCGCCAGCAGGACGTTCTTGACCCGCCGGTTGAACAGGGTGAACGGGAAGGCGACCTGCACGGCGACCGTCCCGTACGTCACCAGCATCACGATCGTGCCGTGCGCGGACAGCAGGTCGGACAGGGCCGGCCACGGCGAGAAGGACTCGAGGTGGAGCGGGTAGTAGACGGCGGTGCCGTCCTGCCAGCGCGAGCCCTGGATCTTGTACCAGCCGGCGGTCGCGTAGATCAGGCAGGCCTCGGCCATGATGATCATCAGGGCCGCGTTGTGCACGAGGTTGGCGACGACGTCCAGCAGGATGCGCGGCTCCGCGGTGCGGGCGACCCGGCCGACCGTCCACCACAGGGCCTGCACCGCCCACAGCCCCCACAGCACCGTGAGCCAGCCGCCCAGGACGCCTCCGTCGATCCGTCCCGCGCCGGTCGCCACCGCCAGTACGACCCCGAGCCCCGCCCACATCGCGGGACCCCCTCGGTCGCGCCCGGTCCGCTCGCCACGCGCGCGTGCCTCACGGGCGAGGCGCTCCCGCCGCACATCGAGGGACCACACCCGGCCGCAGCGGGTGAACACGAGGTAGATCGCCATCAGGTGGAGGACGTTGTCCCCGCCGTCCCCTACGAACACACTGCGGTTCTGCAGGGACAGCACGCCGATCATGAAGAGCACCGACATCGCGCGGGTCCGCCAGCCCACCAGCAGCAGGACGCTGGAGAGGACGGCGAGGGCGTAGACGATCTCGAACCACACCTGGCTGTCGGACCACATCAGGACCGTGAAGGCGTGGTTGCTCGCGACGAGCTGCTGGGCGAGGTCCCAGCTCCACGGCGCGTCGGGCCCGTACAACTCTTGACGGTGGGGGTACTCGCGCAGCAGGAACAGCAGCCAGGTGGCGGCGAAGCCGATACGGATCACGGCGCTCTGGTACGGGCCGAGGGCGGACTCGGTGACCCGGGCGATGCCGCGCGCGATCGTCGGAGCGAATCGGTTCATCGGGCGCTCGCGTCCGTCAGCCCGTCCACGCGGTCGCTCTCGGGAACGGCCCACCAGGGCAGCTCACGGACGACGGGCTGGTCGGACACCTTCTCGTCGCTCCACCCAGGAGGCCGCACGTCGGTGGTGAGGGATCGGAACTGGACGCGCTCGATGACGGCACCCTTGCCGCCCGCGTGCTCGCGGTCGAGACGCAGCACGCCGACGCGTCGCAGATAGCGCTCCGAGAGGTCGCCGCGCAGGCCCGCGGGACGGTTCTCGCCGTCGTGCGTGCCGGTGTAGAAGTCCCAGGCGCGGCGCAGTTCGTTCTGCTGAGTGTGGCTCGGCAGCGGATTCCCGTCGATGGCGAGCCCGTCGAGCGCCGACAGGTCGTACCAGCCGGTCTCGCGACTGGTGCCGTCCGGGGTGCGGACCAGAGCACGGACCTCGACCGCGATGTTCTGCTGCAACGGGTTGGGGGCGAAGAGCTTCCAGTTCTGCTCGAACTCGGGATAGATCCACTCGTCGATCGCCCGGCCGTGCTGCCTGGTCACCGTGTTCGAGGGCGCGACATGCAGGAACACCATGCCGAGGTGGACACAGGAGACGACGGCCACGACAGCCAGGGCGAGGGCGGCCGCGATCTGATGGCGAAGAGAGAGGGCGGCCAGGCCCACGGGTGCCTCGGACCCCGGCCAGGGCCCCGCCTCGGACTCCGCGGAAGCGACCGCCAGGGGCTCGCTCCCCTCAGGCTCCGCGGGAACGACCGCCGGGGGCTCGTTCCCCTCGGACTCCGCAGGAGCGACCGACTCGGGCCCCGTCCCCGTCCCCTCGGGCCCCGTCTCCTCCGGCACCCGCTCCGGCTCTGGCCCCGGCTCGGGCTCCGGCTCCGCAGGAGTGACCGCCTCAGGTTCGGTCGTCTCCGACGCAGGGGGAGCAACCGCCTCGGACCGCGGATCGTCGATCGTCAGATCATCGGAGGCCGGCCCATCGGGGGACGTACTGGTGGCGGGCCGGTCAGGCGCGGCACTCGCGGACGCGCCACCGCCGGGCGTGGCCCCCTCGGGCGCGCCCGGACCCGGCTCCGGCTCAGGGCCCTCGTCGTTCGCGTCCATCCCGCCCCGATTCACGATCCCGAATCCGACTGTCGGCCGCCGGACTGCGGGCACCGTACCGCCGCGTCGCACCACACCACGACGTTCGCAAGCGAACCGTACTCAGACCCGACCGTCCGGCACAGCCCCATGGGTCACAACGGCCACGCCCGCGCGCACGAGGTTATCCACAGCGGTTGACACCATCCGGCGCTCGACCGACCATTGATGCGAGCGGACCGAACGATCGGTCGGTCGGGAGTGAGAGGTCGAGGGGGACCGCATGGCGACAGCATCAGCGCACCACACGGCCCGCACACAGGCGGACGAAGCCGCCGACGAAGCGGCGCGCACAGCGGCATACGAAGCCGTCTTCGACGCCGCTGTGGCGGCCGACGAACGCATCGAGCCCCGTGACTGGATGCCCGACGCCTACCGTTCCACCCTGGTCCGCCAGATCGCGCAGCACGCCCACTCCGAGATCATCGGCATGCAGCCGGAGGCCAACTGGATCACGCGCGCGCCCTCGCTGCGCCGCAAGGCGATCCTGATGGCCAAGGTCCAGGACGAGGCCGGCCACGGGCTGTATCTGTACAGCGCGGCCGAGACCCTCGGCGTCGGCCGCGACGAACTGCTGGACAAGCTGCACTCAGGCCGCCAGAAGTACTCGTCGATCTTCAACTACCCGACGCTGACGTGGGCGGACGTCGGCGCCATCGGCTGGCTCGTCGACGGCGCCGCGATCACCAACCAGGTCCCCCTGTGCCGCTGCTCGTACGGTCCGTACGCGCGCGCGATGGTCCGCGTGTGCAAGGAGGAGTCCTTCCACCAGCGCCAGGGGTACGAACTGCTGCTGGCCCTGAGCCAGGGCACCGCCGAGCAGCACGCGATGGCGCAGGACGCGGTGGACCGCTGGTGGTGGCCCTCCCTGATGATGTTCGGCCCGCCCGACGACGAGTCCTCGCACTCCGCCCAGTCGATGGAGTGGAAGATCAAGCGCCACTCGAACGACGAGCTGCGCCAGCGCTTCGTCGACATAGCCGTACCCCAGGCCGAATCCCTCGGTCTGACCCTGCCCGACCCCGACCTGGTGTGGAACGAGGAGCGGGGACACCACGACTTCGGCGCCATCGACTGGACGGAGTTCTGGGAGGTCCTCAAGGGCAACGGACCGTGCAACGAACAGCGGATCACCCAGCGCCGGCGCGCCCACGAGGAGGGCGCGTGGGTACGGGAGGCGGCCGCGGCGTACGCGGACAAGCACACGAGCGGGACCGGCGGCTCCGCGAGCACGACCGGTGAGACAGGAGCGACCCGAGCATGACGAACACCGACTGGCCGCTGTGGGAGGTCTTCGTGCGCTCGCGCCGCGGGCTCTCGCACACCCACGCCGGCAGCCTGCACGCGCCGGACGCCGAGCTGGCGCTGCGCAACGCCCGCGACCTGTACACGCGCCGCGGCGAGGGCGTCTCGATCTGGGTCGTCCCGTCCGCCGCCGTCACGGCCTCCTCGCCCGATGAGAAGGACCCGTTCTTCGAGCCGTCCGCCGACAAGCCGTACCGGCACCCGACGTTCTACGAGATCCCGGAAGGGGTGAAGCACCTGTGACTCTCACCGTGAACACCGCGGCGGCCCTGGCCCTCGGCGACGACGCCCTGGTGCTCTCGCACCGCCTGGGGGAGTGGGCCGGCCACGGGCCCGTCCTCGAAGAGGAAGTCGCCCTGGCCAACATCGCGCTGGACCTGCTCGGCCAGGCCCGGGTCCTGCTGTCCATGGCCGGTGACGAGGACGAGCTGGCGTATCTCCGCGAGGAGCGCGCCTTCCGCAACCTCCAGCTCGTCGAGCAGCCGAACGGCGACTTCGCGCACACCATCGCCCGCCAGCTCTACTTCTCCACCTACCAGCGGCTTCTGTACTCGCAACTGGCGGCCGGAGAGAGCGAGTTCGCTCCCCTCGCCGCGAAAGCCGTCAAGGAAGTCGCCTACCACCAGGACCACGCCGAGCAGTGGACGCTGCGCCTCGGCGACGGCACGGACGCCAGCCATGAGCGGATGAGCCGGGCGTGCGAGGCGCTGTGGCGCTTCACCGGTGAGATGTTCCAGCCGGTCGAGGGCGTCGACATCGACCGGGAAGGGATGCGGGCCGCCTGGCTGGAGTCCGTGGGAGCCACCCTGCGCCGTGCCACGCTGTCGGTCCCCGAGGGCCCGCAGTCCGGGGCATGGGCGGCGGGCGCCGGACGCCAGGGTCTGCACACCGAGTCCTTCGGACGGATGCTCGCCGAGATGCAGCATCTGCACCGCAGCCACCCGGGGGCGTCATGGTGACAACGACCGCCCTCGAGGAGGAGCTGCGCAGACTGGCCGGCTCCGTGCTCGACCCCGAGCTGCCCGTCCTCACCCTGGACGAGCTCGGCGTGCTGCGCGCCGTCCATGTTCGCGGCGCGGACTCCGTCGAGGTCGAGTTGACCCCGACCTACACCGGCTGTCCGGCCGTCGAGGCCATGTCCATGGACATCGAGCGGGTACTGCACGAGCACGGCATACGCGATGTGTCCGTGCGCACGGTGCTCAGTCCCGCCTGGTCGACGGACGACATCTCGGACGAAGGCCGCCGCAAACTGCGGGAGTTCGGGATAGCGCCGCCACGCGGCGGCCGTCCCACGGGCCCGGTGACACTCGACCTGGGGCCGACCCGGACGGCCACCGCCGAACCGGAACTGGAGCCCGTCCGCTGCCCGTCCTGCGGATCGGCCGACACCGAGCTGCTCAGCCGCTTCTCCTCCACCGCGTGCAAGGCGCTGCGCCGCTGCCTGTCCTGCCGCGAACCGTTCGACCACTTCAAGGAGTTGTGATGGCCCGCTTCCACCCGCTCCCGGTGGCCGCGGTCGACCGGATCACCGACGACTCCGTGGCCCTGACCTTCGCGGTACCCGCGGAGCTGCGCGAGGACTACCGGCACGCCGCCGGCCAGCATCTGGCACTTCGCCGCACGGCCGACGGCACCGAGATACGCCGTACGTACTCCATCTGCTCACCGGCACCCGCCCCCGACGGCGAGGGGCCGCGCACGCTGCGGGTCGGAGTGCGCCTGGTCGACGGCGGCGCGTTCTCGACGTACGCGCTCAAGGAGATCGCGGTCGGCGACGAGGTGGAGGTGATGCTTCCGGCAGGACGCTTCACCCTGGCGCCGTCGGTCGGCCTGTACGCGGCGGTGGTGGGCGGCAGCGGGATCACCCCGGTGCTGTCGATCGTCTCGACGCTGCTGGCGCGGGAGCCGGACGCGCGGTTCTGCCTGATACGCAGCGACCGTACGTCGGCCTCGACGATGTTCCTGGAGGAGGTCGCCGACCTCAAGGACCGCTATCCGCAGCGGTTCCAGCTGGTGACGGTCCTCTCCCGGGAGGAGCAGCAGGCCGGACTGCCGTCCGGGCGGCTCGACCAGGAGCGGCTGACCGGGCTGCTTCCGGCGCTGCTGCCCGTGGACCGGGTGGCTGGATGGTTCCTGTGCGGGCCCATGGGGCTCGTACAGGGGGCCGAGCGGGCGCTGCGCGGGCTCGGGGTGTCCCGGACCCGGATCCACGAGGAGATCTTCCACGTGGACGCCGGCACCACGACCGTTTCCGCCGTACCGGCCCCCGCGCACAGCACGGTGACCGCACGGCTCGACGGACGCGGCGGCACCTGGCCCGTCCAGGACGGGGAGTCGCTGCTGGACGCGGTGCTGCGCAACCGTCCGGACGCGCCCTACGCCTGCAAGGGCGGCGTGTGCGGCACCTGCCGGGCGTTCCTCGTCTCGGGCGAGGTGCGGATGGACCGCAACTTCGCGCTGGAGCCGGAGGAGACGGAGGCCGGGTACGTACTGGCCTGCCAGTCCCATCCGGCCACGGAAAAGGTGGAGCTGGACTTCGACCGCTGAGCCCTGCGGACACGCTTCGACCACCGAGCCCGGCGGGCACACTCCGACAGCCGAACCCTGTCGGCAGGACATCGACCGTCGAGCCCGGTCGACAGGCGACCGACCGTTGGCCGTTCCCTTCTCATAGAACCTGTTCTATCTTGACGCACCGTCAGATCAGGCGTTCTGTCTGGTCGTTGGTCCGGCGCGTGTGCGGGAGGACGGGATCGTGGACTTCACCTTCACCGAGGAGCAGCAGGCGGCGGTCGAGGCGGCGAAGGCGGTGTTCGCCGGGGTCGCCCCGGACGCGGTGCCCAGTCCCGCGCTCACCGCGGGTGCCGTCGCCGAGGACTTCGACCGGGCCCTGTGGGCGAGGCTCGCCGACGCGGACCTGCTGAGCCTGCTGCTCGACGAGGAGTCCGGCGGGGCGGGCCTCGACGCGGTCGCGCTGTGTCTCGTACTGCGGGAGTCGGCGAAGGTGCTGGCGCGGGTGCCGTTGTTGGAGAACAGCGCGGCGGCGGCTGCCGTACAGCGCTACGGCGGCGAGGAGTTGAGGGCGGAGCTGCCGGCCCCGGCCGGCCGGGGTGAGCTCGTGCTGACCGTCGCCGCCAACGGCAGGACCGGTCACGACCCGGCCGAACTCGCCGTGACCGCACGGCAGGACGTTACGGGGTGGGTGCTGGACGGAGTCCAGACGGCCGTCCCCTGGGCCTGCAACGCCGACTTCATCGTCGTACCCGCGCACACGGACGCCGACCGGACCGTCCTCGCTCTGGTTTCCCGCGGCCACGAAGGGGCCGTACTCGCCGAGCAGATCTCCACGACCGGTGAGCGGCTCGGTGAACTGCGGCTGGAGTCCGCCCGGATCGCCTCACGGGATGTCATCGACGCGCAGGGGGCGTGGGAGTGGCTGCGCGACCTGCTGGCCACCGGCACATGTGCGCTGGCGCTCGGGCTCGGGGAGGAAGTGCTCCGGATGACGAGCGCGTACACGAGCAAGCGTGAGCAGTTCGGGTTCCCGGTCGCCACGTTCCAGGCGGTCGCCGTGCAGGCCGCCGACCGCTATATCGACCTGCGTGCCATGGAGGCGACGCTCTGGCAGGCCGCATGGCGGATCGGCACGGGCGCCGGGGGTGCGCTCCCGGCCTGCGGTGACGTGGCCGTCGCCAAGATCTGGGCGTCCGACGGAGTGCGCCGGGTCGTGCAGACCGCCCAGCATCTGCACGGAGGGTTAGGCGCCGACACCGAGTACGCGCTGCACCGGTACCACGCCTGGGCCAAACACCTGGAACTGTCACTCGGCCCGGCGGCGGCACACGAAGAAGCCCTGGGCGATCTGCTGGCGGCGCACTCCCTGGGGTGAAGGGGGGCCGGCGGCTACAGCACGAAGCCGGGCTCGCCCTTGTCGTTCACGACCGGGCGGCCCGCGGCCTCCCAGGTCTGCATGCCGCCTTCGACATTCGCGGCGTCGATGCCCTGCTGGACCAGGTACATCGTGACCTGGGCCGAACGGCCACCGGAGCGGCAGATCACGTTGACCCGGCCGTCCTGCGGGGCCGCCTCGGTCAGCTCGCCGTACCGGGCGACGAAGTCGCTCATGGGGATGTGCAGCGCCCCCTGGGCATGACCTGCCTCCCACTCGTCGTCCTCACGGACGTCCAGCAGGAAGTCGTCGACCGCGAGATTGTCGATCCCGACCGTGGGCACACCAGCTCCGAAACTCATGCCTCCGACGCTACCCGACCGCGCCGACGGGGAAGCTCAGGGAGTCTGGGCGATCAGTTCCGCCAGCTCGTGCTCGCGCTCGCCGACCTGCGTCAGCAGTTGTTCGGCGATCTCCTCCAGAAGACGGTCCGGGTCTTCCGGAGCCATCTTGAGCATCGCGCCGATGGCGCTCTCCTCCAGTTCGCGGGCGACGAAGGTGAGCATCTCCTTGCGCTGCGAGAGCCATTCGAGACGGGCGTAGAGCTCCTCGCTGCGGCTCGGCTTCCACTCCTCGGGCGCGGGGCCGGCGGCCCACTCCTGGGCCAGCTCCCGCAGCAACGCCTCGTCACCCCTGGCGTACGCGGTGTTCACACGGGCGATGAACTCGTCACGCCGCTTGCGCTCGTCCTCGTCCTGCGCCAGGTCGGGGTGCGCCTTGCGGACCAGCTCACGGAACAGCTTGCGGGCCTCCTCGCTGGGGCGCACACGCTGCGGGGGCCGCACGGGCTGGTCCGTGAGCATTGCCACAGCCTCGGGGAACAGGCCCTCCGAGTCCATCCAGCCGTGGAACAGCTCCTCGACACCGGGCATGGGCATGACCCGCGCCCGTGCCTCGTGCGCCTTGAATATGTCCTCCGGGTCGCCGGAGCGCGCGGCACGCGCCTCGGCGATATCGGCCTCCAGCTCGTCGAGGCGCGAGTACATCGGACCGAGCTTCTGGTGATGCAGCCGCGAGAAGTTGTCGACCTCGACGCGGAAGGTCTCCACGGCGATCTCGAACTCGATCAACGCCTGCTCGGCCGCTCGTACGGCCCGCTCGAGCCGCGCCTCGGGCCGGGCATCCTCACCCTGAGCCGGGCTCTGGCCCTCGCCGTCGGCCTCACTCGGAGCCTCGGTGCGGACCTCGTTCCCGGCTGCATCCTGGGCGCCGGAGCGGGCGTCTGCGCCCTCCGCGTCCGCGATGCGGCCGTCGTCGCCGGGGGAGGCTTGGGGCGTCTCGCCCTCCGGGGCACCGGAGGGTTCCCGGCCCCCCTCGAAGGCGGGCTCGGACTGGCTCTGATCGGCTTCCGGGGTCGTCACCCGACCAGCGTAGGCCACACTCCCCCGCGACTCACTGCCTTCACCGCCTCTACAGCCACCTGACCGGCCACAACGACCCCAATGACCCCAACCACCCCGATCATCCCGACCACCGGAACCGGCGCCGCCAGCGGCATCGGCGCGGGTGGACCGCCCCGTCCGGAGGGGCGGACCGGACACCCCCATCACCCCCCGGTCACACCCCCGCTTCGGAAGCGATCCGTCCGCTCCGGACCGCCGCCACCAGGGCCGCGTGGTCCGCCTCCGTGCGGTCCGCGTAGGCGACGGCGAAGGAGGCGATGGCCTCGTCCAGCTCCTCGTTCTTGCCGCAGTACCCGGCGATGAGGCGCGGGTCGGCGCTGTGGCTGTGGGCGCGGGCCAGCAGGGCGCCGGTCATGCGGCCGTAGTCGTCGATGTGGTCGGCGGCCAGGGCGGCGGGGTCGACGCTGCCCTTGCGGTTGCGGAACTGGCGCACCTGGTAGGGGAGACCGTCGACCGAGGTCCAGCCGAGAAGGATGTCGCTGACGACCTGCATGCGCTTCTGGCCGAGGACGACACGGCGGCCCTCGTGAGCCACCTCGGGCATCGGGTGGCCGGCGGTCGCGAGGTGCGGGAGCAACACCGAGGCGCGGGCCTCCTTGACCTGGAGGACGAGGGCTTCGCCGCGATGGTCCAGGAGCAGTACGACGTACGAGCGGGTGCCGACGCTGCCGGTGCCGACGACCCGGAAGGCGACGTCGTGGACCGCGTAGCGGGCGAGCAGGGGGAGGCGGTCCTCGGAGAGCGTCGTCAGATAGTGGTCCAGGGACGCCGCGACCGCTGCCGCCTCCTCGTCGGGGACGCGGCGCAGCACGGGCGCCGCGTCCACGAACCGGCGGCCACCGCCCTCCACGGCCTCCGTCGACTTGGCGGCGAACCGCCCGCTGGTGTTGGCCCGCGCCTTCTCGGAGACCCGCTCCAGAGTGCCGAGCAGGTCATGGGCGTCCGTGTGCGAGACGAGTTCCTCGTCGGCGATGGCGTTCCACGCGTCCAGCACCGGCAGCTTCGCCAGCAGGCGCATGGTGCGCCGGTACGCGCCCACGGTGTCGCGGGCGGCGGCCCGACAGGTGTCCTCGTCCGCTCCGGCTTCCCGGCCCGCGAGCACGAGCGAGGTGACGAGCCGCTTGAGGTCCCACTCCCAGGGGCCGTGGACCGTCTCGTCGAAGTCGTTCAGATCGATGACCAGGCCGCCGCGCGCGTCCCCGTACAGACCGAAGTTCGCCGCGTGCGCGTCACCGCAGATCTGGGCACTGATGCCGGTCATCGGGGTGCGGGCGAGGTCGTACGCCATGAGGCCCGCGGAACCGCGCAGGAACGCGAAGGGCGTGGCCGCCATCCTGCCGACCCGTATCGGCGTGAGCTCGGAGAGCCGGCCCCGGTTGGACTCCTCGACCGCGGTCACGGCGTCCGGCCGGTCGGCGTCCACCAGGAACTCGGCGTGCTCCGCGCGCGGCACCCGCCCGCGCAGGGCCTTCCCCTCCTCCTTGGGCGAGCCCTTCACCGGCCAGGCGGCGAACCCCGGAACGGTGAACCCCCGGGTCCCGAACGCCTCGGCCGCCGGCCCGCCCTCGGACGAAGGCCGCCTCTCGGAGTCCGACGCGGACCCCGCCCCGGGCCGCCGGTCACCGCGGTCCTGCCGCTCCGGACCGGTCTGTTCGATCAGCCCGGCCTGCCCCGTCGGCGCCGTCTGTCGCTCCGTACCCGTTGTACCGACCTCGGCCATCACGACCGCCTCCCCCGCACACGAACATCAACTCGTGCTGACCGTACAGCCGGCCGGGAAAACGCGTCAGACCCTGTGGACAACTCCACGGACCCACGGGGAAGAAGCCGAGAACACACCCGCTCACGCGGCCCGACCGGGCGCCGGTGCGGCAACCCCGCGAACGGCTCGAGCGAGTCGGCTCACGCCCCGGGCCGCTACCGCAGCCGCCCCGGACAGGATCCGCTCTCCGGCAGATACCTCTCCGCCCAGGACCCCAGCTCCTTGAGGGCCGGTTCCAGAGCCGCGCCCGCCTCCGTCAGACGGTACGAAACCCGCAGCGGGGGACCCTCAGTGACCTCGCGCACGACCAGGCCGGCCGCGCCGAGTTCGGTGAGCCGGTCCGAAAGCATCCGCTCACTGATCCCGGGGATCGCTCGGCGCAGATCGGCGAAGTGGACGGGGTGCTGCATCAGAACCGAGACGACGAGACCCGTCCAGCGCTTTCCGAGCAGCGTGAAGACACGGGTCATGCCCTCGTCGACCTTCTGACACGGCCCCGCGTCGTGGCTTCCCGGTTCTGCCATGGGCCCAGGGTACTGCGTCTCCACAAGGGGATGAAAAAAAGTAAGTACCTGTGTTATCTCTAGTTAGGAACGAAAGAGAAGCCCTTCGGGGTGACTCGACTCCCTTCGACAGCCCTGCCCTGGATCCGGTTCAGCGACCGCGCCCCCGGGCCCGCCCCAGGGGCCCGCAAGGACGGACTCCACCCCAAGAGTCCGTACGACCCCGCCCGCGGCCCTCCCCGGTCCCGACCCGGTCCCCATCTCGGCCCCGACCGCAGTCCCGGTCCCGGCCCACCGCCCCAATACATCCCGTTTGTCTGGAGATCCCCATGGCCACCCTCCTCCACATCGACTCGTCCGTCTTCCCGGGCGGCGCCTCCACCTCGCGTGCCGTGACGGACGCCTTCCGCGCGGCCTGGGAGGAGCAGCACCCCGACGGCACGGTCGTCTACCGCGACCTCGCAGCGCATCCTGTGCCGCACATCACGGCCGACGCCCACACCGCCGGTTTCGCCGCCCCGGACGCGCACACCGCCGGGCAGGCCGAGGCCTTCGCCGCACGCCTGAAGCTCATCGAGGAGCTGGAGAACGCGGACGCGATCCTGATCGGCGCCCCCATGTACAACTTCTCCATCCCCTCGACCCTCAAGGCATGGCTGGACAACGTGGTCCTCATGGGGCGCACCGCCATGGCCGAGGACTCGAAGATCAAGGGCACCGCGGTCACCGTCGTCGCCAGCCGCGGCGGCTCGTACGCGCCGGGCACTCCGCGCGAGGGCTTCGAGTACGTGCAGAACTACCTCGAGGCGGTGCTGCGCGACATGCTCGCCCTCGAGGTCGACTTCATCGTCCCGGAGCTCACCAGCGCCCCGCACAACCCGGCGATGGCCGAGCTGACCCCGCTCTTCGAGGCGTCCCGGAGCAAGGCTCTCGACGACGCGGCCGCTCAGGCCAAGAAGGTCGCGGAGCGCATCGCCGCCTAAGCACGGCACGCGACGACGGCCGCCGTTCCGCCCACCGGAGACGGCACAGCAGCACAGAGCCCCGCAGGGCCGGACACCTCACCCTGCGGGGCTCTCCCCTTTGCCGGCTCCGCTTTACCCGCTCCGCCGGCCCTTCCCGGCACCGAGACCCTCGCACCACTCCGACTGTCGGCCCCGCCCCGACTGTTGCGCCCGTCACGCCTGTCGAGCCCGTCGCGCCGAAGATCCGCCGGGCCCACGAACGCCGGTTCACCAGCCGCCGCCCGGACAACTCCCCGGCACCCGCGTGAGAGCATCGTCACACTTCACAGCGGCTCCGAGCCGTCCGCGTCGCGCGGCACTCCCCGTCGCGGGCCTCGCACGAGAACTCGGGAGCAGCACCGGAAGCACCCGGACAACGTGAAAGCCCCTCAGGTCGAAGACCTGAGGGGCTTTCAGCTGGTGCGCGAGGGGGGAGTTGAACCCCCACGCCCTTTCGGGCACTGGAACCTGAATCCAGCGCGTCTGCCTATTCCGCCACCCGCGCATTGGGTGTGTCGTCCGTCTCCCACCGAGTGGTGCGAGCGCCTGCCGACATCGAGAAGATTAGCACGCTGTCAGGGGTGGAATCACATCCCTTTCCCCCGCCCCTAGCCCCCGGCATACCCCGCCCCCGCGCCCGGCATCCGCAGGCCCGGTGCCCTTGTCCCGCCCGGCCCGGTGGCCCGAGCGGCTCCGGATCCCGCGCCGGCCGCCTCCCTCACCGGCAACCCGGCGTGCGTCACACGTTTCAGACAGAACCGGTTCACGTATCAACCTCGTACCGGTCCAGCGCATCTCCCCAGGAGTCGGACGGGCTGCACAGCCAGGTGCGGGACACTGGTCGTGGGGCGCCTCTACGATCCATGGCAGAAGCAGTGCCGGGAAGAGTTCGAAGAGGGGCCTCTCAGGGAACTCCGGGAGGGGACTTCGGAAGGCGTCGACAACCCGTCGACCGGGCCGACAGGGGGAACCAGCCGATTTCCCGACGCGTGGATACGATCAGTAAGCAGTACCAGCAAGGCCAGCAGGATCAGGAAGACGACAGCAAGCTGTACCAGGACGGCAACGAAGGAGGAGGTGCCCCATGGGAGTCCTGAAGAAGTTCGAGCAGCGACTCGAAGGTCTGGTCAACGGCACCTTCGCCAAGGTGTTCAAGTCCGAGGTCCAGCCCGTGGAGATCGCCGGAGCGCTCCAGCGCGAGTGCGACAACAACGCCACGATCTGGAACCGCGACCGGACCGTCGTCCCCAACGACTTCATCGTCGAGCTGAGCACGCCGGACTTCGAGCGGCTCAGCCCCTACTCCGGCCAGCTCGGCGACGAGCTCGCAGGCATGGTCCGCGACTACGCCAAGCAGCAGCGCTACACCTTCATGGGCCCCATCAAGGTCCACCTGGAGAAGGCGGACGACCTCGACACCGGCCTGTACCGGGTCCGCAGCCGTACGCTCGCCTCCTCCGCCAATCAACAGTCCCCCGAGCGTGCCCCCGCGGGCCCCGCCCCGGCGGCTCCCCGCGGAGCCCAGGGTGGCTACGGCTACCCGCCCGCGGCCGCTCCCCCCATGCCGTCCGCGCCGCCGCCCGGCGGCCGTCCGGGCGCGGCACCCATCGGTGCCCGACCCCCGGCCGGCCCGGCGGCGGGTGGCCGTATGCGGCACTGGGTCGAGATCAATGGCGCACGCCATCAGATCTCCCGCCCGACTCTGGTGCTGGGCCGCAGCACCGAAGCCGACGTGCGGATCGACGACCCCGGCGTATCCCGCCGGCACTGTGAGATCCGGACCGGAACGCCCTCGACGATCCAGGATCTAGGGTCCACCAACGGCATCGTGGTGGACGGGCAGCACACAACCCGCGCTACGCTCCGCGACGGCTCGCGGATCGTCGTGGGCAGCACCACCATCATTTACCGGCAAGCCGAAGGGTGAAGCGGGGGCAATGTCAGAGCTGACCCTCACGGTCATGCGGCTGGGTTTCCTGGCCGTACTGTGGCTGTTCGTGATCGTGGCCGTGCAGGTCATCCGCAGCGACCTGTTCGGAACGCGCGTCACACAGCGCGGCTCCCGCAGGGAGGCCGCAAGGCCTCAGCAGGCCGCGCGGCCTGCCGCGCCTCCACAGCAGCGCCAGCAGCAGCCGCCCAGCGGCGGCCGCCAGCGCCGCGGAGCACCATCCAAACTGGTCGTCTCGGAGGGCACCCTCACGGGCACGACCGTCGCGCTCCAGGGACAGACCATCACCCTGGGCCGCGCACACGACAGCACCATCGTGCTGGACGACGACTACGCGTCGAGCCGGCATGCCAGGATCTACCCGGACCGGGACGGCCAGTGGATCGTCGAGGACCTCGGCTCCACCAATGGCACGTATCTCGACCGGAGCCGACTGACGACTCCGACGCCCATTCCGCTGGGCGCGCCGATCCGCATCGGCAAGACCGTCATCGAGCTGCGGAAGTAGTACGACAATGAGCGAGCGGAGCGAGCACGCAGCGGCGGTCCACACGACGGACCCCGGCGCGCTCCCGACCGGAGGGTGGGCACCGTGCGGATGTACCCGGAGCCGACGGGCGAGGTGCGCATGAGTCTGTCACTGCGCTTCGCCGCCGGATCGCACAAAGGCATGATCCGCGAGGGCAACGAGGACTCGGGCTACGCCGGTCCTCGCCTGCTCGCGATCGCCGACGGGATGGGCGGCCAGGCCGCCGGTGAGGTCGCCAGCTCCGAGGTGATCTCCACCATCGTCGCGCTCGACGACGACGTACCCGGATCCGACATCCTCACCTCGCTCGGCACCGCCGTGCAGCGCGCCAACGACCAGCTCCGGCTGATGGTCGAGGAGGACCCGCAGCTGGAGGGCATGGGCACCACGCTCACCGCCCTGCTGTGGACCGGCCAGCGCCTCGGCCTCGTCCACGTCGGCGACTCCCGCGCCTATCTGCTGCGGGACGGCGTGCTGACGCAGATCACGCAGGACCACACCTGGGTGCAGCGCCTCGTCGACGAGGGGCGCATCACCGAGGAGGAAGCCACCACCCACCCGCAGCGCTCCCTGCTGATGCGCGCGCTGGGCAGCGGCGACCACGTCGAGCCCGACCTCTCCATCCGCGAAGTCCGGGCCGGCGACCGCTACTTGATCTGCTCCGACGGCCTCAGCGGCGTCGTCTCCCACCAGACGATGGAAGACACCCTCGCCAGCTACCAGGGCCCGCAGGAGACCGTGCAGGAGCTCATCCAGCTCGCGCTGCGCGGAGGCGGCCCGGACAACATCACCGTCATCGTGGCCGACGTCCTCGACATCGACTCCGGGGACACCCTCGCCGCGCAGCTCTCCGACACTCCCGTCGTGGTCGGCGCGGTCGCCGAGAACCAGCACCAGCTGCACGACAACGGAGCCATGCAGACCCCCGCCGGTCGCGCCTCCAGCCTCGGCCGGCCCGTCCCCGGCCAGGGCGGCGGCGAGTTCGGCCCGCCCGGCAGCGGCGACACCACCGGTTACGTGTCCACCGGCGGCTTCGGCGACTACACGGACGAGGACTTCGTCAAGCCGCGCACCGGACGCAAGTGGCTGAAGAGATCCTTCTACATCGTCCTGACGCTCGCCGTCCTCGGCGGCGGCCTCTACGGCGGCTACCGCTGGACGCAGACGCAGTACTACGTCGGCACCCAGGACGACCACGTCGCGCTGTACCGCGGCATCAGCCAGGACCTGGCCTGGGTCTCGCTCTCGAAGGTGGAGAAGGACCACCCCGAGATCGAACTCAAGTACCTGCCGCCGTATCAGCAGAAGCAGGTCAAGGCGACCATCGCCGAAGGCGGCCTCGCCGACGCGAAGTCGAAGATCGACGAGCTCGCCGTGCAGGCCTCCGCTTGCCGGAAGGACGCGCAGCGCCGCGCCGCCGAGAGCCAGAACAACGCGAAGACCGGTGAGGGCAAGGCCGGTGGGACCACGGGAACCACAAAGACCTCTCTGACGTCCAAGGCCACGTCCACCCCGAGCCCGACCCCGTCGAGCTCGGCACCTTCGTCCTCCAAGTCCACGACCGCACCCACTCCCACACCAGGCCCCAGCCTCTCCGTCGAGGAGCAGAAGCTGGTCTCGCTGTGCGGTAAGCAGTAAGAAGCCGTGAGGGGCCCTGTCACACGATGAGCAGTAGTTCGAACACGCCGACGCACCACACGTCCACGATCGGATCCATCGGCGCACCCAGCCGACGCAATACCGAACTGGCGTTGCTGGTGTTCGCCGTTGTCATCCCGGTGTTCGCCTACGCCAACGTGGGCCTCGCCATCGACGACAAGGTGCCCGCCGGCCTCCTGAGTTACGGCCTGGGCCTCGGCCTGCTGGCCGGCGTCGCCCACCTCGTCGTACGTAAGTTCGCCCCGTACGCGGACCCGCTGCTGCTGCCGCTGGCGACACTGCTGAACGGCCTCGGGCTGGTCATCATCTGGCGACTCGACCAGTCCAAACTGCTGCAGTCGATCAAGCAGGCCGGCACCGCCGCGCCCCGCCAGCTGATGTACACCGCACTGGGCATCGCCCTGTTCGTCGTCGTGCTGATCTTCCTGAAGGACCACCGCGTCCTGCAGCGCTACACCTACATCTCCATGGTCGGCGCACTGGTGCTGCTGCTCCTGCCGCTGGTCCCCGGCCTCGGTGCCAACATCTACGGCGCCAAGATCTGGATCCACGTCGGCAGCTTCTCCATCCAGCCCGGTGAGTTCGCCAAGATCGTCCTGGCGATCTTCTTCGCCGGTTACCTGATGGTCAAGCGGGACGCGCTGGCCCTCGCCAGCCGCCGCTTCATGGGGCTGTACCTGCCCCGCGGCCGCGACCTCGGCCCGATCCTCGTGGTCTGGTTCATCTCGATCCTGATCCTGGTCTTCGAGACCGACCTCGGTACGTCGCTGCTGTTCTTCGGAATGTTCATCATCATGCTGTACGTCGCCACCGAGCGCACCAGCTGGATCGTCTTCGGTCTGCTGATGTCCGCGGCCGGCGCGGTCGGTGTGGCGACCTTCGAGACGCACGTCCAGCAGCGTGTCCAGGCCTGGCTCGACCCCATGCACGAGTTCATGCAGAGCCGACAGGGCGTCCCCGGTCACACCGAGCAGTCCATGCAGGCCCTCTGGGCCTTCGGCTCCGGCGGCACCCTCGGCACCGGCCTCGGCCAGGGCCACTCCGAACTCATCCGGTTCGCCGCCAACTCCGACTTCATCCTCGCCACCTTCGGCGAGGAACTGGGCCTGGCCGGCATCATGGCGATCCTGGTGCTCTACGGCCTGATCGTCGAGCGCGGCATCCGAACGGCCCTCGCGGCCCGCGACCCGTTCGGCAAGCTCCTCGCCGTGGGCCTCTCCGGCGGCTTCGCACTCCAGGTCTTCGTCGTCGCCGGCGGCGTCATGGGCCTCATCCCGCTGACCGGTATGACGATGCCGTTCGTGGCCTACGGAGGCTCCTCCGTCATCGCCAACTGGGCACTGATGGGCATCCTGATCAGGATCAGCGACACCGCCCGCCGCCCGGCGCCCGCACCCGCCCCCAGCCCCGACGCCGAGATGACCCAGGTGGTCCGCCCGTGAACAAGCCCCTGCGACGGATCGCGATCTTCTGCGGGCTCCTCGTCCTCGCCCTGCTCCTCCGCGACAACTACGTCCAGTACGTCCAGGCGGACAGCCTGCGAACCGACTCGAACAACCGCCGCGTCGCCATCGAGCGGTACGCCACCCCGCGCGGCGACATCGTCGTCGACGGCGACCCCATCACCGGGGCCACCAAGTCGAAGAAGAACGGCATCAACGACTTCGAGTACAAGCGCACCTACAAGGACGGCCCCATGTGGGCGCCCGTCACCGGGTACGCCTCGCAGGCCTTCGACGCCTCCCAGCTGGAGAAGCTGGACGACGGCATCCTCACCGGCAACGACGACCGGCTCTTCTTCCGCAACACCCTCGCCATGGTCACGGGCAAGAAGCAGCAGGGCGGCAACGTCGTCACCACCCTCAACGCAGCCGCGCAGAAGGCCGCCTACCAGGGCCTGCTGAGCCGCGGCAAGGGCGCCGTCGCCGCGATCAACCCGCAGACCGGCGCGATCCTGGCGCTGGCGTCGACCCCGTCGTACGACCCCTCGTCCTTCGCCGGAACCTCCGACAACGACGCGAAGGCCTGGAACAAGCTCCAGAAGAAGAACAACCCCGACGACCCGATGCTCAACCGGGCGCTGCGCGAGACCTACCCGCCGGGCTCCACCTTCAAGGTGGTCACCGCGGCCGCGGCACTGGAGAACGGCATGTACACGTCCGCGGACCAGCACACCGACTCTCCGCTGCCGTACATCCTGCCGAAGACCACGACCGAGCTGAAGAACGAGGGGAACATCCCCTGCAAGAACGCGACGATGCGGGTCGCGCTCCGCGTCTCGTGCAACACCGTCTTCGGCAAGATCGGCGCCGACCTCGGCAAGGAGAAGATGCTGACGGAGGCCGAGAAGTTCGGCTTCAACTCCGAGCAGCTCACGCCGGTGCGCTCCAACGCCTCCGTCTTCCCCAAGGCGATGGACCAGGCGCAGACCGCTCTCAGCTCCATCGGCCAGTTCGAGACCGCCGCGACCCCGCTGCAGATGGCCATGGTGGCCTCCGCCGTCGCCAACAACGGCACGCTCATGAAGCCCTACATGGTCGACAAGCTGCAGGCACCGAGCCTGGACGTCGTCTCGCAGACCGAGCCCGAGAAGCTCAGCCAGCCGCTCTCCGAGGCCAACGCCCAGATCCTGCAGGACATGATGGAGACGGTCGTCAAGGAGGGCACGGGTACGAAGGCGCAGATCTCCGGTGTCACGGTGGGCGGCAAGACCGGTACCGCCCAGCACGGTGTCGCCAACAGCGAGAAGCCGTACGCGTGGTTCATCTCGTACGCCAAGCTCCCCGACGGCAGCTCTCCCGTCGCCGTGGCCGTGGTGGTCGAGGACGGCAGCGCCAACCGCGGAGACATCACGGGTGGTGGTCTCGCCGCCCCCATCGCGAGGGACGTGATGAAGGCAGTCATCGACAGTAAGAAGTGACCCCGCTCACGTCCCCATCACATCGGTGCACGTTGCGATACCGGTCCTGTCACGGGTGACGGTCTTGGCCAGGTCACAGAAGGCGATCCGGGTACGGTATGCCCGGACGGCACACCGCCGGACCACACAAAGGTGCGGTCGGGACCGACGGAGAGGGCTGGTAGGTAGCTATGGAAGAGCCGCGTCGCCTCGGCGGCCGGTACGAGCTGGGCCACGTGCTCGGCCGTGGTGGCATGGCGGAGGTCTACCTCGCGCATGACACCCGGCTCGGCCGTACCGTGGCGGTGAAGACGCTGCGGGCCGACCTCGCACGTGACCCGTCGTTCCAGGCCCGGTTCCGCCGGGAGGCCCAGTCGGCCGCCTCGCTCAACCATCCCGCGATCGTCGCCGTATACGACACGGGTGAGGACTACATCGACAACACCTCCATCCCGTACATCGTGATGGAGTACGTCGACGGGTCCACGCTGCGCGAATTGCTGCACTCGGGCCGCAGGCTGCTCCCTGAGCGGTCCATGGAGATGACCATCGGCATCCTCCAGGCCCTGGAGTACTCGCACCGCGCAGGCATCGTCCACCGCGACATCAAGCCGGCCAACGTCATGCTGACGCGCAACGGCCAGGTCAAGGTCATGGACTTCGGCATCGCCCGGGCCATGGGCGACTCCGGCATGACGATGACGCAGACAGCCGCGGTCATCGGCACGGCGCAGTACCTCTCGCCGGAGCAGGCGAAGGGCGAGCAGGTCGACGCCCGCTCGGACCTCTACTCCACCGGCTGCCTGCTGTACGAGCTGCTCACGGTGCGCCCGCCCTTCGTGGGCGACTCCCCGGTGGCCGTCGCGTACCAGCACGTGCGCGAGGAGCCCCAGCCCCCGTCGGTCTTCGACCCCGAGATCACGCACGAGATGGACGCGATCGTGCTCAGGGCCCTCGTCAAGGACCCGGACTACCGGTACCAGTCCGCCGACGAGATGCGCGCCGACATCGAGGCCTGCCTCGACGGCCAGCCCGTCGCGGCCAGCGCCGCCATGGGCTCGGTCGGCTACGGCTACGGCGACGACCAGCCGACCACGGCCCTGCGCTCCTCGGACGCGCAGGCCACGTCGATGCTGCCGCCGATGAACCCGGACGACGGCGGCTACGGCTACGACGACCGCCCGGACCGCCGCCGCCAGAAGAAGAACAACAGCAACACCTCGACGATCCTCCTGGTCGTCGCGGGCATCCTGGTGCTGATCGGCGCCATCCTGATCGGGAAGTACGCGTTCTCGGGCAAGGGAGCGGGCAACGACTCGTTCGAGGTGCCCAACTTCGTGAGTCAGACGCTGCCGGACGCCAGAAAGATGGCGGACAACCGCGAGCTGAAGCTCTCCCCCACGAACAAGCCCTGCGAGAAGGAGCCCAAGGGCAACATCTGCTCGCAGGAGCCGGGCATCGGCTCGAAGGTGAAGAAGGGCGACACGATCAATGTGGTCGTGTCCACCGGAGCGCCGAAGGTGGCCGTGCCGGACGTGAGGGGCCTCACCTTCGACAAGGCGAAGGCCCAGCTCGAGGGCAAGGGATTCAAGGTCGACCAGAAGACTCAGGAGTCCGACCAGGCCCCGGGCATCGTCATCTCCCAGAACCCCAAGGGCGACAAGGAAGCGGCAAAGGGCGCGATAATCACCCTGACCGTCGCCGCGGAGAAGAAGCAGTCCATCGTCCCGGACGTCGCCGGCAAGAACTGCGACCAGGCCAGGGCACAGATGCAGGCCAACAACCTCGTCGGCGACTGCGTCGACACGGACACCGACGACCCGAACCTGGTCGGCAAGGTCATCCAGACGAGCCCGGCAATCAACAGCCCGGCGGACCCCGGCTCCCACGTGACGATCCAGATCGGCAAGGCCAAGCAGCAGTCGACCGTGCCGAGCGTCGTCGGCAAGACCGTGGCCGAGGCGAGGCAGATTCTGCAGCAGCAGGGCTTCAACAACATCCAGTTCGCCCCGGGCAGCGACGGAAGCGACAACGCCACGGTGATCGGACAGAACCCGAACGCCAACAGCCCGGTCGACAGCCCGGACAACACGACCGTCACCCTCACGACCGTGAACATCGGCAACAACAACGGTGGCAACAACAACGGCGGTGGGGGCCTCTTCGGCGGCAACTGAGCCCACCAAGGACCGCACTCGGGCAACCGACGGGAAGGGCCCCGGCACTCTTGAGTGCCGGGGCCCTTCTCGTTGACCTGGGGCCCCACTGGGGCTGCGCCGACCCCCTGGAAGACCCTGTGGACGCACCACTTATCCCTGGAGTCAAAGACGATCAAGTCGCCCCCTGGCGACCTGGTGTGCGAAATTCGACCGTTTCTTCATACTTCCCGACTCGTTGACGGGATGGGGCGGAATCGAAGCTCTGCCCCGGCCGCAAGGCCTCCGCAACGAACAAAGGGGGCAGTACGTGATCAACGAATCGGCTCTGCTGGAATCGAAAGCTCTACGAGACAGCGTGATGGAACGCACTGAGGTACTCGACAAAGTCAAAGCGCTATCGCTGCTGCCGGACGGGATGAGCGTGACGACTGCGATGGTCGCGACGTACTTCGAAGTCGCGGAGCGTGCCATCAACCGGATGGCACAACGCCACCGGGCCGAGCTGACAGTGAACGGCTTGCGGATCCTGCGTGGCGAAGAGCTGGCTCGGTTTAAGGGAGACACGTTGTCTCTCTATCCGGAAAGTCGTCCACGCCCCGTTCCAGCCTCGCACTCTGGTCGCGCCGGGCCGTCCTCAACGTCGCCATGCTGCTCCGCGACAGCGAAGTTGCACGTCAAGTGCGTACGTACCTCCTCGACATGGAGTACCTCGCACGCACGCAGTCTGTGGACAACCCTCTCCACAGGGATAGCCGCTCACTCGACGACCGCATCGACCAGCGCATCACCCACATCCTCTGCGGGACCGTCGTCCCGATGTTCAACGCGCTGATCGAGACATCAGGCGAACACCGCAGGGAGCTGATCGCCCTGCGGGCAGGAGTCCAGACCGTCGAGCGGAAGCTCCGCCAACATCACGCCCGGCTGCAGCGGCTGGAAAGTCTTCGGGAAGACCGACCTCTTGCCGGAGTCATGGCGGCCATCGACGCCATGAACGGCCGCGAGTTCGAGGAGTACGTCGCCGAACTGCTGCGCCGCGACGGCTGCTCCGCCGTCGTCGTACGAGGCCGCAACGGGGACCGGGGAGTCGACATCACCGGTCGCACGGCCGACGGACGAACCCTCGTCGTCCAGTGCAAGAGATTCGCGCCCTACCTCTCCGTCACCAGCCCCGACGTCCAGAAGTTCGTCGGCGCGGCAAAGGTTCTACACAGCTCGGAGGTGGCCCTCTTCGTAGCGACGTGCCCCTTCACTCGCGACGCCCTGAACATCGCCACCGACGGCGGCATCACGGCCGTACACCGAGGTCTGCTGGAGGAGTGGAGCGCAGGAGCGGCACTGGCGGTTCTGGAGTAACCGCACCACAAACGCGAAAAGGCCCGAAGCCGCAAAGAGTGGTTGCGGCTTCGGGCCTTCGCCATGCTAGCGCCGTGTCAGGCGATTTTCCCCCGGACGCGCCTGGACCGGTGCAGTCGCGTCAGAGCAGTTCCTTCGGCGGCGTACGGGCGCTGTCGACCTTGTCCACGCGCTCCAGTTCGCCCCACACCACATAGCGGTAGCGGGAGGTGTACACCGGTGTGCAGGTCGTCAGCGTGATGTAGTGGCCGGGCTTCACCTTGCCGGACTCCTTCGGGACCGTCTGGAGCACCTTGACGTTGTACTTCGAGGTCTCCGGAAGGATGTCGAAGACCTTGTAGACGTACCACTTGTCCCTGGTCTCGAAGACGATCGCGTCACCCTTGGCGATCTTGTCGATGTTGTGGAACTTGGCACCGTGGCCGTCGCGGTGAGCGGCCAGCGTGAAGTTGCCGTTCTTGCCGGTCATCGGCAGGGACGCCTTGACGGGGTCCGTGTAATAGCCGGCGACGCCGTCGTTGAGGACCTTCGTCGCCGTGCCCTTCTCGACGAGCACCTCGCCGTTCTTCATCGCCGGGACGTGCAGGAAGCCGATGCCGTCCTTGGTGTCCAGGGCGCCCGGACCGCTCGGGGCCTGCGCCCAGTGGTCGCGGACCTTGTCGCCCTGCTGGTGTGCCTGACGGTCGGCCACGACGTTCGTCCACCACAGCGAATAGACGACGAACAGGCCGAGCACCAGCCCCACGGTGATGAGGAGTTCACCGAAGACGCTGACCGTCATCGCGAACCATCCGATGCGCCGGCGCCCCCCAGGCGCGTCACCGGCGGCTGCGTATCCGGCTTCCGAGCCGGCGCGCCCGGCGTGGTCGGTCCTCGCTGCCACAGTTCATCTGCCCCGTCTGGTCTGTCTCGGCTTGTCTCACGTGCACGTGACACCCGCACGCGTCCGTTCGCGCGTGCCTCGGCGTCTGTCCTCAGCCGACCAGCGCGTCGGGCTTGCCCTTGCTGCGCGGCCGGTCCTCGACCATCTTGCCCCAGACGATCATCCGGTACTTACTGGTGAACTCCGGTGTGCAGGTGGTCAGTGTGATGTAGCGGCCCGGCCCGGTGAAGGTCGAACCCTTGGGGATCGGGTCGAGCACGCTCGTGTTGCCCGGACTCGTCACCGGCAGGATCGACGTCATCTTGTAGACGTAGAAGTCGTCCTGCGTCTCGACCACGATGTCGTCGCCCGGCTTGAGCCGGTTGATGTAGCGGAACGGCTCGCCGTGGGTGTTGCGGTGCCCGGCGAGCGCGAAGTTGCCCGTCTTGGCGTCGGGCATCGCCGTCTTGAGGGGTGCCTCGCCGTAGTGGCCGACCATTCCGCGGTCGAGCACGTTCGTCTTGCTGGTGCCCTCCGCGATCGGCGCGACCACGTCCAGCTTCGGAATGTGCAGGATGGCGAAGCCCTGGCCGGGCGAGAACGTCCCCGGATTCCGCTTGCCGTTCGCCCAGTCCTGCTGCAGGTGCTGCGCGGCACTGCCCGCCTGCTCGTGCGCCCGCACGTTCGACCACCACAGCTGGTAGGTCACGAAGAGCAGCATCAGCACGCCGGTGGAGATGAACACCTCGCCGACCATCCGGCTCACGAGGACGCCCGCGCTGGGTTTCGACGCCCGCGCCGCGCGCCGGGCGTCCATCCGGCTCCGAGGGGCCCCAGCGGCCTCCTGAGCCGCCTCCTGGGGCTCGTGGGACTCCTGCGCCTCTCCGTACCTTCCGTGGCGCCTGGCGGCCTTACGGCGGGCCGCACGGCCCCCGGAGGCGGGGACCGCCCCGCTGCCGGCCGCACGCGCGCCTCCCTCCGCCCTTCCGGGCGAGTCGGGAAGACGCAACGCGACCGTCTCGTCGTCCAACGGCAGACGCGGCGCGACCGGCTCCGCCCGGGGAGCGGCGACCGGTCCGCGGTACTGGGCGGCCACGGGTTCCTGGTACGGCGGGGAGTACGTCCGCTCATACATATCGGCGTACGACGGTGCCGACGCCGGCGCTGAAGGCATGGCCTGCGTCGCGGCCTGTGTCCGAGCCGTCTGAACCTGGGCGGCCTGAACCTGGGCGGCCTGAACCTGGGCCGCCCGCGCCTGAGCGGCCTGCAGCTGAGCAGCTTGCGCGGCCTGCAACTGAGCGGCCTGCAGTTGAGCGGCCTGCAACTGCGCGGCCTGCGTCTGCTGCTGCTGTGCGGCGTACCAGTCGGGTCCGTACGCGCCGGGGCCGTACCCCTGCTGCTGTACGCCCTGTCCCTGTCCCTGTCCCTGTCCCTGTCCCTGTCCCTGGCTCTGACCAGGCAGCGGATCCGTCAGCGGGTCCGCGAGCCCTCCGACCGCCGCCTCGAACGCACCGGCGCCCCCGTACGCGGCCTCGCCGCCGTAGGGGGAGCTGTCGCGCTCGGGGCGCAGCGCGGTCACGCCGTGGCCCTGCCCACCACCGGGGCGAGCCCCGCCGACCTCGCCACGGCCACCTTGTCGCCGCACTCGAGCAGCCAGTTGGCGAGCATCCGGTGGCCGTGCTCGGTCAGCACCGACTCCGGGTGGAACTGCACACCCTCGACCGGCAGTTCGCGATGTCTGAGACCCATGATGATCCCGTCGTGGGTACGGGCCGTGACCTCCAGCTCGGCCGGGACCGTCTCCGGCTCGGCCGCCAGCGAGTGGTAGCGGGTCGCGGTGAAGGGCGACGGCAGACCGGCGAAGACGCCCTTGCCCTGGTGCTCCACGAGCGAGGTCTTCCCGTGCAGCAGCTCGGGCGCGCGGTCGACGACACCTCCGTACGCCACCTGCATCGACTGCATCCCGAGGCAGACACCGAAGACGGGCACCCCGGTCGCGGCACAGTGCCGGACCATGTCGATACAGACACCGGCCTGCTCGGGAGCGCCGGGCCCCGGGGACAGGAGCACACCGTCGAAGCCGTCCTGGGCGTGCGCGGTCGACACCTCGTCGTTGCGCAGCACCTCGCACTCCGCGCCCAACTGGTACAGGTACTGGACCAGGTTGAAGACGAAGCTGTCGTAGTTGTCCACAACGAGGATGCGCGTAGTCACTGGTTGTCCACCGTCACATCATTGAAGGGCAGCAGCGGTTCGGCCCAGGGGAAGATGTACTGGAAGAGCACGTAGACCACTGCCAGGACGAGCACGAGTGAGAGCAGCGCCTTCACCCATACGCTCCCCGGCAGATGCCGCCAGATCCAGCCGTACATGCCGTCCCTTCCGTCGCCGTACGCCAACAGACTAACGGCGCAGAGCCACCGGTTTCCCTGCCTCCACAGGCTGTGTGGAATCAAGGTGTGCCCAGACGATCAACCGGTGACTGTGCCCCCACTCCGGATCACACGTGGTCAGCGTGAGATAGCGCCCCGGACGCGTATACCCGGACTTACGTGGCACAGGGTCGATCACCTCAATGTCGGAGGGCACGGTTTTGTAGGGGCCTTTGTCGATCCGATACGTGAACCAGGTCGTCCCGTCCGTCAGCACCACCGCGTCGCCCCGGCGCAGCTCGGGAAAGTCCTTGAAGGGGTCCCCGTACGTACGCCGGTGACCTGCGACGGAGAAGTTGCCCTCCTGGCCGAGCTGGGCCGTGCCCCGGTAGTGGCCGAGCCCCTTCTTCAGGACCTGCGTGGCGGTGCCTTCGAGCACGGGCTTGTTCCACGTGAAACCGAGCCGCGGGATGTACATGACCGCGAACGGGCCGCCGTACTTGTAGGGGCCGGGCGGCTTCGGGCTCTCGGTGGCCGTACCGCCGGCGCCACCGGTGGCACCCGAAGGGCCCGCGGAACCGGAGGAGCCCGAGGAGCCGGACGGACCCGAAGAGTCCGAGGGGGTCCGCGGTGCCTGGGTCACCGCTCCCTTCGACCACTGTTTCTGGAGTACATCGATCTGGTGGTTCATCGCGCTGTCGGCCTGGATTCCCGTCCAGAACAACACGTAGACCACGAAGAGCACGATCAGGGTGCCGGCGGTGAGGCACAGCTCACTGATCGTCCTGACGACCACTCGCACCGACACAAGGTCCCCCCGGCGGCAGCTCGCTCCACAGGATGCGCCCACTGCTCCGCGAGGTCCGGCACCTACTCCACGGGCTTCGCGTAGTGGAGATCCACTGTGCCCGAGTAGCCGGGAAGAGTCACCGTCCCGGCCTCCTCGACTTTCCAGCCGAGCCCGTACACGTTGACGTACACCATGTAGTTCTGGATCGCCGGAGAGGCGGCGAGCGACTTCTGGAGCTTCTGCGGGTCGCCGATGGCGGTGATCCTGTACGGGGGCGAGTAGACGCGGCCCTGGAGAATCAGGGTGTTGCCGACGCAGCGCACGGCGCTGGTGGAGATCAGCCGCTGGTCCATCACCTTGATGCCCCGGGCTCCGCCCTGCCACAGGGCGTTCACCACCGCCTGAAGGTCCTGCTGGTGGATGACGAGGTAGTCGGGCTGCGGCTCGGGGTAGCCGGGAAGCTTCGCCGTCGCGTTGGGCGGGGCGTCGTTGAGCGTGACCGTGACGGCCTCGCCCTTGAGCTTCTGGGTGCCCGCGTTCTTCTCCAGCGCGGCGAGCTTGGCGTCCCCGGCCTCGCTGCTGCCGTCCTCACGGCCGGCGAGGGTGTCCACGTCGCGACGCAGGGAGCCGTTGGACTCGTCCAGCGTCGCGTTCTTGTGACTGCGCTCCTGAATCAGGTCGGAGAGCTTCAGCATGGACGCGTCCGTACGAATGTTCGTACCCTTGGCCGTATCGAAGCTCGTGAAGAAGATGAGGCCCGCGAGGGCGAAGACGGCCACCGTGAGGACACGTACAGGCCGGAAACGGTGCGTACCGCCAGGACTGGAATCCGTCCCGGGGGAGTCGGCAGAATTGCTCAACGTACCCTTATCTCCTTCGGCGCCGCGGAAGCACTACGCTAACGGACGCCCGGGGGAGCGCTCAGTGTCCCCTTGTACGCTGCCCCGGAGCCCGCCCAAGTTCCCTGCGCGGCCACGCAGCGCATCGACAGGAGAGACCCTCGTGCCGAAGTCACGTATCCGCAAGAAGGCCGACTACACGCCGCCCCCGGCGAAGCAGGCGACCAACATCAAGCTGACCAGCAATACCTGGGTGGCACCGGCCATGCTGGCCATGTTCCTCCTCGGTCTCGCCTGGATCGTTGTCTTCTACGTGACGGACGGCTCCCTGCCGATCGACGCGCTCGACAACTGGAACATCGTGGTCGGCTTCGGCTTCATCGCGGCCGGATTCGGCGTCTCCACGCAGTGGAAGTGACCGTCTTCGCTCACACGGAGACGGCCGGGGCACCAGCTCTGCCCACGGCTATCCACTGAGTTATCCACAGCAGTTTTCCACAGGTGGAAAAGAAAGACGATCTGTGGATAACTCATCCGCGGTTGACGCCGGTGTGACTGGTCCACCGGCATCCGCAAACCTGTTCGCCCCCTGTCCGACCTGGGGAAACTCGAGTCAGTGACAGGGGGCACAGCTGTTCCCGCACAGCGTGCACAAGATCCGCCACGGTCTGTGGACAACATCACTTCTCAGGTGAGCCGAACGCTCTCTCAGGTGAGCTGGGCCGCGGACCTCGGCTGAAGGCCTCAGGTGAGCTGAGCGGTCCTGAGCAGCGTCGTGGCGACCACCGCGACCAGCATCAGAGCGGCGACCCCGTACTGGACGAGGTTCCTCCGCTCCCGCGGCGCGTGGACCATCGCGTAGCCGACCACCACACCGCCGACCAGACCGCCGATGTGCGCCTGCCAGGCGATGTTGAAGCCGGGATTGAAGGTGATGATCAAGTTGACCACCAGCAGGGCGATGAGCGGGCGCATGTCGTAGTTGAGCCGGCGCATCAGAACCGCGGTGGCACCGAACAGACCGTAGATCGCGCCGGAGGCGCCGAGCGACGGCTGGGTGGGGGCGGCGAGCAGATAGGTGAGAGCGCTGCCCGCGAGGCCCGAGACGAAGTAGAGGGTGATGTAGCGGGCGCGGCCGAGGGCCGCCTCCAGGGGACCGCCGACCCACCACAGGCTGAGCATGTTGAAGATGATGTGCATGGGGTTGGCGTGCAGGAACATCGACGTCAGCATCCGGTACCACTGGCCTTCGGCCACGCCCTGGATGTCTCCGGAGAGCAAGGCACGCCCGAAGAGGTCGAAGCGGTTGGTGAAGGCGTCGCCCACCGAGAACTGAACGAGGTAGAAGGCCAGGTTGAGGCCGATCAGCACCTTGGTGACGAGCCGGGGGTCCGCCGCGACGGTGCCGCCCGCGAGCGTGCGGGGCTGGTTGGCCGCCGGAGCGTGGCCGGTGCCGGAACCACCGCGGACGCAGTCGGGGCACTGGAAGCCGACGGAGGCGCTGACCATGCACTCGGGGCAGATCGGGCGCTCGCAGCGGGTACAGCGGACGCCGGTCTCGCGGTCCGGGTGCCGGTAGCAACCGGGCAGGTTCTGGGCGTCCTTCGGTCCCTGGTCCCGCGGGCCCTGCGGGCTGCCGGGCAGCTGATCCATGGGGTCCCCTCAATCTCCGTACGGCGGCTCGCACGCGGTCACAAGCGGGTCCGTGTGCACAACACACCACCCCGTCCATCCTTACGGATGAACGGGGCGTTTGGTTCCCTCCAGGAGCCTTCGGGCTCATGGACAGGGAGCCCGGCCCGGGCTCAGCGCTCGCGGGTCTCGACGACGACCGACTCGATGACCACGTCGTTGACCGGGCGGTGGGTGCGCGGGTTGGTCTCGGTGCCGGCGATGGCGTCCACGACCTTCTGGCTGGCCGCGTCCGTGATCTCACCGAAGATGGTGTGCTTGCGGGTCAGCCAGGCCGTCGGGGAGACGGTGATGAAGAACTGTGAGCCGTTGGTGGCCGGGCCGGCGTTGGCCATGGCCAGCAGGTAGGGCCTGTCGAAGCGAAGGTCCGGGTGGAACTCGTCCTCGAACTGGTAGCCGGGGCCACCCGTGCCGTTGCCCAGCGGGTCACCGCCCTGGATCATGAAGCCGCTGATCACCCGGTGGAAGGCCGTGCCGTCGTACAGCTTGTCCGTGGACTTCACACCCGTCGTCGGGTTGATCCACTCACGCTCACCCTTGGCGAGTTCGACGAAATTCCGAACCGTCTTGGGCGCGTGGTTCGGCAGGAGCCGGATGTCGATGTCGCCTTGGTTGGTCTTCAGGGTGGCGTGAAGCTGCTCGGCCACGATCTGCCTTCCGTTGCCTTCTTTTGACTGCCCGATCCTCGCACGGCCCGGGGCTCTGGGCCCCCGACCGCCACCTCCGGACGCACGTGCGGACGCGGGTCTTGCAGAAAACCGGTCGAGTCGCGCCGCGACGGGAGCGAGCCCGGGCGATCCGTGGCATTGTCGACGACAAGCTCCCGTTGCCCCGTATTAGTCCGCTATCTCACTTGATCGACACCTGACCGGCTCCGTCTCCGGAGTCCCCGGGAGTCGGCACCCGTGACACGGATGCCCGCCCTCACATGCCCCGGACCTCTCGGGCAGGCATGATCCCCATAGGGGCGGAAAGGTGAACTGTGTGTCTTTGGGGGTACCCGGTATCCCCGACGTACGCCACCGAGGAGGAGGAAACCCGTGACCCGCATCGACAGCGTGCGCGCCGCGACCGGCTCGGCGAAGGACAGCGTGCTGCACGCCGCGGAAGTGGTGGCGCCTTACGCCGACACGGCCAAGGACAGGGCCTCGTACTACGCGAGTGAAGCGCGTGTACGGCTCGCGCCGAAGGTGTCGCAGGCCGCCGAACAGGCCCGCGTCCAGTACGACGCCCATCTCGCGCCGCGCCTTGAGCAGGCCCGTACCCATGTGCCACCGAAGGTCGACCAGGCCGCCCAGGAAGCGGCCATCCGCACCCGCAGGGCGGCTCGTCAGGCCGCCGACTATTCGAAGCCGAGGATCGAGCAGGCGGTGGCCGCGGCCCAGCCCGTTCGGGACGAGGCCGCGGCGCGCGGGGTGGCGGCCATCGCCGCTCTGCGCGGCCAGGTCACACCGCGGGAGATCCAGAAGCTGCTCCGCAAGCACGAGCGGCGGGCGAAGGCCGGCCGTCTCGTGAAGGGGCTGGCCGTGCTGGGGATTCTGGCGGGCGGAGCTTTCGCCGCCTGGAAGTGGTGGGACAAGCAGGCCAACCCCGACTGGCTCGTCGAACCGCCGGCCGCGACCGAGGTGCCCGAGACCGGGCGTCTCTCGTCGGTCGACGGCAGCGGCCAGTCCGACCTCGACCCCGAGGTCCAGGTCAAGGAAGCCGAGGAAGAGGCCGCGGAGCGCGACGACCGCCACTGAAACCCGGCCCAACATCGCCGCGGGGCAGGAGACTTGACGGTCTCCTGCCCCGCGGCGATGTTTCACGTGGAACGTCGGCGTGAGGGGCCGCGAACTCCCTGCGGTGGATTTACCCGCACGGCCCGCGATGACGTTTGCAACGGTTCTCGTGTGCAGCATCCATGGAGATGTTGTTAACGGAATGCGCCGAACCGGTCACGCGACAGGCGGCACAGCAGCTCACACAAGGGCCCCGGCCGGACCCTCCACCCCTCGGCGCCGCACCGGCCGCCCGCAGGGCGGAGCCGCAGCCCTCGCCCCGGCCATCCTGTTTGCGCAAAGAACTGCAACGTCTGCAAATCCCCTCCTGTGACGCACGTCACTGGAGCCACTCGCGTCGGCCCCGTCCCGTCGAAGTACGGCCTCACCAGGGGCGCGGACGCGGACCAATGGGGACAGACGAAAACCGGCCAGCCGCCGCTATTGGGCGTCTGGCCGGTCCGAGGTGTGGAGCCTAGGGGAGTCGAACCCCTGACATCTGCCATGCAAAGACAGCGCTCTACCAACTGAGCTAAGGCCCCGTAAGAGGAGCGTCCGACCACAAGAACCATCTGTCGACGGGCGCCGCAGACCAGAGTACCGGGTCACCCACGGGATCTCGCAAAATATTGGGGGTCCCCGTGGACGACCACTCTCCGTAAGATGCTCGACGTGGTTCGCTGTCGCGAACCGCGGTACTTGGGGAAGCGATGGGGAGACGCAATGGACGCCGCACAGCAGGAAGCAACCGCGAGAGCCCGGGAGCTGCAGCGGAACTGGTACGGGGAGCCGCTGGGGGCGCTCTTCCGTAGGCTCATAGAGGACCTGGGCCTGAACCAGGCGCGTCTCGCCGGGGTGCTGGGTCTGTCCGCCCCCATGTTGTCGCAGCTGATGAGCGGTCAGCGGGCCAAGATCGGCAATCCCGCGGTGGTCCAGCGCGTCCAGCTTCTGCAGGACCTGGCGGGGCAGGTCGCCGACGGGAGCGTCAGCGCCGCCGAGGCGACCGAGCGGATGGACGAGATCAAGAAGTCCCAGGGGGGATCGGTGCTCAGCAACACCACGCAGTCCACGACCAGTTCGGGAGCCCCGACGGTCAAGCGGGTGGTCCGCGAGATCCAGTCACTGCTGCGCTCGGTGGCTGCCGCCGGCGACATCATCGACGCGGCGGACACCCTCGCCCCGACCCACCCGGAACTGGCAGAGTTCCTCCGGGTCTACGGTGCCGGCCGTACGTCCGACGCGGTCGCGCACTACCAGTCCCACCAGAACTGAGCCGAGCCCGGCCGCCGACCGCCCGGCGCTGGAAGCCGTGACACCTTCCAGCCGCCGCACGTCATGCAGCCGGGCACCTCGGAAGAGGTCTCCGGACCGACCGCCGAAGGGGAGCGACGTACGACCATGGGTGAGGTCTTCGCAGGCCGGTACGAACTGGTCGACCCGATCGGGCGCGGGGGAGTCGGTGCGGTGTGGCGCGCCTGGGACCACCGGCGGCGCCGCTATGTGGCCGCCAAGGTGCTCCAGCAGAGCGACGCGCACGCCCTGCTGCGGTTCGTGCGGGAACAGGCACTGCGGATCGACCATCCTCATGTGCTGGCTCCCGCCAGCTGGGCCGCCGACGACGACAAGGTCCTGTTCACCATGGATCTGGTCGCCGGGGGCTCCCTGGTCCACCTGGTCAACGACTACGGCCCACTGCCTCCTTCCTTCGTCTGCACCCTGGTCGACCAGCTCCTCGCGGGTCTCGCCGCCGTGCACGCGGAGGGGGTCGTGCACCGCGACATCAAGCCCGCCAATGTGCTCCTCGAAGCGACCGGCACGGCCCGGCCGCGGTTGCGTCTGTCCGACTTCGGCATCGCCATGCGGCTGGGCGAACCGCGGCTCACCGAGACCAACTACGTGGTGGGGACGCCGGGTTACTTCGCACCCGAGCAGATGCTGGGTTCCGAGCCGGATTTTCCGGCCGACCTCTTCGCCGTGGGCCTGGTCGCCCTGTACCTCCTGGAAGGCACCAAGCCCGACGCCAAGGCGCTGATCGAGTACTTCGCCGAGCACGGCACGCCGTCCGCCCCGCGGGGGATACCCGAGCCGCTGTGGCAGGTCGTGGCGATGCTCCTCCAGCCGGATCCGCACGCTCGCTTCCGCACCGCCACAGGAGCGCGCAAGGCCCTTGCCGCGGCTGTCGAGTTGCTGCCCGAGCCCGGACCCGACGACGAACTGATCGAGGTCTTCGACCAACTCGGGCCACTGCCCGAGGGGTTCGGTCAGGCGGGACCTCTGGAGCCTGGGAACACTTCGCAAGTGAGTGGACGGACTCTGTCCTCCCGCGGACATCGGGACACCACGGCCGCCCACACCGGACTCGACGCCGACTCGTACTCCGGATCAGGCTTTGACCTCGGCATCGACGTTGGCCTTGGTTACGACTCCGACTTCGGGCCCGACTCCGACTTCGGGCCCGACTCCGGCTCAAGGCACGGCTCCCGCTCAAGGCACGGCTCAGGAGGCCCGGGCGCCGCCTCGGCTTCCGTGCCCGACCCCGGTGAGGTATCCGGTCACGGCCCCGGCTCGGGGGCGCGGGGGCCGCAGGGGTCCGTTCCGGGGGGCGGCCGACCTGGTCCCGGTACCGGGGGCGTACTCCCGGAATCCCGTCCCGCTGACGTGGAGCAGGGATCTGCCCAGGGCTCCGTGGGACAGCGGCCCGCTCAGGACGGCGTACGGTCTCAACCCGCCTCCGGGGAAGGGGGAGTTGAGTCCGACCGCGAGCGCGTGCGGCCCCTGACCGACCTCGACGGCGTACAGGCTCGGTCCGTCCCCGAGGACGCTCGATCTCTTACCGCCCCCGACGCCACACCTCAGGAACCCGCCCTCGGGACCTCTCCCCAGCCGTCCTCGATGTCGGACACCGGCAGCTTCCATCTGCCGCCGCCGCACCCCATGACCGGTACTGGTACCGGCTCCCAGCGGCAACCAGAGACCGAGCCTCCCCTTCACCAGCTCCAGTACCCACAGCCGCAGCCACAGTCACAGTCACAGCAGGCCTGGCCGGAGGCGCAGGCGCCCACTCCCCCCACCGCGCTCCCGCTGCCGACGTCCGCCCCGGTCTACCCCCCGCCGTTCGATCCGACCCCGACGCCCACTCCCCCCACCGCACCCATTCCTGCGCAGGGGCCCTCCCCCCATCTCCCTCCGACCCCGTCCGCCGCGATGCCGCAGCACGCGTACGCCTCCACCGCTTCGTACACCGCTCGGTCCGTTCAGGTTCCGTCCCGGACGGCGGCGGTTCCGCAACGCCGAGGAAGGCGCGCACGGCCGCGTCCGGGGCCGCCCGCCAAGGTCGCGGTGCCGATGCTGCTGCTGGCCCTGGCCTGTTTCGCGGTGGGGTTCTGGGCCCTGACCCAAGCCTGAGAGGACGCGGGAGCGAACCCGGCCGCGGCCCGCCCCGCAGCCCGCGGGAGAAGCCCTGCCCCGCCCCGTCCTGCCTCGCCCGACCCGTGGTCCGAGTAAGGAGCGCTACCAGCCGCGTGTCGCCCCGTGCTCCCAAGAAGCCGACGTCGGCGTGGGCGCCGCCGCGGGCAGCGAGGCCGAGGCCGTGTCCGCGTCCTCCGGTGCGGGCCCGAGGGTCCGCACCGCACGGCGGCGAGCGACCACGGTCCACAGTCCGAGCGTCAGCATCAGCAGGCTTCCCGTGCCGATGCCACCGGCGGCGACCAGTTTCATGGTTCCGCTTCGGCCGGCGTCCCCGCCGCCGGCGTCCCCGCCGCCGGCGTCCCCGGTGCCCGCCGTGCCGTCGCCGGCCGCGTTGTCGGAGTCCCCCACCGGGACGGCGAACACGTCCCGGGGCGTCGACCGCCCCGCATAAGCGGGCCCCGCCTGCGGCGCTCCGGTCACGCTCACCCGCAGTGTCAGTCCGAACGGCCCCTCGCCGAAACGGTCGGCGACCTGCGCGGAGAGATGGACCACGAGGTAGTAGGAACCGGCGAACCGCATCCCGCTCACATGGTCGTTGAGGGCATAGCGGTTCTCGTAGGCGACGGGAGGAAGGGGGTCGAGCGCGGCGGAGCGCTGGCTGCCGTCGTATCCGGAGCCGACGTCGTCCACGAAGCCGCGTGCGGGGTTGTAGAGGGACATGACGAGGGCGGTGCCCAAATAGCCCTCGCCACGGCTCGAACTGCCCAGGTCCGCGGTGGCGTAGAACTGCTGCCCCCAGTCGACCGGCACCTTGTAGAAGCGGGTCTGGCCCGGGCTGATGTCGTCCTTCCAGACTCCCTGCCCGAGCGGGACGGCCCTGCTGAACCCGGCACCGCCACTGCGATGCTTCGCCGCGCCGACGACGGCGTCGGGCGACGCGGAGTTCCAGACTTCCGGCGCGCTCGTCGAACCGGACGCCTTCTTCAGAGCGGGCTCCGACACATAGCTGAGCTCCAGGTCCCACGCGCGGGTCGAAGAAGGTGCCACGGCGGCCGATCCCGTCGTACCTCTCGTCGTCCCCGCCGCTCCGGTGCGTTCGACGACCACGTAGTACGTTCCCGCCGTCTGGCAGGCGTACTGCTTGCCGCTCGTTTCACGGGACGCCCAGGCGGTGACGGGGTGCGGGCTCTGGGTGGCGCCGAAGTGGACGGTGCCGGAGGAGGAGCAGTTGCGGCCGTTGCCGTCCTGCAGGGAGACCTTGAGGCCGTCCGAGTAGGAGACCGTCGCGCCGGGCCCGGGGACGGCGGTGGCGGCGATGTACGCGTTGGAGTCGGCGTCGAGCTCGAGACGGTAGTAGAGCCTGCCGTCCCTTCCCGCAACTCCTACGGAGCTCTTGTAGGTGCGGCCCGGCTCAAGCCGTACGGAGTCGGTCGTGTCCGCCGTGCCCTTGACGGTGGTGGCGTCCTCGGCGAAGGCGTACGGCCCGGACGTACCGTCGGCGGCGGTCCTCACGTCTTCGGCGGTGGTCGTCCGCGCATCGGCTGCTGCGGGAGCGGCTGCGGCGGCCCGGCCCGTGGGTGCGAGGGCCACGCACAGCGTGGCCGCCGCCGCAGCGGCCACGAGCATCCGACCGTGCCACGACCTCGCACACCGGCCCTCGGCCCGCCGGCCCTCCGTGCGCCGCCTCATCACGCGCCACCCCTCGTCGTAGCCCCCTGGCGCGAACCATCCTGCCTCGTCGGCCACCGCGGCACCCGGGCTATCAGTGGGAGCGGCCGAAAGGGAGCGGCCGTGCGGCCGTCGAGGTGGCCCGGGCAACCGCTTCGCTCGGCTCCGTGGACCGGCGGGGCTCCGGGAAACACAAAACCCCGACCGCGAGGCGGCCGGGGTCTGCTCCGAGACTGTTGTCTGTACTCACGAACCCGTGGGCACGGAGTCAGTCGCCTCCGTCCACAGATCCTGCTCGGCGCGATCCGCCTGGATCTGGCGGTACACGAGGAGCCCGCCGATGGCGGCCAGTGCGACCAGGAGAAGCTTCTTCACCGCGCGACCTCGTCTTTCGTTGACGTAGGGGACTTCTGGCGCCCGACTATACACACCGACCGATATCGATCGGTGACCTGGATCGGCCCTCAACTGCGGCCCCGCGCACAGCGATAGACCGAGATGCAGCCGCTCCGATCTCAGGGTGATCACATGCCACAAAAAGTGACTTTTAGCGGCATCTACGGACTTTCCCGTTCACTTGCGGCCATCCGGGTGGTGTTCATCTGAACATCAACGCGCCACGGGCGCAGGTCCACCACTTCGCGGCCCACATACACATCATGAGGAAAGTACGCAAATCGCCCGACCCGAAAGTGAGGGGCCGTGACCCAGAACAAGGTCATGAAGCTGTGGACCGCGATCGTCACCGCCTTCCTGGCGCTGTGCACGACGCTCGGACTCATCACGACCACCGCGGCCGCCGCGGTACCGCAGGCCGGCTCGGCCCGCAACACCGAGACCTCGGTGACGGCCCCGGCGATCGCCCCGGCCATGGCCGCCTGGGCCTGGTCCTACAGTCGGGCCCTGCCCCCCACGATGAAGCAACGCATCCGCGCCGAGGCGCACGGTTCCTCGCCGAGCTGCCGCCACCGCGCACCGGCGGACGGCGACACGGCGGACCCCGCCGCTCTCGGCGGCCTGGAAGGCCTCGCGGACCCCGAGACCTGTTCCGGGCCCGAGACCCTCGCAGCGCCCGGCACGGAGCCCCTGGGGGCCCTCACACCCGCAGTACCGCTCCAGCGCTGAGAAGGGCGCCGAGACGGGCACCGAGACGGGCGGGAAGCACCGTACGAGGAGTCGGTACGGACGGAAAGCAGCGGACACCGTCCCCGGCACTTCTCAAGCCTCGCGGCCCCTGGTCACTCCTTGCACCCCGCCGCCCTTGGCCCCCCTTGAACCTCGCGGTCCCGGCTGTTCCTCGGACTTCACGGTCCCGACGGTCCTCGGACTTCACGGTCCCGACGGTCCTCGGACTTCACAGTCCCGACGGTCCTCGGACTTCACAGTCCCGACGGTCCTCGGACTTCACAGTCCCGACGGTCCTCGGACTTCACAGTCCCGACGGCCCGACGGCTCCTCAAGTCTCCCGGTCCCCTGCCACTTCTCCCCAGGCACCCGCCCCTTCACGCGGTCTTTCGCGTACCCGGAACCCGTAACCCCTCACAGACACCCTGACGTAGCGGCGAACTTGCGTACAAAGCACCCAGGGCAAAGGCCCGGCGACTCGGAAGAGTTGCCGGGCCTTCGACGTTGCGCCGCTGTGCGCCTTCCTCCGCGCCTCGCGTACCGGCTCCGTCAGCGGGACGCCCGTCGCGATCGCCTGTGTGCCACGACCGCCCGTGTGCCACGACGGCCGACGCCATCACTGCAGGACCCACCACATGACGGACCCGTCCGGCTTTCCGCGTTCAAAGAGCGCGTTCAAGGGGATCGCCATCGTGGCGGTGGCTTCCGTCGGGCCGTGAAAGGTCCCCCACGGTGCTCTCACCCTCTCGAAGGGCCCCGCACGGGAAACGCAAAGACCCCCAACCGTGAACGGTTGAGGGTCTTCATGCTGTGGGGCTAACAGGATTTGAACCTGTGGCCTCATCCTTATCAGGGATGCGCTCTAACCAACTGAGCTATAGCCCCGCCGCGCTTTGCGGTGTGTGTCCCGCGCGCTGACCTCTGAAGATTAGCGCACGACGCGGCCAGTCCCAAAATCGATAGTCAGAGGGCGTTTGAACGGACCCTCACTCGTCCTCGGCGAGGGTCAGCTCGACGCCGCCGACGAAGCCGGCGGAGAGGTTGTAGATGAACGCTCCGAGGGTCGCCAGGGCGGTCGCGAGGACCACGTCGATGACCGCGATGATCGACGTGAACATCAGGACGTGCGGGAGCGAGAGGAACGACTGCAGGTCGAAGCCGTTGGACTCGTTCGAGCCCGTCGCCTCGGAGATCGTGCCGCCGACGGTCGAGAAGACGCCCATCGCGTCCATGACCATCCACAGCACCGCGGCCGCCACGATCGTGCAGATGCCGAGCGCGATGGAGAGCAGGAAACTGACCTTCATCACCGACCACGGGTCGGCCTTGGCCACCCGCAGCCGCGCCTTGCGCGTCCGGGGAGTCGTCCGCGCACCGGTGCGCGGCCGGCGGACCGCGCCCGACGGCGGCTGCGCCGGATAGGCCTGCGGCGGGTGATAGGGCTGCTGCGGGGGCTGCTGCCCCTGCCGCTCGCCCGGCAGCGGCGATGCCGCCGCCGGGGGCGATACCTGCGGCGCGCTCGGGGCCACAGGCGCCCCGACCGGGGCCGCCTGCCCGCCCGCGTACTGCTGGGCCTGCTGGCCTCGGGTGTCCGTCACAGTTCCCCCCTGGGATCCATGAGAGTCATGGGAGTCGGTCTCATTCATGGCGGTGCCACGGCCGCCGTCCGTTTCCGTACCGGTCGATCCGGCGCCCGTGGCTCCGCTCACGACGACTCACTCCTCGCGCTACTCGGCCGAGGACGGCTCGCCCTCTTCCGTACCGATGGCCTCGACGCCTTCGGCGGTCTCGTCCACGACGTCGTCGCCGTCGACTTCCTCCGCCTCACGACCGGCCTCGGCGTTACGAGCGATGCCGACCACGGCATCGCGCTTGCCCAGGTTGATCAGTTGGACGCCCATGGTGTCACGGCCCGTCTCCCTGACCTCGTTGACTCGCGTACGAATCACACCACCGGACAGTGTGATGGCGAGGATCTCGTCGGTCTCCTCGACCACCAGCGCGCCGACGAGAGAGCCGCGGTCCTCGACGATCTTGGCGGCCTTGATACCGAGGCCGCCGCGACCCTGGACGCGGTACTCGTCGACGGCGGTCCGCTTCGCGTACCCACCGTCTGTGGCAGTGAACACGAACGTACCGGGTCGAACAACATTCATCGAGAGCAGCTCATCGCTCTCGCGGAAACTCATTCCCTTGACGCCCGAGGTCGCACGGCCCATCGGTCGCAAAGCATCATCCGTCGCGGTGAACCTGATCGACTGCGCCTTCTTGCTGATCAGGAGCAGATCATCCTCGGCGGATACGAGTTCGGCTCCGATCAGTTCGTCGTCGGATCCGTCCTCCGTCTCACGAAGGTTGATCGCGATGACGCCGCCCGCGCGGGGCGAATCGTAATCCTTGAGCGGTGTCTTCTTGACCAGTCCGCCCTTGGTGGCCAGCACCAGGTAGGGCGCCGCCTCGTAGTCGCGGATCGCGAGGATCTCGGCGATCGCCTCGTCCGGCTGGAAGGCCAGCAGGTTGGCGACGTGCTGTCCACGCGCGTCACGGCCGGCGTCCGGGAGCTCGTAGGCCTTGGCGCGGTAGACACGGCCCTTGTTCGTGAAGAACAGCAGCCAGTGGTGCGTCGTCGACACGAAGAAGTGGTCGACGATGTCGTCCTGCTTCAGCTTCGTGCCGCGTACGCCCTTGCCGCCCCGCTTCTGCGAGCGGTAGTCCTCCGTCTTGGTGCGCTTGATGTAGCCGCCGCGCGTGATGGTGACGACGATGTCCTCTTCGGCGATCAGGTCCTCGATGGACATGTCACCGTCGAAGGGCACCAGCTTGGAGCGGCGGTCGTCGCCGAACTTCTCGACGATCGCGGCGAGCTCCTCGCTGATGATGCCGCGCTGACGCACCGGCGAGGCGAGGATCTCGTTGTACTCGCGGATCTTGGCCTGGAGCTCGTCGTGCTCCTGGATGATCTTCTGGCGCTCCAGAGCGGCCAGTCGCCGCAGCTGCATCTCGAGGATCGCGCTGGCCTGGATCTCGTCGATCTCCAGGAGGCCCATCAGGCCCTCTCGCGCGATCTCGACGGTGTCGCTGCGCCGGATGAGCGCGATGACCTCGTCGATGGCGTCCAGGGCCTTCAGGAGGCCGCGCAGGATGTGCGCGCGCTCCTCGGCCTTGCGCAGCCGGAACTTCGTACGACGGACGATGACCTCGATCTGGTGCGTCACCCAGTGGCGGATGAACGCGTCCAGGGAGAGGGTGCGCGGCACACCGTCGACGAGCGCCAGCATGTTCGCGCCGAAGTTCGTCTGCAGGTCGGTGTGCTTGTAGAGGTTGTTCAGGACGACCTTGGCGACGGCGTCCCTCTTGAGCACGATCACGAGCCGCTGGCCGGTACGGGAGCTGGTCTCGTCCCGTACGTCCGCGATGCCGCCGACCTTGCCGTCCTTGACCAGGTCGGCGATCTTCTGGGCGAGGTTGTCGGGGTTGACCTGGTACGGGAGTTCGGTCACCACCAGGCACTGGCGGTTCTGGATCTCCTCGACGTCGACGACCGCGCGCATCGTGATGGAGCCACGGCCCGTGCGGTACGCCTCCTCGATGCCCTTGCGGCCCACAACCAGGGCGCCACTGGGGAAATCGGGGCCCTTGATGCGCTCGATCAGGGCGTCCAGAAGCTCCTCGTGGGAGGCCTCGGGGTTCTCCAGGTACCACTGGGCGCCGGCCGCGACCTCGCGCAGGTTGTGCGGCGGGATGTTGGTGGCCATACCGACCGCGATGCCCGCCGAGCCGTTGATCAGCAGGTTCGGGAAGCGCGCCGGCAGGACCGTCGGCTCCTGGTTGCGGCCGTCGTAGTTGTCCGTGAAGTCGACGGTCTCCTCGTCGATGTCGCGGACCATCTCCATGGACAGCGGCTTCAGCTTGCACTCGGTGTACCGCATGGCGGCGGCCGGGTCGTTGCCGGGAGATCCGAAGTTGCCGTTGGAGTCCACCAGCGGCATCCGCATCGACCACGGCTGCGCGAGACGGACCAGCGCGTCGTAGATCGAGGAGTCGCCGTGCGGGTGGTAGGTGCCCATGACGTCGCCGACGACGCGGGCGCACTTGTAGAAGCCCTTCTCGGGCCGGTAGCCGCCGTCGTACATGGCGTACAGGACGCGGCGGTGGACGGGCTTGAGACCGTCCCGCACGTCGGGCAGCGCACGCGACACGATGACGGACATCGCGTAGTCGAGGTACGAGCGCTGCATCTCGGTCTCGAGCCCTACGGGCTCGATGCGCAGGGTGATCTCGCCCTCGTCAGGAGTGCTCGAAGTATTCTCGTCGGTCATTGCTGGTGAAGATCCTTTCTGACGCGGTCAGCTGAGACCGACTCAGATGTCGAGGAAGCGGACGTCCTTGGCATTGCGCTGGATGAACGCGCGGCGCGCCTCGACGTCCTCGCCCATGAGGACCGAGAACAGGTCGTCGGCCTGGGCGGCGTCGTCGAGCGTGACCTGGCCGAGCACGCGGTGCTCCTGGTCCATGGTCGTGATGCGCAGTTCCTCGGCGTTCATCTCGCCGAGACCCTTGAAGCGCTGGATCGAGTCCTCGCGGACGCGCTTGCCCGCCTGGCGGCCGAGTTCGATCAGTGCGTCGCGCTCACGGTCCGAGTACGCGTACTCGAAGTCGTCCCGGCCCCACTTGATCTTGTAGAGCGGCGGACGGGACAGGAACACGTGCCCGGCCTCGACCAGGGGCCGCATGAAGCGGAACAGGAAGGTCAGCAGCAGGGTGTTGATGTGCTGGCCGTCGACGTCGGCGTCCGCCATCAGAATGATCTTGTGATAGCGGAGCTTCTCGATGTCGAAGTCCTCGTGGACTCCGGTGCCGAAGGCGGAGATCAGCGCCTGGATCTCCTGGTTCTGCAGGATCTTGTCGATCCGCGCCTTCTCGACGTTGAGGATCTTTCCTCGGATCGGGAGGATCGCCTGGTACTGCGGGTTGCGGCCGGACTTGGCCGAACCACCGGCGGAGTCACCCTCGACGATGAAGATCTCGCACTTGATGGGGTCGTTCGACTGGCAGTCGGACAGCTTGCCCGGCAGGGAGGCCGATTCCAGGAGGCCCTTGCGGCGGGTGAGGTCACGCGCCTTGCGGGCCGCCACGCGCGCGGTGGCCGCCTGGATGGACTTGCGGATGATGTCCGCGGCCTCGTTCGGGTTGCGGTCCAGCCAGTCGTTGAGGTGCTCGTAGACCGCCTTCTGGACGAAGGTCTTCGCCTCCGTGTTGCCCAGCTTGGTCTTCGTCTGGCCCTCGAACTGAGGCTCGCTCAGCTTGACCGAGATGATCGCGGTCAGACCCTCGCGGATGTCGTCACCCGTGAGGTTGTCGTCCTTCTCGCGAAGCAGCTTCTTGTCGCGCGCGTACTTGTTGATGAGCGAGGTCAGCGCCGCACGGAAGCCCTCCTCGTGCGTACCGCCCTCGTGGGTGTGGATGATGTTGGCGAAGGAGTACACGCCCTCGCTGTAGCCGCTGTTCCACTGCATCGCGACCTCGAGGGACAGGCTCTTGTCCTTGTCCTCCGCTTCGAGGTCGATGACTGTGGGGTGAACCGCCTCTCCCTTACGGGAGTTGAGGTACTTCACGAAGTCGACGATGCCGCCTTCGTAGTGGTACGTGACGGTCTTGACCTCGTCCTTCTCGTCGGCGCCCGCCTCGTCCGCACCGGCGGTGGCCTTCGCCGAATCGCGCTCATCAGTGAGTTTGATCGTCAAACCCTTGTTGAGGAACGCCATTTCCTGGAAGCGCCGCGACAGCGTCTCGAAGGAGTACTCCGTGGTCTCGAAGATGTCCGCGTCGGCCCAGAAGGTGACCGACGTGCCGGTCTCGTTCGTGGCCTCGTGCTGGGAGAGAGGGGCCGTCGGGACGCCCAGCTTGTACTCCTGCGTCCACCGGTGGCCGTCCGTCTTGACCTCGACGGAGATCTTGCTCGACAGGGCGTTCACCACGGAGACGCCGACGCCGTGCAGACCACCGGAGACCGCGTAGCCGCCACCGCCGAACTTGCCGCCCGCGTGCAGCACGGTCAGCACGACCTCGAGGGCCGGCTTGCCCTCGGACGCGACGATGCCCACCGGGATGCCGCGGCCGTTGTCGACGACACGTACGCCGCCGTCCGGAAGGATCGTGATGTCGATCGTGTCTGCGTGGCCGGCGAGCGCCTCGTCGACCGAGTTGTCCACCACCTCGTACACGAGGTGGTGGAGTCCACGCTCACCGGTAGAACCGATGTACATGCCGGGTCGCTTGCGGACCGCGTCCAGACCCTCGAGGACGGTGATGGCACTGGCGTCGTACGAGGCTGTGACCTCGCCATTTGCGCCGATGTCGGTGGACGGGATGTTCTCGTTGGGGTTGCCGGAATCGGCCACGAAGCGCCCTTTCTGGCACAGCACAAGCCGAACTCCCGGCGGGTGGCCGGAGCGGCTGCGGCGTGTTGCGGTGGTAAGCCTTTGTCAGCGTTGCTCGGTGCGTCCCACTAGTGGGGCGGGATTAGCTTCCAGTCTACCGGTAGCGCCGACAGTGATGGGGGTTTGCCGGTACCTGAGTCCGCATGTGCCGCCCTGAACCGGTCTCACCCGACTCCCCATATGCGGACCCAGGCCCAAAGAGGCTTACAGCGGCACTCAGCGCTTCCGGGTGTCAACCCTTGGCTACTGACGAGTCAGGTCGATGTTCGCCTTTGCGTACGGTTACCCGCGGCGGTCGACCGGTGGCGGTCGAGAGGCGTCCTTCCGGGCGGCCGCGGTGTTCTCCGGACAGCGCCCGATATGCCTCTGACCAGGGACGATCGATGGTTTTCCAGATCGGTCGGCAGGGCCGGCAAGGTGCAGCGCGACCCACGGGCCGCCGTCCCCGCCGGACCTGAGAGAACAGCCAGTCACCCGCGAGCGGGCCGGCGAAGAGCTCGGACGCGCGGCGAGCGGTCGCCGCCTCCCACGCACAGAAGCCCCGCGCACCCCGATCATGGGCGCGGCACGGCCCGGCTCTGCCGCGAGGGAGGGCCCGAATTCGTTCGCTGTCAGCTGGATCCGCCGCTCGGCGTGGCCACGATCACCGGGGTCGGCGGCCGGGCGACGCCCGACTCGGCCGCAGCCGACGGCCTGTCGCGGTGGCGAACTGCCGTGGGTCAAGATCAGCCGCAGACAGGACTGGCGCGGTCGGCGCCCCGGAATCCGTCAAGATCAGCCGCAGCCGACGGCCCGGTCGCCGGTCCGGGCGTCGTCCACAGCCATCTCGACGCCCGTCACCGCCAGGGGTGAGCGGCGTCCGCGGCCCGGCCCGTCGGGGTCGGCGGTCATCCGTAGGTGTCGCCGGGCCCCGTGCTGCCCGGGGCGCGCAGAGGACCGTAGCGGCGCGGGGGGCCCGTGGGCCCTTGGACCTTGAGCAGGCGCACGGTGCCGTGGCCGAGGTCCTGGTTCAGCCGCGCGACCAACTGCGGTGCCAGCAGGCGCAGCTGGGTGGCCCAGGCGGTCGAGTCGCACTGCACCGTCAGCACCCGCTCGGCCGGGTCGTCGTCGTAGCGCAGCGGAACGCAGTGCTTGGCCAGGTCGTCGCCGACGATCTGCGGCCAGCGGCCCATCACGCCGCCCACCGCGGCCGGGGCCTCCCAGCCGCGCTCGCTGAGCAGCCGGTTGATGGCGGCGCCGAGCGCCATGGGGTCGCGTCCGTCGGCACCCGAGCCGGAGCGCAGACCGCCGCCGCGCCGCGCCTGTTTCTTCTGCTGGGCCGCGTCCCCACGCGCGCGTGCCTGCTCCTTCGCGGCACGCAGCGCCACCCGCGCGAGGTCGACGCCGGACGGCTCGGGGGTCTTCTTCGCGGGTCCGGCGCCGGACGAACCCTCGACACCCGTTCCCGATGTGTTCTCCGTCATACGCGCTCCACCGTGCCTTCGGACACGGCGTACCGCGTCCCGGCCAGAACATCCGGTACGTCGTCGTCCACGGCGGCCGTCACCAGCACCTGCTCGCCGGGCGCGACAAGCTCCGCCAGGCGCTCGCGTCTGCGGGTGTCCAGCTCCGCGAAGACGTCGTCGAGGACCAGCACCGGCTCATTGCCCTCGGCCCTGAGCAGGTCGTACGAGGCCAGGCGCAGCGCGAGCGCGTACGACCAGGACTCGCCGTGGGAGGCGTATCCCTTGGCGGGCAGCTGACCGAGTTTGAGCACCAGATCGTCCCGATGGGGCCCTACGAGGGTCACACCGCGCTCGATCTCCGGCTTGCGGGCCTCTTCCATGGCGGCCATCAGCTGTGCGTAGAGCTCCTCGCGGGCGTGGCCCACGATGCCGGGCGAGGACGCCTTGTACTCCAGGGCGACGGGCCCGCCGCCGGGCGCCAGCTGCTCGTAGGCCTTGTCGGCCAGCGGCTGGATCGCGGCGACCAGGTCGAGCCGCTGGGCCAGCAGCTCGGCGCCCACGCGCGCGAGGTGCTGGTCCCACACTTCGAGCGTGGACAGGTCCATCGTGCGGCCGCCGTGCCGGCGGGCCAGCGCGGCCGACTTCAGGAGGGTGTTGCGCTGCTTGAGGACCCGGTCGTAGTCGGATCGGACGCCCGCCATGCGCGGGGAGCGAGCGGTGATCAGCTCGTCGAGGAACCGGCGTCGCTCTCCGGGGTCGCCCTTGACCAGGGCGAGGTCCTCGGGCGCGAACAGGACGGTCCGTACGATGCCGAGCACGTCACGGGGTCTGACCTGGGAGGACCTGTTGATGCGGGCGCGATTGGCCTTGCCGGGGTTCAGCTCCAGCTCGATGAGCTGCTGGCGATCTCCCTGGCGGACATTGGCCCGGATGATCGCCCGGTCGGCGCCCATGCGGACGAGCGGCGCGTCGGAGGAGACGCGGTGGCTGCCGAGGGTCGCGAGATAGCCGACCGCCTCGACCAGGTTCGTCTTGCCCTGCCCGTTGGGACCCACGAACGCGGTGACGCCCGGGTCGAGCGGGACCTCGACCCGGGCGTACGAGCGGTAGTCGGCCAGCGACAGGTGCGTGACGTGCATGGTCGTTCGCCGACCTCCCCCAGCGTGGTTTTCGGGTGTCCCCGGGGTCCGGGCCGGACCCCGGTTCTCGGGTTTCCTCCCCCGGCTGTGGACAACCGGGTCACCCCGGGTGCGGAGAACCCGGGGCGTCGATCAGGCCTTCTCGACGGCGTGGCCGCCGAACTGGTTGCGCAGCGCCGCGATCATCTTCATCTGCGGCGAGTCGTCCTGCCGCGAGGCGAAGCGGGCGAAGAGCGACGCGGTGATCGCGGGAAGCGGTACCGCGTGGTCGATGGCGGCTTCCACGGTCCACCGGCCCTCGCCGGAGTCCTGTGCGTAGCCCTTGAGCTTCTCCAGGTGCTCGTCCTCGTCCAGCGCGTTGACGGCGAGGTCGAGCAGCCAGGAGCGGATGACCGTGCCTTCCTGCCAGGAGCGGAAGACCTCACGCACGTCCGTCACGGAGTCGGCCTTCTCCAGGAGCTCCCAGCCCTCGGCGTAGGCCTGCATCATGGCGTACTCGATGCCGTTGTGGACCATCTTCGCGAAGTGGCCCGCGCCGACCTTGCCGGCGTGCACCGCTCCGAAGTCGCCCTCGGGCTTGAGCGCGTCGAGAATCGGCTGCACCTGGGCGACGTGCTCGGGGTGGCCGCCGTACATCAGCGCGTAGCCGTTCTCCAGGCCCCAGACGCCGCCGGAGACGCCGCAGTCGACGAAGCCGATGCCCTTGATGCCCAGCTCGACGGCGTGCTTCTCGTCGTCCGTCCAGCGCGAGTTGCCGCCGTCCACGACGACGTCGCCGGGCTCCAGCAGGGCGGCCAGCTCGTCGACGGTGGACTGGGTCGCGGCGCCCGCCGGAACCATGACCCACACCACGCGCGGGCCCTTGAGCTTGCCCACAAGCTCTTCCAGGCTGTGGACATCGGCGAGGTCCGGGTTGCGGTCGTATCCGATGACGGTGTGACCTGCGCGGCGGATCCGCTCGCGCATGTTGCCGCCCATCTTGCCGAGGCCGACGAGACCGAGCTCCATCAGTTGTTCCTTAAGGGTTGCGACGTGGCGTGAGGGCACTCTCGTACCTGGGTCCGAGCCTAGACCTGGGGGTACCACCCACGCCTTTCGGGCACCGGGGGAACTCACGCACATCTGTGGGCATAGCCGCTCAGACGTATGCCCTACCCGCGGTGCGGCCCGCCGGGCCCTGGGGACCGGCGGGCTCCGGGGTCAGCCGGACAGGCGCACCGGCATGATCAGGTACTTGTAGGCCTCGTCCGCCTCGGCGTCCACGGCGGGCCTGCCGCTCAGCAGCGCGGGCTTCGTGGACGTCGTGAAGGAGAGCTGGGCCACCGGCGAGTCGATGGCGCTCAGGCCGTCGAGCAGGAACGTCGGGTTGAAGGCGATCGAGACGTCGTCACCCTCCAGCTGGGCGTCGACCCTTTCCACAGCCTGTGCGTCGTCGCTGGAGCCGGCCTCCAGGATCAGCACGCCCTGCTCGAAGCTCAGCCGCACCGGGGTGTTCCGCTCGGCGACCAGGGCCACGCGCTTGACGGCCTCCACGAAGGGGGCGGTCTCGATGACGGCGATGGAGTTGAACTCCGTCGGGAACAGCGAGCGGTACTTCGGGAGGTCGCCTTCGAGAAGACGGGTGGTCGTACGCCGCCCGGCACCCTCGAAGCCGATCAGGCCCTCGCCCGCGCCGGAGCCGGACAGCGCCAGGATCACGCTGTCGCCGCCCGTGAGGGCCTTGGCGGTGTCCAGGAGCGTCTTGGCGGGCACCAGGGCGACCGCGGACGCCTCCGGGTTCTCCGGCTTCCACAGGAACTCGCGGACCGCGAAGCGGTAGCGGTCGGTGGACGCCAGGGTGACCTTGTCGCCCTCGATCTCGATGCGCACGCCGGTGAGCACGGGGAGCGTGTCGTCACGCCCGGCGGCGATGGCCACCTGGGCGGCGGCCGAGGCGAAGACCTCACCGGGAACGGTGCCGGTCGCCGACGGCATCTGGGGCAGTGCCGGGTACTCCTCCACAGGCAGGGTGTGGAGTGTGAACCGCGAGGAGCCGCAGACCACGGTCGCCCGTACGCCGTCTGTGGAAATCTCCACCGGCCGGTTGGGGAGCGCCCGGCAGATGTCCGCGAGGAGGCGGCCGGACACGAGGACCGTGCCCTCCTCGTCGATCTCCGCGTCCACGGAGACCCTCGCCGAGACCTCGTAGTCGAAGCTGGAGAGGCTCAGTGCGCCCTCCTCGGCCTTCAGAAGGAGGCCGGCGAGCACAGGCGCCGGCGGACGGGCCGGGAGGCTGCGTGCCGCCCAGGCCACTGCCTCCGCGAGTACGTCGCGTTCCACCCGGATCTTCACCGTTGCCGCCTCCGTCTGTTGCCGGCGCTCTCGCCCTGCTGGCCTTCGTCGTCTGACTCGGTGTCGCTCGGACCGCTGAGGGGAAGGACACCGGGGACCAGTCTGACGCACCGCGCTGACAGTCGGTGCCTCTCGGGGTCAAGTCGTGCCGAGCGGCAGCTGAGCCTCCGGGAGCAAGTTGTGCACAGCCCCCACTTCGAAACGGTTCTCAGGCTCTCACTAGTTGGTCTTAGTAGTAGGGCCTGTGGAAACCGTGGATAACCCCGTTTTCGCAGCTCAGAGGCGATTTTTTGTCCACCGGCCCTGTGGGCGGAGGCGGTGGACAACCGGGGGCGTCTGTGGACGACGAAAAGTTCTGCACACTCGATCCACAGCTTGGGGTGACTTCTCCCCAGCACCGTCCCCAGCTTTACCCACGTTCCCCACAGCCCAATCCGGCACCTTGATGTGACGCCTTTCACTCGACGCGGTGAGATGGCGCGGCGAGTTGCCGAACAGTGGACAGAGGTGTGGAGAAGCTGGGGATCACTGGGGACAACCTGCTCCAGCCTGTGGGTCACCGGTGGACAACTTCGCGCACAGCCTGTGGATCTTTCCTTCGTCCACAGGCTGTGGAGAGTCTTCGTCCACCAATCCACAGGCGGTTGACCTGGTCTGATGGTCTTTCAACAGTGCTGCCTGTGGAAACGATCTGGACAACTTCCCAGTCCCCAGGATGTGGACGGAAGAAAGTCACCACATCTGTGGAGAGTGGCCGTAACCAGGCTCCGATTCGAACAGCAGGTGTCGGACCGGTAGCGGTGAAAACGGGGCGGACAGCGTCGGAACGCGGGCTGGAAGCCCTCAAGAAGCGCGTCCGAGCCCTCGGGAGGAGGTCATTCCGCCTTTCCGAGCGGGCGGCAGGGCCGCTTCGGGGGCGTGCCCGGGCCGTCGGCGCATGCGGCCGAGCCGGCTCCGAGCGCCGTCCCGGGCCCGCGGGCGCGTGCGCGGTACCTCTGGGAGTGGGTGTCCGGGAACGGCGAAGGGCGCCCCGGGAGGTCTCCCGGGGCGCCCTCAGGCACGTACGGCCGTCTCTTGGGCCGGCTGACCGCCTCTGACCGACGTCTCCGACCGCCTGCCTCTGAGCGCCCTGCCTCCGACCCGATTCGCCGACCGCGATGTCGGAGCCGGTGTGGGTGCCGGTCTCCGTCAGCCGTTCTTGATGCGGTTCGTGAGTTCGGTGACCTGGTTGTAGATGGAGCGGCGTTCGGCCATCAGCGCGCGGATCTTGCGGTCGGCGTGCATCACCGTCGTGTGGTCGCGGCCGCCGAACTGAGCGCCGATCTTGGGCAGTGACAGATCGGTGAGCTCACGGCACAGGTACATGGCGATCTGCCGTGCCGTCACCAGGACGCGGCTGCGCGAGGACCCGCACAGGTCGTCCACCGTGAGCCCGAAGTAGTCGGCGGTGGCCGCCATGATCGCGGTCGCGGTGATCTCGGGTGCCGAGTCCTCGCCGCCGGGGATCAGGTCCTTGAGGACGATCTCCGTCAGACCGAGGTCCACCGGCTGCCGGTTGAGCGACGCGAACGCCGTCACCCGGATCAGCGCGCCCTCCAGCTCGCGAATGTTGCGCGAGATCCGGGACGCGATGAACTCCAGCACCTCCGGCGGGGCGTTGAGCTGTTCCTGCACCGCCTTCTTGCGAAGGATGGCGATACGGGTCTCCAGCTCGGGCGGCTGGACGTCGGTGATCAGCCCCCACTCGAAACGGTTCCGCAGCCGGTCCTCCAGTGTGACCAGCTGCTTGGGCGGCCGGTCGCTGGAGAGCACGATCTGCTTGTTCGCGTTGTGCAGCGTGTTGAAGGTGTGGAAGAACTCCTCCTGCGTCGACTCCTTGTCCGCGAGGAACTGGATGTCGTCGACGAGCAGGATGTCCATCTCCCGGTACCGCTTGCGGAAGCTGTCGCCCTTGCCGTCGCGGATGGAGTTGATGAACTCGTTGGTGAACTCCTCCGAGCTCACGTACCGCACCCGTGTGCCCGGGTAGAGGCTGCGTGCGTAGTGCCCGATCGCGTGCAGCAGGTGCGTCTTGCCGAGTCCCGACTCCCCATAGATGAAGAGGGGGTTGTACGCCTTCGCCGGTGCCTCGGCGACGGCCACGGCGGCGGCGTGCGCGAAGCGGTTTGAGGCGCCGATCACGAACGTGTCGAAGAGGTATTTCGGGTTCAGCCGCGCGGTGGGTTCGCCCGGACCCGAAGCCGGAGCGGGCTGCGCGGCCTTCGACCCGGGGGCACCGCCCGAGGACGGCAGCGACGGGCCGCCCCTGCGTCCCTGTCCGGCGCCGGAGGGGTCCTGCAGATCGCGGCGGTCGGCACGCTGGTCGTAGTCCTGGCGCTGCTGCTCGTAGGGCGAGCGGTCCATCGGCTGCGGCCGGTAGTCCTGAGGCGGCGAGGCGTAGGGGTCCCGCTCCGGGAAGCCGAGGCGCTGCTGCTGCCAGCCGTAGTCGTCCTGGGAGTGGCGGGGCCAGGCGCCCGGCTCCGGGCGCTGGTAGTCCGGGTACGCGGGACGGGCGGTCGGCAGCTGGTCGCCCGGGGCACCGGGCGGCGGTTCGGCGCGGCCGCCGCGGTGGTCGTCGGCGCGGTGGCGGCCGTACCCCTCGTACCCGTCGCGACGGGAGTCGTACGGACTGCGGTCGTCGCGCGCCTGCGGCTCGTAGCCGCCCCGGTCGTCACGGCCCTGACCGCCGCCGTCGTAGCCGCCGCGGTCCTCGCGGCCCGGGCCGTCGTAGGCGCCGCGGTCGTCCCGTCCCTGGCCCTCGTAGGCGCCCCGGTCGTCGCGACCCTGGGCGCCGTCGTAGGCGCCGCGGTCGTCGCGTCCCTGGTTCTCGTAGGAGTCACGGCCCTGGCCCGGTCCGGTGGGGAGCTCGGGCTCCTCGTAGCGGGGCGGGGCGGGCGAGGAGGGCTCGCCGGCGGAGTCGTCCACGGTGATGGCGATACGGATGGGGCGGCCGCACTCGCGGCTCAGCGTCTCGCTGACGATCGGCGCGAGACGGCCCTCCAGTACGTTTTTCGCGAACTCGTTGGGGACGGCGAGCAGAGCGGTGTCCGCGACCAGCGCCAGGGGCTGGCAGCGCTTGATCCAGTGCTCGTCCTTCGCCTCGACACCCTGTCCGCGGCCCTCGCCCAGAAGTTGTTCCAGTACGCGTGGCCACACTGCGGCAAGATCGGCAGGTACGTCAGCCACGGGGCACGCTCTCTCACGGGTCCCACGAACGTGTGGTTCTGGGAACAGGTTGGGAAGATCAGTCGCTTGGGGCGGGGGGAACAAAACCGCTGGGGCGGTGAGAAGGGAACGAATCGGAGTCCAGTCACGGTAGTCAGGGCGACCGGTGCGGTTCAAGTTGTTGTCCCCAGCCTGTGGATAGTGTCTCCTGTCAGGGACTGGTTTGACCGGATGGCGCAGCCGCGCGTACCGTAACCAGGTCGAGTTGTCGATGGCTGCTGCCGCCTGCCTCCGATGGGCACAGATCGCGAAGAGTGATCGGGAAGCGGTGCACTCGGGCGTAATGCGAGTTTCCTCGTGGGCGCACGGTGACAGCCAGGGCGGCACCCCGCCACCACCGATTCTTTCTGGAGCCCCCTAGTGAGCAAGCGCACCTTCCAGCCGAACAACCGTCGTCGCGCCAAGACCCACGGCTTCCGCCTGCGGATGCGCACCCGTGCCGGCCGCGCGATTCTCGCGAACCGCCGTGGCAAGGGTCGCGCCAGCCTGTCCGCCTGATTACTTACAGGTCATGATCTCGTGCTGCCTACCGAGCATCGGCTGAGGCGGCGCGAAGACTTCGCGACCGCGGTACGCCGAGGACGCCGGGCCGGACGCCCGCTTCTCGTCGTCCATCTACGTAGCGGTGCACCGGACCCGCACGCGCCTGGGGAGAGCGCTCCCTCGACGCGTGCGGGTTTCGTCGTGAGCAAAGCCGTGGGCGGAGCGGTCGTTCGCAACAAGGTGAAGCGCAGGCTTCGCCATCTGATGCGCGACCGAGTCGCCCTGTTGCCCCCCGGTAGCCTGGTAGTCGTACGAGCGCTGCCCGGTGCGGGTGACGCCGACCATGAACAGCTGGCCCGAGACCTGGATGCCGCCCTGCAGCGGTTGCTGGGAGGGGGCGCGCGATGAAGTACCCACTGCTTGCTCTCATCAAGCTCTACCAGTGGACGATCAGCCCGTTGCTCGGGCCGGTCTGCAAGTACTACCCGTCGTGCTCCCGCTACGGCTACACAGCCATCGACCGGCACGGTGCGCTCAAGGGAACGGCACTTACCGCCTGGCGCATCCTCCGGTGCAATCCGTGGTCGCTGGGCGGTGTGGACCATGTTCCGCAACGCAAGCGTCCGCGGTGGCACGAATTGCTGCGTAACGCCTGGCGTGCACGCAAGGGCGGGACCTCCGCCGCCGAACCGGCCACCGGGGACACCACTGCCCCGGGCCCGGCCGCCGAGACCCCGTCCCATGCTCAAGGAGCCTGATTAGTGGACACGATTGCCAGTCTTTTCAGCTTCATCACGACACCCGTTTCCTGGGTCATCGTCCAGTTCCATGCCGTGTACGGGAAGATTTTCGGTCCCGACACGGGCTGGGCCTGGGGCTTGTCCATCGTGTCCCTGGTGGTCCTGATCCGTATCTGCCTGATCCCGCTCTTTGTGAAGCAGATCAAGGCCACCCGGGCCATGCAGACGCTGCAGCCCGAGATGAAGAAGATCCAGGAGCGCTACAAGAACGACAAGCAGCGCCAGTCCGAAGAGATGATGAAGCTGTACAAGGAGACGGGTACCAACCCGCTCTCCTCGTGCCTTCCCATCCTGGCGCAGTCGCCGTTCTTCTTCGCCCTGTACCACGTGCTCAACGGCATTGCGACGGGCAAGACGATCGGCGTCCTCGACGATCAGCTGCTCGCCAGTGCCCGTAAGGCACACATCTTCGGTGCCCCGCTCGCGGCGAAGTTCACGGACAGCGCCGAGACGGTCGCCCAGCTCGGCGCCACGCTGACCGATGTCCGTGTCGTCACCGCGATCATGATCGTGCTGATGTCGGGCTCGCAGTTCTACACCCAGCGTCAGCTGATGACGAAGAACGTCGACACCACGGTGAAGACGCCCTTCATGCAGCAGCAGAAGATGCTGATGTACGTCTTCCCGGTGATGTTCGCCTTCTTCGGCATCCGGTTCCCCGTCGGTGTCCTCATCTACTGGCTGACCACCAACGTGTGGACCATGGGCCAGCAGATGTACGTCATCCGCAACAACCCGACCCCGGGTTCGAAGGCTCAGGCCGCTTACCTGGAGCGCCTGCAGAAGCACGTCACGAACCACGGCAAGACGCGCCGCCGCAGCGAGAAGGCCATCGTCAAGGCCATCGTCGCCAAGGGCCGCGACCGCAACGAGTTCGAGCGCAAGTTCATCAACGGCCTGACCAAGGCGGGCCTCGTGGCCCAGCCCGACGGCCTCGTGGTGACGGGCGAGAACGCGACGGTCATCGAGTCCGAGGACGGCACCACGACGACCACCGCGGCTGCCGCTCCCAAGCGTCAGCAGCCGAAGCGGCAGTCCAAGTCGCAGCGCCAGTCGGGCGCGGGGTCCAGCAGCGCGCCGGCGGACGAGTCGGAGCCGAAGACCTCGCTGAGCAAGTCCGACGAGCCGCAGGATGCCAAGCCCTCCGCCGCAAAGCCGGCCCCCGGAAGCGGTAACAAGCCCGGCGCCGGTACCCGCAGCAAGGCCCAGTCCGGACAGCGCAAGGGCCCGCAGCGGCCCAAGTCCCCGTCCAAGAAGTAAGAAGGAGTCCATCCCGTGACGGAAGGCACCACCTCCGCCGCCGCTGAGGGCGACACCCTGACCCGCCTGGAGCAGGAAGGCGAGATCGCGGCGGACTACCTCGAGGGTCTGCTCGACATCGCCGATCTCGACGGTGACATCGACATGGACGTCGAGGCCGACCGCGCCGCTGTCTCGATCATCAGCGACTCGGGCGGCCGAGACCTGAACAAGCTGGTCGGCCGGGACGGCGAGGTGCTGGAGGCGCTCCAGGAGCTCACGCGCCTGGCCGTGCACCGGGAGACCGGGGACCGCAGCCGGCTGATGCTGGACATCGCGGGGTTCCGTGCCAAGAAGCGCGAGGAGCTCTCCGAGCTGGGTGCCAAGGCGGCCGCCGAGGTCAAGAGCTCCGGTGAGCCGGTGAAGATGGACCCGATGACGCCCTTCGAGCGCAAGGTGGTGCACGACGCGGTCAAGGCCGCGGGCCTGCGCAGCGAGTCCGAGGGCGAGGAGCCGCAGCGCTTCGTCGTCGTGCTCCCCGCCTGATCGGTACGTACGTTCCTTCGGCCCCGTCTGTTGCGCAGGCGGGGCCGAATTTTGTCAGCCTGATAGTCCTGGTGATCAGCGCTCAGTGCGCTTAAGCAGTACGGAAGGACGGTCCCCCGTGACGGAGGCAGCGGAGCTTCCCCCCGCGCCCGAGCAGGCGCGCGAGGTATTCGGTGATCGCTTCGCGGACGCGGTCCGGTACGCGGAACTGCTGGCCGAGGCGGGAGTGCAGCGCGGGCTGATCGGCCCCCGTGAAGTGCCCCGGCTGTGGGAACGGCACCTGCTGAACTGCGCGGTGCTCTCCGAGGTCGTGCCCGAGGGCGTGACCGTGTGCGACGTCGGTTCCGGTGCGGGGCTGCCCGGCATCCCGCTGGCTCTCGTCCGGGAGGACCTCAAGATCACGCTGCTTGAGCCCCTGCTGCGCCGGACCACCTTCCTCACCGAGGTTGTGGAACTGCTCGGCCTCGACCATGTGACCGTGGTGCGCGGCCGTGCCGAGGAGGTCATGGGGAAGGTGCAGCCGGTTCACGTGGTGACCGCCAGGGCGGTTGCCCCGCTCGACCGGCTGGCGGCCTGGGGCATCCCCCTGCTGCGTCCGTACGGGGAAATGCTGGCACTCAAGGGCGACACCGCCGAGGAGGAGCTGAAGGCCTCTGCCACGGCGCTGAGCAAGCTCGGCGCCGTCGAGACATCCATCCTGCATGTCGGTGAGGGCATCGTGGATCCGCTGTCCACCGTGGTGCGGGTGGAGGTGGGCGAGAGCCCGGGCGGTGTGCGCTTCGCGGCGAAGCGGGCCAAGGCCGCCCGGACGGGCCGGACGCGTCGCCGACGCTGATCCTGGACGATGTGAGTATCGCTACTCCCGGTTCCCGCACGACGGGGCCGGGAGTTTCTCTGTTCAGGACCGGGAGTTATTTGTCACTCCCGCTTGATCAGCCCTGACGGTAGGACGTACTCCACAAAAGCTTCCAAACCCATATGTATCGGAGTGTCGCGCCCTGATGGCCCGAGTGGCTGGGCATCGTGTTTCACGTGAAACGTCGCTCACTGTTGCACGGCATCATCAGTCGTGGCCGCGCTGCGGCCGAACCTCGCGACCGGAGGCCTCTCGGTTCACTCAGAGAGGGTGTGGAGTTGTCCACAGAGGTGGATTTCTCCACAGAACCACGGGCCTCGCTGGTTCACGACCCCGATGGCATGGGAGGCTCTGTTCATTGCGAGCCTGAAGTCGAGGAGAGTGAATCCTTGCGGTCCGACGCCAACATCGCGGGACCGATGACCGATCCGGTCCCCGGTCCCCGTACCGAGTCGATGGGGGAGGATGTTTCACGTGAAACACCACCCCCAATGGACGACACTCCCATCGGTCGTGCTGCCCAACTGGCTGTGGAGGCGCTAGGTCGCGCCGGTGAGGGCCTTCCACGGCCCGAGCAGACCCGAGTCATGGTGGTCGCCAACCAGAAGGGTGGGGTGGGTAAGACCACGACCACGGTCAACCTTGCCGCCTCGCTTGCCCTGCACGGTGGCCGGGTCCTGGTGATCGACCTCGACCCTCAGGGCAATGCCTCCACCGCGCTGGGCATCGACCACCACGCCGAGGTCCCGTCGATCTATGACGTGCTGATCGACAGCAAGCCGCTCTCCGAAGTCGTTCAGCCGGTCCCTGATGTCGAGGGTCTCTTCTGTGCCCCCGCCACGATCGATCTCGCCGGTGCGGAGATCGAGCTGGTGTCACTGGTGGCCCGTGAGAGTCGGCTGGAGCGGGCGATCCTGGCGTACGAGCAGCCGCTGGACTACATCCTCATCGACTGCCCGCCGTCGCTCGGTCTGCTGACAGTCAACGCGCTGGTCGCCGGCGCGGAAGTCCTCATCCCCATCCAGTGCGAGTACTACGCGCTGGAAGGCCTGGGACAGCTCCTGCGCAACGTCGATCTGGTCCGAGGGCACCTCAATCCCGACCTCCATGTCTCGACGATTCTGCTCACCATGTACGACGGCCGGACGCGCCTCGCGTCCCAGGTCGCGGAGGAGGTGCGCAGCCACTTCGGCGAGGAGGTGCTGCGGACGAGCATTCCGCGCTCGGTCCGTATTTCGGAGGCTCCAAGCTATGGGCAGACGGTTCTGACCTACGATCCGGGTTCGAGCGGCGCTCTCTCGTATCTTGAGGCCGCGCGCGAAATCGCCCTCCGAGGAGTCGGAATGGCGTACGACGCGCAACATGCCCATGTGGGCGGACAGAACGATCAGAACATGGTGGAGGGGATCCAGTGAGCGAGCGACGACGGGGTCTGGGGCGGGGCCTTGGCGCACTGATCCCCGCGGCTCCGACAGGTGAGCGTCCGGGTGTTTCGGCGAGCGGGGCATCCTCCTCGCCGGCTGCTGGACCCGTACTCACAGCGGAGCGCGGGGTGGCGGCGGCAAAGGTGACCACGCTGCCGCCTGTTTCACATGAAACGGAGGAGCTGTCGTCGAGCGGAGCCCTGGAGACGCTTGAGGCGCCTGTCGGTGCTCACTTCGCCGAACTGCCCCTCGACTTCATCACGCCGAACCCGCGCCAGCCGCGTGAGGTCTTCGACGAGGACGCTCTCTCCGAACTCGTCACCTCCATCAAGGAGGTCGGGCTTCTTCAGCCCGTCGTCGTACGCCAGGTGGGTCCGACGCGCTACGAGCTCATCATGGGAGAGCGCCGCTTCCGTGCCTGCCGCGAGGCGGGCCTCGAGGCCATTCCCGCGATCGTGCGGGCCACGGACGACGAGAAGCTTCTCCTGGACGCGCTCCTTGAGAACCTCCACAGGGCTCAGCTGAACCCGCTGGAAGAGGCGGCCGCCTACGACCAGCTGCTCAAGGACTTCAACTGCACGCACGACCAGCTGGCGGACCGGATCGGACGGTCGCGTCCGCAGGTCTCCAACACCCTGCGTCTGCTGAAGCTCTCGCCGTCCGTTCAGCGCCGTGTGGCCGCCGGGGTTCTCTCCGCGGGGCATGCGCGGGCGCTCCTCGCTGTCGACGACTCGGAGGAGCAGGACCGCCTGGCTCACCGCATCGTCGCTGAGGGACTCTCGGTGCGCGCCGTGGAGGAGATCGTCACCCTCATGGGGTCGCGTCCGCAGACGGCTCAGCGTTCCAAGGGGCCGCGGGCCGGCAGCCGGGTCTCTCCGGCGCTGAGCGATCTGGCGACGCGTCTCTCGGACCGCTTCGAGACACGCGTGAAGGTCGACCTGGGGCAGAAGAAGGGCAAGATCACTGTCGAGTTCGCTTCGATGGAGGACCTTGAGCGCATCCTCGGTTCTCTCGCCCCGGGCGAGGGACCGGTCCTTCAAAAGAGCCTTCTGGACGACGACTCCGACGACACGGAAGACTGAGTCGGCCTCCTGGCCGATCGATGTCCAATCGGTCCACCAGGAGAGCGGGCCGTGTCCGGTGTGTACCGGAACACGGTCCGCTCTTTGCTGTCTGGCGGTATCGATGGAATCGCATCGTGGATACGATGCGATTGGGTATGGCGCATCCACCTGGCAGCACCTTCATCGGGGAGGCGGGGGCCGTGCAAACCGTGAGCCGTACCGGACTGGTGACCGCAGGTCTGGGCCTGGGAGCGGTCGGCGGATTCGTCGGCAGCCTGCTCAGAGAGCGGAGCCATCTGACAGCCGCCCGTGACGCCGCGGGCGAAGGAAGCGAGGAACATCCTTCATGGGGCGTCGGCTCGTACCGCTCACGCTGGACAACCTTCCGGACCTTCCCAAGCGCTGTCGCGCTTGTGTCTTCTGGGAACTGGACCCCGTCAGCAGTGAAGCCGCGGTAAAGGCAGGCACACCCGCGCTGGAGAAGGAAGCGTGGATCTCCTCGGTTCTGCTGGATTGGGGGTCCTGCGGCCGGGTTGCCTACGTGGACGATGTACCGGTGGGGTTCGTGCTCTACGCGCCGCCCGCCTATGTCCCCCGCTCCACGGCGTTCCCCACAAGCCCCGTGGCACCGGACGCGGTTCAGCTCATGACCTCGTTCATCATGCCGGGCTATCAGGGGCAGGGCCTGGGCCGGGTGATGGTCCAGACGGTGGCCAAAGATCTGCTCCGTCGGGGATTCAAGGCGATCGAGGCCTTCGGTGACGCCCGCTGGAAGGAACCCGCCTGTGTGCTCCCCGCCGACCATCTGCTCGCGGTGGGCTTCAAGACCGTGCGTCCTCACCCCAGATACCCCCGTCTGAGGCTGGAACTGCGGACGACGCTGTCCTGGAAGGAAGACGTCGAGATGGCGCTGGACCGTCTCCTCGGAGCGGTACAGAAGGAGCCTGCGCTTCGTCCTCTGTGACGGCCCCGGCTGATCGCACTCGTGCATCTGCGACAGGCGTCCCCAGGCAAAGCGAATGGGCCAGCCCCAACGGGCTGGCCCATTCGTGTTTCACGTGAAACACACGCCGCGCGTGCGGCCGCCATCGACTACTCGGTGATGAAGTCCTCGAGGTCGCGCACGATCGCGGCCTTCGGCTTCGCACCGACGATGGTCTTGGCGACCTCGCCACCCTGATAGACGTTCAGGGTCGGGATCGACATGACGCCGTACTTGGCGGCCGTGTCCGGGTTCTCGTCGATGTTGAGCTTGACGATCTCGATCTTGTCGCCGTACTCGGCGGCGATCGCCTCCAGCGACGGGGCGATCTGACGGCAGGGACCGCACCAGGCGGCCCAGAAGTCCACCAGGACGGGCTTTTCGCTCTTGAGGACGTCCTGCTCGAAGGAGTCGTCGGTCACGTTCTTGAGGGTGCCGGCCACGGCGGGCTCCTTAACTTGTTGGTGCGGTGGGGCGGACGGGGGATCAGACGGTGGCGGCCGCGGCGGCGGTCTCGCTGTCCGCAAGGGCGGCGAGGTAGCGCTCGGCGTCGAGGGCGGCGGAACAGCCGGTACCGGCCGCGGTGATCGCCTGGCGGTACGTGTGGTCGACGACGTCACCGGCGCCGAAGACACCGGTCAGGTTCGTGCGCGTCGAAGGCGCGGCGACCTTCAGGTAGCCCTCGCCGTCCAGGTCGAGCTGGCCCTTGAAGAGCTCGGTGCGCGGGTCGTGACCGATCGCGATGAACAGACCGGTCACCGGCAGCTCCGACGTCTCTCCGGTCTTGAGGTTGCGCAGCGTCAGACCGGCCAGCTTCGGGTCACCCTTAATCTCGGCGATCTCGCTGTCCCAGATGAACTTGATCTTCGGGTCGGCGAAGGCACGCTCCTGCATCGCCTTGGATGCGCGGAGGCTGTCCCGGCGGTGGACGATGGTCACGGACTTGGCGAAGCGCGAGAGGAAGGTGGCCTCCTCCATCGCGGTGTCGCCACCGCCGATCACGGCGATGTCGTGGTCCTTGAAGAAGAAGCCGTCACAGGTCGCGCACCACGAGACGCCACGTCCGGAGAGCGTGTCCTCGTTGGGCAGGCCGAGCTTGCGGTGCTGCGAGCCCGTCGTGATGATCACGGCCTTGGCGCGGTGCACCGTGCCGGCGGTGTCGGTGACGGTCTTGATCTCGCCCGTCAGGTCGACGGCGACGACATCGTCCGGGACCAGCTCGGCGCCGAAGCGCTCGGCCTGGGCGCGCATGTTGTCCATGAGCTCGGGGCCCATGACGCCGTCCTGGAAGCCGGGGAAGTTCTCCACCTCGGTGGTGTTCATCAGCGCACCGCCTGCGGTGACGGCGCCTTCGAAGACCAGCGGCTTCAGCGACGCGCGCGCGGTGTAGAGCGCCGCCGTGTAGCCGGCGGGCCCAGACCCGATGATGATCACGTTACGGACGTCGCTCACGGCTTGATTCCTCGTCTCTGGAGACTGCTACGTACCGGTGGGAGCATCTCTCAGTACTCTCACCCCACCCAACGGATCCTAAGGGGCTTCAATTCCCGCTGTGTCAGGGCACACGGAGACCGGGTGTCGGACGGAGATGCCAAGCGACGTCCGGGCAGCACACCACTGTGCTTCGAAGCGTCAGTGCGTGCGAGCGAGACGCAGGGGGAGGTGCCGGTGATGTTGCCCAGAAACCTGAAGCTGACGCGTTCAGGACCGCGCGTACGACCGCGACAGCAGTAGCTTGCCGGGCGACGGAGTGGCCTGCTTCCCACAGGAGGAGTCGACGATGTAGGCCGTGACCTTCGCCTTGTCGGAGACATCGGACACCACGAGGAGATAGACGCCGGTCCCCTTGTACGTGCCTTCCTTGGCGGCGAGGAGTACTCCCGGGTCTCCGGTCCCCTGTTCGACACACTGGGGAACGGCGGGTGTGGGGGTGATCAAGGTCTTGACCCCGCCCGAGTCGGTTCCGGCGTCGTGTGACTCGACACCCCAGGGCTTCGCACTGGCCGAGCTGTCATCCGACTTCTTGTTCTTCGCGAGAAGGTCCGAGACCTCGCTCTTCAGCGTCGTTTCGGAGAAGGCGTTCCGTGAACCCGACTCCTGCTGGGTCGCCGTCTGGGAGGTCTTGCCGGAGCCGTCGTCGCCCAACGACTGCACGAGGATCGCGCCCAGCCCCAAGGCGGCGGCCGCGAAGGCGGTGGTGAGGAGGACCGTCCTGTGGCGCCCACGACGCGCTCGATGAGGGCGACCGGGTCCGGTGGCCGCACGAGAATGTCCGGAAGGGCCGCCGGCAGGCGACGTTTCACGTGAAACATGAATGCGGTCGTTGTCTGCGGCAGATGCCTCATCGGGAGGTGCGGAACTCAGCAGTGCTTCCGCGGCCAGGGCGGCATCGATGCGTCCGGCGACATCGTCGGGCATGCGCGGGGGCCCCGGCAGGGTGCCGAGCAGACCGCGGATCTCCTCCAGGGAGTCGTAGACATCGGCGCAGAGCGCGCATCCATCGAGGTGCTGTCGTACGTCCTCGGTACGGGATGGCGAGAGCAGACCCTCGGTGAGGTCGGAGATTTCCGCGACGTCCGGGTGCCCGGCCTTGTCCGTCGTGGATGTCACGCTCGCCCACCTCCGCCCTTCACAGCAGCTGAATCGCTCGGCCCCGAGTCACGGGGTTCCGACTCCTGCGGTCCCGCTGCGGGTGGGACGGATGTCCCCTGCGTCCGGTTCCGTCCGCCGCCCGACTTCTTGGTCTCCTCGTCACCCGAGTTCTCCGTGCGGAGATGGGTGAGCAGGGGAACCAGTCTGGCTCTGCCGCGCGCACAGCGGCTCTTCACCGTGCCGGTCGGGACATCGAGGATGCGGGCCGCCTCGGCCACGGGGTAGCCCTGCATGTCCACCAGGACGAGAGCGGCGCGCTGGTCGGCCGGGAGAGTGCCCAGCGCGCCGATGAGCTCGCGGTGGAGGTCATTGCGTTCGGCCGGAGCGGAGGCGGACTCGTGCGGTTCGAGGAGCTGCTCCAGGCGCTGGGTGTCATCGACGGGGGACGTCCTTCTGGAAGCCGCCTTGCGGGCTCGGTCCAGGCAGGCGTTCACCGTGATGCGGTGCAGCCAGGTCGTGACGGCCGACTGGCCCCGGAAGGTATGGGCGGCCCGGTAGGCCGAGACGAGTGCGTCCTGGACCGCGTCAGCGGCCTCCTCGCGGTCTCCCAGCGTCCGCAGGGCCACCGCCCACAGGCGGTCGCGATGGCGCCGTACAAGCTCACCGAAGGCGTCAGGATCGCCCTCGACATGGCGGGCCAGGAGGTCCTGATCGCTTGCTTCGCCGTACGCGGCTTCATCGGCCATCGGACCCCTCCCCTCCGTCGACGAGCGTCAGCCTGTGAACTTCACATCCGTGATGGCCTGCTTGTAGCCGGCGCCGCTGTAACCGTCGCTGGGAGCATTCGGCACATCAGTGATCCACAGCAGCACGTACTGCGTTTTCACCGACTTCGACGCCTTCACATCCAGGGTGGTGCCGCTCGTTGTGGCGGTGCCGATCTCCTTCATCCCGTCGACGGATGTCGTGGGCGACAGCGAGTCGGCGGCGTACAGGTGGATCGTGGTGTGGTTCCCCGTATAGCGAAGTCCTATCGAGGCGGCCGAGAGCGCCTGCGCCGAGCCCAGGTCGTAGACGATGCCCACGCCGGGCTTGTACGGCGCCAGCTTCGGTCCGGCGTTGTACCGCTTTGTTCGCCAGAACGTGGTGCTGTTGCCGTCGAAGGTCTTGCCCACGTCTCCAGCTGCCTGGGCGGAGCCTTCGACCACGTACTCCTGCGCATCCTTGATGGAGATCGGCTTGACCGGCTTGGTCTGGTCGCCGCTCTTTTCGTTGCCGTTCGTCGTCTGGGTCTTCTTGGTGTCGTCGGACTTGCGGTGGTCCATCAGCGCGTCCGCCAGCTGCCAACTACCGAGGCCCAGCGCGGCGATGAGCAGAGCCGAGACGGCCCACTTCAGGGCTGTGCCGGTACGGCTCTGCAGCGGGGGCGGCGGAGCCGGCACGGGCTGGGCGACGCCCGGACGCGGCGACTGGCGGCCGTACGTGCCCTGCTGGTACGTCGTGCGCTGGTACTCGGGCGGGGCGGTGAACGCGGGCTCCGGCGGGCGGATGCGGGGCATCTCGCTGATCGCCTTCACGAGCTCCTCCGGCGTGGTGCACGGGGACTCGTGGCGGGAGGCGGTCGCACCGTCGTTGGCGAGCGCGCGCATGGCGAGCTCCGACAGGCCGCGGTGCACACCGGCCCGCACCTGGTCGGGTGCGATGAGACCGACACCCTTGGGCAGCCCTGACAGGCCGTAGGCGTCGTTCTCGTACGGCCAGCGCTGGGTGAGGGTGGCGTACAGAAGTGCGCCGATCGCTTCCGTGTCGGAGCGCTGCGGGGTGTCCGAACTGATGCCGCGCAGCGCCGCGTTCACCGCGAGCCCGCGGATGCGCCACTGGCCGGACGACGTGCGGAGCACGGCGCCCGGGGTCAGCTTCAGATGGGCGAGGCCCTCGCGGTGCGCGGCGGCCATGGCCTGGGAGACCTGACTGACCATCTGGTAGGCCTCGTGCACCTCGAGGGGACCCGAGGCGAGAAGCGCGGTGAGCTCCGTGGCGTCCGGCAGCCACTCGTGCACCACGTAGACGAGATCGTTCTCCTCGACCGCGTCCAGGACCTGGACGAATCGGGGATCGCCCAGCAGGGCGGAGGAACGGGCCGCCGCCAGTACCGAGCGGGCCCGAGGATGATCGGCGGGCAGCAGGTGTACCCCGACGGCACGGCGGAGTTTCTCGTCCATCGCGCGCCAACTGCTGAAACCGTCCAGACGGGTGACGCACTCTTCGAGGCGGTAGCGCCTGGCGAGTTTGTGACCACTGTGCAGTTCGGGCGGTGAGGCCTTTCCGGGACTCTCGGTCCCGCCGCTCCCCTGTGCCTCTTCGCTGTCCGTTTCCTGCTCCCGGTTTTGGGCCACCCCGTCGGACGTGGTCTGGTCCGCCTTGGCGGTCAGCGGCTCGTCACCGCTGTTGTCTGCCACGTCGACGGCAGCCGTGCTCCGTTCCGCCACCGTCGTCCCTGCCTCCCCATCCATTGCGCGCTGTCCGACGCAGAAACCAATTGTGCCCACAGTCCGGCGCTATGCACGACACACGGCGACGGACGATGGTTGTGCGCGTACCCCCGACTCAGCGCCCCAGGCGCCCGCGGACCATTCCGACCATTGAGTTGAGTTCTTCGATGCGCATTTTGCGCGCGGCGACGTAGAAGACACCGAGCAGGGCGACAGATCCGGCGACGAGCGCCGCGATCGAACCGATCGCACCGTGTCCGAGAGCCCGGGTGATCGCGAAGCCTACGGCGCCGCCCACCACGGCGCCAGGGACGGAGGCCAGGCATAGGCGCGCGTACGTGCGCAGCACGCGTGCGCCGTCCAGGTCGCCCCCCAGCCGCCTGCGCAGGCGCTGCCAGGCCACTCCGACGCCCACGGCGTACGCCAGTCCGTACGCGCCGGCCATACCGACGACCGCCCACTGTGCGGGCAGAATCACGTAACAGACGGCCGACGCGGCGGCGTTGACGGCGGCAACGATGACCGTGTTGTAGAACGGGGTGCGGGTGTCTTCGTAGGCGTAGAAGCCACGCAGGACCACGTACTGCACCGAGAACGGGATCAGACCGAGCGCGAAGGCCATGAGGACATAGCCCTGGGACTGGGCGGCCTCGATGCCGCTGGAGCCGAAGAGCAGGGTGCACATGGGGATGCCCAGGGCGACGAACATGAAGGCCACCGGGACGATCGCCACCGCCGAGGTCCGCAGCCCCTGTGAGATGTCGTCGCGGACGGCTCCCGGGTCACCGTCGTGGGCCGCTCGCGAGATCCGCGGAAGCATGGCCGCCATGACGGAGACCGTGATGATCGCCTGCGGCATGCCCCAGATCAGCTGGGCGTTGGCGTAGGCCAGGATGCCCGCGCCGCTCTTGCCCGAGGCCTTGCCCGCCGCCGTGGCCAGCTGCGTGACGACGAGTACGCCCGCCTGGTTGGCGAGAACGAAGAGCACGGTCCACTTGGCGAGCTTGACGGCCTTGCCGAGACCGTGGCCGCGCCAGTCGAAGCGCGGACGGAACCGGAACCCGGCCTCGCGCAGATACGGAACCATCGCCGTGGCCTGCACGACCAGGCCGAGCAGGGTGCCGATGCCCAGCAGACGGATGCCGTCCGGCGGGATGTTGTTCACCGTCATGCCGGAGTGCCGCGCGGTGCCGTAGACCCAGAGGAACATGCCGAACGTGAAGATCATGACGATGTTGTTCAGGACCGGGGTCCACATCATCGCGCCGAACTTCCCGCGGGCGTTGAGGATCTGGCCCATGACCACGTGCACGCCCATGAAGAAGATCGTGGGCAGGCAGTACCGGGCGAAGGAGACGGCCACGTTGTTCGACGCCGGGTTGCTCGCGATGGAGTCCGACATCAGCTGGATCAGCAGCGGCGCGATGAAGACCGCGGCGGTGACGATCACACCGAGGGCGACCATGACGAGCGTCAGCAGGCGGTTGGCGTACGCCTCGCCGCCGTCCTCGTCCTCCTTCATCGACCGCACCAGCTGGGGCACGAAGACCGAGTTGAGTCCGCCGCCGACGGTCAGGATGTAGATCATCGTCGGCAGGGTGTACGCGACCGTCCAGGCGTCACCGAGCGTCGCCGCTCCCAGAGCCGCCGTGATGATCATGGTGCGTACGAAGCCGGTGAGACGGGACACCAGCGTGCCCGCCGCCATGACGGCGCTGGACTTCAGCAAGCCGGAGGCGCGACCGCCGGACTTCGCCGGAGCGGCCGCCGGCGGCTGAGCGGGGGCCGGAGCCGGCTCAGGGGCCGGTGCCGGGACCGCGGGGGAGGCGTAGGCGTGACGGACGCCGCCCTGCTGCTGATCGCGGAAGAGGTGAGCGAAGGCGTCGGGCTCATGCTGCTCCTCGCCGGCCTGGGTGACCAGGTCGTCCACCCCCACGTACTGGGTGGTCCTGGCGTCGTCCCCGTACGGCAGGTGGCGCGTCGGCCCGGCCGGCTCCGGAGGGGGCGTCTGGGCCCACATCCGCGGGTCGGGGGCGTACTGCGAGGCGGGCGGCTGGGCGTAGAGCGGCTGCTGGGGGGCGTACGTTCCGGGCGCCGGCGGAGGGTGCGAGGCACGGTCGTAGAGCGCCTCCGCCACCGGGTCCTGGGCTGAGAGGTCCTGCGCCCGGTAGGGATCCTGGTCGTAGGCGTCCTGGAGGTACATGTCCGCGGGAGACCCCGGCTGCATATGACCGGCCTCCGGCGTGCCCTCGGGGTAGCCGGAGCGGCCCGCGTCCTGGTCCGGGTGGTCCTCGGGGTAGCCCGAGGATCCCGCGCCCTGGCCGCGGTCACCGTCGTACGGCGCGTTCATGGTTACCCCACCTCATCGTCCCCGGGCCCACCGGCCACGACATCGCTCAACGGTCCACTCTCTCACCCGTGCCGGACGGGTCGGCGCTTTCCGGTGCGGTGTCCGGTGTTGGGTCACTCGGGTGCTCCGGGTCGTCTGCCCCGGACTCCGGGTCGGAAGCCCGTTCGGGACCGGCCTCGGAGTCTTGGGTGGTGTCAGTGTCCACGGTGCCGTCCGTGTCTTTGCTCTCGCCCCCCGCTTCGGAACCGTTCTCCGCATTCTCCTCGGCCTGCCGGACGGCAGCACGCTTACGTTGCGTGTACATCCGGAAACCGGCGAGCACGAGAAGCAGGACTCCGCCGCCGATGACGAGCATCACCGTCGAGGTGATCTCGGTGACCTTCACCTCGAAGGAAACCGGGTCTCCGTACGGCTGCCCGTCCTCCGTGTACAGCTGGGCGACGACCTGCACCGGGCCGTTGGCCTTGGTGGAAGTCGTGAACTTGACCGACTGGCTGTGCTCGCCCGCGACCTGGATCGGCTGCTCGTCGTACGGACCATTGCCGATCTTGAGACGGGTCGGCTGCTGCGACGTGAGGCGCAGCACCAGATGGCCGACGCCCTGCACGAGGTTGTTCTGGACGGTCACGGGGATCGTGGCGCTGCGCCCGGAGAGCTTCGCGTCCGACTTCTTGATGAGATGCACCAGGCCCGTGAGCCCGTCGAGGTACGTCTCCACACTCTGCCGGAAGGCCGCTGCCTCAGTGGTCCGACCGCGCCAGGACGCAGACATCCCCCGGTCTATGGCCCGCCCGAACGGGGTGACCACACGGGATTCGTCGGTCAGGATCATCCGGAACTTGTCGAGCTTGGCCTGGGTCGCCTGGATCCTCTCGAACGCCGAGCGCGGCAGCTCCCGCTTGCGCAGCGCCGACGGGTACGAGGAGGTGGAGGGCACCTTCGTGGTGGCGCCGGGGTCCGGCTTGGCCTTGGCGGCCTCGGTCAGCCCCTGGGACTGCGACCAGTTCCCCTGCTGGAGCGCCCGCAGGGCCTCGGCCATGGACTGCGCCTGGCTCGCCGTGGGCATGCGCTGCGGAGCGACGACGATGCTGCGCTCGTTCTTCGGCTCCTGGAGGTTGATCATCAGGCTCTGCGCGAGGAACTTCTGGACGGCGAGCGTCGAGGCGTCCGCCTTCAGCATGTCGCCCTGGAACGCGGTCGACAGCCGCTCGTCCGCGACCACCGCCGTGGTTCCGCCGCCGATGGGGCGGGCGGCGCTGGGCGTGTAGGACAGGCCGCCGGTCTCGCGCAGGCTGTCGCTGCGGGCGATCACCTTGTCCGCGCCGGCCGACGTGGCCACCTTGATGATCGACGGGTCCACCGCACCGTCCACCGGCCAGGCGAACTCCGTGCTCGGCTTCACATGGACGATCGTCTCCACCGTCTTGGTCGCCACATCGGTGGCGTCCTTGAGGTGGCTCAGGGAACCGGTGACGTCCTTGCCGCGGTGCGCCAGCGACGCGAGGTCGGGGTCGGCGAAGGGGAGCGCGACGACGCTCTGGTCCCGGACCGTCTTCTCCAGCTTGTCGAGCCAGGCGTTGGCCACCGCCTGGTTCTTCCCGGCGATGGTCGTGCGGTTGTCCTGCTGGATCCGGTAACCGCCCCTCATCGCGTCGACGGAGGCCAGCAGGTCCGGGTCGAGGACCCAGGTGATATCGAGCTCGCTGCCCAGCGACAGGAGCTGGTCCAGGCGGCCGCCCGGGGAGATCTCCTTGGCCAGGTCGTCGTTCTTGAAGACGGGCGTCTGCTGGGCGTCCGAACCGGTCTCCGCCGTGAGGTGGACGGTGGAGATGAGCGGCCAGAGGTACGTCGTCTTCGTCTTCGTGTCCGCCGCGGAGGACTGCCAGGGCAGGAACGTCCGCTCGATGCCGAGGACCTGGTCCCACGGCTGTGCGGTCGTCCGGCCCGTGAGTGATACGCCGAGCTGGTAGACCCCGTCGGAGCCGAGGTCGAGGTCCTTGACGGGAACCGAGATGCTGAAGTGCTGTGAGCCGCCGGCGGCGAGCTTGGTGACCTTCGCGACGTACTTGCCCCCGACCTCCAGCGCGTCGAGGCCCGGCTGGAAGCTGGTGCGCCTCGCGGCGGTGTCGATGGCGGAGCGGGTGTTCAGGGAAGGTCCCACGCGGATGCCGACATGGGCGTCCGTGACCGTCTGCTTGCTGGTGTTGGTGACCGAACCCGAGACCGTGATCGTGTCGCCGTCGGTGGGGGCGCTGGGGCTCAGTGAGTCGAGGCTGACGTCAACTGGGCCGGACGACCCTGTGGCAGCGGCGACGGCGGCCTTCTCCGCGGCCTCAGAGGGCGTGCTGAAGGGCAGCTGGAGCAGCCCGGCCAGCAGCGGCGCCCCGGCCAGCAGTGCACCGCTGCGCCGGAGCCACCGGCGGGCAGGTGAGGGACTCGTCCCTTGGAAGTCTGCCGCCTCGGCCACGCGCTCGCCCGTCCCTCGTCGTCGTCAGTGGTCGTCGGAATGTGCGTCCAGGCATCGTAACGAGGTGCGCTGAGAGTAAGTGCCGCGGAGTGGTCCACAAGATCGGGGAAGGTGCCGACTGTCCTGTATGTACGCGTATTCTGCCCGCGAAAATATGTGGGGCACGGGTGTGGGATTTATCCGGGCGCTCCCGGGGCCTCGGCCACGTACCCTTTTCTGTTGTGCCGAACGCCAACGAAGACAATTCCAGTGCCCTGAGCCAGGTGCAGCGCCGCGCGGTGAGTGAACTGCTGCGGGTGTCTCCTGTCGCCGACGAGCTTGCCCGCCGTTTCCAGGAAGCCGGGTTCTCGCTCGCCCTGGTCGGCGGCTCGGTCCGGGACGCGCTCCTCGGTCGGCTCGGCAATGACCTGGACTTCACGACGGACGCCCGACCCGAGGACGTACTGAAGATCGTCCGGCCCTGGGCGGACGCGGTGTGGGAGGTCGGGATCGCCTTCGGCACGGTGGGGGCGCAGAAGGATGCCCGCGTGGGCGATGTGGAGCAGTCGTTCCAGATCGAGATCACGACCTACCGCTCCGAGGCGTACGACCGGACCTCGCGCAAGCCGGAGGTGTCCTACGGCGACTCCATCGAGGAAGACCTCGTGCGTCGCGACTTCACGGTGAACGCGATGGCCGTCGCGCTGCCGGAGAAGGAGTTCATCGACCCGTACGGCGGTCTGGACGACCTGGCCGCTCACGTTCTGCGTACCCCGGGCACCCCGGAGGCGTCCTTCTCCGACGATCCGCTGAGGATGATGCGCGCCGCACGGTTCGCCGCGCAGCTCGACTTCGAGGTGGCATCCGAGGTCGTCGCCGCCATGAAGGACATGGCCGGGCGTATCGAGATCGTCTCGGCGGAGCGGGTTCGGGACGAGCTGAACAAGCTGATCCAGTCCGCCCACCCGCGTAAGGGCCTGACGCTGCTCGTCGACACCGGGCTCGCCGACCATGTGCTCCCCGAGCTTCCCGCGCTGCGGCTGGAGAGCGACGAGCACCACCGGCACAAGGACGTCTACGAACACACGCTGATCGTTCTGGAACAGGCGATGGCGTTGGAGGAGGACGGGCCTGATCTGGTTCTCAGGCTCGCCGCGCTGCTCCACGACATCGGCAAGCCGCGAACGCGTCGCTTCGAGCAGGACGGGCGGGTCTCGTTCCACCACCACGAGATGGTGGGCGCGAAGATGACCAAGAAGCGGATGGCGGCGCTCAAATACTCGAACGACCTCGTGAAGGATGTCTCACGTCTGGTCGAACTGCATCTGCGCTTCCACGGGTACGGCACCGGAGAGTGGACGGACTCCGCCGTCCGTCGCTACGTCCGTGACGCGGGCCCGCTCCTCGACCGGCTCCACAAGTTGACCCGCTCCGACTGCACCACGCGCAACAAGCGCAAGGCGGCCGCGCTCTCCCGCGCCTACGACGGGCTGGAGGATCGCATCGCCCAGCTCAAGGAGCAGGAAGAACTTGACGCGATCCGGCCCGACCTCGACGGCAACCAGATCATGGAGACCCTGGGCATCGGTCCGGGCCCCGCGATCGGCCAGGCGTACAAGTTCCTGCTGGAGCTGCGCCTGGAGAACGGCCCGATGGAGAACGACGCAGCGGTGGCGGCACTCAAGGAGTGGTGGGCCGAGCAGGGCTGAGGCGTGGAAGACCGGTCATGTTTCACGTGAAACATGACCCCGGGAGACGCGGAGGGGCGGTGTTTCACGTGAAACACCGCCCCTCCGCGTCGCAGGCGAGTCCTACTTGGCGGAGTACTCCGACAGGCAGAGGGTGAAGTCGCTGCTACCCGTCTGTGTGTACTCGGCGTACTTGGTGCGGTCGCAGCCAGAGTTGTCGCTCTTCTTCTGAGCAACCTTGAACTTTGCCTTGGAGCTGCCGCAGTCCACGACCTTCAGGTCCGGGCTCGTGGCGTTGTCCGGGTTGCCAATGCTCATGCAGTCGCCGACCTTGGCCGAGGCCGGGTCGTGTCGGCTCGCAAGGTAGCCCACGCCGGCGGCTATGACGGCACAGATCACGATGCCGATGCGCAGGTACTGCTTGAACCCGCGCTTCGGGCGCTGCGGCGGGACCGGGGCGTAACCGGCGGTCGGCTGCTGCGGGAACCCGGGCATACCTTGCTGCTGCGGGTATGCCTGAGGGGGCTGCTGGCCGTAGGGCTGCTGGCCCTGAGCGAACGGGTTCTGGCCCTGAGGCGGCGGAGTGGTCACTGGGGTCCCCCTGGAACGTATGCGCGTGACATGAAATAAGACGCACGTAAGCTATCGGGCCCCTATGACAACGCAGTGGCCAGAAATGGCTCTGTGGCACTGATGTGACACTTACTGAAGTTCAAAGCGGGCCATAGCAACCGCAATGGATGCGTAGACCACGGCCACGGTCATGACGAGGGGAACCGACCGTCCGTCAGGAGGCAGCATCAGGGCGGCTACTGCGGCCGCTCCGACGAAAGCGACGTTGAACATGACGTCGTAGAGGGAGAAGATCCGGCCGCGGAAGCCGTCGTCGACCGAGGACTGCACGACCGTGTCCGTGGCGATCTTCGCGCCCTGCGTGGTCACGCCCAGCATGAACGCGGCGACCAGTGTGGGTGTGGGGGCGAACGGGAGGCAGAGGGCGGGTACCAGAACCGCGGCGGCGCCGGCACAGACGGCGATCCAACGGCCCGGGCCCAGTTGTCCGGCCGCCCAGGGGGTCACCACCGCCGCGACGAAGAAGCCGGCCCCTGAGACCCCCACAGCCAGTCCCAGGAACGCGAGCCCGTCCTCCGAGCCGGATGCCCACGCATAGCGGCAGAGCATCAGCACCATGACCGTCAGGGCGCCGTAGCAGAAGCGCATCAGCGTCATCGTCAGAAGAGCCCAGGCCGCCTCCCGCCGTGGGCGCTCCGCAAGGTGACGTACACCCCCGGCAAGGCCTCGTGCGGTGCCGGCGAGGGCTGTGGCCAAGTGGGGGTGTACCAGCTCCTGATCGGGCCCGAGGAGTTCCGGGGCGATGCGCAGCGAGGCGAGGGCCGCGCACAGATACAGCGCCGCTCCTACGAGGACCACCGCCGCGTCGGAGTCCGCGAAGACCAGCCGTACGGCGAACGCGAGAGCTCCGCCCATCGTCGCCGCGAGCGTTCCGGCGGTCGGTGAAAGCGAGTTGGCCAGCACCAGACGGTCCGGGTCGACGACACGGGGCAGCGCGGCCGACAACCCGGCCAGGACGAAGCGGTTGACCGCGGTGACGGAGAGGGCGGACACGTAGAAGAGCCAGTCGGGTACCTGGCTCAGCATCAGGACGGCCGTCACGCACGCCAGCGCGGTGCGCAGCAGATTGCCGTACAGAAAAACCTGCCGACGCTGCCAGCGGTCCAGCAGGACCCCCGCGAAGGGACCGATGAGGGAGTACGGGAGGAGCAGCACCGCCATCGCGGAGGCGATCGAGGCCGCCGAGGTCTGTTTCTCCGGTGAGAAGACCACGTAGGTGGCCAGCGCGACCTGATAGACGCCATCGGCGCCCTGGGACAGCAGCCGTACACCGAGCAGGCGTCTGAATCCCTGGAAGCGCAGGAGAACGCGCAGGTCACGTACGACGGCCATGAGGCACAGCCTCACATACGAGGAGGGCCCCCGGGCAATAAGCCCGGGGACCCTCAACAGCAAGCACGAAACTGTGCTTTAGCGCTCGACCTCGCCCTTGATGAACTTCTCGACGTTGGCGAAGGCCTCGTCGTCGAAGTACTGGACCGGCGGGGACTTCATGAAGTAGCTCGACGCGGAGAGGATCGGGCCGCCGATACCGCGGTCCTTGGCGATCTTCGCGGCGCGCAGGGCGTCGATGATGACACCGGCCGAGTTCGGGGAGTCCCAGACCTCGAGCTTGTACTCCAGGTTCAGCGGGACGTCGCCGAAGGCACGGCCCTCGAGGCGGACGTACGCCCACTTGCGGTCGTCGAGCCAGGCCACGTAGTCCGAGGGACCGATGTGGACGTTCTTCTCGCCCATGTCGCGGTCGGGGATCTGCGAGGTGACGGCCTGCGTCTTCGAGATCTTCTTGGACTCGAGGCGGTCGCGCTCCAGCATGTTCTTGAAGTCCATGTTGCCGCCGACGTTGAGCTGCATGGTGCGCTCAAGACGGACACCGCGGTCCTCGAACAGCTTCGCCATCACACGGTGCGTGATGGTCGCGCCGACCTGCGACTTGATGTCGTCGCCGACGATCGGGACGCCGGCCTCGGTGAACTTGTCCGCCCACTCCTTGGTGCCGGCGATGAAGACCGGGAGGGCGTTGACGAAGGCGACCTTGGCGTCGATGGCGCACTGGGCGTAGAACTTCGCCGCGTCCTCGGAACCGACGGGCAGGTAGCAGATGAGGACGTCGACCTGCTTGTCCTTCAGGACCTGGACCACGTCGACCGGGGTCTCGGCGGACTCCTCGATGGTCATGCGGTAGTACTTACCGAGACCGTCCAGGGTGGGACCGCGCTGGACCGTGACGCCCTTGCTCGGGACGTCGCAGATCTTGATGGTGTTGTTCTCGCTGGCACCGATGGCGTCGGAGAGGTCGAGGCCGACCTTCTTCGCGTCGACGTCGAACGCGGCGACGAACTCGACGTCACCGACGTGGTAGTCGCCGAACTGGACGTGCATCAGGCCGGGTACCTTGGCCGCCGGGTCGGCGTCCTTGTAGTACTCGACGCCCTGAACCAGCGAGGCGGCGCAGTTGCCTACGCCGACGATGGCTACGCGAACCGAACCCATTCCGGTTGCTCCCTGTGTATATCGGTGAAACCCCGAATGGGCCTCACGTGGCGGTGTCGTCGGACGGATCCGGCCGGGTGCTGTCCCGGTGCCGGGGCAGGCCGCCCGTCTCTCCAGATGTGTTGTCCTGCTGAGCGGAGCCGTCGGTGGCGAGACGTTTGACGTCCCGTCCGGCCCGCTCGCTCTCGATGAGCTCGTTCAGCCAGCGCACTTCGCGCTCCACGGACTCCATTCCGTGGCGCTGGAGCTCAAGCGTGTAGTCGTCGAGGCGCTCCCGGGTGCGCGCCAGCGAGGCGCGCATCTTCTCGAGGCGCTCCTCCAGACGGCTGCGGCGGCCCTCCAGCACGCGCATGCGTACGTCGCGTGACGTCTGCCCGAAGAAGGCGAAGCGAGCGGCGAAGTGCTCGTCCTCGTACGCGTCGGGTCCCGTCTGCGCGAGAAGTTCCTCGAAGTGATCCTTACCTTCGGCCGTCAATCGATAGACGATCTTGGCGCGACGTCCTGCGAGCGTTGCCGTCAGGGCGTCTTCGGGCGTGGATCCTGATTCCTCGATCAACCAGCCGTTGGCGACCAGCGTCTTGAGGCAGGGGTAGAGGGTTCCGTAGCTGAAGGCACGGAACACACCCAGTGACGTGTTGAGTCGTTTGCGCAGCTCATAGCCGTGCATCGGGGACTCGCGGAGCAGGCCGAGTACGGCGAACTCGAGGATCCCGGAACGCCGGCTCATCGTCGCCTCCTCCCTGTCGCTGCCTCGTCGGCACGGTCTTTATGCCGTGCTGATGTATCGACTCGATACATCAGCACGATAGAACGACCCCGAGGATGCGACAAGAGGGAGCGGAGTGAACGGCGTCACATCACTGATTCATACGAAGCAAGTTGCCTGATTTGGGGTGAACTTCGGTGCTAGGTGGGTTTTGGCGGTGCGTAGTCTGTGCGGCATGGACACCACCGGGAACCGAGTGACGTCTGAGAACGTCAACGTCTTTGGTGCAGTACGGGTGAATGCACGATCGACCGCATCCGTACTTCGGGGGGACCGGAAACCAGCCGCCGTTTCCAGGCGCGCAAAGGTGCGCCTGCCCGAGGAGTAATCGTTCGATGAGCGAGCACCGTCGCAAACCGCCGCAGCCGCAGGGCGGCGGACGTGCCGCGGCCCGGCGCGGCCAGCCACAGACCGGGCCGTCCGCAGGCCGCCGCGAGGCACCGCGAGACACCACCGGGTCTCCTTCCGATTCCTATGGCGCGGGGGGTGAAGAGAGCCCGTTCGGCAGCCGTGCCGAGGCACGCCGGGCCACACAGCGAGGAAGCGGCGGAGGTCGGCGCAGAGCCGCCGACGGCGCGGGTCATGGTGGCCCCGGAGGAGGGGGCGGCCGACGCGGTGGTCCCCCGGGTCCGGGCGGCCCGGGCCGTGGCCGAGGCCGCGCTCCCGAGCCTGCCAGAAAGCGACTCATCGACTATCCGCGTGCAGGTAAATACGGCGCCGCGCGCTGGGTGCCGTCCTGGAAGCTCGTGACGAGCCTGTTCATCGGTTTCTGCGGCAGCATGGTCGCGGCCGCGGGTGTCGCATACGCCCTCGTGGGCATCCCGGACATCGGCAAGACCGCCAAGGCGCAGAACAACGTCTACTTCTGGGCCGACGGCAGCGAGATGGTCGCCACGGGTGGTGAGGCCAACCGCCAGATCATCGGCTACGCGCAGATCCCCAAGGAGATGCGGTGGGCGGTCATGTCGGCCGAGAACAAGACGTTCGAGACCGACAGCGGCGTCGACCCGATGGGTATCGCCCGCGCCTTCGTGAACATGGCCAAGGGCGGCCAGACGCAGGGTGGCTCCACCATCACCCAGCAGTACGTGAAGAACGCGATGCTTCAGGACCAGTCGCAGACGATCTCCCGCAAACTCAGGGAGTTGTTCGTCTCCATCAAGGTCGGGGCCAAACTGCCCAAGGACCAGATCATGGCTGGCTACCTGAACTCCGCGTACTACGGGCGCAACGCCTACGGCATCCAGGCCGCGGCGCATGCCTACTTCAACAAGGACGCCACGAAACTGGACCCGAGCCAGTGCGCCTTCCTGGCGGCGGTGCTCAAGGGCGCCACGTACTACGACCCCGCGGGCGCCCAGTCGATCGACCCGGCCGCCACGCCTGAGGCCAACCGCAAGCGCGCCGAGGCCCGCTGGGGGTGGATTCTCGACGAAGAGGTCAAGGACGGCCGTCTGAGCGCGGCGCGGCGGAGCGAGTTCAAGACGTTCCCCAAGATCCAGTCTCCGCGGTCCAACGCCGCGCTGAGCGGGCAGGTCGGCTATCTGGTCGACCTGGCCAACACGTACCTGATCAAGAACAGCGACAAAACCAAGATCACCGAGACCAAGCTTCGGCGGGGTGGATATCAGATCCACACGACCTTCGACAGGACGAAGGTCACCGCGCTCGAGGCCGCGGTGAAGAAGGTGCAGAAGGCCAACATCAAGCCCAAGCTGCGTCCGAACAATGACAAGTACGTCCAGTTCGGCGGGGCCTCCGTCAACCCGGACAGCGGTGCGATCGAGGCCATCTACGGCGGTGTGGACGCGACCAAGCACTTCACCGACAACGCCGACCAGACCGGTGCTCAGGTGGGTTCGACCTTCAAGCCCTTCGTGTTGGCGGCCGCCATGACCTGGGGTGCCAGGGATCCCAAAGGTCCCGCGGAACAGGCGCAGGACGAACGCACCATCGTGTCGCCGAAGAGCCTGTACAGCGGCAAGAACGGGCTCAAGATCAAGGACTACAACGGGAACGACTGGACGGACGACAAGGGCAAGGAGTGGCTGCAGCAGAACGACGGCCATCAGTCCCTCAACCCGCCCTCCTACAAGATCGACCTGCGTGAGGCGATGCGCGAGTCCGTCAACTCCGCCTATGTCCAGCTGGGCATGGACGTCGGCCTGGACAAGGTGAAGGACGCCGTCCTGAGCGCGGGCATCAAGGAGTCGAGCCTCGCCAGTTCCAGGTTCCCGTCGTTCTCCCTGGGTACCTCCTCCCCGAGTGCGATCCGTATGGCGGGGGCATACGCCACCTTCGCGGCCAGCGGCAAGCAGCGGGATCCGTACTCGGTCGAGCGGGTGACCAACGCGGAGGGCAACGTCTTCCAGCACGACCGTGTCGCGAAGACCGTGGAGGCCTTCACCCCGGCGGTGGCCGACAACGTCACCGACGTCCTGAAGACCGTGGTCGAGAAGGGCACCGGTACCAACGCCCAGCTGAAGGGCCGTGAGGTGGCCGGCAAGACCGGTACCACCGACGGCAACAAGTCTGCTTGGTTCGTCGGGTACACCCCGCAGCTGTCCACGGCGATCGGCATGTACCGCCTGGACGATGACGAGACCAAGAAGAATCGCGAGTTCCTGCAGATGTACGGCACGGGTGGCGAGAAGACCATCCACGGTGCATCGTTCCCGTCCCAGATCTGGCGGGACTACATGGAGGTCGCGCTCAAGGGGCAGAAGGCGGAGTCCTTCCCGGTGCCCGAGGACATCGGTGTGGTCCTCAACGACGCTCCGAGCCCGTCGCCGACCCCGTCGGCCACGGTGAGCGAGTCGCCGAGCCCGTCGCCGACTCCGACCCCCAGTGAGACCCTGACGTCCCCCTCGCCCTCGGCGAGTGAGACCTGCAAGAAGTTCGACTGGACCTGCAACAACACCGGTGGGACCGGTACGGGCGGTACCGGTACAGGTGGCACCGACGGCGGGGTGAGCGCCTCTCCGTCGGAATCCACCACCAGCTCGACCAGTAGAGGCAACAGCAATGGCAACAGCGGAGGCCTCTTCGGAGGATCGACCGGATAGCCGCCTCCGTGTGTGTTTCACGTGAAACACGCCGTTTCACGTGAAACGAGGGCCGCCGCACCGACAAGGTGGGGCGGCCCTCGGCCTATTCCTAGACGCGTACGGCAGGATGTGCGGCATGCCCAGTGCAGAGACGACGCGAGCGAGCGTGCACGAGCCGGAGCTGGTGCGGCCGACCAAGGATGACGAGGTCGCCGCCAGCGGCAGTGAGCTGATCGGCGGCCCTATCGGGCGGCGGGCCCTGCTCGGGACGTCCTGGTGGACGCCCGTGCGGGTCGTCGCGCTGGTGGCGATCGGAATGTTCGTCCTCGGTATGGTCCAGAAGCTGCCTTGCTACGACGGCGGCTGGTTCTTCGGAGCCAGCTCGCAGTACACCCACGCGTGCTACTCGGACATCCCGCACCTCTATCAGGGGCGGGGATTCGCCGACGGCCTTGTGCCGTACTTCGACAAGATCCCCGGCGACATGGACTACCTCGAATACCCGGTGCTGACCGGAGTGTTCATGGAAGTCGCGGCCTGGCTCACTCCGGGCAGCGGGAGCATCCAGCACCAGGAGCAGGTCTACTGGATGGTCAATGCGGGGATGCTGATGGTGTGCGCGGCGGTCATCGCCGTATGCACCGCACGCACCCACCGTCGTCGCCCCTGGGACGGTCTCCTGGTCGCCCTGGCGCCCGCCTTCGCGCTCACGGCCACGATCAACTGGGATCTCCTCGCCGTGGCCCTGCTGGCCGCCGCGATGCTGATGTGGTCGCGAGGCCGCGTCCTGGCCTTCGGTGTCCTGATCGGGCTCGCCACGGCCGCCAAGTTCTACCCGTTCCTGGTTCTCGGCCCGCTTTTCCTGCTGTGCTGGCGGGCCGGCAAGTGGCGTGAGTTCGGTACGGCGCTGCTCGGTGCCGTCGGTGCCTGGCTGGCCGTGAACCTTCCGGTCATGTACCTCGCACCAGAGGGCTGGGCGAAGTTCTACAGCTTCAGCCATGACCGCGGAGTCGACTTCGGTTCGGTCTTCCTGTTCATCTCGCAGTGGCTGAAGATCGCGATCACGCCCGACACGGCCAACACCTGGGCGCTGATCATGATGCTGATCATCTGTGCGGGTCTGAGCGCCGTCACGCTCACCGCCCCCCGGCGCCCCCGCTTCGCTCAGCTCGCCTTCCTGATCGTGGCGGCCTTCATCCTCACGAACAAGGTCTACTCGCCGCAGTACGTGCTGTGGCTCGTTCCGCTCGCGGTGCTGGCCCGGCCGCGCTGGCGGGACTTCCTGATCTGGCAGGCGTGCGAGGTCGCGTACTTCCTGGGTATCTGGATGTACCTCGCGTACACGACCAGCGGGATTGCTCACAAGGGCCTGCCGACCGACGGGTATCAAGTCGCCATCGTCATCCACCTGTTGGGGACGCTGTACCTGTGCGCGGTGGTCGTGCGGGACATCTTCATGCCGGATCGCGACGTGGTGCGCCGAGCAGGGGACGACGACCCGTCAGGCGGGCTGCTGGACGGTGCCGAGGACGTCTTCGTACTCGGCTCGGCCGCACATCCGCCGCGGCACGCCGCGCACTTCGACGGGCTTCCCCAGGTCACTGGGGCGGGGACGTGACACCTGAAGACCGTTCGCTCTGAGCGAACAGGGCGCGAAAGAGCCCGGCAAAAGGCCGTACACGGACACCGTGTACGGCCTTTCTGCTGGACCGGAGTGCGTCGGAGGTCAGCGCTCGACGACGCGGTCGAACTGCGTGGTGGTGTGCCGCAGATGGGCCACCAGTTCGTCGCCGACCTTCGGCTCCGAGGCGTCGGAGGGCACGAAGAGGATCGAGACCTGCATGTGCGGGGGCTCGGCGAACCAGCGCTGCTTGCCCGCCCAGACGAACGGAGAAAGGTTCCGGTTGACCGTAGCGAGGCCGGCGCGTGCGACGCCCTTGGCGCGCGGCATGACGCCGTGCAGCGCCTTGGGGGCCTCCAGGCCCACCCCGTGCGACGTACCGCCCGCCACGACCACGAGCCAGCCGTCCGAGGCCGCCTTCTGCTGCCGGTAGCCGAAGCGGTCGCCCTTGGAGACGCGTGTGACGTCCAGGACGGCCCCGCGGTACTCGGTGGCCTCGTGGTCCCCCAGCCACAGCCGCGTGCCGATACGGGCGCGGAAATGGGTCTGCGGGAACTGCTGCTGAAGTCGCGCGAGTTCCTCGGCCTTGAGGTGGCTGACGAACATCGTGTGCAGCGGCAGGCGGGCCGCACGGAGACGGTCCATCCAGCCGATGACCTCCTCGACGGCGTCCGAGCCGTCGGTGCGGTCCAGCGGCAGGTGGATCGCGAAGCCCTCGAGCCGGACGTTCTCGATGGCGGAGTGCAGATGCGGCAGGTCCTGCTCGCTCACGCCGTGCCGCTTCATCGAGGACATCACCTCGATGACGACACGGGCGCCCACAAGGCCGTACACGCCGTCGATGGACGACACGGAGCGGATGACGCGGTCGGGCAGCGGTACGGGCTCCTCGCCGCGCCTGAACGGCGTCAGGACCAGCAGATCGCCGCCGAACCAGTCCTTGATCCGGGCGGCCTCGTACGTGGTGCCGACGGCGAGGATGTCCGAGCCCAGGCGGGTGGCCTCGTCCGCGAGCCGTTCGTGGCCGAAGCCGTAGCCGTTGCCCTTGCAGACGGGGACGAGCCCCGGAAACTGCTCGGACACCTGCTTGTGGTGTGCCCGCCAGCGCGCGGTGTCGACGTAGAGCGTGAGCGCCATGGCCGGTCCCGGAACCTTTCTCGTGGCTGCGGTGTATCAGAGGTATGAAAAGGAATTGTCGCTGATTCGCGGGACCGATGGGGCGATGCCGGGCTGGTTCAGCGGCCGGGCATGCGATTCGGGGCGGCTCAGCGGCGTGACATGTAGATGTCGAGCGCCTTGTGGAGCAGCTTGTTCAGCGGGAAGTCCCACTCGCCGAGGTACTCGGCGGCCTCTCCGCCCGTGCCCACCTTGAACTGGATCAGGCCGAAGAGGTGATCGGTCTCGTCCAGCGAGTCGGAGATGCCCCGCAGGTCGTAGACCGTGGCTCCCAGGGCGTACGAGTCGCGCAGCATGCGCCACTGCATCGCGTTCGAGGGCCGGACCTCGCGTCCGATGTTGTCCGAGGCGCCGTAGGAGTACCAGACGTGCCCGCCGACGACGAGCATGGTCGCGGCCGACAGGTTCACTCCGTCGTGACGCGCGAAGTAGAGCCGCATGCGGTTGGGGTCCTCGGTGTTGAGGGCCGTCCACATGCGCTGGAAGTACGACAGCGGGCGGGGCCGGAAGTGGTCGCGCACAGCCGTGATCTCGTACAGCCGCTGCCACTCCTCCAGGTCCTGGTAGCCGCCCTGGACGACCTCGACGCCCGCCTTCTCGGCCTTCTTGATGTTGCGGCGCCACAGCTGGTTGAAGTTCCTGTGGACGTCTTCGAGGGAACGGTTTGCCAGCGGAACCTGGAAGACGTAGCGGGGCTGGACGTCACCGAAGCCGGCACCGCCGTCCTCGCCCTGCTGCCAGCCCATGCGGCGCAGCTTGTCGGCGACCTCGAAGGCGCGCGGTTCGATGAAGTCGGCCTCGATGTCGCGCAGGCGCTTCACGTCCGGGTTCTGGATGCCGCCCTTGATGGACGTGGCTTCCCAGCGCCGGATGATCACCGGCGGACCCATCTTCACCGAGAAGGCGCCCTGGTGCTTGAGGTGCGCGAGCATCGGCTGCAGCCAGTCGTCGAGGTTCGGCGCGAACCAGTTGATGACCGGACCCTCGGGCAGATAGGCGAGATAGCGCTTGATCTTGGGCAGCTGGCGGTACAGCACCAGGCCCGCGCCGACCATCTGGCCGGTCTTGTCGTCGAACCATCCGAGGTTCTCGGAGCGCCACTCTGCCTTTACGTCTGCCCAGGCGGGGACCTGCATGTGACTAGCCGCGGGCAGGCTCTGGATGTATGCCAGATGCTGCTCTCGGCTGATGGTCCTCAGGGTCAGGCTCATTCGGGGCGCTCCTCGGGCTGGTGTGTCCCCATGGGTACAGGGGCTCCGGCTCTCGCGCCGAAGCCTACTGCGCCCTGCGAGCGCCCCGACTGGCCGTATGGAACCTGGACCCCGGGGACGCGGCGTGAAGCGTCCCGAGGTCAGGGGAAAACGGACGTTCGACTCAGATCAAACCCCCGAAGAGGCCGCCGTGGGCCAGTCCGAGGTAGAAGCCGACGCCCGAGAGACCGAGTCCCACGATCAGTCCGAAGCGCTCTCGGGTCGTCTCGGAGATGAACTGGCCGTAGGCGCCGGTGAGGATCCCGACGAGGCCGGCCCAGGAGCTGAGCAGATGGAGGCTGTGGAACATCGACGTGACGAAGGCCAGGATTCCGCACACCAGAGTCACCACGAGCAAGGTGTCCTGGAGCGGATGAGGCTTGCCGTCCGTAGCGAAGAGTGAGCCGGTGGTGCTGGGTCGCAATACCTGTGCCATATGGCACCTCCTGCGGAAGGCGGCGCATCGTAGCGCCGTACACACCCGATGTGTACAGATTGACGGCCAACCCGGTCGGATTTCAACCGGAAGCCGGTGTGCAGGTACTCTGTACCCTCTGCACCGGTGTCTGCCCAGGCTCATGGCCAGGTCACGACAGGGATTGCCGCTCGGTTCACCGATCGGCGGCCCGATTGTCAGTGGCGGCCGATACCGTTGCGTACGCATCACAACCCTCCTGCCACGGAACGACCGTGGCCGTTGAGTCCAAAGGAGGTGGGTTCCACATGCGTCACTACGAAGTGATGGTCATCCTCGACCCCGATCTGGAAGAGCGCGCCGTCGCCCCCCTGATCGAGAACTTCCTCTCCGTCGTCCGTGAGGGCAGCGGAAAGGTCGAAAAGGTCGACACCTGGGGCCGTCGTCGTCTCTCGTACGAGATCAAGAAGAAGCCCGAGGGCATCTACTCGGTCATCGACCTGCAGGCCGAGCCTGCGGTCGTCAAGGAGCTCGACCGCCAGATGAACCTGAACGAGTCGGTCCTCCGGACCAAGGTCCTCCGTCCCGAGACCCACTGAGCTCTCCAGCTCAGCTGATCTCGGGCATCGAGTAGCAGCACCAGCAGCCAGCAGCAAACCCGCCGAGAGGTTCCCCCATGGCAGGCGAGACCGTCATCACGGTCGTCGGCAATCTTGTCGACGACCCCGAGCTGCGCTTCACCCCTTCCGGTGCGGCGGTCGCGAAGTTCCGTGTCGCGTCCACCCCCCGCACCTTCGACCGGCAGACCAATGAGTGGAAGGACGGCGAGAGCCTGTTCCTGACCTGCTCGGTCTGGCGTCAGGCGGCGGAGAACGTCGCCGAGTCGCTCCAGCGCGGCATGCGCGTCATCGTGCAGGGCCGCCTGAAGCAGCGGTCCTACGAGGACAACCAGGGCGTCAAGCGCACGGTCTACGAGCTGGACGTAGAGGAAGTCGGCGCCAGCCTGAAGAACGCCACGGCCAAGGTCACCAAGACCACGGGTCGAGGCGGCCAGGGCGGCCAGGGCGGTTACAGCGGCGGTGGCGGCCAGCAGGGTGGCGGCTGGGGCGGAAGCTCCGGCGGCGCTCCGCAGGGCGGCGGCGCTCCTGGCGACGACCCCTGGGCCACCAGCGCTCCCGCCGGTGGCAACCAGGGCGGCGGCGGTGGCGGTGGCGGCTGGGGCGGAAGCTCCGGCGGCTCCGGCGGTTCCGGCGGCGGCTACTCGGACGAGCCCCCCTTCTAGGCCTCAGGGCCGAGGGTGGGCCGTACTCCCACTTCTTGATCACACAGGAGATACACCATGGCGAAGCCGCCTGTGCGCAAGCCGAAGAAGAAGGTCTGCGCGTTCTGCAAGGACAAGGTCACGTACGTGGACTACAAGGACACGAACATGCTGCGGAAGTTCATTTCCGACCGCGGCAAGATCCGTGCCCGCCGCGTGACCGGCAACTGCACGCAGCACCAGCGTGACGTCGCCACGGCTGTGAAGAACAGCCGTGAGATGGCGCTGCTGCCCTACACGTCCACCGCGCGATAAAGGAAGGGTGACCGACACATGAAGATCATCCTTACCCACGAGGTCTCCGGCCTCGGTGCCGCGGGCGACGTCGTTGACGTCAAGGACGGTTACGCTCGCAACTACCTGATCCCGCGGAACTTTGCGATCCGCTGGACCAAGGGTGGCGAGAAGGACGTCGAGCAGATTCGTCGTGCTCGCAAGATCCACGAGATCGCGACCATCGAGCAGGCCAACGAGATCAAGGCCCGCCTCGAAGGCGTCAAGGTCCGTCTGGCCGTTCGCTCCGGCGACGCCGGTCGTCTCTTCGGTTCCGTCACCCAGGCTGACGTCGCTTCGGCGATCAAGGCTTCCGGTGGCCCCGAGGTCGACAAGCGCCGCATCGAGCTGGGCTCGCCCATCAAGACCCTGGGCGCCCACGAGACGTCCGTGCGTCTGCACCCCGAGGTTGCCGCCAAGGTCAACATCGAGGTTGTCGCTGCCTGAGTGCAGCGCTCGGCATAGCTGAGAGAAGGGCCGTACCCCTCGGGTGCGGCCCTTCTGCGTCTCCTGAGACTGCTTCTCCCGAGCATGTCCGTGTCGGTTCTCCGTGGATGCCGGGGATCGTCGTTTCACGTGAAACCCTCGTTTCCCGTGAAACGGTCGGCCCATGTCAGCGCGTCGCCCCCGTGACGATCCAGCGGCCCGAGCGAGAGCGCCGCCACAGGGTCAGCATCCGCGTCGTCATCATCAGCGTCATCGCTCCCCAGAGCGCGGTCAGCCCGCCGCCGAGAAGGGGAACGAGCAGGGCGACGGGGGTGAAGACCGCCAGCGTGAGCAGCATGGCCCAGGCCAGGTACGGCCCGTCCCCCGCGCCCATCAGCACGCCGTCCAGGACGAAGACGATCCCGCAGACAGGCTGGGAGACAGCAACCATCACCAGAGCGGGCAGTGCCGCGTCCTGCACACCCGGGTCGCCGCTGAACAGCGGAAGGAACAGGGGGCGAGCCACGATGACCAGCAGACCGAGTACGACTCCGGTGACGAGACCCCACTGCACCATGCGGCGGCATGCCTCACGGGCACCGTGGGCGTCGTCCGCGCCGAGGTAGCGCCCGATGATGGCCTGTCCCGCGATGGCGATGGCGTCGAGCGCGAAGGCGAGCAGGCTCCACAGCGACAGGATGATCTGGTGCGCAGCCATGTCGGCGTCCCCGAGCCGGGCGGCGACAGCCGTGGCGATCAGAAGGATCGCGCGGAGCGACAGCGTACGGACGAGCAGAGGGGTGCCGGCCTGGGCGCAGGCTCGTATGCCGGTGGCGTCCGGCCGCAGGGAAGCGCCGTGCTGCCGGGCTCCGCGGATGACGACGTACAGATAGACGGCGGCCATCCCGCACTGAGCGATGACCGTGCCCCATGCGGAGCCGGCGATGCCCAGGCCGACGCCGTAGACAAGGAAGACGTTGAGGACCGCGTTGGCGACGAAGCCTCCGACGGCGACGTACAGCGGGGTCTTCGTGTCCTGGAGTCCGCGCAGTATTCCGGTGGCGGCCAGCACGACGAGCATGGCGGGGATGCCGAATACCGAGATCCGCAGATAGGTCGTCGCGTACGGGGCGGCGGTGTCGGAGGCGCCGAACAACTCCATGAGGGAGGGTGCGGTGGGGAGAGCGACGGTGATCACGGCCGCGCCGATGAGCAGGGCGAGCCAGATGCCGTCCATGCCCTGGCGGATCGCGGCTCGCAGATCACCGGCGCCGACTCGGCGGGCGACCGCGGCCGTAGTGGCGTAGGCGAGGAAGACGAAGACGCCGACGGCTGTCATGAGAAGGGCCGAGGCGACGCCGAGTCCGGCCAGTTGTGCGGTACCGAGATGGCCGACGATGGCGCTGTCGGCCAGCACGAAGAGTGGCTCGGCGACGAGTGCGCCGAACGCCGGAACGGCCAGTGCGACGATCTCTCGGTCGTGCCGGCGTCGGGCGGCCCTGGGTGCCGCGGGAGCCTGTGTCATGAGCATCAATCTAATCTTCCACAGGTAAGAGATGCAAAGGACGAAGGACCCTTACTCTCTGTCGTGTCGGGTGTGTCGTGACGCACTGTTTGCAGCGATCTTGATCCGACTGGGAAAGTTTTTCTTCTGCACAGCCGGTGGATGGGAAAATGCCAGGTCAGGGCATGTTCGCCAGAAGAGCTGAGTGCTTGTTCACAGGGCTGTCCACCGGGTCGTGCACAGGTTTCGTGGAGTTCTCCACAGCATCCGGGCCGTCGTCCACATGGCCTGTGGATAACCAGATTGGCTGACGGTGCCCGCGGGCCTACCGTGGTGCGGCGCCCGTTCTCTCCTCCGTCCTCGGAAAGCACGCAAAACCGACGCGTGAGAACCGGAGTTGGGCAGCTCACTTGTCAGTGCCGTGCCGTAGAAATTGAAGGCACTGCTAGGTCCGCTCTGCGGACGGGAGGAGGTGGCTCGGTGACTATTTCCGAGCCCTTGGACGACCCCTGGGCGGACAGTGGTCCCAGTGATCGTCTGCCCTCGTCCCGCCGTGGGAACGGTGGCCGAGGCCGCGACGAGCAGCACGACCGGGACAACGGGTCATGGGAAAGCAGCGGTTCGTCCTTCGAACGGGTACCGCCGCAGGACCTCGACGCCGAGCAGTCCGTCCTCGGTGGCATGCTCCTGTCGAAGGACGCCATCGCCGACGTCGTCGAGGTGCTCAAGGGCCACGACTTCTACCGGCCTGCGCACGAGACCATCTACGGCGCGATCCTCGACCTGTACGCGAAGGGCGAGCCGGCCGACCCCATCACGGTCGCGGCCGAGCTCACCAAGCGCGGCGAGATCACCAAGGTCGGCGGGCCGCCCTATCTGCACACGCTGGTCCAGACGGTCCCGACCGCTGCGAACGCCGAGTACTACGCGGAGATCGTGCACGAGCGCGCGGTCCTGCGCCGCCTGGTCGAGGCGGGCACGCGCATCACGCAGATGGGGTACGCGGCCGATGGCGACGTCGATGAGATCGTCAACAGCGCCCAGGCAGAGATCTACGCGGTCACCGAGCAGCGGACCACCGAGGACTATCTGCCGCTCGGCGACATCATGGAAGGCGCGCTCGACGAGATCGAGGCCATCGGATCACGCTCGGGGGAGATGACCGGCGTACCGACCGGCTTCACCGACCTCGACTCGCTGACCAACGGCCTGCATCCCGGCCAGATGATCATCATCGCGGCTCGTCCCGCCATGGGTAAGTCGACGCTGGCCCTGGACTTCGCCCGGGCCTGCTCGATCAAGCACAACATGCCCAGCGTGATCTTCTCGCTCGAAATGGGCCGCAACGAGATCGCGATGCGCCTGCTGTCCGCCGAGGCGCGCGTGGCCCTGCACCACATGCGGTCCGGCACCATGACCGACGAGGACTGGACCCGGCTCGCCCGCCGTATGCCGGACGTCTCGGCCGCCCCCCTCTACATCGACGACTCCCCGAACCTGTCGATGATGGAGATCCGTGCCAAGTGCCGTCGCCTCAAGCAGCGCGCCGATCTGAAGCTCGTCGTCATCGACTATCTGCAGCTGATGCAGTCCGGCGGCAAGCGCTCCGAGAGCCGCCAGCAGGAGGTCTCCGACATGTCGCGAAACCTGAAGCTGCTGGCCAAGGAGCTGGAACTGCCGGTGATCGCGCTGTCGCAGCTCAACCGTGGCCCCGAGCAGCGCACGGACAAGAAGCCCATGGTCTCCGACCTGCGTGAGTCCGGGTCGATCGAGCAGGACGCGGACATGGTCATCCTGCTCCACCGCGAGGACGCGTACGAGAAGGAGTCCCCCCGCGCCGGCGAGGCCGACATCATCGTCGGCAAGCACCGTAATGGCCCGACGGCCACGATCACGGTGGCCTTCCAGGGTCACTACTCGCGCTTCGTGGACATGGCACAGACCTGATCCGCCGCCCCTGTAGGGCCTCGCGACTGATGTCGTAATCTCACGGGCCGTGTCGTACCGATGTCGTATACGACATCGTCCGTGAGACCAGCGCGTGGGTGCTGCTGTTCAGCGCCTCGTCTCGTACCTGGTCAGGACCACGCCGCCGGGAAGCGTCCGCGTCTCCACCAGGCTCAGGTTCACCCAGTTGTCCAGCGCGCTGAAGAACGGCGTGCCGCTGCCCACCAGGACCGGATGGGCGGCGATCGCGTACTCGTCGATCAGCCCGGCGCGCATGGCCGCCCCGGCGAGCGTTGCGCCGCCGATGTTCATCGGGCCTCCGTCCTCGGCCTTGAGCCGGGTGATCTCGGCGATCGCGTCGCCGGTGACCAGGCGGGTGTTCCAGTCGACCTTGTCGATCGTCGAGGAGAACACCACCTTCGGCGTGTCCCGCCAGTTCCGCGCGAACTCGATCTCCGCCGGGGTGGCGTTGGGCTGCTGGTCGCCGGTCGGCCAGTGGGAACTCATCGTCTCCCACAGCTTGCGCCCGTACAGCGACAGGCCACTCGCCTGCTCGTGGTCGAGCCACCACTGGAACAACTCGTCGCTCGGCGGTCCGCTCCAGCCGATGTCGTCGCCGGCCGCGGCGATGTAGCCGTCCAGGGTCAGGTTCATGCCGTAGATCAGTTTCCGCATGGCCTAGCCTTCCGTCCGTGGGTGTCCGGCGTATGGACCAGCGCGGCGCGGAAAACTCATCGGTGCGCGATCTGGGCTCGCCGGTAGTCCTCGTGCTCGGGGCTCAGCGTGGTGTACTCGGCCGACACGGGCAAGCCGCCTGATCTCGACCTCGCCCTCGCGAGGAAATGCCACGGATTTGAGACTGATCATGGGTGACAAGGCCGTGAGACAGTCAGAACGCCCAGGTCGCGCAAGATCGACATGTCACGAGCGGCGAGACCCTGCAGTCGCCCCGCGGGGCCGCCTCGGATCAAATCCGCTCGACGTTCGGCGCCCGGGCGGGTGGACTGGTGCCATGACGACACCCCACGATGATCTGCTTCCCGGTACGCGCCGGGCCCTGCTGCACCGCATTGCCGTCGCGCAGAGCGAGGGGCGGGCACCGTCGCTCGTCGCGGCGGTGGTCCGGGGCGGAAAAGCGGTATGGAACGGGGCGCGGACCTCGGTGGACGGTCACGGACCGGACGAGAACGTCCAGTACCGGATCGGCTCCATCACCAAGACCTTCACCGCCGTTCTCGTGCTCCGGCTGCGCGACGAGGGCCTCCTGGACCTCGGCGACCCGCTGGAGAAGCATGTTCCCGGTACCGGCGCGGGGGAGGTCACCATCTCTCAACTGCTTGCCCACACCGGAGGGTTGGCCGCCGAGTCACCCGCGCCGTGGTGGGAACGCACACCCGGCTCGCTGCGTCCCGAACTGGCCGACGTGCTGGGCGAGCAGCCCTTCCGCCATCCGGTCGGCCGTCGGCACCACTACTCGAACCCCGGCTACACATTGCTCGGAGCGCTCGTCGAGGAATTGCGCGGCGCACCCTGGGAGGAAGTGCTGCGCCGCGAGGTTCTCGAACCGCTCGGCCTGCACCGTACGAGCGGTCGCCCGCAGGCGCCGCACGCGGGGGGATGGGCGGTCCACCCGTGGGCGGACGCGATGATGCCCGAGCCCGCGGAGGACCTGGGGCGGATGGCTCCGGCCGGCCAGTTGTGGTCCACCACAGGGGACTTGGCGCGTTTCGCCGTCTTTCTCGCCCACGGTGACGATCGGGTGCTGAGCGCGGAGTCCGTCAGGGAGATGCACGCGCCTGCCGCGCCGCCCGAGACCGCGGAGCTGGCTTCGGGGTCCTCCTACGGGCTTGCCCTGCAGATCGTGCACCGTGACGGCCGAACCCTCGTAGGGCACTCCGGTTCCCTGCCGGGCTTTCTCGCCGGATTGGTGATCAGCGTGGAGGACGACGTGGCGGCGGTGGTGCTGTCCAACTGCACCTCGGGACCGCCCGTGTTCACCGTGGCCGCCGATCTGGTGCGGATCGTCGCGGAGGCGGAACCGCGGATCCCTGAACCCTGGCGCCCGATGACCGAAGTCGACCAGGGTGTCTTGGAGTTGGCGGGTCAGTGGTACTGGGGGACTCAGGCCTTCGGGCTACGGCTGCCGGCCGGTGGGGGGCTGGTGCTGGGCCCGCTCTCGGGTGTCGGCAGGGGTGCCCGCTTCCGCGCTAACGGTGACGGGACGTGGACGGGGGTCGACGGCTACTACGCGGGCGAGCTTCTGCGGCCCGTACGGCGGCCCGACGGCTCCGTGAGCCATCTGGACCTCGGCTCGTTCGTGTTCACGCGGCAGCCGTACGACGAGCAGGCTCCTGTGCCCGGTGGGGTGGATCCTGAAGGCTGGCGAGGAGTTCAGTAGGAGCCGCCGGCCCGGGAGGCGGCCTGTTTCACGTGAAACAGGCCGCAGACAGGCCACCGCCCGCCGCGCGGTGCGGACACGACCCGCGTCAGAGCGGGCGCTTGAAACCGACGTGTGAGGCCTCGAAGCCGAGCCGCTCGTAGAAGCGATGGGCATCGGTGCGGGAGGCGTCGGAGGTCAGCTGGACCAATTGGCAGTCCTGGCGGCGGGATTCCGCGACCGCCCACTCGATGAGCTCCGTACCGAGACCACTGCCGCGCTCGTCGGCGTGGATGCGTACGGCCTCGATGACGGAGCGCGTCGCTCCTTTGCGGGACAGCCCGGGAATCACGGTGAGCTGCAGAGTGCCGACAACGCGACCCTCGCGCACGGCGACGACCAGGTACTGGTTCGGGTCACGGCTCAGACGCTCCAGCGCGCCCAGATACGGGGTCAAGTCGTCGGGCGATTCCCGTTGGGCACCCAGCGGGTCGTCGGCCAGCATCGCGACAATGGCGGGCACGTCGTCGGCGACCGCGGCTCGTATCTCAAGATCTGCCATGACCGCACACTACGAGGGCGCGCCCACCGAGGGCATGGGGTGTACGGGTACGCTCGCCGACTCCACGACTCGGACCAGCGGTGCCAGCTCAGGGTTCTCGGCCGCATCGTCGAGTGCCTCGCGCAGCGCGGCGTCATTGGTGGGCCGCGCCTCGGCGAGGAGCTTCAGCCCTGCCTCGCTGACATTCGTGTAGATGCCGCGCCGGTCGGTCGGGCAGAGATAACGGGCGAGCAGGCCTCGGTCCTCGAGGCGGGTGACCAGCCGTGTGGTGGCGCTCTGGCTGAGGACGACCGCGTCCGCGACCTGCTTCATCTGGAGATGACCGCCGTCGCCGTCGTGCTGTCGGCTGAGAACGTCGAGCAGGGAGTACTCACGCACGCTGAGCCCGTGCTTGGCCTGCAGGGCCCGCTCGATATGGGCCTCGATCCTCCCGTGCAGCAAGGAGAGGGCGCACCATCCCTGAGCGAGGGCGGTGAGCGCGGGGTCCGTGGCTGTCATGGCGTCTTCCTCCGTCCCGGAGCGGCTGAGAACCAGGATAGAGCACAGGCGCAATAGCCCGCTGTTGCATATAGCCCGCGTCTGCAACTATTGTGAACGCAGGCAAAGCGCCCCTGCAATCTTCTGGGAAGGTGTACCCCACCATGCCTCTCGCGCTTCTGGCCCTCGCGATCGGGGCCTTCGGTATCGGAACGACCGAGTTCGTGATCATGGGTGTCCTGCCCGAGGTCGCCGGGGACTTCGGGGTCTCCATCCCCACGGCCGGACTGCTGGTGACCGGCTATGCCCTCGGTGTGGTGATCGGTGCGCCGATCATGACCGCGCTCGGCACGAAGGTGTCCCGCAAGCGGATGCTCATGGTGCTGATGGGTCTGTTCGTCCTCGGCAATCTGATCTCCGCCGTCGCTCCGGTCTTCTGGCTGATGTTCGCGGGCCGGGTGGTCGCCTCCCTGGCCCACGGCGCCTTCTTCGGCATCGGGTCGGTGGCCGCCGCCGAACTGGTCGCGCCGGAGAAGAAGGCCGGCGCCATCGCGATGATGTTCAGCGGGCTCACGATCGCCAATGTCGTCGGTGTTCCGCTGGGCACGCTGATCGGGCAGTCCGCCGGCTGGCGCGTCACGTTCGCGGGAGTCGCCGCGCTCGGCGTCATCGGACTGCTGGGCATCGCCAAGCTGGTCCCGGAGATGCCGAAGCCCGAGGGCGTGCATCTGCACCACGAGCTGGCCGCCTTCAAGAACGTCCAGGTCCTGCTCGCGATGGCGATGACCGTGCTCGGTTTCGGCGGTGTCTTCGCGGCCGTCACGTACATCGCGCCGATGATGACGCACGTCGCCGGGTTCGCCGACGGATCCGTAACCTGGCTGCTGGTCCTCTTCGGCCTCGGCATGGTCGGCGGGAACCTGATCGGCGGGAAGTTCGCCGACCGCGCGCTGATGCCGATGCTGTACGTGTCTCTGGGCGGCCTCGCCGTCGTGCTCGCCCTCTTCACCGTCACCGCCCACAACAAGATCCTGGCGGCCGTCACGATCGCCCTGATCGGCGGTCTGGGCTTCGCGACCGTTCCTCCTCTGCAGAAGCGCGTTCTCGACCAGGCGCACGGCGCCCCCACTCTGGCCTCGGCCGTGAACATCGGCGCCTTCAACCTGGGCAATGCACTCTCGGCCTGGCTCGGCGGCGTCGTCATCGCGGCCGGTCTCGGCTACACCGCTCCCAACTGGGTCGGTGCGGCTCTCGCCGCGAGTGCGCTCGTCCTGGCCGTCCTCTCGGCCGCTCTGGAGCGCCGCACGGCTCTGCCCAGCGCCGTGGTCGCCGGGGGTATCCCCGCCGAACAGCGGACCGCCGTCCACCACTGACCGGGATCGAGACGCTGCGGGACCAGGGCCGTTTCCCGCAGCGTCTCGATCCAGTACGTCCCCCTCGACACAGCCCGCCCCCACAAGGAGAAAGCCCTGATGAGCACCGCCACCGCCGTTGCCCCCCTGACAATCGAGGACGCCGACGTTCTCGTCACCGCGGCCCGACGCGCCGCCGAAGCAGCCGGCGTTCGGATCAGCGTCACCGTCCTCGACGCGGGCGGCCACCTGCTCGCCTTCCGGCGCGACGACCAGGCCGTGCTGATCTCGGGAGAGACCAGCACGCGTAAGGCCTACACAGCACTCCAGCTGAACTCGGCCACTGCCGACCTCGTCGACGCGGTGCAGCCCGGCGGCCTCTTTCACACCCTGCCCACGGCGCTCGACCGCCCGCTGCTGTTCATCGCGGGCGGCGTTCCGGTCCACCGCGACGGCCGTCTGATCGGCGCGATCGGAGTCGGTGGCGGTATGCCCGACCAGGACCACGGCTTCGCCGTCGCCGCTGTCGAATCGCTCGTCTGACGCCAGACAGTCGCGGCGCCCGCCCGACGTACGACAGTCCGGAAGTGCCGGTTCCCCTACGTGCCCCGGGGACCGGCACTTCTTCTGTGGAAGCCGCCGGAGCCCCAGCTAGCCTGCGGCCACGGTCAGCGGCGCGAAGCGGCGGGTCCAGTCACCGGGCAGTTCCGGGATCCCGTACGTCATGACCGCGTTGAAGCCGACGGGGGCCAGCCCGCGTTCCTTCAGCCAGGTCAGCAGCTCTTCGTGACGCACGTCGACGTCGGTGCGCAGTGGACGGTCGGTGTGGGCGGCGAGCGAGGAGACGAGAGCCTTCGCCGTCTCCGTGTCCCGGGCGATCAGCGGGCCCACGACCTGGTTGGTCATATTAGGCCAGGCGGCCGCGTAGCCGATGATCCGGCCGTTCTCCTCGGCCACACGCACCTGGTCCGCGAAGGCGGGCAGACGCGTGATCATGTGGGTGCGGTCCGCGCCGAAGACCTCTTCGTCCAGCCGGAGGATGGGGGCCAGGTCCTCCGCCGTCGCCGGCTGGGTGGAGACCTCCGGCTCGGGGCCGCCAGGAGTGAACGTCCCACGGACCATCTCGGCCCGGCCGGTGACCTTGAATCCCAACTCTTCGTAGAGCGGGCGCCCGTACACGGTCGAGTGCAGGGTCAGCGGGGTGGTGCCCATCTCCTCGACGACGTGCCGCATCAGACGGCGGCCGATACCTTGGCGGGAGTGCCGCTCGGCGACGAGGACCATGCCGATCGCACCCAGTTCTGGGCGCTCGCGCGGTCCGTATTCGGTCACCACGCACGCGGCGACGAGACCGCCGGCAGGGTCATCGATCCCGTATCCGGTCCCCGCAGTGAGCAGGAGACCCCACTTGTACTCCTCGCGGGGCCAGCCCCGGTCCTGGGACAAGTCGGCGCAGGCGGTGAGGTCGCGAGGCGTCAGACGACGAACGGGCAGAGCAGTGAGAGAAGGTGTCGACACGCAGGTCAGGCTGTCCGACACGGGCCCCTGCCGTCCACCGCTTTCCCGGCGGTCCCACCATTTTTTGGCCATGTTCAGCAGCAGTGAGCGGACAGCTGTTTCACGTGAAACCTCGGCCCCCTGAGCGTGGGCTGCCGCAGTAGCCTCGACGGACATGGCGAGACTTCATCTCTTCGATCTCGACGGGACGTTGCTCCACGGCAGTACCGCGCCGTTGGAGATTTCCCGGCAGCTTGGGCTGGAAGCCGAGACCTTGGCGCTCGAAAAGGCCATCTCCGCAGGGCGTATAGGCCCTCCGGAGTATGCGACGCGGGTGCATGATCTCTGGACGGAACTCACCGAAGCGCATGTGACGTCGGCTTTCGCCGGTGCGCCATGGATGTCAGGGATCGAAGACGTCTGGAGGGAGATCCGACGAAACGGCGACTACTGCGCCGTCGTCTCACTGTCGCCCTCGTTCTTTGTGGAACGCCTGATGTCGTGGGGAGCGCATGCGGCCCATGGCTCGCGCTTTCCCGCCGTCCCGTTCGCGGAACCGGTGGACCCGGGGGGCGTTCTCAGCGCCGCGGCAAAGGTGCAGATCACGGACCGCCTATGTGAAGAGTTCGGGGTCACCCGAACGGACTGTGTCGCCTATGGCGACTCCCTCTCGGACAAGGATCTTTTCCACGTTGTACCGGTGTCCGTCGCGGTCAATGCGGACCGGCATCTGCGCAGCCTCGCCACTCACTCCTACGTGGGACGGGACCTGCGCGTTGCCTATCAATTGGCATGCCACACCCGGTAATTGAGGCATCGGTCGGCCGGTCCCCGGCCTTTCGCCTTGAGGGAAGAGGGCACTCCTGCCGAGAGCCACTGCCCGTACGGTCGACTCCGGTTCGGGCGGCCGAGATGGGTACACGCCCTGCGTGGTACGGGCGAATGGCAACGCAGGCCAAAGAAGCGTAACGGGACGCGAAGATCGAAAACCCGCATTTTCCGTTATGCGGTCGGGCGTTGACCCGGAGTGCGATGCTCGATGAGGGCGTTGCGGCCAATGCGCACTCTCGCTTCACGTTCCCGTACGGGTGGGTATCCGGCTCCAGTGCGGCCGCATTGGGCCGACGAGGACTGAACCGAGAAGGCGAGCAAACCGGCTGCGGGGGGAAAGCAGGCATCTTCCGACCGAGGAGGTGCGCAGACCGACCGAAAGATGTTCGAGGCGAGGCAGACCATGGACGCTCCGACCACCACGTCGGCCGACAACGGCACTTCAGGCGGCAACGACGGGGGCGGCTGGTTCACGTCGCGCAATGAGCCGACGGCTCCCAGCGGTGACCAGGGGCCATCGGACGGCCGGCGACTGGCCGCGCTGCGCCCGGTGGGCCGGTCGGCCGCGGCGCAGGGGCAACCCGGCCAAGCCGTCCCTGAGCAAGCGGCCTCCGGTCAGGGAACCCTTGAGCAGGCCGAACAACGGACACCCGAGCAGGAACGAATATCCTCGGTCGCCGAAGCGCCGACGGCTCCTGGTGAGGCAGCACCGCTGTCCGATGGGACAGCCCCCACCGAGACGCGGACTCACGGGACAACACCCCGGGAGATGCGCCCGCACGAGGCCGCGCCCTCGGGAATGCGGCCTCCCGAGCCCCTGCCGGCCGGGCCGGTACCGCCCGGGTGGCGCTTTCTTCCGCCGGCACCGTCCGAGGCGCGGCATTTCGAGCCGGAGCCCGCCCACGAAGCCGTACAACCTGGATCGGGCTCCGGGCAGACGGAGTTCGGCTCTCCGTGGCCCTCACAGGCCTCCGCGCCCGAGCACGGGTCCCCGCAGCCCCACCATGGTTCTCCTCCGCCTGGCGCCCTCTCTGAGCCGCTGGTGACGGGCCGACAGCCCGCTCCCGCCCCCGAGGCGTCCCCCGACGCCGTGCTGATCCGCCGGACCATGGCCGAGGTCGGTCACATCGCAGACAAGGTCACCTCCTACTTCTACGCGCTGCTCTTCGTGCGCCACCCAGAACTGCGTCCTCTTTTCCCCGCCGCGATGGACACCCAGCGGGACCGGCTGCTCAAGGCCCTCCTGACCGCGGCCGAGCACATCGACAACACCGAGGTCCTCGTCGCGTATCTGCAGAACCTGGGCCGGGGACACCGCAAGTACGGCACCCGGCCCGAGCACTACCCGGCCGTCGGTGAGTGCCTCATCGGCTCGCTCGGCCGGTACGCCTCGGCGATCTGGGACGCCGAGACGGAGGCGGCCTGGGTGCGCACGTACACGACGATCTCCCAGGTCATGATCGACGCGGCTGCCGCCGACGAGCTGCGCGCTCCGCCCTGGTGGTTCGCCGAGGTGGTCTCCCACGACCTGAGGACGCCGGACGTCGCGGTCATCACCGTCCGGCCCGACCAGCCGTACCCGTTTCTCGCCGGGCAGTACACAAGCCTGGAGACACCATGGTGGCCACGGATCTGGCGGCACTACTCCTTCGCCTCGGCGCCCCGCTCGGACGGGCTGCTGACGCTCCATGTGAAGGCGGTTCCGGCGGGCTGGGTCTCCAACGCGCTGGTGCACCGGGCCCGGCCCGGCGATGTGATCCGGCTCGGGCCGCCGTCCGGATCGATGACCGTCGACCACACCACCGACAGCGGTCTGCTCTGTCTGGGCGGCGGCACCGGCATCGCTCCCATCAAGGCCCTCGTCGAGGACGTGGCCGAACACGGGGAGCGCCGCCCCGTCGAGGTCTTCTACGGAGCTCGCACCGATCACGACCTCTACGACATCGACACCATGCTGCGGCTCCAGCGGAGCCACCCCTGGCTCTCGGTGCGCTCTGTCGTCGACCGGCGGGCCCATCTCCAGCTGCCGGACGTCGTACGCGAGTACGGGCCCTGGGACGAGTACGACGCGTATCTCTCGGGGCCGCCCGGCATGATCCGCAGCGGCGTCGACGCACTCAGGGACATAGGCATCCCGTCGGACCGCATCCGTCACGACTCGGTGGAAGAACTCGTCGTGACAGGCGGCTGACCTACGGCGACGTCTCTCCGCGTCAGCCCAGGTCGGGTGCGTGCATGGCCCGAACGCCCTCGATGTTCCCGTCGAGATAGTGCCTCAGCGAAAGCGGCACGAGGTGCACGGAGGCGATCCCGACCCGGGTGAACGGGACGCGGACGATCTCGTACTCACCGCACGGCTCGTCCACCTCGGGACCGTGTCGCAGCGCGGGGTCCATGGACTCAAGCCGGCAGACGAAGAAGTGCTGGACCTTCACACCGGTCGCGCCGCCGTCGTCGCCGATGTGCTCGACCGTGTCGACGAAGCAGGGCACCACATCGACGATCTTGGCGCCGAGTTCCTCGTGCACCTCACGATGGAGCGCTTCGACGACAGTCGTGTCCTCCGGTTCGACCCCGCCACCCGGTGTGAGCCAGTAGGGATCGACGCCGGGCTTGGTGCGCTTGATCAAGATCAGGTCGTCACCATCGAGCAGAACGGCGCGGGCGGTGCGCTTGACCACGGGTCGGACGGTCATGGGAGAAATGTGGCCCGGCTGGTTCCACGTGAAACATCGTGCGGCCGCGATTCCGTGTGAAACGTCCTGGAGCCCTTCCTGGCTCCCGGGAAACTGGGGACGGACTTCGGTCCGAACTGCCGCCGTTCGGGCCTCGGCAGCGGGTGTTTCTGCCCGGTGTCCCCGTTCCCGGTCCGCGCCGGCCTCAGCTCCAGTCGGCGGCCGCCCGCAGCAGCCATTCGTACGCTCGGGCGATGTGCGGCATCGCGAGCGTTCCGGTCCGGACGACAAGGAAGTACGTACGCAACGGGGGTACCGGGGGGTCGAGGAGAGCCACGACGTCTCCACGTTCGATGGCGTCGGAGCAGAGGTATTTGGGCAGGACGGCGAGGCCGGCGCCCGCGGAGGCGCAGGCGAGGACCGCCCGCAGATCCGGGACGACAACCGTGCCGGAGGCGGCCGGCCGGCAGTCGAAGACCGAGGCCCAGTAGCGGGCGACGAGCGGCAGCGACTCGTGGACCTCGACGATGGGGAAGTCCTCGAGAGCGTGGGCGCCCTTGCGGCGGAGTTTGCCCGGACCGATTTCCGCGGCCCAGCGCGGAGCGGCGACCAGGACGTGCTCCTCGTCGCAGAGCGGAGTCGCGGTGAGAAGCGCGCCGCGTGGCTGGGCCGTCGTCATAGCCAGATCATGATGTCCGGCGGCGAGCCCCTCCATGGTCTCCTCCGCGTTGCCGAAGGAGGCGCGCAGCGCGAAGCCCTGGCCGTCGTCGCCGGTCAGCTCCGTGAGAGCGGGCAACGCGCGTTCCGCGGTGAACTCCGGTGGCCCCGCGAGATGCAGTGTGCGAAGGGACGAGTCGTCGTCGAGTCCGGTCTCGGCTATCTCCACGAGGGCATCGAGATGCGGCGCCGCCTTGTGGGCGAGTTCGTCGCCGATGGTCGTGGGGGTCACCCCGCGCGCCTGGCGGAGAAAGAGGGGTCGCCCCAACTGGCGCTCCAGCGTGCGGATCTGTGAGGTGACGGCCGGCTGGGACAGACCGAGCAGCGCGGCGGCACGAGTGAAGGAACCGGCCCGGTGCACAGTCACAAAAGTGCGCAGCAAGGCCAAGTCCATGGTGCCCTCCCCTTTCAGCACCCCCGCGCGAGCCCTAACTATAAATAAGTCGATAGGTCTCTGTCGCTACTGTGATTGGACACTGACACAGAGTCAACTAGCCTTGTTCGCGCGGTTCTTCGCGCGCGGAACCGGGACGGTCCGAGCCACGAGGGGGGAGGCTCGGACCGTCCGTAATGCGTAGCGGGTGTACTGATCCGGTCGCCGGGGCCGCTTCTACTCCGCTGATGCGTCGAGGGCCCGCAGCACGTCCGCCACCAGGTCCTCGGGGTCCTCGGCGCCGACGGAGAAGCGGATGAAGCCTTCCGGGACCGAGTCCCCGCCCCACCGGCCGCGCCGCTCGGCCGTGGACCGCACCCCGCCGAAGCTGGTGGCGTCGTCCACCAGGCGCAGTGCGTCGAGGAATCGCTCGGCACGCTCGCGGGAGGGCAGCGTGAAGGAGACTACGCATCCGAAGCGACGCATCTGCTGCGACGCGATCTTGTACGAGGGGTCGTCGGGCAGCCCCGGGTAGCGCAGGCCCGTCACCTCGGGCCGGTCCCGCAGGACCTCGGCGATCGTCTTCGCGGTGGCCGTCTGCCGGTCGGCCCTCAGCTGGAGCGTGGCGAGCGAGCGGTGGGCGAGCCAGGCCTCCATCGGGCCGGGGATGGCGCCGACGACCTTGCGCCAACGTCGTACGGGAGCCATCAGAGCGGCGTCCCGCCCGGTGACGTACCCCAGGAGGATGTCGCCGTGCCCGGTGAGCATCTTGGTACCGCTGGCCACGGAGAAGTCGGCACCCAGCTCCAGCGGGCGCTGTCCGAGCGGGGTGGCCAGGGTGTTGTCCACGGCGACGAGCGTGCCCTGCGCGTGCGCGGCGGCGACGAGGCGGCGCAGGTCGCAGACGTCGAGACCCGGATTGGACGGCGTCTCGATCCACAGCAGCTTCGCGCCGTCCAGCACCTCCAGCTGGGCATCGCCGGCGGTGGGGGCGGTGCGTACCTCGATGCCGTACGCGGTCAGCTGCTCACGCACCAGCGGCAGCACCTGGTAGCCGTCGTCGGGCAGGACGACGATGTCGCCGGCCCGCAGCTGGGAGAAGAGCACCGCGGAGACGGCGGCCATGCCGGAGGGGAAGGAGAGCGTTTCGACGGAGTCCTGCCCCGGCGCCTCCAACTCGCCGATGGCGCGCTCCAGGAGGGTCCAGGTCGGGTTCTCGTCGCGGCCGTAGGTGTACGGGCCGGTGGGCTCACCGGGCAGATGGAAGTGCGCTGCGAAGACCGGGCCGGGAAGTGTCGGCTCGTACTTCACGGGCTCGGGCAGCCCGGCACGCACCGCCCGTGTACCGTCGCCCGGCACCGTCGCCCACGTGCCCTCACTCTCTCCCGCCGCGCCCTTGTCCTCACCGCTCGCCGTGACGAAATCCCCTGACGTCATGCCGCTCGTCCTCCCACTTGCTCTCGTACCGCGGCGAGCAGACCGGGGCTCGCCGCCTCCACCATCTCAAGACATTCCTCGAAGCCGTCCATATGTCCGTAATACGGATCGGGGACGTCCAGGTGGTCGCCCGCGGCCGGGTCGTACGAGCGCAACAGCCGGACCTTCCCGGCGTCCTCGACACTGGCCGCGAGGCGGCGCAGGGCCCTGAGGTGGCCGGTGTCGAGGGCGATGACGAGATCGAGACGGGAGAACCACGCGGCCTGGAACTGCCGGGCCGCGTGGTGGCTTTCGTAGCCGCCCGCTTCCAGCACGGCGACGGTGCGCTCGTCGGCGCCGTCGCCCTCGTGCCAGCCGCCCGTGCCCGCGCTGTCGACCTCGACCAGCTCGCCGAGTCCGGCCTCCGCCACATGGGCGCGGAACACGGACTCGGCCATCGGCGAGCGGCAGATGTTGCCGGTGCAGACGAAGCAGACGCGGTAGGTCATGGGACTCTCTCAGTCGTTGTCGGGCAGGACGACATTGAGCGCCCAGGAGACGACGGAGATGATCAGGCCACCCAGGACGGCGGTCCAGAAGCCCTCCACGTGGAAGCTCAGGTCGAGTTTGTCGGCGAGCCACGAGGTGAGCAGCAGCATCAAGGCGTTCACCAAAAGGGTGACCAGGCCGAGCGTGAGGATGAAGAGCGGGAAGGTCAGTACCTTCACGACCGGCTTGACCAGGACGTTCACCAGTCCGAAGACCAGTGCGACGAGGAGGAGCGTGCCTATCTTCTTGCCCGTGCTGTCGCCCGTCAGGGTGATCTTGTCGAGCAGCCAGACGGCGACGGCGAGGGCCCCCGCGTTGGCGAGTGTCTTGACTACGAAATTCTTCATGTGTCTGATCGTGGCAGAGAGATCGACTTGCAAGAAGGGGCTGTGGAAACAGCCTGCGGTGCACAAGAGCGGACGAGGGCGATGAAGGCATTCCGGCTGGACGAACTGGAGGCGGAACGCGCCGCCAACGACGGCGCCTACCTGCAGTTTCTGCGTGAGCGGAACATGTCGGTCGGGCTGTACGCGCTCGACTCGGGCGGCCTCGACCCGCAGAAGCCGCACGCCCAGGACGAGGTGTACTTCGTGGTGAGCGGGCGTGCGTCGATCACGGTCGGCCTGGAGACCACTCAGGTGGCACGGGGCAGCGTCGTCTACGTACCCGCAGGGGTCGCCCACAAGTTCCACCACATCACGGAGGATCTGCGGGTCCTGGTGGTGTTCTCTCCGCCCGAGAGCTGACCCGCGTCTCAGGGTTCCCTAGGGGGACGGTCAGGGGAGGACAAGGGATGCGAGGCCACCGCACGGCCCCCTCTCCGGCCTAGCATCGGATGCGAGACATCAGAGAACCCGGAATCAGTGTCCCGGCGTCGGGGCCACGGGCGAGGAGAGGTAAGGACAGGGCGATGCGAGAGATCTTCAACGGTATGCCGTGGTGGGTGAAGTGGGTCGCGGTGCCGGTCATCGCCCTGGTGGTGTTCGGCACTCTGATAGCGAGCATCGTCGGCTTCCTCATCGGCCTGCTCTTCAAGCTGCTCATCTTCGTCGCGCTGGTCGGCGGGCTGATCTACATCGTGCGGAAGTTCGTGTCGAGTTCCTCCTCGCACAGCGACTGGTGAGGCGCGAGAGGGTGAGCGACAGGTAACGGCGAAGAGGGAAAGGGAACCCAAGGTTCCCTCGGCCGGGGGAAGTTTTCCGGCGAGGCCGTATGCGAGCGGTGACTGGGGGTTAGAGTCCGGAACTCGACGCGGGGCCGACCCCCGCGGGCAGCGCACAGCCCCCTCCCGTGTTTCCCCGCACGGGCGGTCCTCCTCGCGCTTCGGAGTGCCCCTTGGCCACGGTTGACACCGCACCCGCACCATCAGTCGCTCCACCCTTCCGGCGATCGGGCACGCCCGCGGCGGCACGCGTTCCACCGGTCCAGCCGCGCACCTCGCCGGGGGAGCCGCCCCTTTCACGCCCCTCGCCGGCTCCACCCAGGGAGCCGGCGCCGCCACGAACTCCGACGGCGGAGGCGCCCACTCGGCGCACTTCGGCGGCGGATGGGCACACCAGGCCGTCGGTGACCCGCGGTTCGCCGTCCCCGGCCGCGGGGACGCCACGGCTCGCCAGCACCCCTCCCGCGGAGCCCGAGGCCGCCCCTCTGGACTCCCACCCCACCACTCTGATCGGCTCGGTCCAGCGGGCGATGCGTCTGCTGGAGGCCGTCGCCTCGCGTGAGCAGGGTGCCCCCGCCAAACAGCTGGCCCGGGAGGCGGGACTCGCGCTGCCGACCGCCTACCACCTGCTGCGCACCCTGGTTCACGAGGGCTATCTGCGCCGTGACAGAGGGCTGTTCTTCCTCGGTGAGGCCGCGGAGCGGCTGAGCAGCAGCGGAGCCCAGCAGAAACGTCGCAGCACGGTGAGGGACATGCTCGCGCACTGGCGCGATCAGCTCGGCGCACCCGTGTACTACGCGGTCTACCGCGACGGCGAGATCGAGGTCGTGTGCGTCGCCGACACACCGGCGAACCCCGCCGTCGAGGAGTGGGCCGACTTCCGTGAGACCGGGCACGCCCACGCGATCGGCCAGTGTCTGCTGGCCCAGCTGGACGACAAGTCCCGGCGTGACCACCTCGACCGCTACCCGGTGCGGCCGATCACTCCTTACACGGTGCGTGACAAGGACCGTCTGCTGCGGCGTCTGGAACGGATGGGGCGGATGGAGCCGGTGACCGAGCGGCAGGAGTACGCGCTGGGCACCGTCTGTGCCGCGATCCCGATCACTGCCGGCAGTTCGGCCGCGGCCGTGGCGCTTTCCCTCCCTTCCCACCAGGTCGACCGACTGATGCCTGCGGCAAGGAAGTTGCAGAGCGAAGTCGGCAGGATGCTAGGAACACTCGCCATCTCTATCAGTATCTGAAAACTCACTCCTTGTAATGCGGCATGCACGTTGAGCAAGATTTCAAGCAGTGTCAGGGGGACGATTCCTGGCCAGTCGATGGCAAACGACGGGGTAGGCGATGCGCGAGTCGGTGCAGGCAGAGGTCATGATGAGTTTCCTCGTGTCCGAGGAGCTGTCCTTCCGCATTCCGGTCGAGCTGCGATACGAGACCGGTGATCCGTATGCCGTGCGACTGACCTTCCACTTGCCCGGCGACGCGCCTGTGACCTGGGCGTTCGGGCGGGAGCTGCTGATCGACGGAGTCGGCAGGCCGTGCGGTGACGGCGATGTGCACATCGCTCCGGCCGACCCGGAGGAATTCGGCGAGGTGCTGATCCGGCTTCAGGTCGGTGGCGATCACGCACTGTTCCGGTCCGGGGCCGCGCCGCTCGTCGCGTTTCTCGACCGGACGGACAAGCTGGTGCCGCTCGGGCAGGAGCGCTCCCTCGCGGGTTTCGACACATCCCTCGACGAAGCGCTCGACCGCATCCTCGCGGAAGAGCAGAGTGCGGGCTGAAGTCCAGGCAGCCCGGAGCGGAGTAACGCTTCCTCACAAGGAGCGTCCGTGCAGGATGGTTTCAGCGCTTCGGGCAGACGGCTCAATGCTTGCGGCGGCGCCCCTTCCCGCTCCGCGCCGGCGTCCTGGCGGCCTGGGGCTCCACGGGAACGGGCGCGGTCCCCTCACGGTCCGCGGCGACCACCAGGGCGGCGAGCGCGGTCGTCACCGGCACGGCGGCGACCAGACCGATCGATCCGACCAGGGTGCGCACGATCTCCTCGGCGACCAGTTCGCTGTTGGCGACGGTGCCCACGCTGCTCTGCGCGATCGAGAAGAGCAGCAGCAGCGGCAGCGCGGCGCCCGCGTAGGCCAGGACGAGCGTGTTGACGACCGACGCGATGTGGTCGCGGCCGATACGGATGCCCGCGCGGTACAGGCCGCGCCAGCCCATCGTGGGGTTCGCCTCGTGCAGTTCCCAGACCGCGGACGTCTGCGTCACCGTCACGTCGTCGAGGACGCCGAGCGAGCCGATGATGACTCCGGCCAGCAGCAGACCACTCATGTCGATGGACGGGTACAGACCGTGGATCAGGCCGGTGCTGTCGTCGGTGTTGCCGGTCAGTACGGCCCAGTCGATGAAGACCGAGCCGAGGAGACCGATCAGCACCAGTGAGAGCAGGGTGCCGACCACCGCCACGGATGTCCGGGCCGACAGGCCGTGACACATGTAGAGCGCGATCAGCATGATCGCGCTGGAACCGACCACGGCCACGAGCAGTGGGTTCGAGCCCTGCAGGATCGCGGGCAGGATGAAGAAGTTCAGGATCATGAAGCTGATGGCCAGGGCGACCAGCGCCATGACGCCGCGCATGCGGCCGATCACCACGACGACCACGGCGAAGATCCCGGCGAGCAGCGACAGGGGCAGCTTCCGGTTCGCGTCCGTGACCGAGTACTGGAGGTCCTTGGGTGCGGAGGGCTCGTACGCGACGACGACCTTCTCGCTCTGGTGCAACTGCCGTGACTGATCCGGCTGAACGATTTCGATGAACGTACGGCCCTTGTCCTTGCCGGTGTCGATCCGGACCGTCGCCTTCTTGCATTCACCCGCCGCCGGCTTCTGAGGGGAGGATCCCCCGGCGGTGGAGGCGCCGCCCGTCGGGGTCTCCGCGGAGGCGTTCACGGACTTGCAGTCCACCTGGTCGATCTTGGTGACCGTCGCCTGCTGCGTCTGGCGGTCGAAGCCGACACCGGTGCGCTGGTGGGAAGGCGCGCCGCCGGGCCACAGCACCACGAGACCCACCGCGACCGCGGCCGCGAAGGGGATCAGTACCGCGGCGATGACCTTGCGCAGGTGCTTGGAGACCGGCGCGGCGGGACCGTGGCTGTGCGAGTGCCCGTGCCCGCCGCTCGAACCCTCGCCGTGCCCACCGGCGGGACCCGGCCCGTGCCCGCCGCCGGGACCGTGGTGCTCGCTTCTCGGTCCGGGGCCAGGATCACCACCCGGCCCACGGTCGTGCCCTTGTCCGTTGCCGGAGCGATGCCCATGGCCGTCGCCGGAACCCGGACCGCGCGGCGGCTCGGACGGCGGGAACGGGTGCTGTCGGGTCGTTGTCACCGCCCGATCATCGCAAGAACGGACAGGGGCCCTCTGTTCACCGCGCCAAATATGACGCTAGCGTGGAGGCACCTTTGCACACGCGGGAGCTCGGAGCACCGGGCTGAGAGGGCGCTGACCTCCGTACTCGCGATGTTTCACATGAAACATCGACGAACGGAAGCTGCTGCGTCGACCGCTGAACCTGTTACCGGGTAATGCCGGCGTAGGGAGTAGGTCTCATGACCAACAAGGACGTACGCACGCCTGTCTCCAGCCAGACGGACGGGGCTTCGCCGCCGTCTCCGAACGGCGAGGCCGGGAAGTCCATCGGCTGGCACAAGGCGTATGTCGGGGGTTCGCGTCCCGATCTGCGGGTGCCGGTTCGCCAGGTGCACCTCACCAATGGTCAGTCCGTGACCCTGTACGACACCTCCGGCCCGTACACCGATCCGACCGTCGACACCGATGTGCGCAGGGGGCTGGCGCCGCTGCGCGAGAGCTGGATCATCGCCCGCGGAGACACCGAGGAGTACGCGGGCCGTCCCGTCCGCCCCGAGGACGACGGGATCAAGCACACATCCCCGCGCGGAGGGCTGCGCAACCTCGACGCTGTCTTTCCCGGGCGGCCGCGCCAGCCGCGCCGGGGGCGCGACGGGCAGGCGGTCACCCAGCTCGCGTACGCCCGACGCGGCGAGATCACGCCCGAGATGGAGTTCGTGGCGGTCCGCGAGAACGTCGACCCCGAGGTCGTACGGGAGGAGATCGCCGCCGGCCGGGCGGTGCTGCCCGTGAACGTCAACCACCCGGAGATCGAGCCGATGATCATCGGCAAGCGGTTCCTGGTGAAGGTGAACGCCAACATCGGCAATTCCGCGGTCACTTCCTCCATCGAGGAGGAGGTCGAGAAGATGACCTGGGCGACCCGCTGGGGCGCCGACACGGTCATGGACCTGTCGACCGGACGCAACATCCACACGACGCGCGAATGGGTGCTGCGCAACTCCCCCGTCCCCATCGGCACGGTGCCGCTCTACCAGGCGCTGGAGAAGGTCGACGGCCGCGCCGAGGAGCTGACCTGGGAGATCTACAAGGACACGGTCATCGAACAGGCCGAGCAGGGCGTGGACTACATGACGGTCCACGCGGGCGTCCGCCTGGCGTACGTGCCGCTCACCGCGAACCGTAAGACCGGCATCGTCTCGCGCGGCGGCTCGATCATGGCGGCCTGGTGCCTCGCGCACCACAAGGAGTCGTTCCTGTACGAGAACTTCGAGGACCTCTGCGAGATCCTTGCCGCGTACGACGTCACCTACTCGCTCGGCGACGGTCTGCGGCCCGGCTCCATCGCGGACGCCAACGACGCGGCACAATTCGCCGAGTTGAGGACGCTCGGGGAACTCAACACGATCGCGAAGCGTTTTCAAGTACAGACGATGATCGAAGGCCCGGGACATGTCCCGATGCACAAGATCAAGGAGAACATCGACCTTCAGCAGGAGATCTGTGATGAAGCTCCGTTCTATACGCTCGGCCCGCTGACGACAGACGTCGCGCCGGCGTACGACCACATCACCTCCGGCATCGGTGCCGCGATGATCGCCTGGTGGGGCACGGCCATGCTCTGCTATGTCACGCCCAAGGAGCACTTGGGCCTGCCCGATCGTGACGACGTCAAGACCGGCGTCATCACCTACAAGATCGCCGCCCACGCAGCCGACCTCGCCAAGGGGCACCCAGGTGCACAGGATTGGGATGACGCGCTCTCCGACGCCCGCTTCGAGTTCCGGTGGGAGGACCAGTTCAACCTGGCTCTCGACCCGGACACGGCACGGGAGTTCCACGACCAGACGCTGCCGGCCGAACCCGCCAAGACGGCCCACTTCTGCTCCATGTGCGGGCCGAAGTTCTGCTCGATGAAGATCAGCCAGAGCATCAACGAGCGGTTCGGCGGTGACGCGGCCGAAGGCGCTTCCGCGGAGGAGATCTCCGAGGGCATGCTTCAGAAGTCCCGGGAGTTCGCGGAGGCGGGCAACCGCGTGTACCTGCCGTTGGCCGACTGAGCTGTTCCACAGGGGCGCGGTCCGGGACACGGAACGCCCGGACCGTCGCCCTCGGGCCGCCCGGTCATGCCGCGACGTCCTGCGGATACCAGCGCAGTTCCACCGTGTTGCCGTCCGGGTCCTGGACGTAGACCGAGGTGGCGGTGCCCCGCGCGCCGAAGCGTTCCACGGGACCCTGAAGCACCGTGAAGGATCCCGACGCGATGACCTCGTCCCAGTCCAGTGGTTCCACGGTGAGGCAGATGTGGTCGACGTTGGACTCCCCGCGGGCATGGGCGACCAGGTCGATGACGGTTTCCGCGGCGACCCTCACCGACGGGAACGGGACCTGGCCGTCCCGCCACTCGGCGAGGCGTACGGGTGCCAGGCCGAGCAGTCCGATGTAGAAGCCCAGGGACCGTTCGACGTCCTCGACGTTGAGGACCAGGTGGTCGAAGGCCTTCACACGCACCGGGGTCACTTCGCCTCCAGGGCGACGGCGAGACGGAGCCACTCGCTGAACTCGGCGGGGTCGACGTCGTCGGCACGGCTGAGCTTCACGGAGGCCATCCGGCGGGCTCCGGCGACCAGTCGGCCCGATGGGTCGGCCACTTCCTGGCCGCGCCAGAGGCCGAAGGTGACGTAGGACTTGTAGGCCTTGAGAAGGCAGACCGGGGTCTGACCCGGCTTGTCTCCGAGGCTCCAGGTGAGATGACCGTGCCACAGCGCGCCGGAGTCGTCGGGGAGGGCCGAGTCGATGACGGGCCTGATCCTCTCGCCGACGTCGCGCAGTGGGCCTTCGAGTTCGTTCAAGTAGGCGGTGATGTCCGAGGAGTTCATGAGGGTCCCGTTTCAGAAGGGTGGGGTGGGTGGTGCCGAGCAAGGACGCGCTGTGCACCGGGTGTCCGGGGACTCGTCGGGTTCTCTCCGACGGCCGGGTGGACGCCTTCTACGATCCGCCGCGGGACATCTCTCCATCAAGGCATGATCGACGTACGACCGTTGAGCCAGATTTAACGCCGGGGGGTTTCATGCTGGAGCGACTGGAGATCGAGACCTTCCTGACGCTGGCCGAGGAACTGCATTTCGGCCGGACCGCCGAGCGGTTGCTGATCACGACCGGGCGGGTCAGCCAGGTGATCAAGAAGCTGGAACGCAGAGTCGGCGGCTTGCTGTTCGAACGTAACAGCCGGTCCGTCGCGCTCACCCCGATCGGCCGACAGCTGGCGGACGATCTGACGCCCTTGGTCGCCGGGATGGAGGCGGCGCTGCGAAGGGCGGCCGACGCCAGTCGTGGGGTCACCGGGGAACTGCGGGTCGCCTTCCTCGGCGAGTGGACGGCACCCGCACTGCTCAGAGCGGTCGGCCTGTTCGGCGAGCGGCACCCCGACTGCCGGGTCGACGTGCGGGAGGTTCAGCTGTCCAACTCCAGGGCGAGTCTGCTGGACGGTTCGATCGACGTCCTGCTCGCCTCGTTCCCCTTCGACGGAATGGCCTGCGGGCCCGCGCTGCTGCGGGAGAGACGGGTACTGGCCGTGGCGGCGGGTCATCCGCTGGCCGGCGAGGAGCGGGTGTCCGTGGAGGTGCTCGCGGAACACCCCGTGGTGCAGTACCCACAGGTGACCTCAGCGGGGTTCAAGCGGGACCGCACACCGGACCGCACCCCCTCGGGCAGGCCCGTTCCCAAGGGCCCGGTCGGCGGGTCGTTCTCCGAAATGCTGACTCTGGTCGCGATGGGCAGGGGCGTCCTCCCGGTCGGAGAGCACTCGCGCCAGTACTACCCCCGGCCCGATGTGGCCTACGTGCCCCTTCACGACGCGCGCCCGATCGAAAGGGGACTGGTGTGGATGGAGGGCAACACCACCGAGCGGCTTCGCGAGTTCGTACGAGCCGCGACGGACGCGGCCAGCTCCCCCTGAGCCGGTGCCTGATGCCCTGTCCGGTGCTCGGTGCTCTGTGCTTCGTGCCAGGGGGCCAGACCCGTGTCGGTGCGGCGGTGTTCAGCCGGGTGTGCCGACTTCGGGGCGGGCGGCGTGGGACGGGGGACTCGGGGCTGTCCGGTGTGTGCCCAGGCGTTCGGTCGGTTCCGGGGGCGGGTTCTCTAGGCAGACTGGGCTCATGACACCGACATCGATGAGCAAGGGCGCCAACCTTCCCGTTGCCGCGCAGGAGGTGCAGGTCGTGCTCGGCTGGTCCGGGGGCCCGGGTGCGCCGGACGCCGATGCCTCGGCCCTGCTGCTCCGTGCGGACGGACGGGTGCGGGACGACGGCGACTTCGTGTTCTACAACCAGCCGAGGCATGCCTCCGGTGCCGTGCGTCACCTGGGGAAGCGGAGGGAGGGCGACGGGACGACGGACACCGTCGGGGTGGACCTGAGGGCTCTGGAGCCGGAGATCCAGCGGGTCGTCCTGGGCGCCTCCGCCGACGGGGGCACCTTCGGCCAGTTGTCGGGTCTGCGGCTGAGGCTGCTCGACGCCGCGACCGGGCAGGAGCTGGCGCTCTTCGAGATGGAGGCGACGACGGAGACGGCGTTCATCGGGGGTGAGCTGTATCTGCGGGGCGGCCAGTGGAAGTTCCGCGCGGTGGGCCAGGGTTACGCCTCCGGACTCGCCGGCCTGGCCACCGACTTCGGGATCAGTGTGGACGAGGAGCCGGGCGCCTCCGGGAACGCGGGCTCCAAGGGCGCGGCCTCCGGAGTCATGGGCTCCGGTGGCACCTCGCCCGGGGAGGCGGTACCTTCCGCGGCCCCGCCCGCCGTTCCGCCCCGGCACGCGGTGACGCCCCCTTCCGCACCGATGTCCTCTTCCCCGTCGATGCCCCCGTCCCGACCGACGCCCCCGACCGCACCGACGCTCCCACCAGCCCCCACTCCTCCGACCGCGCCCGTCCCCACGGCTCCCTCGACCCCGGTCGCCGACTCGGCTCCTCGTCTCATCAAGGGGGAGGAGCGGTTGCCCGTGGACATGCGCAAGCGGCTCTCCCTGCGCAAGGAGCAGGTGGCGGTCAGTCTGCGCAAGCACGGGGCAGTGGGTGTCATGGCCCGCGTCATCCTGGTCCTGGACGCCTCCGGGTCGATGGCGTTCCTGTATTCGAAGGGTGTCGTGGCCGATGTGGTGGAGCGCATGGCCGCGGTGGCCGCGCAGTTGGACGACGACGGAGAGATGCAGGCGTGGACCTTCGCCTCGAACCCGGCCCGGTTGCCCGACCTTGCCGTCGGGGACCTGCCGGAGTGGCTGGAGCGCCATGTCCGGGTCGGTGAACTGACCTTGTTCCGGCGGAGCAAGAAGCCGCGGAAGGGGTTGCTCCCGGGTCAGGTGGACATGCGGGCGGTCGGGATCCAGAACGAGGAACAGAAGGTGATCGCCGAGGTCCGGACATATGTTCGCGAGCACCCGGCCACCGATCCCACGCTGGTGCTCTTCTTCTCCGACGGCGGCGTCTACCGCAACAAGGAGATCGAGAAGGAGCTGCGTGAGGCGGTGGACGAGCCGATCTTCTGGCAGTTCGTCGGACTGGGGCGCTCCAACTACGGCGTTCTGGAGCGGTTCGACACGCTGCCGGGCCGTCGCGTCGACAACGTGGGCTTCTTCGCGGTCGACGACATCAGCGACGTACCGGATCCGGAGCTCTACGACCGGTTGCTGTCCGAGTTCCCTTCGTGGACGAGGGAGGCACGGCGGCTGGGCATCATCTGAGACGGTCCGAAGGCAGCGGACGACCCCCGCGGGACGGTACCCCACCACGGCTGTACAGGCCCGCACTCGTGGCAGCCGTACAGCCCGCACCGGGTGACGGCCGTGCAAGGCCCGCACCCGTGACAGCTAGGGGCCCGCACCCGCGAAGGCCGTACGGGCCCGCGCGCCCGCGCGGGCCCTTTTCCTCCCTTGAACCCGGCCGTCGGCCGACCGGGTCACTCGGGCTGGTGTTCCGGTCCCCCGAAGTCCGGGCTGGAGAAGTCCGGGCTGGAGAAGCTCGGGCGCGGGCCGGCCGCGGGTCCGCCGTCGGGGCTGCTGAACCCCGGCCGGTCGTAGCCGAGGTGGGGGATACGGCTCGGAGCCGGTGCCGGGCGGCCCAGCGCCGCCGAGCCCGGGTCCGCGAGAGCTTCCCGGAGGAACGGCAGGACGCCGCGCTCCAGCAGGGCATCGCGCCAGGCTTCCTTGGCCCGGATGACCTGTTCGGTCAGCTCGCCGCCCGCTCCTGCCTGGAGCGAGGACGAGCTGTTGCGCAGTGCGGTCAGCAGCAGTCCGGCCGCGGCGACCAGAATCGCGGCCGCCGTGACCGCGCCGAAGACCCATCCGGTGGTCAGGAGAGTCCTGGCGATGGTCGGCTCGGGGTCGAGCATCTTCAGGACGTAGCCCACGAGCAGGAAGATCGCCGCGGCCGTGCCCGCGAGGACGGGGGCGAGCACCGCGACGACGGCGACCGCGCCGGCACCGGCGGTCTCGGTGACCTCCCCGACGGTGGCGGCGAGCCCCATCGCGGTCGTGCCCGGCTCCATGGAGCCGGCTTCCTCGGTCATGACCGGGGTGGACCGCGCCGGGCGGCGCAGTTCCTCGCGGACCTTCACGTAGTGCGCGTACTCGTCCGACGCGGCCGTCGTGATGAGGGCCGTGGCGTTGAGCGCCATGGTGCGCAGTTGTTCGAGATTGAGCCGCTGGCCGACAGCGGCGAGTTCCGGGCGGTGTGGTGCGGAGCGCAGCGCCTCATCGAGGATCCGCTCGTATTCCTGGCGGTCCTCGCTCAGCAGGTGCTGCGGAACGCTGTTCATCTGCATCCCCCGATGCTCCGTAGGGCTGGTGGCTCGCACGCTGACGAGCCGTTGGGCAGAAACGGAGGGGAGCCTGCTACGGATAACCCGATGGTAGAGCGGTGACGGCACGCCGTGACAGGGGGTTTCCAGAAATTGGCCCCTGGTTGGAGTGGTCCGCCCGGGAGACGCCTGCCCGGTGAACGCTCAGATATCCAGCGGAAGTTGTTGGACCAGCAGCTTTCCGGCCATGGTCACTCCGCCGTCCATCGCGATGGCCAGCCCGTCGGCGTAGAGGTGCGGCCCCTCGATCACGGGGCCCGCGCCGGCGTCGCCGTCCTCCGGGCCGACCTCGCCCAGCAGGTACGGAATGGGGCTGTGACCGTGGACGACGCGCGTGCCGCCGTACGCGTCGAGCAGTTCGCGGACGGCCTCGGCGCCGTCGTCGCGGAAGGCGAAGCGCCGGGTGAACTTGCGGAAGAGGTCCCAGCACTCGTCCGCGTCGTTGCGGGTGAGGGTTTCGCGGACGGTGTCGTTGACCGCTTCGATGGAGTCGCCGTAGTCGAGGTAGGCGGTGGTGTCGGAGTGCACCAGGAGGTGCCCGTCGACCTGTTCCATGGCGTCGAGGCGGGCCATCCACTGCAGGTGGTGGTCCTGGAGGCGGTCCATGTCCGTCTTCTGGCCGCCGTTGAGCAGCCAGGCGGCCTGGAAGGTGGCGGTACCCGCGCCGGAGCTGACGGGGGTGTCGCCGAACCGCTTGGCGCCGAGCAGTAGCAGCTCGTGGTTGCCCATGAGCGCCTTGCAGTAGCCGCCGGCCGCGGCCGCCTCGGCGGACAGCCGCATCACGAGGTCGATCACGCCGATGCCGTCCGGGCCGCGGTCGGTGAAGTCGCCGAGGAACCACAGACGCGAGGTCCCGGCCGACCAGTTGCCCGCGGCGTCGAGGAGGCCCTTCTCCTGGAGCGCGGCGACGAGCTGGTCGAGGTAGCCGTGCACATCCCCGACGACGTACAGCGGGCCGGGGCCCGCGCCGGGCGCCGGGGCGGGTGTGCCGGCGGGGTCGACGGCGACCTGGAGGGTGTCACCCCGATTGATGACAGGCAGATCCCGCTGTGTGGGGGTGTACCCCTCGGAGAACTCTCCCGGAAACTCCGCGGGAGACTCCCCGGACGCGTACGGCGAGGATTCTCCCGACGCGTACCGCGCGGTCTCCCCGACGGGTCCTGCGCCCTCGCCCTGAGGCGTGTTCTGCGCATACGGACCGGTCTCGTGGACGTACCCGGGTACCCGGAAGTCGCGCAACGTCGCCGTCCGCACCACCTCGGGTCCCTGACCGGCCCCCTGAGTCATCGACCCCTCCACCACGATCGCGCCGCATCTGCACCGGTTCGGACTGCCTGGTCGCAGCGGCCCGCGGTGTCGTCCGCCCATCATAGGAATGCGGATCGCGCCATGTGATGACCCAGGGGTGGTGAATCGGAACAGGAGCCCAGTTCACCGCGGTTTTCGCCCGAATTGGGCGGGGCTCGCCCCGCCCTTGTCGCATCGGGCGTCAACCCTGCTCGGGTGATCGGGGCGGACTGACGGTCGTACGGGGCTCACGGCGCTGCGACGAGGTCCGCACGATCAGCTCCGTCGGTATCACCTGCTCGACCGGTTGGTCCGATTCGACCCCTTCGATGGCGTCGATCAGCAGCTGGACGACGGCTGTGCCGATTCTGCGCGGTTTGAGGGAGAGGGTCGTGACGGGCGGCTCGGTGCTGGCGTAGACCGTCGACTCGCTGCAGCAGACCAGCAGCAGGTCGTCGGGTACGCGCAGACCGTAGCGGCGGGCCGCGGCGAGCAGGTCCGTGCCGTTCGGGTCGAAGAGGCCGTAGACGGCGTCGGGGCGGTCGGGCCGGGCGAGGAGGCGGTCGGCGGCGACGGCTCCGGCGCATGGATCGTGCGCCGGATAGGCCTCGTACACCGGATCCTGGCCCACGCGCTCGCACCAGCGCAGGTAAGCGGTGGTGGAGAGGTGGGTGTACGTGTCCGTGGTGGTGCCGGTGAGGAGGCCGATGCGGCGGGCACCGGCGGCGGCCAGATGGTCGAGGATGCCGAGGACCGCGGCCTCGTGGTCGTTGTCCACCCAGGCGGTGACCGGGAGCGATCCCGCGGGGCGACCGTCGGAGACGACTGGCAGCCCTTGGCGGACCAGCTCGCTGACGACCGGGTCCTGGTCGGACGGGTCGATGACCACGGTTCCGTCCAGGGCGACGTTCGACCACACGTCGTGGCGGGAGGTCGCGGGCAGGATGACCAGGGCGTATCCCCGGGCGAGTGCGGCCGAGGTGGCGGCTCTGGCCATCTCGGCGAAGTACGCGAACTCGGTGAAGGTGAAAGGTTCATCCCCATACGTGGTGACGGTCAGGCCGATCAGGCCCGACTTGCCGGTACGGAGGGTTCGGGCCGCGGCCGACGGGCGATAGCCCAGCCGGTCGGCGACTTCGCGGACATGGCGTCGGGTGGCGTCCGGGAGCCGGCCCTTGCCGTTGAGGGCATCGGACACAGTTGTGATGGAGACCCCTGCTGCCGCGGCCACGTCTCTGATGCCCGCCCGGCCCGGCCGACCGCCTCGGCGGGAGGTCTCCGCCCGGCTCACCTGGTGCTTCCCTGCTGCTGTCATGGCGAGCCGATAGTAGGGCTCATGCGGTGGGGTAGTGCGGACGCATATGCACGCGTTGACAGGCACGTTTCTGCATGATCCAAAGTGGCTAACTTCCTTTGAAGTAAAGGTAGTTGGACGATCCCATGCCAGTACGTGACTCGTCGGCGCGCATGGGCCTGCCAAGTGGGCCATGTTTCGAAGAGGTCTCAACTCACCTGTACGAGCGATGCGCGCCACGGCGTGAGCCACCGGCGCGTGCGGCAGCTGTCGGCGCGCCCCCTTTTCGTACGACTTCGTACGAGGACGGCCGCCCGGTCGTGCGACGCCGATGGCCGAGTCCGGGGCACCGGGTGATCACCCGGCCGGACACAAGGTGGTGTTCGGTTGTCCACAGGCCATTCGCAGCGGCGCCGAATCCTCATAAGGTGAGAAGCATTGGTAGCCGGTGGTGGTCATGAGCCGCTGGTGGTCACGAGGAGGACTGCGGTGAGCGAGACGAACCCCAAGCTGCGTGCGGAGCTGGCGGGTATCCCCACCTACAAGCCCGGCAAGCCCGCCGCGGCCGGTGCCGTGGCGTACAAGCTGTCCTCCAACGAGAACCCGTATCCGCCGCTGCCCGGTGTGCTCGAGAGCCTGACCGCGGCGACCGGGTCGTTCAACCGTTACCCGGACATGGCGTGCACCGGGCTGATGAACGAGCTGGCGGACCGGTTCGGCGTCCCGGTCTCCCACCTGGCGACCGGCACCGGCTCGGTCGGCGTCGCGCAGCAGCTGCTTCAGGCCACGAGCGGTCCCGGCGACGAGGTCATCTACGCCTGGCGGTCCTTCGAGGCGTACCCGATCATCACGCAGATCAGCGGGGCCACCTCGGTGAAGGTGCCGCTGACCCCGGGCGAGGTGCACGACCTGGACACGATGGCCGACGCCATCACCGACCGGACCCGCCTGATTTTCCTCTGCAACCCGAACAACCCGACCGGCACCGTGGTGCGCCGGGCCGAGCTGGAGCGGTTCCTGGACCGGGTGCCGAGCGATGTGCTGGTCGTCCTGGACGAGGCGTACCGCGAGTTCATCCGTGACGTCGAGGTGCCGGACGGTGTGGCGATCTACCGTGACCGACCCAACGTCTGTGTGCTGCGCACCTTCTCCAAGGCGTACGGGCTGGCCGGTCTCCGGGTCGGCTTCGCGATCGCTCACGAGCCCGTGGCAGCGGCACTGCGCAAGACAGCGGTCCCGTTCGGGGTGAGCCAGCTGGCCCAGGACGCCGCCGTGGCGAGCCTGCGCGCCGAGGACGAGCTGCTCGGCCGGGTCGGTTCCCTGGTGTCCGAGCGCACCCGGGTGGTCGACGCCCTGCGCGGTCAGGGCTGGACGGTGCCCGAGACGCAGGCCAACTTCGTGTGGCTGCGCCTGGGGGAGCGCACCCTCGACTTCGCGGCCCACTGCGAGCAGGCCGGTGTCGTCGTGCGTCCGTTCGTCGGCGAGGGCGTCCGCGTCACCATCGGTGAGACCGAGGCGAACGACATCTTCCTGAAGGCGACCGAAGGTTTCCACAAGGAGCTGTAGCCGCCGGGCGGAACATCTGCCGCCGGGCGCGCCTGACCGTCGGGCTGCGCCTGCCGGCCAGGCACATCTGCCTACCGGTCACATCTGCTCATCGGGCCAAGCCCGTTCAGGTGGCTTGACTGTCCACCGGGCAACGCCTGGCCACCGAGCGACACCTGGCCGTCGGTCCGGGGCATCCACCGGCGAGCCGTGGGAGGGCCCCGTACGTGTTCACCGCGTACGGGGCCCTCGGCATGCGCGGTGCCATCGGGATGGAGGCGGGGCGGGGACGGACCCGGGAACCACTCGCGCGCCATGGGCCACCTGGTCCCACCCGGTCGGGACCCACGGGTCCCGCTCAGGGACCCCCCACCCCTCATCCCTCGAACTGGGATGCGTCATAATTGCTTGTGAATGTGAACGCGTTCACAAGCGTGTCCTGTTGCTCCCGTGATGTCTGCGGTAAAGCGGGCAAACTGCCGCTGTGACTAAGGCGACGTAAGGAGACTGACGACGTGGAATTGGCTTTGGCGCCGGAGACTCTGGCGCGATGGCAGTTCGGCATTATCACCGTCTACCACTTCTTCTTCGTCCCCCTGACGATCTCGCTCGCCGCGCTCGTCGCCGGCCTGCAGACGGCCTGGGTGCGTACGGAGAACCAGAAGTACCTCAGGGCCACCAAGTTCTGGGGCAAGCTCTTCCTGATCAACATCGCGATGGGCGTCGTCACCGGCATCGTCCAGGAATTCCAGTTCGGCATGAACTGGTCCGCCTACTCACGCTTCGTCGGCGACATCTTCGGTGCGCCGCTCGCCTTCGAGGCCCTGATCGCCTTCTTCTTCGAGTCCACCTTCATCGGGCTGTGGATCTTCGGCTGGGACAGGCTCCCGAAGAAGCTCCACCTCGCCTGCATCTGGATGGTCTCCATCGGTACCGTCCTGTCGGCGTACTTCATCCTCGCGGCCAACTCGTGGATGCAGCACCCCGTCGGCTACCGGATCAACAAGGCGAAGGGGCGCGCGGAGCTCACCGATTTCTGGCATGTGCTGACCCAGAACACCGCGCTCGCCCAGGCGTTCCACACCCTCACGGCGGCCTTCCTGACCGGCGGCGCCTTCATGGTGGGTATCGCCGCGATTCACCTGGCCCGCAAGAGGCACGTCGCCATCATGAAGACCTCGCTGCGGCTCGGCCTCGTCACCGTCGTCATCGCCGGTCTGCTCACGGCGATCAGCGGCGACACCCTCGGCAAGGTCATGTTCAAGCAGCAGCCGATGAAGATGGCCGCCGCCGAGGCGCTGTGGGACGGCCAGGACTCCGCACCCTTCTCGATCTTCGCGTACGGAGACGTCAGCAAGGGCCACAACACCGTCGAGCTGTCCATCCCGGGGATACTGTCGTTCCTCGCCAACGACGACTTCAACTCGTACGTCCCCGGCATCAACGACACGAACAAGGCCGAGCAGGCGAAGTACGGCCCCGGCGACTACCGCCCCATCATCCCGGTCACCTTCTGGGCGTTCCGCTGGATGATCGGCTTCGGCATGGCGTCCTTCGTGATCGGCATCATCGGACTCTGGCTGACCCGCAAGAAGTTCATGCTGGCGCAGCACCTGAGGGTCGGCGAGGACGAGGCGCCGCATCTGGTCCTGTTCAAGAACAAGGCACTCGGCCCGACGCTGACCAAGTGGGGCTGGCGCATCGCCATCTGGACGCTGGCCTTCCCGCTGATCGCCAACTCCTGGGGCTGGATCTTCACCGAGATGGGCCGTCAGCCGTGGGTCGTCTACGGGGTTCTGCAGACCCGGTACGGGGTCTCCCCCACCGTCTCGCAGGGCGAGGTCATCACATCGATGACCGTCTACACGGCGATCTACGCGATTCTCGCCGTCATCGAGGTCAAGCTGCTCGCGAAGTACGTCAAGGCAGGGCCTCCCGAGCTCACCGAGTCCGACCTCAATCCGCCCACCAGGATCGGCGGCGACTCCAGTGACGCCGACAAGCCGATGGCCTTCTCCTACTAGGCTCAGGGAGCTGCTGAGTCATGGAACTTCACGACGTCTGGTTCGTCCTCATCGCGGTCCTCTGGATCGGCTATTTCTTCCTGGAGGGCTTTGATTTCGGAGTCGGCATCCTCACCAAGCTGCTGGCCCGCGACCGCGCCGAGAAGCGGGTGCTGATCAACACGATCGGTCCTGTGTGGGACGGCAACGAGGTGTGGCTGCTCACGGCGGGCGGTGCGACCTTCGCGGCCTTCCCCGAGTGGTACGCCACGCTCTTCTCGGGCTTCTATCTGCCCCTGCTGATCATCCTGGTCTGTCTGATCGTGCGCGGTGTCGCCTTCGAGTACCGGGCGAAGCGGCCCGAGGAGCACTGGCAGCGCAACTGGGAGACGGCGATCTTCTGGACCTCGCTGATCCCAGCCTTCCTCTGGGGTGTGGCCTTCGGCAACATCGTGCGCGGTGTCAAGATCGACCGGAACTTCGAGTACGTGGGCAACTTCTGGGACCTGCTCAACCCGTACGCAATCCTCGGTGGTCTGGTCACGCTGACGCTGTTCACCTTCCACGGCGCGGTGTTCGTCGGGCTCAAGACGGTCGGAGACATCCGGGAGCGGTCGCGGAAACTGGCGTTGCAACTCGGTCTGGCAACAGCCGTGTTGGCGCTGGTCTTCCTGATCTGGACCCAGGTCGACAACGGTGACGGCGCGTCGCTGGTCGCGCTGATCGTGGCCGTGGTCGCCCTCGTCGCGGCACTGGTGGCGGTCAACGGGGGGCGTGAGGGATGGGCCTTCATGCTCTCGGGGCTCACTATCGTGGCCGCCGTCGCGATGCTCTTCCTGTCGCTCTTCCCGGACGTCATGCCGTCCTCGCTCAACGCGGACTGGAGCCTCACGGTCACCAATGCCTCGTCGAGCCACTACACCCTGAAGATCATGACCTGGTGCGCTCTGATCGCCACGCCGATCGTCCTGCTTTACCAGAGCTGGACCTACTGGGTGTTCCGCAAGCGCATCGGCACGCAGCACATCGCCGCGGACGTGTCGCACTGAATCCGACGTAGTGGCATGTTTCACGTGAAACATGCCTGATGAGCCAGGGGTGTGTTTCACGTGAAACCAATCGATCCGCGTCTGCTTCGGTACGCCCGAGCCACCCGCCTGTTCCTCGTGGCGGTCGTGGGTCTGGGTGTCGTCGGAGCGGCGCTGGTCATCGCCCAGGCGATGCTCATCGCCGAAGTGGTGGTCGGCGCCTTCCAGCGCGGTTCCTCCCTCACCGAACTCCGCACTCCCCTGCTGCTGTTGGCGGCCGTCGCGGTCGGGCGCGGTGTCGTGGCCTGGTTCACCGAGCTCGCCGCGCACCGGGCCAGCGCCGCGGTCAAGTCGGAGTTGAGGGGGCGACTGCTGGAGCGGGCCGCATCGCTCGGGCCCGGGTGGCTCAGCGGTCAGCGGACGGGCTCACTGGTCGCCCTCGCGACGCGGGGAGTCGACGCACTCGACGACTACTTCTCGCGCTATCTGCCGCAGCTGGGGCTCGCGGTGGTGGTGCCGGTGGCCGTGCTGGCACGGATCGTCACCGAGGACTGGGTGTCGGCGGCGATCATCGTCGGCACCCTGCCGCTGATCCCCTTGTTCATGGTGCTGATCGGCTGGGCCACGCGCAGCCAGATGGACCGCCAATGGCGGATGCTGTCCCGGCTGTCCGGACACTTCCTGGACGTCGTCGCGGGACTGCCCACGCTCAAGGTGTTCGGCCGGGCCAAGGCGCAGGCCGAGTCGATCCGGAAGATCACCGGCGAGTACCGGCAGGCGACCATGCGGACGCTCCGGATCGCCTTTCTGTCGTCCTTCGCCCTGGAACTGCTCGCCACCATCTCGGTCGCGCTGGTCGCGGTGACCATCGGAATGCGGCTCGTCCGTGGCGAGATGGACCTGTACGTGGGGCTCGTCATCCTCGTGCTGGCACCCGAGGCCTATCTGCCGCTGCGGCAGGTGGGAGCCCAGTACCACGCCGCCGCCGAGGGGCTCGCGGCCGCCGAGGAGATCTTCGCGGTGCTGGAGACCCCGGCGCCGAGGTCCGGCTCGCTGCACGTGCCCGTGGGGCAGATCGGCTTCGAGGGTGTGACCGTGCGGTACCCGGGGCGCTCCTCGGACGCGGTCTCGGACGTCTCCTTCACGGTCGAACCCGGTGAGACGGTGGCCCTCGTCGGGCCCAGCGGTGTGGGCAAGTCGACGCTGCTGAACGTCCTGCTCGGGTTCGTCGAGCCCACCGCCGGCCGGGTCCGGACCGGGGGAGCCGATCTCGCAGAGGCCGACCTCATGGAGTGGCGCTCGCGGATCGCCTGGGTGCCGCAACGGCCGCACCTGTACGCCGGATCCATCGCTGACAACGTACGACTGGCGCGACCCGACGCGGACGACGTGACACTGCGCAGGGCTCTCGTCGACGCCGGTGCGGCCGGATTCGTCGACGCGCTGCCCGCCGGGTCCGACACGGTCCTCGGTGAGGACGGCGCCGGGCTGTCGGCCGGTCAGCGTCAACGCCTCGCACTTGCCCGGGCGTTCCTCGCGGACCGGCCCGTGCTGCTTCTCGACGAGCCGACAGCCTCGCTCGACGGGGCGACCGAGGCCGAGGTCGTCGCGGCGGTACGGCGGCTCGCCGTGGGGCGGACCGTACTGCTGGTCGTGCACCGACCGGCCTTGCTGGAAGTGGCGGACCGGGTGGTACGCCTGGAAGCCGCTGCGGCCGGCGAGCCGCAGTCGGCGCTCGTGGCCCCCACCGAGGTTCCCGGCTCCGCGGAGCCCGGCCGCACGCAGTCGCCCCGGGGAGTCGAGCCGGAAGGCGCGCCCTCCACGGACGGCGACGGGCGCGCCCCGACGCCCCGGAACCGGGGCGGCGTGCTCGCCCGCGTCCGGGCCATGGCGGCTCCCCGCCGTGGCCCGCTCGCGCTCGCCCTTCTCCTCGGCAGCCTCGCCCTCGGAAGTGCCGTCGGCCTGATGGCGACCTCCGGGTGGCTCATCTCGAGGGCCTCCCAGCAGCCGCCGGTGTTCTATCTGATGGTGGCGGTGACGGCCACCCGGACGTTCGGCATCGGGCGGGCGGTGTTCCGGTACGCGGAACGCCTCGTGTCGCACGACGCCGTGCTGCGGATGCTGGCCGACACGCGGGTCGCCGTCTACCGGCGTCTGGAGCGGCTCGCGCCCGCCGGGCTGCGGACAACCCGGCGCGGCGATCTGCTGTCGAGGCTCGTCGCCGACGTGGACGCCCTGCAGGACTACTGGCTGCGGTGGCTGCTGCCGACCGGAGCCGCGGTCCTGGTGTCCGCCGCCTCCGTCGGGTTCACCGCCTGGCTGCTGCCCGAAGCCGGTGCCGTTCTCGCCGTCGGTCTGCTCGCGGCCGGTGCCGGCGTCCCTCTGGTGACCGGCGCCGTGGCGCGCCGTGCCGAGCGACGGCTGGCTCCCGCACGAGGCGCGCTGGCGACCCGGGTGGCCGATCTGCTCACGGGGACGGCCGAGCTGACCGTCGCGGGCGCGCTGCCCGCCCGAACCGCGGAGACACGGCGGGCCGACGCCGTCCTCACCCGCATCGCCTCGCGGGCCGCCACCGCGACCGCACTCGGCGACGGACTCACGGCACTGGTGTCCGGGCTCACCGTCACGGCCACCGCTCTCGTGGGGGCCCAGGCGGTCGCCGCCGGACGCCTGCACGGTGTGCTGATGGCCGTCGTCGTCCTCACCCCCCTCGCCGCCTTCGAGGCCGTCATGGGACTGCCACTCGCCGTCCAGTATCGGCAGCGGGTGCACAAGAGCGCGGAGCGCGTGTACGAAGTGCTGGACGCCGCCGATCCCGTACGCGAACCCGAACAGCCGCGACCCGCCCCCGCGTCGCCGTTCCCGCTCCGCGTGGAAGGGCTCCGGGCCCGGCACGCGGGACAGGACCGGGACGCGCTGGCCGACCTCGATCTGACCCTCGAAGAGGGCCGCAGGATCGCCGTGGTCGGAACGTCCGGAGCAGGCAAGACGACACTCGCACAGGTGCTGCTGCGGTTCCTGGACACGGAAGAGGGGACGTACACGCTGGGCGGGGCGGACGCGTACGGGATGGACGGGGACGCCGTGCGCCGGCTGGTCGGGCTGTGCGCCCAGGACGCGCATCTCTTCGACAGCACCGTGCGCGAGAACCTGCTGCTCGCCCGCAAGGACGCGACCGAGGCCGCGGTGCGTGACGCGCTCGGGCGGGCCCGGCTCCTCGACTGGGTGGACGGGCTGCCCGATGGGCTCGACACCCTGATCGGTGAGCACGGGGCACGGCTGTCCGGAGGCCAGCGCCAGCGCCTCGCGCTGGCCCGTGCGCTGCTCGCCGACTTCCCCGTACTCGTTCTCGACGAGCCCGCGGAACACCTCGACCTGCCGACGGCCGACGCGCTCACCGCGGATCTGCTGGCCGCGACGGAGGGCCGTACGACACTGCTGATCACGCACCGGCTGGCCGGGCTCGACGCGGTGGACGAGGTGATCGTGCTCGTGCAGGGACGGGTGGCTCAGCGCGGGGCGTTCGCGGAGCTGTCGGCCGTCGAGGGACCGCTGCGGGAGATGGTGGCACGGGAGACCGCGGGAGATCTGCTGGTGGGTGCGGTGGCGGGCTGAGTGCCGGGCGGGCGGAGCGTGAGTGATGGGCCCGGTGGCGCTGAGCGCCGGGCGGGCGCGGGCGGGGTGTTGGCGGGTGGTGGCCCGAAGGCCGGGACGGGGGTCTCGGGTTCCGCCCTCTCCCCTGAGCCGACTTTCTCTCGCAAAAGGGACTAACTAGGCTCAAGGCATGTCAGCAGCGTCGGCTTCCCCCGCTCCGGACGGCAGCACGGGCGCGGCGGCCCCGGCGGTCGGTGGTCTGGGAGGGCTGCCCGACGTGTCGGCCGCACGGGTGTCGCGGTTGCTGGAGGCCGTGCGGTCGGTCGGATCGGGGCTGGAGCTGCATTCCACGCTGGACCGGATCTGCGAGACCGCGGCCGAACTCACGGACGCACGGTACGCGGCCATCGGGGTCGTGGCCGAGAGCGGGGAGGGACTCGCGGACTTCGTCCAGCACGGCGTCGACGAGGGGACTGTCCGACGGATCGGACGGATGCCCGACGGTCATAAGGGGCTGCTGGGGGCGCTCATCCGCGACCCCGATCCGGTGCGCCTCGCGAACCTGACCGACGACCCGCGCTCCTGCGGGTTTCCCGCCGGCCATCCACCGATGCACAGTTTCCTCGGAGTGCCGGTTCGGGTGCAGGGGGAAATCTTCGGGAACCTGTACCTCGCCGAGAAGCGCGGCGGCGGGACCTTCGGCGACGACGACCTCGACATGGTCCGGGTGCTCGCCACGGAGGCGGGTATCGCCGTAGGCAATGCCCGCCTGTACGAGGCGGCGAAGCAGCGTGAGCGCTGGATCGACGGCTCGGTGGCCGTCACCACCGCGCTGCTGGCGGGCGGCGACGCCGAGGAGGCGTTGCAGGTCGTCGCCGAACAGGCCCGCCGGCTCTCCGGTTCCGCGGCCGGGATCGTGCTGCTGCCCGCCGAGGAGGGCGGCCTCGAGGTCGTCGCGGTGGCAGCGGAACACCCTTCGTAGGTGCTCGGCGTGATCGTTCCGCCGGAGAGCGAACTGGTCGCCGAACTCTGCGACGGGAGGCCGGTGTTCTTGGAGGACGCGGCCGTCGATCCGCGTCTGCGCACGGACCTCACCCGCGCCTACGGGCCCGTCATGATGCTTCCCCTGCAGAGCGACGGCCGGGTCCTCGGGGCCCTCGTCACCCCGCGGACGCGCGAGGGACGCCCGTTCACGGAGACCGAGCGGACCCTCGCGGCGCAGTTCGCCTCGCAGGCCGCGCTGGCGCTGATGATGGCCGAGACACAGCGCGACCGGGAACGGCTCGCGGTGTACGAGGACCGCGACCGGATCGCCCGTGATCTGCACGACCTGGTCATCCAGCGGCTGTTCGCCACCGGCATGATGCTGGAGAGCGCACAACGCCGCTCGAACGTGCCCGAGGTGCAGCGGGGCGTCGGCAAGGCGGTCGACGAACTCGACGTCACCATCCAGGAGATCCGCACCGCGATCTTCGCGCTCCGGCAGGGCCCCGCCGAGGTGCCGTCCGGGCTGAGCACCCGCGTCCTGCGCGAGATCAACATGGCCGCCGTCCCCCTCGGTTTCCAGCCCGGACACCGCTTCACCGGACCCGTCGACACGCTGGTCGGCGAACTCACCGGCAAGAACCTCATCGCCGCGCTGCGTGAAGCCCTCTCCAACGCCTTCCGGCACGCGGGGTCCTCCCGTATCGAGGTCTCCGTCGACGCGAACGTCCTCCTGCCGGACGGGCGGCCGGGAGTGCGTCTCGCCGTCGCGGACGACGGCGTCGGCATCCCCGACGGCGGCCGGCGCAGCGGCCTGAAGAACCTCAAACGGCGTGCCGAGTCGCTGGGTGGCGCCAGTTGGTACGGGCCGGGGATCGGCGAGGACGGCGGTGGCACGACGGTGGTGTGGCAGGCACCGCACTGAATTTCCTTGCGCAGGAGACCTGTTCGCGGGCCGCCCCACCGGTGTGGGGCCGTTCGGTGCCGCCGCTGGGCCATTCGTGACGTTCCGTCCCCCAGGTGTACGCCTTGAACAGGCCGGGTCCGAAGGCGCGGGCCACGATCGCTGTCATGCGCCCATCTCGTCGCCATCCCCTTTTCGTACCAGCGCTGTTGTGCGCGCTCGTGGTTCTCGCGGCCCGGCCGGCGGTGGCCGAGGGCGACGGCGACGGCGCGGACCTCGACATCAGTGCACAGGTGGCGCGGCTGTACGAGGACGCCTCCGTGGCTACGGGGCAGTACGAGGCGGGGCGGCAGGACGCCGAGGCGCAGCGTGGCCGGGCGGAGCGGGCTGAGCAGCTCCTCGTGCGGGAGCGGCAGGAGATCGCGGTCCTGCACGAGGATCTGGGCCGGATCGCGAGCGCTCAGTACCGGCAGGGCGGCGGCCTTCCGTACACCGCCCAGATCCTGTTCGCGAAGGACCCCGACGACCTGATGCGCGGTCAGCGTGCCGTGCGGCGGGCCGATCTGGTCGTCGCCAAGGCCGTCGCGAAAAGCCGGCGCGCTGAGGGCCGGCTCGCCGCGGACGAGGCGAAGGCCCAGTCCGAGTGGCAGGCGCTGGAGAAGCGGAAGGGAGAACTCGCCGAGATCAAGCGGACCATCGAGGCGAAGCTCGACGAGGCGCGGTCGGCGTTGCAGAGCCGGGCGGACGCCTCGGTGGCGGCAGGCTCCTGCCGCGGTGCGGTCCGTCTCGACCAGCCACCGGTGGACTCCTCGCGCGCGTGGGTCGCGCCGGTGGAGACGTACGAACTCTCCGCGGGGTTCGGCAGCGGGGGCGAGCACTGGGCGCACCGGCACACCGGGCAGGACTTCGCGGTGCCCATCGGCACCCCGGTGCGGGCGGTCGGGTCGGGCCGGGTGGTGAAGGTGTCCTGTGGCGGTCCCTTCGGCATCGAGATCGTGGTCGAGCACCCCGGCGGTTACTACACGCAGTACGCGCATCTCGCGGCCGTCGCCGTCGATCAGGGGCAACGGGTCTCGACCGGGGAGTGGATCGGTCAGTCGGGCACGAGCGGCAACTCGACGGGGCCGCATCTGCACTTCGAGGTGAGGGTGACGCCGGAGACGGGTTCGGCGATCGACCCGGTGCCGTGGCTGGCGGAGCACGGGGTCGTTGTGTAGGCCCGCCGGCGGAGCACAGCGGCTCCGGTGGGGCGAGCACCGCAACGACCGCCGTATGACCGCCGCACGACCGCCGTGCGACCGGCCCACGCCCGCCGTATGACCACCGCAACGACCGCCGTGCGACCGGCTTGCGGGTCGCCGAAAGACCGTGGCAGGACTGGGAAGCGGCCGCCGTGGGGCCTTCGGCACGTTCGCCGGAGGCCCCGCGGTCGTGCTGTCGCGTGGTTACGAGCGGTCTGCCAGGATCTGCTCGATCACGACCGCCACCCCGTCCTCGTTGTTCGCGACCGTGCGCCCGGAGGCGGCGGCGATCACGGCGGGGTGGGCGTTGCCCATGGCGTACGACCGGCCCGCCCAGGTGAGCATCTCGACGTCGTTCGGCATGTCACCGAAGGCGACGACCTCCTCGGGGGAGATACCGCGCTCGGCGCAGCACAGCGCGAGGGTGCTGGCCTTGGAAATGCCGGGGCCGCTGATCTCCAGAAGGGCACTGGGGCTCGACCGGGTCACGTTGGCCCGGTCGCCGATGGCTGGGCGGGCGACGTTGAGGAAGTCGTCCGGGTCCATGTCCGGGTGGTATGCGAGCACCTTCAGTACCGGCTGATCGGCGTCCAGAGCATCCTCGGCGAGGAGCTTCTCGGCGGGCAGGACGATCTCCGGGGGCTCCATGTGCATGAGCGGGTAACCCGGTTCGAGATGGAGGCCGTACGTCCGCTCGACGGCACACACCGTGCCGGAGGCGGCGGAACGCAGCACCTGGATGACGTCCAGGGCGATGTCGGGCGTCAGTTCGCGGATCTTGACGAAGCGGTGGGCGCCGGGGCCGCCGTGCAGGTCGACCACGGCGGCGCCGTTGCCGCAGATGGCCAGGCCGTGCCCGTGGACGTGGTCGCTGACGACGTCCATCCAGCGGGCCGGGCGGCCGGTGACGAAGAAGACCTCGATACCGGCCTGTTCGGCGGCGGCGAGGGCGGCGATCGTGCGGTCGGACACCGATTTGTCGTCGCGCAACAAGGTGCCGTCGAGGTCCGTGGCGATCAGCCGGGGCGGGACGGTGGAGGCCGGAGTCTCGGGCCGGCGAGTCGCTGAGGTCACGTGCTCATTCTCCCGCATATATGCGCACGACCGTGCGGCGGTCCGCACACTTGAGTGGTTGCCGTCGCCGATGTCGTTGCACCCTGTCCAACCAGGGGCGCCGCGACGGGTGTCAGGACAGCTGGGCCACGGCCTCCATGGCGATCCGCTCGAAGATCTTCTCGTCGGCGGCGAAGTCCGAGTCGGGGATCGGCCAGTGGATCACGATGTCGGTGAAGCCCAGTTCGGCGTGCCGGCCCGCGAAGTCGACGAACGCGTCGAGGGACTCCAGCGGGCGGCTCCGGTCGGGAGTGAAGCCGGTGAGCAGGACCTTGTCGAGCTCCGCCACGTCCCTGCCGATCTCGGCGCAGGCGTCGGCCAGCCTGGCGACCTGCCCGCGAATGGCTTGAACGGACTGCTCCGGGGTGCCCGACTCGTACAGCTTCGGGTCGCCGGTCGTCACCCAGGCCTGTCCATGACGGGCGGCGAGCTTCAGCCCGCGCGGACCGGTGGCGGCCACCGCGAACGGCAGCCGGGGACGCTGGACGCAGCCCGGGATGTTGCGCGCCTCGTGCGCCGAGTAGAAATTGCCGCCGTAGGAGACGGAGTCCTCGGTGAGGAGCCGGTCGAGCAGCGGGACGAACTCACCGAAGCGGTCGGCGCGCTCACGCGGGGTCCACGGGTCCTGACCGAGAGCGGTGGCGTCGAAACCGGTGCCGCCCGCGCCGATGCCCAGTGTGACCCGGCCGTTCGAGATGTCGTCGAGGGAGATCAGGTCCTTGGCGAGAGTGACCGGGTGCCGGAAGTTCGGCGAGGTCACGAGCGTGCCGAGGCGCAGCCGGTCGGTGACGGCGGCCGCAGCGGTCAGTGTCGGCACGGCCCCGAACCACGGGCCGTCGCGGAAGGTCCGCCAGGAGAGATGGTCGTAGGTGAACGCGGTGTGGAAGCCGAGCTGCTCCGCACGCTGCCACGCGGAACGCCCGCCCTCGTGCCAGCGGACGTACGGCAGGATCACGGTGCTCAGACGCAGACTCATGCGTCGAGCGTAAACGGAGCCGGGGTGTGGCCGCCTCAGGGCAGTCCCCGGACCGGTGTCCGGCGCCCGGGATCAGTGCGGACCGGGAAACCGCAGGTAGCCCGGCGGTACGGCCTCCGCCAGCCAGACGCCGTTGGCGCTGACCCGGAAGACATGGCCGTCGCGGTGCATGGCGGCGGCGTCCACGGAGAGCACGACCGGGCGGCCGCGGCGGGCGCCGACGCGGGTGGCTGTCTCCCGGTCCGCAGAGAGGTGCACGTCGTGCCGGTTCATGGGCTTCAGGCCCTCGGCGCGGATCGGGTCCAGGTTGCGGGCCACGGTCCCGTGGTAGAGGTACGCCGGCGGGGTCGCCGGGGGCAGCCCGAGGTCGACCTCGACGGAGTGGCCCTGGCTGGCCCGGATCCGGGAGCCCTCGACGGCGAAGCGCCGCTTGTCGTTGTTGGCCACCACATGATCGAGCTCGTCGCGGGTGAACCGGAAGCCGTGGGCGGCCGCCGCGGAGATCAGTGTGTCGATCTCGACCCAGCCGCCCTCGCCGAGCGTGAGTCCGATCCGCTCGGGCTGATGCCGCAGATGCTTCGAGAGGTACTTCGACACCTTCACGGTGCGCTTTTCATCCATCCGTTCATCCGCCTGTCCTTCCGTCCGATCATCCGTCCGCTCATGCGTCTGGTCGCGCGTCCGGTCGCGCGTCCGGTCATCCGTCTGTTCCTTCATCCTCCCAGCGTGCCTGGCGAGAGACGGATCACGCATTTGATTTTGGATCGGAGGTTTGATCCACAGCCAAGTCCTGTTATCCACAGGCGATTTGACGAATCTGTGGACAACGCAAGCTCCCTTTAGGGTATTTCGTCAACAATGTTGCCATGGGAGGTGTTTGTGGACAGCCGGTCCAACGTGCGTGTCTGCAGCTCCCGTTCGGCGGCCGCTGTGACGAACGCCGCCGCGTGCTCGGCGCCAACCAGACGCTCCACGGCCCGCATTGTCCCGGCGGCGACCTCCACCGTACGAGCGCCTTCCCGCTCCTCCGGGAAGTGTCCCGTCGCGAGGTGCCGACTCAGATGGCGGGTGGCGAAGAGCCGCATGGCGCGGGCCAGTTCGGCATCCACCGTCTGCTGCGCGAGCGGTCGAAGCCGCCGGACGAGCGAGGCCGCCTCGGCCGCTTCCGCGTCGCTCGGCGGGTGCTCCCCGAGATAGCGCGCGAAGACATGCTCCGTGGTGAACTCCAGGAAACGGGAGGCGATGTGCTCGACCTGCCCTCTCAACTCCCGCAGATGGCAGGAGATAGCGGACAGGGGAACGCCCGCCGTGTACAACTCGACCGCTGCGGACAGCTCTTGAGGGCTCGGAACGAGGAAGGCGTCCTCATCGCCCGGAACGGGCTCCAGTACGCCGAGCTCCACGGCGTCCGCCACCGCCGCATCGTCGGGACGACCGCCGAACCGCTCCTCCAGCTCGGCCCGGGAGATCCGGGCGGCCTCCTCGTCGGTCCACGGCCCGTCGACCTCCGCGACCAGACCGAGTATTCCGCCGAGCCCCCGGCCCGCGTCCCAGGCCTCCAGGAGCTCCTTGATCGAGGCCAGCGTGTAACCGCGGTCCAGAAGGTCGGCGATCTGCCGCAGGCGCGCCAGATGGGCGTCCGCGTACACATTGGCGCGACCGCGCCGCTCGGGGCGGGGCAGCAGCCCGCGGTCCTGATAGGCGCGGATCGTCCGGACCGTGGCGCCGCTGCGGTGTGCCAGGTCCTCGATGCGGTACGCGACACCGCCCGACTCGTCGCTCATCTCTCCCGCCCTCCCGCCCCTGGGCCCTAAGAAGCCGCCGCCCGCCCGATCGCCCCCACCGCCGACCGCGCCGCGGGCGACTGCGCCAGGTACTCGACGGCCCTGAGCAAAGAGCCCTCCTTCGACGGATGGTACGACCGCCGCAGATAGCGCGGTATGGCCGCGCCGAGCTCCTTCCAGCTGGGCAACAGCCCCTTGCGGACAGCCTTGTTGTGGGCGGCCGGCGAGTAGCGCAGACGGCCGGCGAGTTGGGGGTCGTGGCGGATCAGATAGGCGGTGCCCCACACCCACATGTAGAGCATCATCGGCGCGGTGACGGCCATGCCCGCCACCCGCCGGGCGTACCGGGGTCCGCCCTCGCCGCCGCAGTGCTGGTACAGGTCGAAGGCCACCGAGCGGTGCTCGACCTCCTCCGCGCCGTGCCAGCGGAGCAGGTCGAGCATGACCTCGTCGGCGTCGGCGAGGTCCAGGCCCTCGGCCGTCAGCACCCAGTCGCCCAGCACCGCCGTGAACTGCTCGATCGCCGCGACGACCGACAGCCGGAAGCGCAGCCACTCCCGGGCAGGGACTGGCACCCCCCGGGGCGGTTCTTCGCCGAGCAGCTTCTCGAAGAGGAAGTCGACGTGCCGGGTGAAGCCGGAAGTGTCGAGCCGCTGGGCGGCGAGGTGGTCGAGGACGTACGCGTGCTGCACGCTGTGCGTGGCCTCCTGGCCCATGAACCCCTTGACGTCCTTGCGGAGTTCGGGGTCGCGGACCAGCGGCAGAGCCTCCTTGAGGACCCTCACGAACCACCGCTCCCCGGCCGGGAGCAGCAGATGCAGCACATTGATGACATGGGTGGCGGTGGGCTCCTCCGGGATCCAGTGCAGCGGGGTGTCCTCCCAGTCGAAGGACACCCGCCTCGGGACGATCGCGTGGCGGCCCTCGCTCACGGAGCCGTCGGCCCGGCCCCCGTCCGACGGTCCGGCCGGGCTGTTCGCGGCGTCGCTGGGTCGTTCGCTCACAGGGGTGGCTCCATTCGTGCGATCGCGCGCAGCGTCCTGGGCGCGAAACGGTGCATGAGGTGGGCGCCGCGCGCCTCCGGGGTGACGGGTACGACCGCCTCGTTGCGTACGACCGCGCGAAGGATCGCGTCGGCGACCTTCTCCGGCGGGTAGTTGCGCAGCCCGTACAGCCGTGCCGACTTCTTCTGGCGCCGTTTCTCCTCGACCGCGTCGACCCCGGCGAAGCGCGCGGTCGAGGTGGTGTTGGTGTTGACGAAGCCGGGGCAGATCGCCGAGACGCCGATGTCCTGCCCGGCCAGCTCGGCGCGCAGACACTCGCTGAGCATCAGGACGGCCGCCTTGGAGGTGCTGTAGGCGGGCAGCGCCTTCGAGGGCTGGTACGCCGCCGCCGACGCGGTGTTGACGATGTGGCCGCCCTGCCCGCGCTCGGCCATCTGCTTCCCGAAGAGCCGGCAGCCGTGGATCACGCCCCACAGATTGACGTCGAGGACCTTCCTCCAGTCCTCCGGGGTGGTGTCGAAGAAGGAGCCGGAGAGTCCGATACCGGCGTTGTTCACCAGCACGTCCACAACGCCGTATTCGGTGGCGACCTTCTCGGCGAGCTTCTCCATGGCCTGCTCGTCGGAGACGTCGACCGTCTCGGCCCAGGCCGCGGGTGAGCCGATCAGCCGGGACATCTCCGCCGTGCGGGTGGCCGCCTCGGCGTCCCGGTCGACGGCCACCACGCGCGCGCCGGCCTCGGCGAACGCGAACGCGGTGGCCCGCCCGATGCCGCTGCCGGCGCCGGTGATCAGCACCAGCCGGCCGCCGAACCGGTCGGCGTACTTGCCGGTGGCGACCGGCTCGGGCGCGGGCATTCCGGCCTCGCGGCCCTCGTTGGCCGTCACGAACTCGGATATCCAGGCGGCCAGTTGGTCGGGGCGGGTCCGCGGGACCCAGTGCTTGGCCGGGAGCGTGCGGCGCACCAGCCGCGGGGCCCACGTCTCCAGTTCGTCGTAGAGCCGCTCGGAGAGGAAGGCGTCCCCCAGGGGCGTGACGAGCTGCACGGGCGCGTGCGCGTACGCGTCCTCGCGGGGGCGGCCCAGCCGGGACCGTACGTTGTCGCGGTACAGCCACGCCCCGTGCGCCGCGTCGGAGGGCAGCGACGGGGTCGGGTACTCGCCCGCGGGCACCTTCTCGATCCGCTGGAGGATCTTCGGCCACCGCTTGCCCAGGGGGCCGCGCCAGGCCAACTCGGGCAGCACCGGCGTGTGCAGCATGTACACGTACCAGGACTTGGCGCCCTGGCCGAGGAGCTGGCCGATCCTTCGCGGGGTGGGCCGCCTCATCCGCCGCTTGATCCAGTGGCCGAAGTGGTCGAGGGACGGACCGGACATCGAGGTGAAGGACGCGATCCGGCCCTCGGTGCGCGCGACCGTGACGAACTCCCAGGACTGCACCGAACCCCAGTCGTGGCCCACCAGATGCACCGGCTCGTCGGGACTGACCGCGTCGATGACCGCCAGGAAGTCGTCGGTCAGCTTCTCCAGCGTGAAGCCGCCGCGCAGGGGCTGCGGCGCCGTCGAACGGCCGTGTCCCCGCACGTCGTACAGCACGACATGGAAACGGTCGGCGAGCCGTGCGGCGACCTCGGACCACACCTCCTTGGAGTCCGGATAGCCGTGCACGAGCACCACGGTCGGCTGCATGGCGTCGCCCAACTCGGCGACGCACAGCTCGATTCCGCCCGTACGCACCCAGCGCTCGCGCGCGCCCACGAGACTCACTTGTCCTCCGCCCAGCGCCGCACGTGCGGCAGATCGTCGTCGAGCCAGAACGCGCTCTGCTCGGGGTCCTTGGAGTCGGTGACGACCAGGATCTCCTCGAACTTCGCGCCCGTACCCCGGAAACCGAGGTGCGGTTCGACCGCCCACAGCCCCGGGCGGGGCGGGTGGTCGGAGAATGTGTACGGCGACCACAGGGGGGACCAGCCTTCCCGGTGCCCGTGCAGCGCGTCGCTCGCCAGCCCCCTCAGGGACTGGGTGCCGAACCCGAACAGGCGCGGTGACCACGGCCGCTCCCGCACCCGGTCCACCTTGTGCGCGATCACGCCGAACGGATACGCGCGGTGCCGGTTGGCACAGCCCTGGCGGGTCATGAGCCGGTCGACGTCCTCGTAGATCTCACGCAGGGGCCGCCGCTCGCGCACCTCGCGCAGGATCAGCTCGCGGTGCGCCTCCAGATCGGCGAGCAGCCTGTCCTGCACGGGGTTCGGCCCGAGCGAGCCCGAATAACCGATGTCCGCCGTGAAGCCCTTGTGCACCGGGGCCATGTCGAGGATGAAGGGCATCCCCGGCTCCAGCCGGCGGTCGGTGGGGAAGAACTGCAGCGGGATCCGGAAGCCGACGAAGGCCGTTCGGTCGCCGAACCAGGCGAACGGCAGATGGAACCAGTCCCGCACCCCGCGTTCACGCAGCCACACCCGCTGCATGCGCGCCGCCTCACGCTCGGTGACGCCGGGCTTCAGCTGCGCCGCGACCGCTTCCGCGCACTCGTATGCGAGGCGCTGGACCTCTCTGAACCCCCGCAGTTCCGCTGCGAGTTCGCCTGCCACTGCCGTCGTCATGCCACCGTCCCACCCTGTCCGCACCGACTGCGGTACGTGCCCGTAACGTGACACTGGCGAATGTGACAGTTGTTAGAGTCTGCGTCAATAGGCCCGTGGGCAGCCTGTGGACAACCGGTCGGTTGTGGATGAGCGGCTCCCGGCGACCCCGTACCTGAGGGTGACCCCTACGGGCCCGTACGACTGGAGGCTGACGCGGATCCACCTCCGTGGGCTGACGACCGCTGTGGTGTGCGCCACTACCTTCGAACCGTGACTGTGATCGCGACCGAAAGCCTGAGCAAGCGGTACCCCCGGGTGACCGCGCTTGACCGGCTCTCCGTGGACGTCGGGCCCGGTGTGACCGGACTCGTCGGAGCCAATGGAGCCGGCAAGTCCACACTGATCAAGATCCTGCTGGGTCTGTCCCCCGCCACCGAGGGCCGCGCACGCGTGCTCGGCCTCGACGTCGCCACCGAAGGCGGCGCCATCCGCGAGCGGGTCGGGTACATGCCCGAGCACGACTGCCTGCCGCCCGACGTCTCGGCCACCGAGTTCGTCGTCCACATGGCGCGGATGTCCGGGCTGCCGCCGGCCGCGGCCCGCGAGCGCACCGCGGACACCCTGCGCCATGTCGGCCTGTACGAGGAGCGCTACCGCCCCATCGGCGGCTACTCGACGGGCATGAAGCAGCGCGTCAAACTCGCGCAGGCCCTCGTCCACGACCCCCAGCTGGTCTTCCTGGACGAACCGACCAACGGCCTGGACCCGGTCGGCCGCGACGACATGCTCGGACTGATCCGCCGCATCCACACGGACTTCGGCATCTCGGTCCTGGTCACCTCGCACCTCCTGGGCGAACTGGAACGCACCTGCGACCACGTTGTCGTCGTCGACGGCGGCAAGCTGCTGCGCTCCAGCTCCACCACGGACTTCACCAAGACCACCACGACCCTCGCCATCGAGGTCACCGACACCGACGAGCACCCGGACGGCACGAGCGCGGTGCGCGAGGTGCTCCGCGCGCGCGGCATCGAGACCCACGACGGCAGCGGGCTGCCGGGCGCCGGACACATCCTGCTGCTGACCACCGAGAGCGAGGACACCTACGACCTCGTCCGCGACGTGGTCGCCGACCTCGGTCTGGGGCTGGTCCGCATGGAGCAGCGCAGGCACCACATCGCCGAGGTCTTCGCCGACAGCGACGAACAGCGGGCGAAGCACGAGCGAGCGGCGAGCGGCGATCCGCGGACCGGCGACGACCAGCGGAAGGAGGCGGTCGGCCATGGCAGTTGAGCACCCCCTCACCCAGCCGGGTGAGCAGACCCGTATCCACAACATCGGCTACCGCAACTACGACGGCCCGCGCCTCGGCCGCGCCTACGCCCGCCGCTCCCTCTACTCGCAGTCCCTGCGCGGGGCCTACGGACTGGGCCGCTCGGTCAAGTCCAAGGTCCTGCCGATGCTGCTCTTCGTGGTGATGTGCGTCCCCGCGCTGATCATGGTCGCCGTCGCGGTCGCCACCAAGGCGAAGGACCTGCCGGTCGACTACACGCGCTACGCGGTGATCATGCAGGCGGTCATCGGCCTGTACGTCGCCTCGCAGGGCCCCCAGGCGGTCTCCCGCGACCTGCGCTTCAAGACCGTGCCGCTGTACTTCTCGCGCCCCATAGAGACCGGCGACTACGTGCGCGCCAAGTACGCGGCGCTGGCTTCGGCTCTGTTCATCCTCACGGCCGCCCCGCTGATCGTGCTCTACGTGGGGGCGCTGCTGGCCAAGCTCGACTTCTCCGACCAGAGCAAGGGCTTCGGTCAGGGACTGCTCTCCGTGGCACTGCTGTCGCTCCTCTTCGCCGGCATCGGCCTGGTCATCTCGGCGGTCACCCCGCGCCGCGGCTTCGGCATCGCGGCCGTCATCGCCGCCCTGACCATCTCCTACGGAGCGGTCTCCACCGTCCAGGCCATCGCCTTCGAGCGGTCCAGCGGCGGAGCCGTCCCGTGGCTCGGGCTCTTCTCGCCGATCACGCTCATCGACGGAGTGCAGACGGCCTTCCTCGGCGCCTCCTCCGCGTTCCCCGGCGAGGTGGGCCCCTCGTCCGGACAGGGCGTCGTCTATCTCATCGTCGTCCTGGGTCTCATCGCGGGCTGCTACGGCCTCCTGATGCGCCGCTACCGAAAGGTCGGGCTGTGACCACGCTCAACATCGACCATGTCTCGCGCTGGTTCGGCAACGTGGTGGCGGTCAACGACATCACGATGACGATCGGTCCCGGGGTCACCGGTCTGCTCGGCCCGAACGGCGCCGGCAAGTCCACCCTCATCAACATGATGGGCGGCTTCCTCGCCCCCTCGACGGGCACCGTCACGCTCGACGGCCGGCCGACCTGGCGCAACGAGGACATCTACCGGCACATCGGCATCGTCCCCGAGCGCGAGGCGATGTACGACTTCCTCACCGGGCGCGAATTCGTCGTGGCCAACGCCGAGTTGCACGGCCTCGGCGCGAAGGCCGCCCACCGGGCCCTCGCCACGGTCGAGATGGAGTACGCGCAGGACCGCAAGATCTCCACGTACTCCAAGGGCATGCGGCAGCGCGTGAAGATGGCGTCCGCGCTGGTCCACGACCCGTCGCTGCTGCTGCTCGACGAGCCGTTCAACGGCATGGACCCGCGCCAGCGCATGCAGCTCATGGACCTGCTGCGCCGCATGGGCGACGAGGGCCGCACGGTGCTGTTCTCGTCCCACATCCTCGAAGAGGTGGAGCAACTCGCCGCCCACATCGAGGTGATCGTCGCCGGTCGGCATGCGGCGAGCGGTGACTTCCGGCGCATCCGCCGGCTGATGACCGACCGCCCGCACCGCTACCTGGTCCGCTCCAGCGACGACCGGACGCTGGCCGCCGCACTGATCGCCGACCCGTCGACGTCCGGCATCGAAGTCGACCTCGCCGAGGGCGCGTTGCGCATCCAGGCCGTCGACTTCGGCCGGTTCACCGCACTGCTGCCGAAGGTCGCGCGTGAGCACGGCGTCCGGCTGCTGACGGTGTCGCCGTCCGACGAGTCGCTGGAATCCGTCTTCTCGTATCTTGTCGCGGCGTAGGAGGCCGAAGATGTACGACCCCACAGTCGCCCGGCTCACCTATCGGGGCCTGCTCGGCCGCCGACGGGCACTCATCCTCGGCGTCCTGCCCGTCCTGCTCATCGTGCTCTCCCTGGCCGTCCGGAGCTTCTCCGGAGCCGACGACCAGGTGGCCTCGGACCTGCTCGGCGGGTTCGCGCTCGCCACCATGGTGCCGATCATCGGTGTCATCGCCGGTACGGGAGCGATCGGGCCCGAGATCGACGACGGCTCGGTGGTGTATCTGCTGGCCAAGCCCCTGAAGCGGCCCACGATCATCTTCACCAAGCTGATCGTCGCGATCGCCGTCACCATGGCCTTCTCGGCGGTGCCGACCTTCATCGCGGGCATGATCCTGAACGGCAACGGCCAGCAGATCGCCGTCGCCTACACCGTGGCCTCCCTGGTCGCCTCGATCGCCTACGCCGCGATGTTCCTGCTCCTCGGGACCGTGACCCGGCACGCGGTGGTCTTCGGGCTCGTCTACGCGCTCGTCTGGGAGGCCCTGTTCGGGTCCCTGGTGTCCGGCGCCCGCACGCTCAGCGTCCAGCAGTGGGCGCTCGCGGTGGGCCACAAGGTGACCGGCGGAGACCTCGTCACCTCGGACGTGAGCCTGCCGACCGCGACGGTCCTGTTGGTCGTGGTCACCGTCCTCGCCACCTGGTACGCGGGGCAGCGACTGCGGTCGCTGACGCTGGCCGGCGAGGAGTGAGGGAGGGCTCCCCGCGCGTGTGCCGGCTGGTGGTCGGCACACGCGCGGGGAGCCCCTTTTTTCTTGACAGCGGCTTCATCTCTGTCCGAGCACACTGGGCGGACGGGGACGCACGGCCGGGAGGAACGGGGATGGCAACCGAGGAACCACGGGGTGACGGCCGCGAACAGGCCGGGAACGGGCCGGGACACAGGTCCGGGGACGGGCTCGGGGACACGGCCGGGGAGCCGTGGGACGACCTCGTGCTCGACGAGAACTTCGTACGGTCCGCGGAGACGACCGAGCCGTCTGCCCGCGCGCGCATGCTCGCAGCCCGTTGGCGCCGAGGAGGCCCCGATCCGCAGCCCTGGCGCTCGGACGAGCCGCCCGCGGGCTGGTTCTTCAGCAAGGGGCGTCGGCGCAGATGGCGCCGCAAGTGAGGCCCCGCGGGGGCGGCCTTTAATCAGTGGCGCCCAAGTCGGCGTACAGGCACAGTAGTTGTGTCCACGCCGCCGGATCGAGCCGGCGCCACATTCTGGGAGAGGAGCGCGACGGTGTTCATCAGGAGCAGTTCGTCGAGCTCCCGGCAGGGCAGCCCGCGGCGGGTTGCGGAGTAGTTACCCCTCCGTCGAACCCGCTCCGCAGGGGGAGTTGCCCGGGGCGGCCGCTTCGAGCGCGCATCACGCGCGGGCCGCCCACCCGGAGGATTGGCCGAGTGGAAAGGCACCGGCTTGCTAAGCCGTGGTCGGGGGTGAAACCCCGCGCGCGTTCGATCCGCGCATCCTCCGCAAGACGTTCTCACACGACCGCAGACCGCAGACCGCCGGCGGCCGACCGCCGACCAGCCGGTCCGCTGGACAGGCCCGCTGGACCAGGCCCGTCGGACCAGGCCGGCCGGAACAGCCGATCTGCAGCGCCTGAGGGGCCCGCCGACAGCGAGATGGCGGCGACAGGCGCCCAGGGCTCAATCCGGGCTGATCAGGGCTATGGCTACGGCTGCGTCAGCAACCGCTCCAGTACCAACGCGATCCCGTCCTCCTCGTTCGAGGACGTCACCTCGTCCGCGATCGTCTTGAGGTCGTCGTGGGCGTTGGCCATGGCCACCCCGTGCTTCGCCCAGGCGAACATCGGGAGGTCGTTCGGCATGTCGCCGAAGGCGATCGTGTCGGCGGCCCTGACGCCGAGGCGCCGGGCCGCCAGGGACAGCCCTGTCGCCTTGGAGAGGCCGAGGGGGAGGAGTTCCACGATCCCCGCGCCCGCCATCGTGACGCCGACGAGTCCGCCCGCGACCTCCATGGCCACGGCCGCGAGCTCGTCGTCGGAGAGCGTCGGGTGCTGGACGTACACCTTGTTCAGAGGGGTCGACCAGAGGTCCGTCGCGTCCTTGATCGGGACGACCGGGAGCGCGCCGTCCAGCCTGCGGTAGCCGGGGCCGACCAGCACCTCGCCCTCGAGCCCGTCGCGGCTCGCGGCCAGCAGCAGCGGGCCGACCTCCGCCTCGATCTTGGCGAGGGCGAGACCGGCCAGCTGCCGGTCCAGCGTCACCGAGGTGAGCAGCCGGTGCTCCCTCGCGTCGTAGACCTGTGCGCCCTGACCGCAGACGGCGAGACCCTGGTAACCGAGGTCGTCGAGGATGTGCCGCGTCCAGGGCACTGCGCGCCCGGTGACGACGATGTGGGCCGCGCCCGCCTCGGTCACCGCGGCGAGCGCGTCACGTGTACGCGCCGAGACCGTCTCGTCGGAACGCAGCAGCGTCCCGTCGAGATCGGTCGCGACGAGCTTGTACGGGAACGCCCCGGGCCCCGTGGCCCCGGACGGTCCCGTCGACCCGGTGCTGCTGGTCACTTGGAGATCGGCTCCAGAACCTCACGGCCGCCCAGGTAGGGCCGCAGCACCTCGGGAACCCGTACGGAACCGTCGGCGAGCTGGTGGTTCTCCAGGATCGCGACGATGGTGCGCGGCACGGCGCACAGCGTGCCGTTCAGTGTGGCGAGCGGCTGGACCTTCTTGCCGTCGCGCATACGGACGGACAGTCGGCGGGCCTGGAAGCCGTCGCAGTTGGAGGCCGAGGTCAGCTCGCGGTACTTGCCCTGGGTCGGGATCCACGCCTCGCAGTCGAACTTGCGGGAGGCCGAGGCACCCAGGTCGCCGCTCGCCACGTCGATCACCTGGAAGGGCAGTTCGAGGCCGGTCAGCCACTGCTTCTCCCAGTCGAGGAGTCGCTTGTGCTCGTTCTCGGCGTCCGCGGGGTCGACGTACGAGAACATCTCGACCTTGTCGAACTGGTGTACGCGGAAGATGCCGCGGGTGTCCTTGCCGTAGGTGCCGGCCTCGCGGCGGAAGCACGGCGAGAAACCGGCGTAGCGCATCGGCAGCTTGTCGGCGTCGAGGATCTCGTCCATGTGGTACGCCGCGAGGGGGACCTCGGAGGTGCCGACCAGGTAGTAGTCGTCCTTCTCCAGGTGGTACACGTTCTCCGCGGCCTGGCCGAGGAAGCCGGTGCCCTCCATGGCGCGCGGGCGGACCAGCGCCGGGGTCAGCATCGGCGTGAAGCCGGCCTCGGTGGCCTGCGCGATCGCCGCGTTGACGAGGGCGAGCTCCAGGAGCGCGCCGACGCCGGTCAGGTAGTAGAAGCGCGAGCCGGACACCTTGGCGCCGCGCTCGACGTCGATGGCGCCCAGCGCCTCGCCGAGTTCCAGGTGGTCCTTGGGCGCGAAGCCCTCCGCGTCGAAGTCGCGGATGGTGCCGTGCGTCTCCAGGACGACGAAGTCCTCCTCGCCGCCGACCGGGACGTCCGGGTGCACCAGGTTGCCGAGCTGCAGAAGGAGCCGCTTGGTCTCCTCGTTTGCCTCATTCTGCTCGGCCTCGGCGGCCTTGACGTCGGTCTTGAGCTGCTCGGCCTTCTTCAGCAGCTCGGCGCGCTCGTCCGGGGAGGCCTTGGGGATCAGCTTGCCGAGCGACCTCTGCTCGGAACGCAGCTCGTCGAAGCGGACGCCGGACGACCTGCGCCGTTCGTCGGCGGAGAGGAGGGAGTCGACGAGCGCGACATCCTCTCCACGGGCGCGCTGGGAGGCGCGAACACGGTCGGGGTCCTCACGGAGCAGGCGAAGGTCAATCACCCCTCAAGGCTACCGGTGCGGGCTTCCGGCCAACGACCCGATATTCCAGAGCGTGAGGGCTGTCACGGTATGAGTGAAATGCCGGACTGAATCCCTTGATCACCGAACGACGTCAATGAAAAGGGTCCTACTCCCTGAAACGGGGCAGACGGATCTTCACCGGTTGACTGGATTTCCTTGCGGGGAACGGGACTTGCGAGCCGGGTTGTCCACAGGGATCGACCCCCTCGGACAGTTATCCACAGGCTGTGTGGAAGATCTGTGGATGTCGGAATTGATCATTCCGAGTAGCCTTCGGCGGCTGAGGAATTCCCGGTTCGAACCCTCCGTACGCCCACTTTCGGGTGTAAATGATTCCCTCTATAGGGTTGATCAATGGAAAAGGGTAGACGAAGGGTGTCGTACGGGGTTGTGGAAGGACTTGGGCCCAGTAGCCGATTTGTCGATGATGTAGTGCTTCGTTGTCGACTTGTCCCCAGGTCGAGAAGCGCACCTGTGGATAACCTCTGTGGATGACGAAAATCAGCAGGTAGGACCGTGGGGAAACGCTCGGACGGGTGTGGACGCGCCGCTCAGAACCGGCCGTCCGCGCAGCGCGCCAGCCAGTCCGACGCGGCGGAGAACTCGTTGTCCGACGTCCCCGGCCGCAGCGGTCGCACGTCCTCCAGGGCGACACCGGCCCGCGGATAGGAACCGAGGAAGCGCACCTGGGGGCAGATCCGCTTGAGGCCCATCAGCGCCTCGCCCACCCGGCGGTCGGTGATGTGCCCCTCGGCGTCCACCGAGAAGCAGTAATTGCCGATGCCCTGGCCGGTCGGGCGGGACTCGATGCGCATCAGGTTGACGCCGCGCACGGCGAACTCCTGAAGCAGTTCGAGCAGTGCGCCGGGGTGGTCGTCGCCGAGCCAGATGACCACGGACGTCTTGTCGGCGCCGGTCGGCGCGGCGGGCCGGGCCGGGCGGCCGACCAGCACGAAGCGGGTCTCTGCGTTCGCCGCGTCGTGGATCTCGGTCACCAGCGGATCGAGGCCGTACGTCGCCGCGGCGAACTCGCCCGCGAAGGCCGCGTCGAAACGGCCCTCCTGGACCAGCCGGGCGCCGTCCGCGTTCGACGCCGCCGACTCCCACAGGGCGTCGGGCAGGTGAGCGGCCAGCCAGTTGCGTACCTGGGGCTGGGCGACCGGGTGTCCGGTCACCGTTTTGACGTCCTTCAACGCGGTGCCGGGCCTGACCAGCAGGGCGAAGGCGATCGGCAGCACGACCTCGCGGTAGATCATCAGCTGGTCGCCCTTGGCGAGCTCGTCGAGGGTGGCGGTGACACCGCCCTCGACGGAGTTCTCGATCGGGACGAGTGCGCCCGCGGCCTGGCCGCCGCGCACCGCGTCGAGCGCGGCCGGGACGGACACCATGGGCACCAGTTCCCGCGTCGCGGCCTCGGGAAGCGTGCGGAGGGCGGCCTCGGTGAACGTACCCTCGGGGCCGAGATAGGTGTAGCGCGTCGCCGACATACCGTCACCCTAATGGGCCTCGCCCGACGCGGCTCACGCCTGTGGAACCCCGGCCGCCGGCCCGCCGCGGAGCCCGGTACCGAGCCTGGTACAGAGCCCGGTACGGAAGGTCCCCGTCACCCCTCCAGCAGCCGCTGCCCCACGTACTCCCCCTCCGCCGCGCCGCCAGGCACCGCGAAGAGCCCGCTCGACTCATGGCGGATGAACGTCGAGAGGGCGTCGCCGCGGTCGAGTTTGCGCTGGACGGGGACGAAGCCGCGCACCGGATCGGCCTGCCAGCACACGAAGAGCAGTCCGGCGTCGGGCGCCCCGTCGGTGCCGATGCCGTCGTGGAAGGAGAACGGTCGGCGCAGCATCGCGGCGCCGCCGTTCTGGTCGGGCCGGGTGATGCGGGCGTGCGCGTTGACGGGCACGACCGGGTTGCCGTCGGCGTCGATCTTGTCCAGGTCCATCGCGGTGGTCTCGGTGCCGCCACTCAACGGCGCTCCAGTGGACTTCTTCCGCCCGATGACGTCCTCCTGGGCCTTGCCCGAGAGCTTCTCCCAGTCGTCGAGAAGCATGCGGATGCGGCGCACGACGGCGTACGAGCCGTTCGCCATCCATTCCGGGTCGCCGGAGGCGGGAACGAAGATACGCCCGTCGAAGTCGGGCTCGGACGGCTTCGGATTGCGGGTGCCGTCGATCTGGCCCATCAGGTTGCGCGCGGTCATCGGCTCGGCGGTGGCGCCCGGCGAGCGGTTGAAACCGTTCATCTGCCAGCGCACACGCGCCGCGCTGCCCGCGTCCTTCTGGATCGCGCGCAGGGCGTGGAAGGCGACGAGGGCGTCGTTCGCGCCGATCTGCACCCACAGGTCGCCGTCGCTGCGCGCCTTGTCGAGGTGGTCGGAGGAGAAGTCGGGCAGCGGGTCCAGGGCTACCGGGCGCTGCTTCTCCAGGCCCGTACGAGCGAAGAAGCTGTGTCCGAAGCCGAAGGTGACGGTGAGGGACGACGGGCCGGCGTCACGTGCGACGTCCGTGTCCTCGTGGGCCGCGGCCTCGCCGGCCATCAGCCGCTGGGCCGTCACCGACCAGCGGCGCAGCAGCGCGGCGGCTTCCCTGCGGCCCGCGCCCGCCGTCAGGTCGAAGGCGACGAGGTGGCCGCGCGCCTGGAGCGCGGTGGTGATGCCGGGCTGATGTTTCCCGTGAAACATTGCCATGTCCGCGCCGACCGAGGTCAACGGGATGGTTTTCCCCGGGGAGGGTGCCGCCGCGTACCCCACGGCCGCCCCCGCCGCTCCGAGGGCGAGCCCGGTGGCGCCGGCGGTGCCGAGCAGTCGGCGCCGCGACATGACCCCCTTCGGGGAGTCGCCGGGGGACGCGATGCCGGGCGACGCCTCGGGGGAGGGTGCCTTCCGGGCGGAGGGGGAGGAGGTCCCGGAGGTGGAGTGGTCAGCCATGGTCAGGTTCAGCCGATCTGCGCGTTCTTGTTCACGGTGGCCTGGTCGATGTCGGAGGTGCGCACGGTCACCGCGATCTTCCAGTCGCCCGCCATGGGGATCTGTACTCCGCTCGCCGCCCAGTGTCCGGTGGCGACCCGGTCGGGGGTCACGGGCAGCGGGCCGACATCCTTCGCCGCGAGCGTGAAGGCGACCTTCACCTCGGGGACGTCGAAGGCCTTGCCGTTCGGCCGGACCACGAAGACGTGCATCTCGTTGCCGCCGACGCGGGCCGGGTCGAGGGTGACCTCCACCGTGCCCTTGCCGTCCTCGCCGCCCGTGTCGAACGGGATCTTCAGGGACAGCGGCCCGGAGCGCTGCGAGGCGGACGCGGTGGCCTGCCGGGCAGCCTCCGCCGTACGCCCCGGCTCGGTGGTCGTCAGCGCGGTCGTGACCGCGAGCAGGACGACCGCGACCCCGGCCTCGGCGAGCACCGAGCGGCGCAGTCCCGAGCGGTGCGGGTCGGCGTCGCGGACCCGCTTCTCGCGCGTGGAGGTCACGGCGGCCTGCTGCCGGGCCAGTTGGGCGGCCCGCCGGGAGTCGGCGGGAACGGTGGCGGGCGTCCTCGGCGCGGGGCGCTGCTCCACGACGGCGGCGGCCTCGGGGGCCGTCGCCTCGGCCAGCTGGGCCGTCCAGCGCCGAGAGATCCACGCGATGCCCACGAGGAGGGCCACCAGGCCGACCTTGACGAGCAGCAGCTGTCCGTACGTCGTGTCGGTGAGCGCCGACCAGGAGCCGAGCTGCCGCCATGACTGGTAGATCCCGGTCGACACGAGGACGAGGACGGCGCCGAACGCGAGGCGGGAGAACCGGCGCACGGCCGTCGTCTCGATCTGCGCGTGCGCCGGTGCCCGGAACAGGGCCACCACCAGCGTCGACAGACCGCCGAGCCAGACAGCGACGGCCAGCAGGTGCAGGACGTCGACGGGCATCGCGATGCCCGGCTGGACGCCGGTCGAGGCGTGCTCGGCCATGGCCCAGGTCGCGGCGAGGCCGGCCGCGACGACCGCGCCGCCGATGGCGAGTCCGAAGGTGAGGTCGCTCTTCTCAGCGGCCAGGTCGTCGGCGTCCGCGGCGCCCTCGTGGCCGCCGTCCGCCCCTTCGGCCGGTCCGCCGCGCGCCGCCTTCGTGCCAGACGCCTTCGCGACAACCGTCTTGGTGCCGGCCGCCTTCGCGGCGACGGTCTTGGTGTCCGCGTTCTTGGAGGCTTCCTTCGTGCCGGCTGTCTCCGTGCGGGCCGTCTCCTGGCCGGCGGTCTCCGTGTCGGCCGCTTCCAGCCCGGCTGTCTCCGCCGCGGAGGTGTCCCCGGCTCGCGCCGTGGACGCCGCCCGTTCGTCCTCGTCGCGCTTGGCGTACGCGCCGAAGAGCACCGCGATGAACAGCGCCGCCGCGGCGAGCAGCAGCAGCCGCGACACCAGCGCCGCGCCCGACTTGGTCTGCAGCACCTCCCCGAGCAGGGTCAGGTCGAAGATGTCACCGACCTTTCCGGACCCCACGTACGAACCGCGCAGGAGGAGCAGGGCGAGCGTGGAGGCGGTCAGCGTGAGCCATCCGGAGACCACGAGCCGCTGCACCGGACGGACGCCGGAGCCCCGCTGCCAGCAGCCCAGCACGAAGGCTGCGCCGCCGACGAGCAGAATGAATCCCGCGTACGAGAAGTAACGCGCGGCTCCGTAGAGGAAGCCCACCACGCCGCCGCCCACCGCCTGGTCGGACAACGCGACGGAGGTCTGCGAGGGGGCGCCGACGGAGAAGGTGAAGGCACCGGAGACGGGGTGGCTGTCCGCCGACACCACCTGGTACGTGACGGTGTACGTGCCGTCGGGCAGACCCGGGCGCAGCTTCAGGCCGTACGTGTCGCCGCCCAGGTCGCTCGCGCCGCCGGCGTCGACCTGCTTGCCCTTGGGGTCGAGCACGCGGAGCGAGCCGTCGTTCAGCGAGACCTGCTCGGAGAAGGTGAGCGAGACCTGGGTGGGTGCCTTGTCGACCACCGATCCCTGCGTCGGGTTGCTCCCGGTCAGCGCGGCGTGCGCGGAGGCGGGCGCGGCGCCCGCCAGGAGCGCGCCACAGACGGCGAGGAACAGCAGCAGGAGGGTCCGGAAGCGGGGGGCGATGGTCAGTGTCACGGTGATGCCTCCCTCAGTGCCCGGTCTTCGGGTTGTACGTCGCGGATTTCACCGGCATGGAGATCCTGACCGTGCCGGACTTGGCGAAGTGCAGTTCCACGGACACCTTCTCGCCCTGTTCGGGCTTGTGGGTGAGCTTTGCGAACATGAGGTGGTTGCCGCCGCTCGCGAAGTCCAGGGTGCCCTCGGCGGGCACGGCGAATGATTTCTTCTCCCGCATCGCGCCGTTCTCGGTCGCGTGCATCGTCACCTCGTCCGAGAGGTCGCTGGTGACCGAGGTGAGGGTGTCGGTGCCGCCGGAGTTGGTGACGGTGAAGAAGCCCGCCGCCATGGTGTCCATGCTCGGGGCGGGCATGTAGGCGCCGGTGACCTTGAGTTCGGGCCCGGCGGAAGAGGACGAGGACGACGGGGAGTCGCCAGAACCGCAGCCCACCAGTGTCCCCGCGGCGGCCATGACCAGGGCGCCGACGGCGAGGAGCCCTGCGCGACGACCCGGACGGCGCCTCACGGGTTCTTCCCGTCGGCGATCTTGGGAAGGTCCTTGGTGTAGTCGTCGACGGTGGCGCCCTCGCCGTACAGCACATAGCCCGCGTCGGTCTTCGGCGAGAAGGCGATGACCTGGGTGCCGTGCACCGAGACGACCTTGCCGTTCTTGTCCTTCGTGGTCGGCTCGATGGTGATGCCCAGGGAGCGGGCGCCGGCCTGGATCGTGGCGAAGTCGCCGGTCAGGCCGATGAAGTCGGAGTCGATGCCCTTGAGCCACGCGCCGAGCGCGGCGGGGGTGTCGCGGGCCGGGTCGGTCGTGACGAACACGACGCGCAGCTTGTCCTGTTCGGCCTTCGGCAGCTGCTTCTTGGCGACCGCGAGGTTGTTCATCGTCAGCGGGCAGACGTCGGGGCAGTGGGTGTAGCCGAAGTAGATGAGCGTCGGCCGGCCCTTGGTCTGCGCGCGCAGGTCGTACTTCTTGCCGGCCGTGTCGGTGAGCACGAGGTCCGGCTTCTCGAACGGATTGTCGAGGACCGTCGCGGCCTTGCCGGAGCCCGCCTCGGCGGACACGACGGCGACCGGCTTGTTGCTGTCGTCCCCACTGCCGCAGGCGGAGAGGGTCAGAGCGGCGGCGGCGAACAGGGCGGCCATCGCGTACGTCTTCTTGCGCATAGAAAAATGTCCCAGATGTGAGCGCTCCGGTGCGCACCGGGGGTCGAACGAGGCCGAAGGGCCAGGTCGGACGGGATCGGGGCCGGTCCGGGCCGGCCTGGTCCGTTCGGGCCGAGCCGGGCCGGTCGGTCCGGAGAGCCGCGTCCGCGACCCTCCGGTGCGCACCGGGAGCGGTTGTGTCTCAGTACCTCAGGTGTTTACCGGCACCTCAGGCGTTCGTACGCCGCCGACCGGCCAGAACGCCGTACGCCACGCCCGCCAGGCCGACGGCGATGCCGACGACGCCGAGCACGCGCGCGGTGGTGTCGCTGCCGTCCGGGGAGGAGGCCGCCTCGGTGGTGCCCTTGGCGGTCTTCTCGGTGTCGGAGGCGTCCTCCGCGACGGCGGACCCGTGATGGCCTTCCTCGGTCGCGGCCGAGAGCGCGAGCACCGGAGCCGGGTTCTCGGGCTCCTCCGCGCCCTCCTTCTGCGGCTCGATCCAGCGCACGACATCCTTGTCGGAGTACGTCTGGACGGCCTTGAAGACGAGTGCGTCGGTGTCCTCGGGCAGTGCGCCGATGGAGAGCGGGAACTTCTGGAAGAAGCCCGGCTCGATCCCCTTGCCGTCGGCGGTCCAGATGACCTTGGTGACGGCCTCGGCGATCTTCTCGCCGTGCGCGGTGACCGGCTTGTCCAGCTTGGACTTGGTGACCTTCACGGTCCAGCCGTCGAGCGGCTGCGGCATGACGGAGGCCAGCGGGTGGTCCGCCGGGAGGTTCACCTCGACCTGGGTGGTCGAGGCGTTGTCGCGCTCGTTGGGCACCTTGAAGTTCACGACGGCGTAGCCGCCCTTGGCGGCCGCACCCTCGGGCTGCACGCTGACGTGCGCGAACGCGGGGGCGGACAGGGCGAGAACGGCCGTGGCGGCGACGGTGCCGACGGCGGCGAGACGAGAAGCCTTCATGGAACGGAACACTCCACTTTCGGTCCAGTGACAAAGGGGACGCGCGTGCGCCTCGGTGTCCCGTGGAAGGGGCGAAACGGAGCCCGGGGGGAGACCCGGCGGGCACGCGCGCGTGCGGCACGACCGCGTCCCTTTCGAGAAGGTCCGTGAAGCCCGTGAGGTCCGTGAAGTCGGGGACTCCGGGGACTCGGGGATTCCGTGGATTCCGTGAGGCGGCGCGTCGTGTCAGGCGACGAGGACGAGTGCGGAGGAGACGGGCGGCCCGCGGCGGACGACGGTGTGCTGAAGCGCGGTCGTCCGTGGGGCGGGGGGCGCGAGCAGCGCGGTGCGAGGCGAACGCGCGACTTCGGGCGCCCCGGGAAGTCCCGTACGCAGGGCGCGTACGAGTGTCAGGGCGGCGCGCAAGGACCGTACGAGCGCCGCTTCCGTGACTCCCTGCGCCGAGAGCCGCATGAGACGCAGCAGCGCCAGGTCGCCGCGGCGCAGCACCCACCCGGCGGCGACGGCCGCGAGGACGTGGCCGAGCAGCATCGGCAGGGAGGGCAGCACCTGCATCGGGGCGCCCGCGGCGGCCGGTACGGCGTCCGCGGCATGGCGCATGCCCGTCATGCTCGTCATGCCCGTGTCGATCCGCGCGTCGGCGAGGATCTTCTGGGCCTGCGCGGGGCTGATCGCCGCCGCGGCCGTACCGCACACCAGGCGGGCGGCCCGTGCCACGAGCGAGGCGTCGGACATCGACATCCCCGAGGCCATCGAGCCCATGGACCCGGTGGCCGTCGTACCGGCCTGCAGACCGAGTCCGAAGAGTGTGTGCAGCACGGTCTGGCCGAACGCGAGGAACGCCACGATGCCCGGCAGCGCGCGTTCGCGTCCCGCCAGCGCCGCGGCGACGGCGAAGACCGCGAGGAAGCCGGCGCCCAGCGTCCACAGGGGAACCGTGGCGCAGGAGGCGATCCCGTGACCGGCCGCGGCCAGCACGACGCAGACCGCGGCGAACACCGCGGCCCTCAGGGTCCGGAGGCCTGCTCCGGAGCGCGCCGAACGCTGGTGGGGGGCAGTCATGGCGGGGTCATCATCGCACTGGGCGCCAGGGCCTCACGCGGCAGGTCCGATTGACGGCATGTGGCCGGTCCGTCCGCAACGCGGCGTACGGCCGAAAGGCCGTCATCCGGCGTCAACTCGCTTGTGCATACACCGCCCCCTCAGGTGAGCGCATCGGCCGTATGGGCGGCATCACGTCGTGTATGCGATTGCGCACGGGTGGTTGCGGCAATACGTAACGGTATGTCGAGCCGCGGCCGGGAGGCTGGAGCATGAGCATCTGGTGGTCACTCCATTTGCGGCGCGAGGCTGCGAGTGTTCCGCTCGCCAGACGCCTGTTGCTCGGCACGATGGAGAGCGCGGGTGTCGACCCGGACATCTCGTACGACCTCTCCGTCGCTCTCACCGAGGCCTGTGCCAACGCCGTCGAGCACGGCGGGGACTCCGTGCGCGGCGCCTCCTGCGAGGCATACCGCGTGACGGCCTACCTCGACGGTGATCAGTGCCGCATCGAAGTCGCCGACTCCGGTCCCGGTTTTCCCGCCGGGAACACCCGCGCACTGCTCCGCCGGGCCGGTGAGGACGCGGAGCACGGGCGGGGACTGTGCCTGATCCGGGAGCTCGCCGACCACGTCCACATCGGCAACAAGCCTGGGCGCGGCGGTGCGGTGGTGAGCTTCGACAAGATCCTCAAGTGGAAGAAGGCCCCCTCGCTGCTGCCGGCTTGATGCGCCGGGCCGCGACGACGTCCGACCGCACCGCCGAGGGAACCGCGGCCACCGTGCGAACCCCCCGTTCCACCGCCGAGGGAACCGCGGCCGCCGGGCGCCCCCCCACTCCACGGCCGCGGCTCCGGCTTTCGTGGAGCCCACAGGCCCGTCACAGCGTGCACCCAGGTTCTTGAGGGCTGATGTGCCTAGTTTTCCCTCGCACGCAGCCGGCCTCGTCTCCAGGTGCCTTCACTGCCGGCGTCCTCATGAGAAGGGGTACGTCGATGAGCAGCCGCGAGGACGACGAGGCGCTGGCGCGGGCCGCCGTGGCCGCGCTGACCCGGCAGTTGGAGCTGGCACCCAAACCCGGACTGCCCGACCCGCGCGACCTCCGCGCTCGGGCCACCCGGCGGGACCTCTGCTCCCTGCGCTGGTCCGCCAAGGCGCTGACGCCCGGCCTCGCGGCCATGGCCGCCGCCGCCCGCCGTAGCGGCGGTGCCACGCCCGAACTCCGCGCGGAGTTGGGCGCGATCGGCCGGTGCACCGAGCATTCGGTGGCCCTGACGGGCGGCGGTCACCGCGGCGCCCTGTGGGCTCTCGGGCTGCTGGTCGCCGCGGCGGCCCTGGATCCCCGGGCCACCGGACACGACGTCACCGCGACCGCCAAGCGGATCGCGGCGCACGCCGACCGGCGGGCACCGCGGCGGCCCTCCCGCGGCTCGTCCGTCTCGGCGAAGTACGGCGCGGCCGGTGCGCGCGGCGAGGCGCGTGCGGGATTCCCGCACGTGCGACGGGCGTTGGACGCGCTCGCCACGGCCCGCGCGGCCGGCGTGCCCGAACCCCGCGCCCGTCTCGACGCCCTCCTCACCGTCATGTCCACCCTCCAGGACACCGAGTTGCTGTACACCGCCGGTCCCCATGGCCTCCGACATGTCCAGGCGGGCGCCCGGGGCGTGCTGGAAGCGGGAGGTACGTCCACGGAGGCGGGGCGTGCGGGTCTGGCCGCCCTCGACGACGATCTCCACGCGCGCGGGTGGAGTCCCCGGGGCAGCGGCGCCCTGCTGGCGGGCGCGCTGTTCGTGGACGCGCTCCCGGTGACGACCGTCTGACGGCCAACTCCCCGGCCCGTCCGTGCCGTTCGCCGACCAGCTTCTCGCCCCGCCGTCGGCCCGGCCCGCTTCACGCCCAGGGCCCCGCCTCTCGGCCTCGGCCCGCCCGCTTCTCGAAGGGCTCCCACTCCCAGCCCTCGGCCCGCCCACCCCTCGATCAGGAACCTCGCTTCTCGCTCAGGGCCCGCCCCTACCCCTCAGCCGGCCGCCTCTCTGGTCGCCCGCCGACCCCTCGGCCTCAGTCCAGCCGCCCGGCGCCCTCCAGCACCCGCCCCAACACCTCCAGCGCCTCGGGATACATCCGCTCCCGCGGTGTCCCGTATCCGACCACCAGGCCCTGCGGCCGGTCGTCGCCCGGGGTGTGCCAGTGGTCGCCCAGGCATCCGACCGCGAGCCCCTCCTCCTCGGCGCGCGCCAGCACCCGCGACTCGTCCGCCACCTCCACCAACGCGTGCAGCCCAGCGGCGATCCCCCGAACGCTCCTGCGCGCCCCCACCCGGTCGAGGAGCTGGTCCCGGCGGCGCCGGTAGCGCAGCCGGGACGCGCGCACATGGCGGTCGTACGCATGGCTCTCTATCATCTCGGCGAGCGCCAACTGGCCGATGGACTCGGTGTGGTGGTCGCTGTGCAGCTTGATGTCCACGACCGGGTCGACCAGATGAGGAGGCAGCACCATCCAGCCGAGACGCAGCGCGGGACCGAGCGTCTTGGACGCCGTGCCGAGGTACACGGTGTGCGCCGGTGCCATTCCCTGGAGGGCACCGACCGGCTGCCGGTCGTAGCGGAACTCCCCGTCGTAGTCGTCCTCGATGATCAGCCCGTTCCGGGTGCGTGCCCAGTCGGTCAGCGCCCGCCGCCGTTCGGGATGGAGCGTGACGCCGGTCGGGTACTGGTGCGCGGGCGTGACGACGACCGCGTCCGCCCCGAGCGCCGTCGGCCCGTCGGCGCGGGCGCCGTGTTCGTCCACGGGCAGTGGCACCACATTGCCGCCGGCCTTGCGCACCACGTCCCGGTGGAACGGCAGCCCCGGGTCCTCCATGGCCACCGTTCCGCCGTCCAGCACCCGGGTGAGGAGGGCGAGACCCTGGACGTAGCCCGAGGTGATCACGATCAGCTCGGGCGGCGCGATCACCCCGCGGGCCCGTCCCAGGTAGCCCGACAACGCCGTCCGCAGTTCGATCCGGCCGCGCGGATCCCCGTAGCCGTACGCCGGGGAGGGCGCCGTCGCGATGGCGCGGCGCAGGGCCCGCAGCCAGGCCGCCGCCGGGAACGTGCCGACGTCCGGACTGCCGGGGCGCAGATCGAAACGCGGTGCACGCGCGCGTGGTGCCCGTACGTCCGCCGCCGCGTCGTCGGCCGGGAGCGATGCCACCTCGGTGCCCGAGCCCTGCCGGGCCGTCAGATAGCCCTCGGCGATCAGCTGGTCGTACGCCGCCTTGGCCGTGCCCCGGGAGATGCCGAGTTCGGCGGCGAGCCGCCGGGTCGCGGGCAGCCGGGTGCCCGGGGTGAGCCGTCCGGCGCGGACGGCGTCCCGCAGGGCCCGTTCCAGCCCGGCCCTGCGCCCGGCCGACGCGTCCGGTTCCAGATGCAGGTCCACTCCGACACCGGACCAGAAGTCGTCGTCCACGAAAAGCCGCCTCCCTAGGCACACCGAAAACCCGTGGGCGTACGGCTGGCTGAGCCCGTAGGCACGCCGAAGTCCGGGAGACCGCCGCCGCCCCCTGGACACACCGCTGGCCGGGCACCCTGGAGGGCGCCCGGCCAGCAGTCTCGTATCAGCCCTCGCGGGCACTGTGTCAGCCCTTGAGGGACGCCATCCAGGCCTCGACCTCGTCCGAGCGGCGCGGCAGGCCGGCCGACAGGTTCCGGTTGCCGTCCTCGGTGACGAGGAGGTCGTCCTCGATACGGACGCCGATGCCGCGGTACTCCTCCGGCACGGTCAGGTCGTCCGCCTGGAAGTACAGGCCCGGTTCGACGGTCAGGCACATGCCCGGCTCCAGCGTGCCCTCGACATACGTCTCGGTGCGCGCGGCGGCGCAGTCGTGGACGTCCATGCCGAGCATGTGGCCGGTGCCGTGCAGGGTCCAGCGGCGCTGGAGGCCGAGCTCCAGGACGCGCTCGACCGGTCCCTCGACGAGGCCCCACTCGACGAGCTTCTCGGCCAGCACGTGCTGTGCGGCGTCGTGGAAGTCGCGGTACTTGGCGCCCGGCCGCACGGCCGCGATACCGGCCTCCTGGGCCTCGTACACGGCGTCGTAGATCTTCTTCTGGATCTCCGTGTACGTGCCGTTGACCGGGAGCGTGCGCGTGACGTCGGCGGTGTAGAGGGTGTGGGTCTCCACGCCCGCGTCCAGCAGCAGCAGATCGCCGGAGCGGACCGGGCCGTCGTTGCGCACCCAGTGCAGCGTGCAGGCGTGCGGTCCCGAGGCGCAGATCGAGCCGTAGCCGATGTCGTTGCCCTCGACCCGCGCGCGCAGGAAGAAGGTGCCCTCGATGTAGCGCTCGCTGGTGGCCTCGGCCTTGTCGAGGACCTTCACGACGTCCTCGAAGCCGCGCACGGTGGAGTCGACGGCCTTCTGCAGCTCGCCGGCCTCGAACTCGTCCTTGACGAGCCGTGCCTCGGAGAGGAAGACGCGCAGTTCGTCGTCGTGCTCGCGGGTGACCTTGTCGGTCAGGGCGGCCTCGATCGCGGCGTCGTAGCCGCGCACGACCCGGACGGGTCCGGTGGCTTCCTTGAGCGCGGCCGGCAGTTCGCGGACGTCCGATGCCGGGATGCCGTACAGCTGCTCGGCCTCGGCGAGGGAGTGGCGGCGGCCGACCCACAGCTCACCCTGTCCGGACAGCCAGAACTCGCCGTTCTCGCGGTTGGAGCGCGGCAGCAGGTAGATCGTCGCCTTGTGGCCGTCGGCGGCGGGCTCCAGCACGAGGACGCCGTCCTCGGTGAGGTTGCCGGTGAGGTACGCGTATTCGACCGAGGCACGGAAGGGGTACTCCGTGTCGTTCGAGCGGGTCTTCAGGTTGCCCGCCGGGATCACCAGGCGCTCGCCCGGGAAGCGCGCGGACAGCGCGGCGCGGCGGGCCGCGGTGTACCCGGCCTGCGCGATGGGCTCGAGGCCCCGCAGCTCGGTGTCGGCCCAGCCGGACTTCATGCTGTCGGCCAGTTCGTCGGACACGCCCGGGTACAGGCCGTTCTTGCGCTGCTTGATGGGCTCTTCCTCGCCCGCTTCGTCAGCGGCTTCGTCGAGCACGGCTTCCGGGGTCTCCGGGGTGAGCGCCTCCGACACGGTCTGCCTCCTTGATACGACTCTGGACCTCCCCCATCGTACGGTCGTACTGAAGGGGGCCCAGGGCCGGAAGGCCTGTTACACCGGGTATCCGTGTGCTCACTCGAACCGGGCCGCCAGCAGGACGACGTCCTCGTCGCTGTCGGCCTCGTCGAGACCGTCGGGCAGCACACCGCGCAGCACGTGGTCGGCGATCGCGCCGGGGTCCTCGCAAAGCGCCCTCGGGACACTCGCCGCCGCCGCGTGCAGCCGGGCGAAGGCGCGGTCCATCGGATCGCCGGTGCGGTGCAGCAGGCCGTCGGTGTAGATCAGCACGGTCTCGCCGGGGTCGGCGGTCAGTTCGACGCTGGGGGCCTCCCAGCAGGCGAGCATGCCCAGGGGCGCCGACAGGGAGGTCTCCACGAACTCGGTGCGACGCGGGCCGATCACCAGGGGCGGGCTGTGTCCGGCACCGGCGAGCGTGAGCTTGCGCAGGGCGGGCTCGCAGTACGCGAAGAGGGCGGTCGCGGAACGCGCGGGCTCGGTCAGCCGCAGCAGCAGTTCGAGGTCGGAGAGCACGGCGACGGGGTCCTCGCCCTCCATGACGGCGTAGGCCCGCAGGGAGGCCCGCAGCCGGCCCATGGCGGCGACCGCGCTGGGACCGGACCCGGTGACGGAGCCGACCGCGAGGCCGAGCGCGGCGTCGGGCAGCGGCAGCGCGTCGTACCAGTCGCCGCCGCCGCGCGGGCCGGTGCGGTGCCGGGCGGCGAGTTGGACGCCGGGGACCCGGGGCAGCCGTGGGGGAAGCAGCTCCGCGGACATCGTCGTCACACACGCACGCGCGCGCTCCAGCTCCAGCAGCCGCGCCAGGTGCTCCGTGGCGTAGCGGACGTAGAGGCCGATGAGGTGGCGCTGACGCTCCACCGGTTCGGCGGGTTCGTCGTAGAGCCACACGGCGGCACCGAGGCGGCCCGCGGCCTCGGTGGACAGCGGCAGCGCGTAGCTCGCGGCGTAACCGAGCCGGGCGGCCACCTCGCGGTGGCGCGGGTCGAGCCCGTCCTCCGAGAGGAGGTCCGGCTGGGTGATCTCACCCTCGCCGCCCGGCAGCCCGTCCAGGATCTTCCCGTACGACATGGAGCTGCGCGGCACCGTCTCGATGTGGCCGAGATCCGCTCGGGCGAGACCGAGGCCGATCGTGGTGTCGGGGCCGAGGCCGTCGCCGGGTTCCATGACGACGAGACCGCGCCGGGCGCCCACGAGGGCGGCTCCGGCGCGCAGGAGTTCCTGCAGCGCGTCGCTCAGTGTCGCGGTGCGTGCGAGGCGCTCGGTGAGTTCGTGGAGCGTGGTGAGATCCGAGACCCAGCCCGCGAGGCGATCCTGGAGAGCGGCTCCCGGGCCGGTCGGCGAGGTGGCCGAAGAGACACCCGTGGGAGCGGGCGTCGGCGCGACAGTGTGTGCGGGCGAAGGAACCGTTGAATCGATTCCGGCCACTTTCGGAAGGTGAGGGGCGTTCATGACGTCCGGCTTTCCGACCGGTGCGTATTGCTCAATAGCATCGCAAACCCCCATGTCGTTCTGCGCCGCTAGCGGTGTCTCCACATGTACACGTACTCGTGAGGGGATGTCCAGCATTGTCCTGCTGGGATTCCTGGTGTCCGTGAGACCGGTGGTAACCCTTGCGGGAAATCAAAATTGGCCTAAAACTGACTCGGGCAACGGCTTATTGAGGTCGACTGACCTCGTTCGACGGAGCGTCACAGCGGTCGTGATGGGTACGTACTCGGTGAAGGCCAGGGGTGGTTGAGATCCGCCCGGAACCTGGCGACGGACCCGGGCGTCTTAACCACCGACGACCGTGCCCCATCCTCCCGTGGCGGAGGCGGCAAGGAATACGCGGGACGTGAAACGCCAGGCGCCGCCACCCCACGCCATGCCCATGCTTTGGATACACGCAGTATGGGCGCGGACACAGCCACATGCTCGGCCCAGAGGGGTTCCCCTTGCCTCAGCAGGGGTGTGATGCGCCAGCAGGTACGCACAGTGAAGTGATCGACACATGGTGTGATGTGATCCTCGGTGTTGCCAGGCGTGCAACGGAAAGGAACGAGCGCTCATGCGCGAGATCCTCGGAAGGCGACGCAGGCTCCTGTCCAGGCGGAACAACGGGAGGCCTGAGATGCTCAGCGCGGCCCTGACCTTCGCGACCGAATGGCGGTGGCCCGTACTCCCGGGCGTCGCGGCCGACCCGCAGGGGCGTGCCCGCTGCGGATGCCCCGACCCGGAGTGCACGGTGCCCGGCGCCCATCCCTTCGACCCCGGCCTCCTCGCGGCCACCACCGACCAGCGCATGGTGCGCTGGTGGTGGACCAACCGGCCGTCGGCCCCCATCGTGCTGGCCACCGGAGGCGGGGCCCCGTGCGCGGTTAGCCTGCCCGCCCTCGCGGCGGCCCGCGCTCTCGACGCCCTCGACCGCACGGGCATGCGCCTCGGCCCGGTCGTCGCGTCCCCCACCCGCTGGGCGATCCTCGTCGCCCCGTACTCCATGGAGCAGCTCGGCGAACTGCTCTACGCCAAGGACTTCGTTCCCGGCTCGCTGCGCTTCCACGGAGAGGGCGGCTACATCGCGCTGCCGCCGTCCGAGACGGGACAGGGCCAGATCCGCTGGGAGCGCGCTCCGCTGCCCGGTTCGGCCGCCCCCTGGGTGCCCGACGTGGAGGCCGTTGTGGATGCCGTCGTCGAGGCACTCACTCGTACGGGTGTGAGCGCGCCCGAGTTGTAGGGGCGCCCGGCGCGCGGCGAGCCGCGCGCCCGCCCGTGCTCGTTATCGTCCGCCTATGCAGCGTCATTCTCGGGGGCACAGGGCCTCAACGCCGCCGTGCGGCGGGCCGGATCCCCGAAGAGTTCGGCTGGTGGCGCTGGCGGGTGTCGTGGCGTTCGTCCTCGGCCTGCCGTTGGCCGTGGCATCGGCAGGCTCCGTGGGCGACGACGACTCCAGGGCCGTACGCGCGGCTGCTCGCGCGGACGAGCGGCCGCGGGCGCCCGAACCCCGGCGCTCTCCCCTGCTGCTCGGCCTCGGTCTCGCCACCGCCGCCCGGTGCGGTCCCGAGCTCTCCTCGCCCGACGGCGTCGAGGCGCAGACGTGTGTCCTGACGCAGGGCGAGGAGACCTGGGCGCGCACCTACTACCGCAACGCGACCGGCGACGCGCTGAGCTCGGTGCTGAGTCTGATGGGCCCCGGCGGACGCACGGTGCAGATGAACTGCGCGGTGGACGCGGAGGACGACCCGGGGGCGTGCGAGACGCCCAGGGAGCGTACGGCGGGGGATCCGGGGGCGTATTCGGCTGTCGCGGAGTTCGCGGGGAGTGCCGGCTCCGAGGGGCCGCTGCTGCTACGTTCTGGGAGCAACTCGGGCCGTTAGCAAGGCGGTTGACGCCCCACGGGGTTCCGAACATGGAAAGACCCGGTTGCTGGCGACGGGGGATGCACCAGCAACCGGGCTACTCGAACGGTAACAAGAGATCGGCGGTTCGCAAATTCGATCTCGGCTATTCGGACACGGATTTACCTGTCACAACGGGGAGTTGTGACAGGAGTCACCCGTTTCCGAGGGCCTGACCAGCTGACTGGTCGGTCAGTTTCCCGATCTGTGCTTCCGCTGTGGGTCAGCTGAGCGTCACCTGGCGGTTGGTGAGCCCGCCGCGCGCGCGGCGTTCGTCCGCCGTCAGCGGCGCGTCCATGGCCAGAGCGGTGGTGAGGCGCTCGGCGAACTCTGCCGCCGGCTTCTCGACGTCGTCCGCCGTGACACCTGTCGGCAGGTCCCAGACCGGCACCGTGAGCCCGTGCGCACGGAAGGAACCGACCAGCCGGGTGCCCTCCCCGAGGCTGGACCGGCCCTCGGCGTGCAGTCGCGCGAGGGCGTCCAGAAGCTGCTCCTCCGCGTACGGCATGACCCAGCGCAGGTGGTTCTTGTCGGGCGTCTCGCACCAGTAGGCGGCGTCGACCCCGGAGAGCTTCACCGTCGGGATGGCGGCGGCGTTGGCCCGCTCCAGCGAGGCGGTCACCTCGGCTGTCGCGTTCTCCGCGTCGGGGACCCAGAATTCGAAGCCGCTGTGCACAACTGGCTCGAACGTGCCTTCGGGGTCGAGCAGGTCCTGGAGCCGCGGACCGCCGGCCGGGGCGCGCCGACCCTCGACCGGGGTGCCGGGCGGCGCGACGAGCGCGCGCTGGAGGGTGTCGGCAAGGTCGCGGCTGATGTCGCCGGACGACGTGTCGTTCTGCAGGCCGAGCAGCACCGAGCCGTCCTCGCGGCGCAGCGCGGGCCACGCCATCGGCAGGACGGTGGCGAGGGTGACCGAGGGGACGTCCTCGGGCAGGCTCTCCTTGAGCTTCAGCTCGACCGTCGCGGCGGGCACCAGCTCGCGCAGCGCGACCCAGTCCCCTTCGCCGCGCAGGCCCTCGAACGGGCGGTGCACCAGCTCGGTCACGGCGTGCGCGGCAGCCCGGCCGTGGCAGGCCTTGTAGCGGCGGCCGCTGCCGCACGGGCAGGGCTCGCGAGCGCCGACAACCGGGATCTCGCCGCCGTCCTTCAACTGCGGCTGCTTGGCCTTCGTCTGAGGTCGCTTCTTGGCCATCGTGGGTGTCTCCCGATCACGGCTCGTCTCGTACTGGCGCGAGCCTAGTCGTTCGTACGGGGACCGACGGGATCCTGTGGACAACGCACCGCGTCGTCCACGAACCCGGCGGCCGGTCCGCGTGCCTCGGTCCCGCCTCAGTCGAGGTCGTCGAAGGCGTCCACGAAGTCCCGATCGGGTATGCCGGACACCCTCGGTGACGCGACGCGCGTAGCGAAGTCGTCGTGCCGACGCGCCGTTTCCACGTCGCCCTGGATGACCACCCACACCGTGACCTCGCCGTGGATGTCGTCCCGTACTCCCCAGTCCTTGGCCAGTGCCGTGATGATGTTCAGCCCGCGGCCGCCCCGCGCCGTGACGGAGGGGGTGGCGGGAACCGGGCGGGTCGGGCCGCCGCCGTCCGTCACCTCGACCGTCAGCCGTCCCGCCGGGTCGATACGCCATGTCGCGCGCACATCGCCGTCGCCCGCGAGGGCGTCCCCCAAGGGCCGGCCATGTCGGCAGGCATTGCTGAGCAGTTCGGAAAGGATCAGTACGGCATCGTCGATGACCGTTTCCGCCACACCGCCGGCGCGCAGTTGCTCCCGCATCCGGTGTCTTGCTTCCCCCACGCCCGCAGGGCCATGGGGTACGGCCATGCTCGACGACGTGGGCACCTCCCGTGCCACCACCAACGCCACCCCCGAGACCTCCTTTGCCCCACGCCACGGAGTGGATGCCCCTTTGGGCTGGACCGGAAACCGGCCAATCGACGTCTGCTGACGCACTCGTAACGATCGAATGCGGAACGAACGCGCCGGAGCACTCCCTGTAATCACGTGGCCGATTCTCGATGGTTTTCGAGGGGTGACCGTGGGGTTTTCCGTGGGGTGCCCGCCCTGGGCAAGGCCAGGTCAGCGGCCCAGTTGTCGCAGTACCGCGCGCGGGCGGTTGGTGATGATGGCGTCGACGCCCAGCTCAACGCAGAGATCGACGTCCTCGGGCTCGTTAACGGTCCAGACGTGCACCTGATGTCCGGCTCGTTTCAGTCGTTCGATGTAGCCGGGGTGGTTGCGTACGATCCGCATCGAGGGACCCGCGATCCGGACACCGGCGGGCAGTCGTCCGTCCCGCAGCCGGGGCGAGACGAACTGCAGCAGATAGACCGTCGGCAGGGTCGGGGACGCGGCCCGGACGCGGTGCAGCGAGCGGGCCGAGAAGCTCATGACGCGCACCGCGGACTCGTCGGCGGACGCGGGGGCGTCCAGGCCGAAACGCTTCAGCAGGTGCAGCAGCCGCTCCTCGACCTGGCCCGCCCAGCGGGTCGGGTGCTTGGTCTCGACGGCCAGCTCGACGCGGCGGCCGGCGTCGGCGACGAGTTCGAGCAGTCTCTCCAGAGTGAGGACGGAGGTGTCCTCCAGGTCCCCGGGAGCGTATTCCCAGTCGGGCGACTCGTCGCGGTTCTTCCAGGAGCCGAAGTCGAGTGCGGCGAGTTCGGCGAGCTCCAGGGCGGAGACGGCTCCGCGGCCGTTGGACGTACGGTTCACGCGGCGGTCGTGGACACAGACGAGATGGCCGTCGGCGGTCAGCCGTACATCGCACTCGAGGGCGTCCGCACCGTCCTCGATCGCCTTCTTGTACGCGGCCAAGGTGTGCTCGGGGGCCTCTTCGGAGGCTCCGCGGTGAGCGACGACCTGAATCGGGTGCTGTCGTGCGAGGGTCACCGCGTCATGGTGCCATCGTCGCGGGGTGAGCGTGAGGTGAGATGCGTCCCAATTAATTCCTTTCGACGGCAAAGGTCCGTTATAAAGGATGGCCTCGGACGCACAGCCACCGCTTATGGTGCCCTGACGCCCTGTGGGAAAAGCTGACGGCGTACAAAAGCACATGCACAGCTGAATCGCGCCGGGCATCGACAAGCGTGAGTGGGCGTGACCGAGTGCGACCGAGAACAACAGCCGTGGATCGAGGAGAAGAGCTGTGAGCACCGAGAACGAGGGCACCGCAGTACCCCCGGCCCCGTCCGCACCTCCTGTGCCGGTGGAAACTCCCGCTGCTTCCGAGCAGGGCGCCTCGCACGCGGGGGGCGCGCCGACCGCTCCGATCCCCGCGGTGCCCGGCACCCCCGGCGCACCGGAGCACGCGTCGGCGCCCGCAGGCATGCCGGCGTACGCGTCGGCCGGAGTCGGGCAGGGGGGCGACCCCTACGGACAGGCCGCGACCCAGGGCTCCGCCCCGGAGGCGGGCTGGCCGCCTCCGCCGCCCGCCACCCCTTCGTACGCCGACGGCGGCGGCTCGGGCACCGGCGGCTGGGGCTCCTCCTACCAGCAGCCCGCGCCGAAGCCGAAGAACGGGCGCGGCGGCCTGGTCGCCGCGGTCCTGGTGGCCGCGCTGGTCGCAGGCGGCGTGGGCGGCGGCATCGGCTACTCGCTGGCCAAGAACAACGACAACTCCACCGACTCGACGACGGTCTCCGCTCCGAGCAACAGCGGTGAAGTCAGGCGTGCCTCGGGCACCGTGGCGAACGTGGCCGCCAACGCGCTGCCGAGCACCGTCACCATCGAGGCACAGAGCACCAACGGCGAGGGCGGCACCGGCACGGGCTTCGTCTTCGACAAGCAGGGCCACATCCTCACCAACAACCACGTGGTGGCGGACGCGGTCGACGGCGGCAAGCTCACCGCGACCTTCCCGAGCGGCAAGAAGTACGACGCCGAAGTGGTCGGTCACGCGCAGGGGTACGACGTCGCGGTCATCAAGCTGAAGAACGCGCCCTCGGACCTGAAGCCGCTGGTCCTCGGCGACTCCGACAAGGTGGCCGTCGGCGATTCCACGATCGCGATCGGCGCGCCCTTCGGTCTCTCCAACACGGTGACCACGGGCATCATCAGCGCGAAGAACCGGCCGGTCGCCTCCAGCGACGGCAGCGCCAGCAGCAAGTCCTCGTACATGAGCGCCCTGCAGACGGACGCCTCGATCAACCCCGGCAACTCCGGCGGTCCCCTGCTCGACGCCTCGGGCGCGGTGATCGGCATCAACTCGGCGATCCAGTCGTCGACCAGCGGCGGTCTGGGCGGCTCCGGCCAGTCCGGTTCCATCGGCCTGGGCTTCGCGATCCCGATCAACCAGGCGAAGTACGTCGCCCAGCAGCTGATCCAGACCGGCAAGCCGGTGTACGCGAAGATCGGCGCGTCGGTCTCCCTGGAGGACGGCACGGGCGGCGCGAAGATCACCGAGCAGGGCGCGAGCGGTTCGGCGGCGGTCGAGTCCGGCGGCCCCGCCGCCAAGGCGGGCCTCAAGCCCGGCGACGTCATCACCAAGCTCGACGGCATGGTGGTCGACAGCGGCCCGACCCTCATCGGTGCGATCTGGACCCACAAGCCCGGCGACACCGTCAAGCTCACCTACACGCGCGACGGCAAGACCCACACGGTCGACCTCACCCTCGGTTCCCGACAGGGCGACAACTAGTAGGTCAGCAGACGTACAGGTCAGAAGGGGTGTCTCCCACGGGAGACACCCCTTCTGCGTGTCGGCTGTTCCCGTTCGGCCGGAAAGACCCTCGGGACGGATCAAGCGCGAGACGTCTTTGCGGCGGCCGGACCCTTCTTGCTCTCGGCGTGCTCCGAAGGCGCCTTCGGGCAGGGGCGCTGCCGATGGCGGGACGCGGTCTGGCGCGGCGGGCGGGTCAGCGTGATCTGACGGATCAGCTGCTGGAAGCAGGTCAAGGAAGCGAGGGCCGGTACGAGGGCCGTGGCCACACCGGTGATGGTCTGATGGGCGTCGGCGACGCAGAACATCATGGCGACGGAGGAGAACAGCAGAACGACGTACCACGAGTGCACGGCCCGGCGCTGGTGCAGGGCGGCTCTCAGGATGGAGAGCGAGGCCACCATCCAGGGGCCGTAGACCAGAAGAGGCCACCAAGGTCCCGTACCGCTCTGCGCGTTGGACGCGATGTGCTGCAGAGGTGTGTAGGCCACCATGCCGCTGAAGACGCTCACCATCGACACGGTGGCCGCGGCGAGTGCGGCGATCACGAAGCTGACGGTCTGCAGCCAGTTGAAGCGGGGATTGCGGACTCGTACCTTCCGATGTCCGGTCGAGGACCGCCGGATGGGCGGCAACTCGGCAGTGAGCTGAACCAGGTTGTCCATCGGGTCACTGGTGAATTCGTCGGCGTACGTCGGCTCGCTGCGCGGTGGAGGCACGATGACCTCCTGCTCCGCCGCCGCGGCATCCTGCAGGAGGTAGGTGAGTTCCTCGACCGGGTCCCAGCCCTGCTCGTGCAGAGCCTCCCCAGGATCGCCGTACTGACCGGTCTCCGCCCCGGTGGGGTATCCGGGATGTTGTCCGTACCGGGCGAAGGATAGATTCGGATAGTCGTCATTCACGGAAATTCGTCCCAGTCACGTGAGGGCTGTGGCGGCCGGAGCGTCCCTGGCCGTTCCACCGCTGGTTGATTTCCTCTTGGACCGCGTCCAGCACCGTCAGGAAATCGCCGAGCAGCGACTCGGTGCCCCACAGCTCGATGCGCGCGCCGTCTCCGTGCAAGGTGCCGCAGGCGTCAGGCGATGTGTACGCGGCGGCGGGCGTGAAGATGTATCGCCCGGCCGCCACGGCACGGGCCGCGGCCGGGCCCTCCGCCGTCGGTCCGGAGGCAGGTGGAGCGAGAGAACTTGCTTTCGCCATATTCCGCTAACGCCGCTCCCCCTCTTTCAGATGTGTGGCAATCGAGTGAGCGCAGCACGCCGGAAGTATTCACGAAAGCGGCTTTTTGTGTACCCGAGCCGACGAGCTCCCGCGCGGTGACGGCCGGGCACCGTAGGCATGACACCGATGACGTCGGTGAGCCGGATCAGCGCTGGTGGCCCCGGTGTGGACCATGCCTCCGCGAGACGCTCGGAGCCGGGTACGCTGTATCCGCTCCACCCGGCTGGGCGGGAGCGGGGTGGGTTGCCCGAGCGGCCTAAGGGAACGGTCTTGAAAACCGTCGTGGCGCGAGTCACCGTGGGTTCAAATCCCACACCCACCGCGTAGCAGCTCAGAAGGCTGCAGGTCAGAAGGGGTGCCACTCTCCGGAGGGGCACCCCTTCCGCATGACGTCCCGGCGGTGGATCCAAGATCGGTCGCGGTGTCGACGGTGCTCTGCCTCCAGGGGCAGAAGTCCCGGTCGGCTGCCGCGCTCCGGCCCGAACCCGGCCCATCCAGCCGCCGGGTGACGCGGCCGTCGCACCGCGTCCACGCCCCGGCGGTGGTGTCGCCTCAGTGCTGCCGGGACGAAGGAACCGTCATCCGTGCCGCGGAGGCGATCGTCGAGCGGGCCTCTCGTTCGGTGAGGCCCGTGCTGACGGCGGCCTGGACGAGCGGGGTGATCAGCTGGGGGCCGATGCCGTTCTCGTAGGCACGGCAGGCGGCCCAGAAGAGGCGGGTGTTGCGCTGGCCCTCGTGCGCGGCGAGAACGAACTGGACCAGGCCCTGGCCCTGCCGGTCGCTCGCGGAGGGCGTGGGGTGGTGGGCGCGGGGCGCGGGCGGCGGCAGGAGCAGGCGCAGGAGTTCGGGCGGGCAGGGTGCGGGCGCGAGCCGAGCGGTGCCGGGGGCCGTCTCGTACACGCCGTGTTCGGTGCGCGAGCCGGGGCCGACGAGGTAGCCGCCGGCGCCGCGGATGTCGATGCCGGGGGCGAGCCGGCCGGCCGAGTTGGGGACGACGACGTCCGGCGGTCCGCTCAGCCACAGATGGCGGCCGCCGCTGGGGGTCAGGACGACGACCGTGTCCGGGATCGTGAAGAGATGGCGCAGTGCCAGTTCGCGCAGGGCCGTCGAGGAGTCCGTATCGGATTTGGTGTCGAGGTCGACGCCGATGAGGTGGTGCGGATGCAGCCCGCAGGCGATGCCGTAGCCGGTGGCCCAGGGGGCGGCGGCGAACAGTTCGCGGATGCGCCGGGGCTCGGTCGAGGCGTCGTACACGCCGTGCCCGAAGCGGCCGCATTCGCCGTGGCAGGGGAGGGGATCGGGGTCGTCGCGGTGGGGGGAGCGCAGGGCCGGGAGCTTCGTACGGGACAGCGGGATCACCGCCAGTCCGCGCTCGGCTGCGGACAGGGCGTGGGCCAGGGCCAGAGTGGTGGCCCGCCGGTCGATGGTGGCCATGCATTCATGTTCGTACGAGTGTTCGAAAAAGGGAAGGGCTATCCCGGCGCGCGAGGGCGCGAGGTGGCCCGTGGGCGAGATCGGCCGAAAAAGTGCCGGAACGCTTCGCCTGTTGCGGCACTTGGGGTTGAGTGGTCGGCGGGGGTCTGAGCAGGGGCTTTGTGGGCGTGAAGGTGGTTTATCGACATGTCCTCACGCTTGAGGGGGAATCACGGCTTCCGGGGTGGTTCGCCGGGGATGCGGTGGGCAACTCTGGACTCGCGACGTCGTGGACAACGCCGAGGCGGCCGGCCAACCGCCTTGGAACAAGCCGTATTTCCCGTACATCCCGGCTCACCGCCGGTGCGTACAACCGGTTCTGGAGGAATTCACATGGCAAGCATCCGTACCGCTCGCGTCCTCGCCGCCGTCGCGGCCCTGCCCCTGACCGCCGCCCTCTTCTCCGGAGTCGCGTCGGCCGACAACGGCTCCTTCGCGGACACCGGGTCGAACGCGGGAGTGGCGACCTCCAGCGGCAGCGGGGTCGGACACGACAACCGAGGCAACTCCTCCACCACTCAACAGCAGGCGGTCGGCTCCGGGGCCACGAATCAGAGCAATACCGCCCAAGTGACGGGTTCCGCGTTCACGGCCATCAACCAAGGAAACGAGAACGTCCTCGTCAACTTCGTCAAGCTCTGGTGAGCCGGGGGCCGATGCGCTCCCATCGGCCCGGGGGCTTCTGCGTGGGGTAGTGCTCTGCGGGGGTTTCACAACGACTGCGCGACGGTGCTGCGGCACCGTCGCGCAGTCGCGTGCGGGGTGTCGGAGGGGTGGCTCGCGCCGATAGCCCGTGGGTGGCCCGGGGTGGTGCCCGTGACCTTGACAGGCAACGGTATCTGACGGACAGTCAGAAAACCTTGTTCGTACGAGGTCCGGGAGGGCCGCCGCCGTGCACCTCGCCCCCACCGAGCGCCAGCAGCGGCTGCGCGCCGAACTCCGCACGTACTTCCGGGAACTGATGCCGGACGGGCCACCACCCGCCGACGACCCCGCACGACAGCGGGCGCTGCTGCGCCGCATCGGCGCCGACGGTCTGCTCGGGCTCGGCTGGCCGGTCGCGTACGGGGGGCAGGGGCGCGGCGCGGACGAGCAGTTCGTCTTCTTCGACGAGGCCTACAGGGCCGGTGCGCCCGTCTCGATGGTCACGCTGAACACCGTCGGACCGACGCTCATGAAATACGGCAGCGATGAGCAGAAGGACTTCTTCCTGCCGCGCATCCTGAGCGGGGACCTCGTCTTCGCCATCGGGTACTCGGAGCCCTCGGCCGGCACGGACCTCGCCTCGCTGCGGACGCGCGCCGTACGGGAGGGCGAGGCCGGGAGGGGCGCGGGAGTGGCAGGCGCCGGGGCCCGGGCTGGGGGGAGCACGGGAGTGGCAGGCGCCGGGGCCGGGTACTGGCGGATCGACGGGCAGAAGATCTTCACGTCCAACGCCCAGAACGCCGACTGGATCTGGCTCGCCTGCCGGACCGACCCGGACGCGCCGAAACACCGGGGCATCTCGATCCTGCTCGTCCCCACCGACATTCCTGGCTTCTCGTGGACACCGATCGAGACGGTGGGCGGCCAGACCACCACGGCGACCTACTACGACGGGATCCGTGTCCCGGCCGGGAACCTGGTCGGCGAGGAGAACGGCGGCTGGGGGCTCATCACCAGCCAGCTCAACCACGAGCGGGTGGCGCTCGCCGCGATCGGCATGCAGGCCGAGGACTTCTACGCGGCCGCGCTGGAGGCGGCCCGTACACCTGATCCGGTGACCGGGCGGCGCAGGGTTGACGAGCCGTGGGTGCGTTTCCAGCTGGCCGAAGTGCATGCCCGACTGGCGGCATCACGCCTGCTCAACTGGCGTTTGGTGGGGGATCTGGGAGCCGGTGGGCCGGCGCCCGGAGACGCGAGCGGCGTGAAGGTCATGGGAACCGAATCCGCCGTCGCGGTGTTCCGAATATGTCAGCACATCGTGGGAGCCGACGCATTGGTCCGCTCCGGTTCACCGGGGGCGTTCGGGGCCGGCGAGCTGGAGCGGATGAACAGGGCGGCGCAGATCAACACGTTCGGGGGCGGGGTGAGCGAGGTGCAGCGGGAGATCGTCGCGACGATGCGGCTCGGTATGAAGAGGGGTCGGCGGTGAGCGGCCGGGGAGCGGGCGGCGGGGGCACCGCAGCGGATGACGGCGCCGTGCCCGGCGTCGTGCCCGACAGCGACGGGGGCGATCTGTCGACGCGTCTGAAGGGGTACGAGGGACGCGCGGCCACCGTCGGGGGCGTCGGCAAGGACCCGGTCAACGCGCCGATGATCCGGCACTGGTGCGAGGCGATGGGAGACACCAATCCGGCGTACGACGGGCCGGAGGCCGTGGCCCCGCCCACCATGCTCCAGGCGTGGACGATGGGCGGCCTCGGCGGGCACCCCGGCCGCTCCGGGGCGTACGACGAGCTGCTCCGGCTGCTCGACGGCGCGGGGTACACCTCGGTGGTCGCCACCGACTGCGAGCAGGAGTATCTGCGCCCGCTGCGCCCCGGGGACGAGATCACATTCGACGCGGTGATCGAGTCCGTCTCGGACCGCAAGACGACCAAGCTGGGCACGGGGTACTTCCTCACCACGCGGATGGACATCAGAGCGGGGGGCGAACTTGCCGGGACGCACCGGTTCCGCATTCTCAAGTACGTTCCGGCGCACCCGAATCCGAAGGGTCCGGCGGGGACGAGGGACGCGTCGGGCACCGCGGAGGTGAACGCCGCGGAGAGGCACACCCCGGAGAGGCACACCGCGGAGGCGAGGAGCAGGCCCTTGCGCCCGCGCCCGGTGATCAACCGGGACAACGCCGGTTTCTGGGAGGGCGTCGAGCGGCACCGGCTGCTGATCCAGCGTTGCACGGCGTGCGGGGCGCTGAGATTCCCGTGGCTGCCGGGGTGCGGCGCGTGCGGCTGCCCGGACTGGGACACCGTCGAGTCGGGCGGCGCGGGGACCGTCTATTCGTACGTCGTCATGCACCACCCGCCCTTCCCGGCCTTCGACCCTCCCTACGCCGTCGCGCTGATCGAGCTCGCCGAGGGCGTGCGGATCGTGAGCAACGTGGTGGGCGTACCGCACGACAAGGTGCGGATCGGCACGCCCGTCCGGCTCGAATTCCAGCGGTACGACGATGAGTTGGAACTGCCGGTCTTCCGGGCCGAGGAGGGGTCCGGCGGCGACGGCGTTCCCGGCGACTCGGCCGCGCGCTCGCCCGGCGGTTCCGTCCGCCCGGCCGCCTCCTTCGCCGGCCGCTCGGGTGGGGGGAGCTGACATGGACTTCACACCCACCGAGGATCAGGCGGCCGCCCGGGACCTGGCCGCGCGGATCTTCGGCGACCTCTCCACCCACGAGCGGCTCACCGCGGCCGGGACGGGCAGTGACGCCGGACTGTGGAAGGAGCTGTGCGCCGCCGGGCTGGTGGGGGCGGTCGCGGACATCGGGCTCCTGGGTCTCGTCCTGCTGCTGGAGGAGCAGGGGCGCACCACGGCGCAGGTGCCGTTCGCGGCGAGCTGTGTGTACGGACTGCTCGCGGTGGCGGCACACGGTTCGCCCGAGCAGCGCGAGCGGCTGCTGCCGGGGATCGCCGACGGGACGGTGGTGGTGGCCGGCGCGATATCCGGATCGGGGCCTGCGCCGGGGAGGCGTGAGCAGGTGCCTGAGACGCGGGAGCCGGTACCGGGGAGGCATGAGCCGGGGCCGGGGCAGCTGACCGGGGTCGTGCCCGTCGTGCCGTGGCTGCGCGACGCCACCCATGTGCTCGTCGCCGACGACCGGCGCAGGCTCTGGCTGGTCCGCGTCGCGGAGGCGGCGGCGAGCGAGCCTGTCGAGCTGACGGCGCCCTGGTCGGCGGGGCGCCTGACGCTGGACGGGACGCCGGGGGAGGCACTGGGCGCCGAGGGGGCGTACGACGACCTGCTGGCCACGGCCCGTACCGCCTTCGCCGGACTCCAGGCCGGGGTGTGCGCCGGGTCGCTGGCGCGGGCGGTGGAGCACACGAACACGCGCGAGCAGTTCGGGCGCCCGCTCGCCGCCAAGCAGGGCGTCCAACTGCGGGCCGCCGACGCGTACATGGACACCGAGGCGATACGGGTGACGGCGTACGAGGCGGCATGGCGGCGCGACGAGGGGCTGCCGTACGCGTCGCACGCCCTGACGGCCGCCTGGTGGGCGTCCGAGGCCGGGCAGCGGGTCGTGCACACGGGCCAGCATCTGCACGGCGGGGCGGGCGCCGACCTCGAACACCCCGTGCACCGGCACTTCCTGTGGGGCCGGCAGCTGGACGCATATCTGGGGTGCGGCGGCGAAGTGCTGCAGGAGTTGGGGGAGTTGATCGCGAACGGAGAGGTGGGGACATGAGGGTGGGCGACGTACTGGCGCCTCTGGAGATCGAGATCACCCGCACGCTGATCGTGGCCGGGGCGATCGCCTCACGGGACTACCAGGACGTGCATCACGACGCGGATCTGGCGCGGGCGAAGGGCTCGCCGGACATCTTCATGAACATCCTGACGACCAACGGCCTGGTCGGAAGGTATGTGACCGACCACTTCGGCCCGGCCGCCGTGCTGCGCAAGGTCGCGATACGGCTGGGCGCTCCCAACCATCCCGGAGACACCATGGTGTTGACCGGTTCGATCGAGGAGGTCGACGGCGACACGGCCACGGTGAGGATCCTCGGTGCCAACGGCGTCGGCCGGCACGTCATGGGCACGGTGACGGTGACGGTCCCGACTCCGGAAGCGGCGCCCGGCCCTTCCGCCGCCTTCGCCCCCGTCGACGCGCCGTCCGACGGCGGTGCCGCATGAGCGTGCGCAAGCGGGACGGCCTGGGCGGGCGGGCGGCGATCGTCGGTATCGGGGCCACCGAGTTCTCCAAGGACTCGGGGCGAAGTGAGCTGCGGCTGGCGGTGGAGGCCGTGCGCTCCGCGCTCGACGACGCGGGGCTGACACCGGCGGACGTGGACGGGATGGTGACGTTCACGATGGACACCAGCCCGGAGATCACCGTCGCGCAGGCGGCCGGAATGGGGGAGCTGTCGTTCTTCTCGCGCATCCACTACGGCGGTGGAGCGGCGTGCGCGACCGTCCAGCAGGCGGCGCTCGCGGTGGCGACCGGAGTGGCCGAAGTCGTGGTCTGCTACCGGGCGTTCAACGAACGGTCGGGCCGCAGATTCGGCTCGGGCGTGCAGCGGCGGGAGCCGTCGGCGGAGGGCGCGGCGCTCGGCTGGGCCCTGCCGTTCGGGCTGCTCACCCCGGCCTCCTGGGTGGCGATGGCGGCCCAGCGGTATCTGCACACCTACGGGCTGACATCCGAGGCGTTCGGGCAGGTCGCGGTGGTCGACCGGAAGTACGCGGCGACCAACCCGGCGGCGTACTTCCACGGCAGACCGATCACGCTCGCCGAGCACGCGGCCTCGCGGTGGATCGTGGAGCCGCTGCGGCTGCTGGACTGCTGCCAGGAGACCGACGGCGGCCAGGCGCTGGTGGTCACCTCCGTGGAGCGTGCCCGCGATCTGCCGCACTCCCCGGCGGTGATCACGGCCGCCGCCCAGGGTGCGGGCCGGGCGCAGGAGCAGATGACCAGCTTCTACCGGGACGAGCTGACGGGGCTTCCGGAGATGGGCGTGGTGGCCCGGCAGTTGTGGCGGACGGCGGGAATGAGCCCGGCGGAGATCGACGTGGGGATTCTGTACGACCACTTCACGCCGTTCGTGCTGATGCAGCTGGAGGAGTTCGGCTTCTGCAAGCCGGGGGAGGCCGCGGACTTCGTCGCCGAGGAGAGACTGCCGCTGAACACGCACGGAGGGCAGCTCGGGGAGGCGTATCTGCACGGGATGAACGGAATAGCGGAGGGCGTACGGCAGCTGCGGGGCACGTCGGTGAACCAGATACCGGGCGCCCGGCGCGTCCTGGTGACCGCGGGAACCGGGGTTCCCACGTCGGGCCTGATCCTCGGGACCGACGGATGAGACCCACGTCCCGTCGTTGTCCTGGGCCGGCGTCCTGCCGTTGTCCGGGGCCCGCGTGCCGCTGCCATCGTCTCGGGACCGCGTCCCGTCGTCGTCCGGGACCCGCGTCCCCCCGCCGTCCCCGTCTCCGTCGCGCGTGGGCCGGCGCCGCTGCCTGAGGGGGCCGCTTCCGTGTGCCTGGGGCGGCCCCCGGGGCGTACGGCACCCGTGCGTCGCGGGCGGGCGGCTCCCGGCGTACGGGGCTCCCGTGCTTCCCGGAGTGCTGCACCCGGGTGCTTCCCTCGCGTGTCGTTCTCGCTTCCCGCTGCCCCGAGTACTCCCGCGGTGGTCGTCTCTCAGGGGTGAACCCTCAGAGGGCGGGCCCCGCTTGTCCACCTTCAGGAGGTGAGGTTGACCCCAGTTCTACAACCTGAGGCGGACATGGCTTCGGGACCTGCGGCCGATCCGCCGGAGGAGGGGGCGAACCTAGCGTGGAGCCATGACCACACTCGTCTGCACGAGCGCCTCGGACGCCGCCACAAGGGCGACGCGGACCCGTTCGTACTCGTCGTTCTCGTCGTACGTGAAGGCGCGGCAGCCCGTTCTGCTGCGCACCGCCCGGTCACTCACCGCGAACCCGAGCGACGCTGAGGACCTGTTGCAGACGGCGCTGACGAAGACGTACGTCGCCTGGGACCGGATCGAGGACCACCGTGCGCTGGACGGCTATGTGCGGCGCGCTCTGCTCAACACGCGGACGTCGCAGTGGCGCAAGCGCAAGGTCGACGAGTTCGCCTGCGAGGAGTTGCCGGAGCCGGAGGGACTGCCCGCCGCCGATCCCGCCGAGCAGCAGGCGCTGCACGACGCGATGTGGCGGGCGATCACGAAACTGCCGGCGCGGCAGCGGGCGATGGTGGTGCTGCGCTACTACGAGGATCTGAGCGAGGCCCAGACGGCGGAGGTCCTCGGGGTCTCCGTCGGCACGGTCAAGTCGGCGGTCTCCCGTGCGCTGGGCAAACTGCGCGACGACCCCGAGCTGATCCCCGTGCGTCAGGAAGCCCCCCGACAGCCCGCCGAGCAGGCCGTTAGCTGATCGATCATTCCTGCGGCTAGTGACATACCGCGCGGTATGTGCGCAGAATCAGCGCAACCCATAACTACCGCGTTGGCAATGTCGCCCCCGGGAGGACGCCGTGCTGAGCACGATGCAGGACGTACCGCTGACTGTGACCCGCATTCTGGTGCACGGGGCGCTGGTGCACGGAGAGTCGCAGATCACGACTTGGACGGGCGAGGGCGAGCCGCGCCGCCGCAGTTTCCGTGAGGCCGGGGAGCGCGCGAACCAGCTCGCCCACGCCCTGCGCGACGAGCTCGGTGTGACGGGCGACGAGCGGGTCGCGACCCTGATGTGGAACAACGCCGAGCACGTTGAGGCCTACTACGCGATCCCCTCCATGGGCGCGGTGCTGCACACCCTGAACCTCCGCCTCCCGGCCGAGCAGCTCGTCTTCATCGTCAACCACGCGGCCGACCGCGTGATCATCGCCGACGGTTCGCTGCTTCCGCTGCTCGCGCCGCTCCTCCCCCACCTTCCGACGGTGGAACACGTGGTGGTCTCGGGTCCCGGTGACCGTTCGCTGCTCGACGGGACGAGCGTGCGGGTGCACGAGTACGAGGAGCTGATCGCCGGGAAGCCGACGGTCTACGACTGGCCGGAGATCGACGAACGGCAGGCCGCGGCCATGTGCTACACCTCCGGGACCACCGGAGACCCCAAGGGTGTCGTCTACTCCCACCGTTCGATCTACCTGCACTCCATGCAGGTGAACATGGCCCAGTCGATGGGGCTCACCGACCGTGACACGACTCTCGTCGTGGTCCCGCAGTTCCACGTCAACGCCTGGGGCCTGCCGCACGCGACCTTCATGTCCGGCATCAACATGCTGATGCCGGACCGATTCCTCCAGCCCGCGCCCCTCGCCGAGATGATCGAGAGCGAGCGGCCGACGCACGCCGCCGCCGTCCCGACCATCTGGCAGGGACTGCTCGCCGAGCTGACCGCCAAGCCCAGGGACGTCTCCTCCCTCACCCAGGTGACGATCGGCGGCTCCGCCTGTCCGCCCTCGCTGATGGCCGCCTTCGACGAGCTGGGCATGATCGTCTGTCACGCCTGGGGCATGACCGAGACCTCCCCGCTCGGCACCATCGCCCGCCCGCCGGCCCACGCCGTGGGCACGGACGAGGAGTTCGCCTACCGCCTCACCCAGGGCCGTTTCCCGGCGGGCGTCGAGGCCCGCCTCACCGGCCCCGGCGGCGAACGGCTCCCGTGGGACGGCGAGTCGGCCGGCGAGCTGGAGGTCCGCGGCCCGTGGATCGCCGGTGCCTACTACGGCGGCGACGGCGCGGAACCGCTGCGCCCCGCCGACAAGTTCAGCGAGGACGGCTGGCTCAAGACCGGTGACGTCGGCACGATCAGCCCCGACGGCTTCCTGACCCTCACCGACCGCGCAAAGGACGTCATCAAGTCCGGCGGCGAGTGGATCTCCTCGGTCGACCTGGAGAACGCCCTCATGTCCCACCCGGACGTGACCGAGGCCGCGGTCGTGGCCGTCCCCGACGAGAAGTGGGGCGAGCGGCCGCTGGCCACCGTCGTCCTGAAGGAAGGTTCCACCGCGGACTTCGAGACGCTGCGGGCCTTCCTCGCCGACGAGGGCAGGATCGCCAAGTGGCAGCTCCCGGAGCGCTGGTCGATCGTCGAGGCGGTCCCGAAGACGAGCGTCGGCAAGTTCGACAAGAAGGTGATCCGCAAGAAGTACGCGGACGGCAGCCTGGACGTGACCAAGCTCTGACGCGCCACCGGGCGGCCGAGGCCGGTCCCGGAGACCATCACACGTACGCCGGACGGGGAGCCCCAGGGCTCCCCGTCCGGCGTACACGCGCTTCACCGACGTGCAGGCGCATGGACGGTCCGTACGGCCCGGCGGGCCCAGGGCCGCACGGACGACTCGTTCGGACGTGCGGCCGGCTCGCCTACGGCTAGTTGGTGCCGATGCGGGCCAGGAGGTCGACGATCCGGTCCTGGACCTCGGCGCTCGTGGAACGCTCGGCGAGGAACAGCACCGACTCCCCCGCGGCCAGCCGCGGCAGTTCGGCCGGGTCGACGGCGGCGGTGTAGACGACGAGCGGTGTGCGGTTCAACTGCCCGTTCGCCCGCAGCCAGTCGACGATTCCGGCCCGTCGGCGCCGTACCTGCATCAGGTCCATCACCACGAGGTTGGGCCGCATCTGCGAGGCCAGGGTGACGGCGTCCTCGTCCGTCGAGGCGCGCGCGACCTGCATCCCGCGCCGCTCCAGCGTCGCCGTCAGCGCGAGCGCGATCTCCGCGTGCTCCTCGATGAGCAGGACGCGCGGCGGGTGCTGCTCGGAGTCGCGGGGCGCGAGCGCCTTCAGGAGTACGGCGGGGTCGGCGCCGTACGCCGCCTCGCGCGTCGCCTGTCCGAGTCCGGCCGTCACCAGGACGGGCACCTCGGCGGCGACGGCGGCCTGCCGCAGCGACTGCAACGCCGTGCGGGTGATCGGGCCGGTCAGCGGATCGACGAACAGCGCGGCCGGGAACGCGGCGATCTGCGCGTCGACCTCCTCGCGCGAGTTCACGATGACGGGCCGGTAGCCGCGGTCGCTCAGCGCCTGCTGGGTGGTGGCGTCGGGCGCCGGCCACACGAGCAGCCGCCGCGGGTTGTCCAGCGGCTCCGGGGGCAGTTCGTCGTCCACGGGCCGCGGCTGCGGCTGGTCGGCGACCTCGACGGCACCGCCGGGACCGTCGAGCGGCTCAGGGCCCTCGGCGGCGTTCTCGTCCGGTGCTCCTATGGCGTACGACCGTCCGGCGCCCTCGGTGGTGCCGGGCCGCCGGGGCCCGCCACCTGGCTGACCGCCCTGCGGAAGCGAGCGCGCTGCCGTCTCCGCGCGTTCGACGACCGGCTCGGGCGGAGTACCGAGCTTGCGGCGGCGGCCCCCGCCGTTCGTCCCGTGCGGGGGAGGCGTCGGGGCCTGGACGCCGCCGCCCGGCTGGGCCGTCGCGACCTGGCGGGCGAACGGAACGCCCTGGCCGAGCGTGCGCACGCTTATGGCACGGCCCTGCGTCGAGTTGGGGTCGGCCGGGGCGGACGCGGGCGTCGCCTCGGCCGGCAGCGGCTGGGCGACCCGCGGGACCGGGCGCTCCGGGGGGAGCGGGGCGGGGACCGGCTGGGCGGGAGCCGCCGCGTTCGCCGCCGGGAGCGCGGGCTGCGCACCGGCGCCGGACGGCACCGGCCTGCCGGGGGCCCCGGCGGACGGGATGCCGACGCCGGTGGTGGTGTTCGCGTCGGGCCAGGACTGGGGCGCCGGAGCGGGCGCGGCACCGGCCGGGGCGGCCTGCGCGGCACCGGCGGGCAGGCCGGGGGGAACCGGCTGACCGGCGCCGGTCGCGCCCGGGACGTTCTGCGCGGGAAGCCCCTGCGCCGGAACCGTCTGCCCGAGCGCGGGGACCGGCTGACCGGGAACGCCCTGCGCCGGGAGCGCCTGTCCGGGCGCCGCCACGGGCTGGCCCGGGGCAGCGACCTGACGGGCGCGGCGGCGGCCCGTCGGGGCGGAGGCGGGGTGCGGCTGCGGCGGGGTGTGATCGTCGTCGGGGCTGTGCGACATCGCGTCATGGCGGCCGTCGGGCTGCTGGGCCAGCGCTACCTGAGCCTGTGCCGCCTGGGCGGCCTGCGCCTGGGCGGCCTGGACCTGGGCGGCCTGGGCTTGAACGGCGTGTGCCTGGGCGGCCTGCGCCTGGGCCTCGGCCTGGACGTACTCCGGCGAGCGGTCCGCCTCCGCCGGCGGCAGCGCGAACACCGCACGGGCGCCCGTCTCCTGCGCGGCCGCACGCTCGGCCGCCGCGGCCAGCGCACGACGGCGCCGCCCGCTCGGCCGGCCCGCGTCGTCGGTGGCACCGTCGTCCTCGTCGGGGCCGTCGCCCGGCGCCGTCGCCGCCGGCAACGCCGCGGGCAGTGCGTTCTGTTCGCCGTCCCGGCGTGCGCGTCGTCCGGAAGGCACCGGCACCCCCTGCGGAGGCACCGTCCCGCCCAGCCCGGATCCCACGGCCGCGGTTCCCGCCCCGTGCTCGCCCGCCATCACGACCGCGCCCTCGGAGACGCCGTCGGGCGCGCCCTGTGCCGCGGCGTCGCCCGTGTCCTCGGCGGGGCTGGGCCGGCCACGGCGTCGCCCGGTACCGCCGGAGCCGTCGTCGGCGCTCTCGGCCGTCTGCTCCTGCGCGGCAGCCGGGAGCTCGCCGGCCGCCTGCTCCTCGGCGGCACGCCGGCGACGGCGCCCGGTGGGAGCGGTCGTACCGGCGCCGGCCGCCTCGACGGCCTTCGGGCCGGACTCCCCCGTCTCCTCGCTCTCCAGGAAGGCGTCCACGGAGGACCGCCGGGCCCGCCGCCTGCCACCGCTCTGCTGGGGGGTCTGCTCGGGAAGGGCGACCTCGGTGGAGACCGCGGGTCCGGTGGCGAGCGGAACCGAGCCCGCCCCGCCCCCGATGGGCACCTCGAGGACGTACGCGCTGCCGCTCATCCCCGGCACCTCGTGCGTCTGGAGCACACCGCCGTGCGCGCGCACGATCCCGCGCACGATCGGCTCGTGCACCGGGTCTCCCCCGGCGTACGGCCCGCGCACCTCGATCCGCACGACCTCGCCGCGCTGCGCCGCCGCCACGACGACCGTGTTGTCCATGTAACCGCCCGCCGACACCGGCGCATTGCCGGTCGCGTCGACTCCGGCGACGTCCGCGATGAGGTGGGCGAGGGCGCCCGCGAGACGCTGCGGGTCGACCTCGGCCTCGATGGGCGGCGCGTGCACGGCGAACTGCACGCGTCCGGGCCCGATCAGGTCGACGGCCCCGTCGACACCGGCCGCGACGACGGCGTCGAGCATCACGTTCGTACGGAAGATCGTCTCGACGCCGGCATCCAGCCGCTGGTAGCCGAGGACGTTGTCGACGAGTGTCGTGATGCGCGAGTAGCCGGCCGAGAGGTGGTGGAGCACCTGGTTGGCCTCCGGCCACAGCTGCCCCGCGTCGTCGGCGGCGAGCTTGGCGAGTTCGGCGCGCAGCTGGTCGAGCGGCCCGCGCAGCGACTGGCCGAGGACGGCGAGCAACTGCTCGTGCCGGCCGGTCAGCGCCTCGTAGCGGTCCTTCTCCCGCTCGCCGAGCGCCGCGTACCGCTCGTCGCCGGCGGCGAGTTCCTCCTCGTGGCCCTCGGTCAGCTCGGTGAGCTCGGCGGTGTGCCGCTCGCGCAGCTCCGCCAGCTCGGCGGCGTGCTCCTCGCCGATCCGCTCCAGTTCCTCGGCGTGCCGGGTGGCGGCCGCGTCCTTCTCCTCGACCAGGGTGTCGTACGGCCGGCGGTCGGTGAAGGTCATGACGGCGCCGACGAGCTGGTCGCCGTCCCGCACCGGAGAGGTCGTCAGGTCGACCGGCACCTGATCCCCGGACTTCGACCAGAGCACCTGCCCGCGCACCCGGTGCTTGCGCCCGGAGCGCAGGGTGTCGGCGAGCGGCGACTCCGCATAGGGGAAGGCCTCGCCGTCCGCCCGCGAGTGCAGGATCAGGGCGTGCAGGTCCTTGCCGCCGAGATCGCTGGCCCGGTATCCGAGGATCTGGGCGGCGGCGGGATTGACGAGGACGACCCGTCCCTCGGTGTCCGTCCCGACGACACCCTCGGCCGCCGCGCGCAGGATCATCTCGGTCTGGCGTTGCGAACGCGCGAGTTCGGCCTCGGTGTCGACGGTGCCGGAAAGGTCGCGTACGACGAGCATGAGCAGCTCGTCGGGGGTGGGGCCGTAGTTGTCGTAGGCCTGCTGGCCGCTCTCCAGATTCGCACTGGTGACCTCGACCGGGAACTCCGTGCCGTCGGTCCGCCGCGCGATCATCCGGGTCGGCTTGGTCCGCCCGCGCTCGTCGGTCGTGTCGGGGCGCCGCATGGATCCGGGGATCAGCCGGGAGTCGAACTCGGGCAGCAGGTCGAGCAGCCCGCGGCCCACCAGAGCCGTGCCCGGGGTCTCGAAGGCCTCCAGGGCGATCGTGTTGGCGTTGACGACGGTCCCGTTGGCGTTGACCAGGACCAGCGCATCGGGCAGCGCGTCCAGTATGGCTGCGAGGCGAGCAGCGCCTCGGGATGGCCTGCTGCTCACGAGACGCTTCCTCCCTGTTACCGCACCTTGCCGACCGCGGAGGCCATCTTGCCAACCGGCCCACGGCGTGTCACGCGAGGGAGTCTACGGGCAGTGGTTGCGCTCGCGATGCCGGATGAGAGGGAGGTCGCACACATATGAGACGCAGAACCGGCGTAGAACCTGTGACCACGCATTTCACCTCGCGGAACCGTGAGAGCACCGTGAGAGCACCGTGATGTGGCCGTGTCCTCGTCCTGTCCTCGCCCCGTGCTCGCCCTGTCCTCGCCCTGTCCGCGCCCCGTTCGAGCTAGGGGCGGGCGCCGGGCAGCAGCGGCACCAGGGCGTTCCAGCGCGAGATCTCGCACCCGTTCGAGCGGTCGTAGCGCGCGTCGACGGGGCGCCCCGCCCAGGTTCCCGTGACATGCGCGGTGGCCGGACCTCCGTACTCCATCGTGCACAGGGTGTCCGGCGGCACCGGGGCGAAGGTGTCCTTGCCCCAGGTGGTCATCCGGTCCAGCCGGTCGCAGGCCTCCGCCGCGTGCGGGTGGCCGCCGCCCGCGGGGTGGCACGCCAGCTCGAACGTCCCGTCCGCACCGCCGCCCACGTCGTGGACGGTCACCGTCAGACGGTCCGCGGAGTCCTCCGGGCGGGCGGGCGGGGGCATGAGGGCCGGCAGGGCGACGCCGTAGGCGGCGGACAGCGACGAGGCTCCGGCGGGGAACAGCGACGACACTCCGACAGGGGACGCCACGGGTACGGGGAACGCCCCGGGTACGGGGAACGCCCCGGGTACGGGGAACGCCCCGGGTACGGGGAACGCCCCGGGGGCGTCGGAGGGGGTGCCGGCCGTGGCGCTGGGCACGGTCGAGAGCGCGGCGGTGGCGGACACGGCGGCGGTGAGGAGCAGTCGGCGCAACATGACCTGCCTAACGCGGGGCGACCCACCCGGTTGCGTGCCGGTGGGGGCTTTGCAGTGCGGCGTATCTGCCTAGTACCGTGGGGGGCGATTGGTGACACCGCGCTCGACTGTGTCATCATCTGCACGCACCACTTGCGCTCGCGTGAGTGGTTGTGCGGGAGGCGTCGCCTAGTCCGGTCTATGGCGCCGCACTGCTAATGCGGTTTGGGCCTTCAAGCCCATCGAGGGTTCAAATCCCTCCGCCTCCGCGCGAAGATCCGAAGCCCCGGTCCAGTGGACCGGGGCTTCGGCCTTCCGGGTGTCCGTGAGGGCCGCGGAGCACGCTGGCGTCGAGGGTGCTCGTGAAGGCTCAGAAGTGCGTTTGCCCAGCTCACAAGGGGTGAGGCAAACGGATTTCACATGGCGGCGGCAGTCATGTAATGTTCTTCCTGTCGCCGCGAGCGGGTCAAAAACCCGGGAAGCGAAGACAGAAGCACAACAGAACAAGCACTCGTAGCTTAACGGATAGAGCATCTGACTACGGATCAGAAGGTTGCAGGTTCGAATCCTGCCGAGTGCACACAGCTCAAAGGCCCCGCCGGTTGAACCGGCGGGGCCTTTGACATCGACGGGTGACATCAACGCCCCCGAATATCGCCGATCAGGCTGCGCTCTCCCCCTCCGGATCATCTTCGGAAAGATCGGGGCCGAACACGTCGTCCATCCGATCGGACGCGGCCCGCAGGGCCGTTCCCATCACATGCGCGTACCTGTCGAGCGTCATCCTGATCGTGCTGTGCCCCAGGGTCTCCATGATGGTGCGGGCGTCGACTCCTTGAGCTCCCGGTGCGCGGAGAGACCGCGCACGCAGCGCTGAGGCAGCGAGATCGTGCGCACGGAACGCTTCGTCTTCGGGGTACCGAAGATGAGTTCCCGCAGGCCGCGTCCGCGATGGCGAGCAGGGGTTCCCACACGTCCGCCGGCCGGTCGCCGACCCCATCGGGCATGTCCGGCCACGCGCCCACGACGAACCGCAAGCGCGGACTCGCGGTCAAGCCTGACTCCTGCTGCACCAAGCCAGGACAGGGGCTTGGCCGGGTGCGGTTGGAAAACGCGCGCGCCAACGGATCACACGACCGAGTTCGAGGTCGGACAGCGTCTGGTCGGTGGATCGCGGGCGGTATGACGGTGTGTCTGTACGCCCGCACCGGGTGCGTGTGGCTTGATCGTCGGGCGGTCCCGGCAGGGGCCTGAACACCAACCGACGTCCGTGGCACGTGCTGAGTGCCGCGCGCCTTGTCGAGGAGTCCCCATCGTGAGACCGACCCTGCAACATGCCATGTTCCATCGACGTGGCGCCGGAGCCGCAGGTGAGCGGAGGCGCCCGGCCAGGCGTGCTGCCGTCCTGCTCGCCACGGTGGCGCTGCCGGCGGCACTGGTGGTGCCCTCGGCCACCCCCGCCGCGGCGGCGCCCGTGACGGTCACCTTCAACGCCGGCGCCGACCAGCCCTTCACCGTCCCGTCCGGCGTCACCCAACTGACCGTCACCGCCACAGGTGCCGCGGGCCAGAACGGGGGCAACGGCGGCACGGGCGGCAACGGCGCCACTGTCACCGGCACCGTCCCCGCCACCCCGGGCAACACCCTGTTCGTGAACGTCGACACCGGCGGCGGCACAGTCACCGGGATCGCCGCGGGCGGTGTCGGCGGCGGTTCCAGCGACGTCCGCACCTGCAGCTCGGCCAACGTCAGCTGTGTCCTGACCGGCGTCCCCGGTACTGACCCCCGCCTCATCGTCGCGGGCGGCGGCGGAGGCGGCGGCCACGGCGGTTTCACCATTTCCGGGCCTGAGTCCACCGGCGGAGACGCCGGAGACACCGGCCAGCCCGGCGGCGACAGACCGCAAGGCGGCGTCGGCGGTGGCGGAGGTACTCAGACCACCGGCGGCACCGGCGGAGCCACATGCCCGTCGAACCCATCCACCGCCGGCACCAACGGTACGGCCGGCGCCGCCGGCACCGGCGGGAGCGGCTTCGGGGGAGGCGGCGGAGGCGGCGGCTGGTTCGGAGGCGGCGGAGGCGGAGGCTGCAACGCCATCGCCTCCAATGGCACGCTGGGTTCCGGTGGTGGCGGCGGCGGGTCGAACCTCGTCCCGTCGGGAGCTACCTCCGGACCTGCCGCGGGAGCGGCCCAGGTGACCATCACCTACGAGCCGCCCCCCACCTGCGCGACCGCCACGCCGACCATCACCGGCACCAACGGCGGCGACGTCCTGGTCGGCACTCCCGGCAATGACGTGATCTTCGCTCTCGGCGGCAACGACGTGGTCGACGGCCGCGGTGGCAACGACCTCATCTGTGGCGGCGACGGCAACGACTCGTTGTCCGGCGGCGACGGCAACGACCGCATCGAAGGCGGCAACGGCGCCGACAAACTGAACGGCAACAACGGCAACGACGCCCTCTTCGGCGGTCCCGGCGACGACGCGCTCTTCGGCGGCCCCGGCACCAACACCAACGACGGCGGCCCCGGCCTCAACGCCTGCGTCAACCCCTCCACCGGGCCCGGCTGCTTCTGACCCACCCCACACGCCTCCGAACACGCCTCCGACCTGATCGACGAACATCGGAAACGGGCCCCGGCACATCCCTCGGCGAGCGGTTCGTGATGGTGCTGCACCCGCCTACGGATCAGGAGGTTGCAGGTTCGAATCCTGCCCAGTGCACACAGGTAAGAGGCCCCGGAGAGATCCGGGGCCTCTCGCGTCACCCGGGTTTACAGAGGGGCCTCCTGCGTCTTCCCGGGTTTACAGAAACGGGCCCGAGGACGATCCGTTGTCGGCGATCTTGAATCCCGCCGCGCCCGCATCGCATCGCCGCGCCACCATGACGGCTGCCACGGCCGCCGCGATGCCAGCGAGGACGAAGTGGCCGACAGTCACTACCGGCTATCGGCGGGTGGCCTGCCGTTGTCGCGCAGGCGTTCGAAGCCTGCTGGTGCCGGCATGCCGGAGGCCCCGTGGAGCACTCCACGGGGCCTCCGGCTCTTGCCTGACGGCAGCTTTGACGGCGATTCACCACCAAGTCCTCACCGGCCCGAACCTCAGCTCTTCTCGTCGGACGCGAGCTCGGTGGAGAGCGGGGTGTCCTCCTGTCCTGCCGAGGCGGCTGGATGCTTCGGGCCGGGCAGACCGGGCCCGCCCTGTGCCGGTACCGATCCGGATTCTGCGGCCGGGGAGGGCATCGGATGCCGCACGCCTGTCCGCGGCGCCGCGCGTCGGCACAGCCGGGGCAGGGCGGCGTAGAAGCGGTCGGGAAGGAACACGGCGTCCGCGATGATCATCGCGCCGGAGAAGAGCGGCAGCCCCATGAGTACGGCGATGCCGATGTGCATGCCCAACAGCATGACGAGAACCGGGTACTTGAGCCTGCCGAAGAGCACGAACGGGAAGGCCACCTGCAAGAGCACCGTCATATAGCCGGCGACGGCGATCAGGATCGTGTGCCCGTCCACGAAGTGGGAGAGCGCGGGCCAGGGCTGGAAGAGCTGGAGGTTCAGCACGTAGTGGAGCGCGGTGCCGGCGCCCCACGAAGCGCCCTGGACCTTGAACAGGCCTGCTGATCCGTAGAGGAAGCAGACCTGCGCCGCGATGACGAACATGCCGCAGTTGTGCACGACCGTGGTCAAGGTGGTCAGGGCACCCCGGAGTTGCTGTGCGGTCTCTCCCTTCACCCGCTGCGGTGAGGTGCCCGCACGAGCCGTCTTCAGCCGGATCCTGCGCGCGTCCAGGGACCAGCGCCGACCGCACGCGGTGAGGACGAGATACATGGACATCAGCAGGACCAGGTTGTCGCCCCCGTCCGTCATGAAGATCGCTCGGGCATGGAACGAGATCACCACGACGGCGAAGAGGAGGGACAGGACGCGGGTTCGCCAGCCCAGCATGAACAGCGCGGACGTAGCGACGGCGAGCGCGTAGCAGAGCTCGAAGTAGGCGCGGCTGTCGGACAGGGTCAGGACGCTGTTCCAGCCCGTCTGGGCGAAGAGCTGTTGGGCCAGCGCGGGTGTCCAGGGGGAGGCGGGGCCCCAGATCTCGTCACGGTGCGGGAACTCGCGCAGCAGGAAGACCAGGTAGAGCAGGCCGTAGCCGATGCGCAGCACCGACGCGGCGTACAGCGACACGGGTCGGCCGGTCAGCAGCTCGCCCACGGCAGCGATCCGGTCGACGAGTCTCTGGGCAGCGGAAGGGGCCGTACTGATTTGCCCTGTCGGCCGCTGGGGCACTGGTGCCGTACGAGCTACGGCGGAGTTCAGCTCATTTCCCATGGGGGGTTGCCTTCCACCAGGGCAGTAGCCGGGTTTCGGTGCTCGTCGGGGGGCGGTTTCCGGCAGTGGGACCGGAGGCGGCGATCGGCAGCGTGACGACGCGGAGCTGAATGAAGTCGAACGTGCCGTCGCCGCGGGCAGCGACGCGTTGTGCGGCGATGTTGCTCAGATACCTCTGCATCATCAGGGCGCGTGCCGTATGCGCCTTGTCGTCCCCTCCGTGGGTATCGACGTAGGACGTCCAGGCGCGGCGCAACATGTTCTGCGCCGTGTGGCTCGGAAACGGGTCGTGTTCGACGGCGGCATTGTCCACGGCCGTCAGGTCGAACCAGCCGCTCACCTGAACCGATCCGCCGGACCCGGTGTGTGCGGTTCTCGCCAGGATCTGTCGGTTGACGGAGTCGGGGTCCGGGGCGAAAAGCCGCCAGTTCTGTTCGAAGAAGGGATAGACCCAGGAATTGATCAGCGGACTGTATCGCTTGGAGACGGTGTTGGTGGGCGCCACATGAAGGAATACCAGAGCGACATGGACGAGAGTTGTCGCCACACACAGGATCACTGCGATGGACAGCCCGGTATTCAGTGTCCGAGAAAATCTCGACCGACCGGCCCGCGTGGGCGCGTCGGCAGGGCATTCCTGCGTGGCCGGAGCGGAATCAGAATGCTGGATTTCCTTCACGTCGGTCGATTCGATTCCCCTCGACACCGCCCACTCTGTCTTTCTCATGTCAGTTGCTCGCGCCTGTCCTTTTCTGAGGGCTGCCATCGGTGGCGCACGGCGGATCCGATGGGGATTCCGCCGTGCGCCGTCATCCGACGAACGGGTCAGCTCCGGTGCTTCTAGCCCTCGTAGCCCTCGGAGTGGGCGTCCGCCTCTTGGCCGTGGGGCACGTCGGCGTAGCCGTAGTTCTCGTCGTGCTGCTTGCCGTAGCCGGGCTTTTCGGGCGCGACACCATGCCCCTGGTCCGGCTTCCCACCGTGGTCCGAACCTTCGTACTTCCCACCGTGGTCCGAACCTTCGTACTTTCCGCCGTGGTGGTCGGCTTCTTCGTGCTTGCCGCCGTGGTGCGGACGTTCGTGCTTGCCGCCGTGGTGCGGACGTTCGTGCTTGCCGCCGTGGTGCGGACGTTCGTGCTTCCCGCCGTGCTCGGGTCCACCACCCGTGCTCCCGCCGACGGTGTTCCCGGCGGTGTTGCCGGCGGTGTTCCCGGCGGTGTTGCCTTCGGTGCTGCCGGCCGTGTTGCCCTCGGTGCTGCCGGCAGTGTTGCCGACGGTGTTGCCCGAGGTGCCGCCGCTCGTGACGTCCACAATGGGTCCGCCCAGGACGCCACCGGTGACCAGGCCACCGCTGACCAGGCCGCCGCCGAGCAGCCCGCCGCTGGTGGTCGTGCCGGTCGTCGTACCGCCGGTGGTGGTGCCGGCCGTCGTACCGCCGGTGGTGCTGGTCGCGCACGTCGGCCGGGTGATGGTGTTGGTGTCCATCGTCACGATCCCGGACTCGTCCACGGCACCGGCCAGCACCCGGCCCTCGACCGTCGCTCCGTTCGTCATGGTGATCGAGGTGTGGGCCATGAAGGTGCCCACGGAGAAGGAGTTGGCCTGGAAGGTGGCGGAACTCCCGATCTGCCAGAAGACATTGCACGCCGTGGCGCCGCCGGTGAACTGCATGCGGCTGTTGGGTGCCAGCGTCAGTCCGGTGGGGACCTGGAATACCCAGACGGAGTCGGGGCCGCCGTTCAGTGTGAGCGTGCCCGAGTTCGTGACCACGCCGTCGACGAAGCCGTACAAGCCGGGTGCCAGCCCAGTCGGGCCGCCCGCTCCGCTGAGTTCCGAGCCGAGGGTGCCGTCGACGGGGGTCCGACCCGCGGCGACGGTGTACGCATTCTGCAGTGCGGCATGGGCGTTGTTGGCCGGCCCGTCCGTGATGTGGATGGTGCCGTTGATCACGTTGGCACACGGCGGAGGTGCGGGGGTTGCAGGCGCTGGAGGTGTACAGAACCCGGTGACCGAAGTCCCGGGCGACACCCCGACGTCTCCGCTGATCAGCGACGAACCGGTGTTGGTGACCGCCGCGCCGCCCAGTTCCGCGAAGCTGGTGGCGGCACCGAGAGGAACGGGCGTTGTAATGGCGCTTGCCTGCGTCGGCGTCAGGACGACCATCGCGGCGGCAACCGTTGCGGCGAGGGCCGGGGCCAGCAAGCCGGACAAAGTGCGGCCGGGAGCCGCATGAGGGATTTTCAGCTTCATCGAGGGCCATTCTCTGTGGGGGGCCGTGGCGTACCGGGCCCTACCGATTGCCCGGGAAGCCTTGTCCTGCTGCGGCATATTACGCACGAACGTTCTTCCGGCGACGCCAAGAGGGAGAGTGGGTTGCGTTTTCTCATTCGGGTGGTGCAACAATTCGTTACTGAACTCGATTGATATTTCCGATCATCCGAAAATTCTTCCGAAGTGGATGATGTGGACTCTCCAGAGGGTGGGGGAGGTGGTGAGCCGGCGAATTTTCCATCAACCGAATTCACTCCGACGGCGGAAGGCGGGCGGAGAGGTGTCGCCCACGTGGACTCCTGTGTCCTCGTTATCGGTCAACGGCACGACGACGACGGCCCGAAACGTTGGACTGTGTGGCAGCCGGTTGACATGGATTCGGTGAGTAATTCGCAAGTTCGCCTGTAAGTCGCACTTTCCCGCCATTTGGTCTCATTCCCAAGAGGGTTTTCTGTCCTTGCCATTACTCGGCTGCTCGGCTGTGGGGACCGCGGGTGCTGTGCAGCTGGTTCGCCGGTGGCCCTCCAGGCGTTCCGGCTGGTCAGGGCGCTTGTCAGTGGCCGGCTCTACTGTTGTGAGGGTGCGGCGGGTGTGGGTGTGTTCGGGGTTGCGGTGGTCGGGGGACGGGCCCGTGCTGGAGTGGGGCGGGGGGCGGGCGAGTCCGCTGGCTCCGGGACGGCGGGTCGCGTTCGGCGTGGTGGACGGGGGTGTGCGGACCTGCGTCGGGGCGCGGGGGAACGCGTGTCCCGTGCGGGCCGTCGTGTCGCCGCGCGGTACCGGCGGGCGGTGCGAGGAGTGCGCCCGGCTGGACCGCGCGCACTCCGTGGCCGCCGACACGCTGGCCGATGATCCGCGGCCGTACCACGTGTATCTCGCGTGGTTCGGGCCCGGCATGGTGAAGGTGGGGATCACGCGGGTCGAGCGGGGTTCCACGCGTCTCCTCGAGCAGGGCGCCGTCACCTTCAGCTGGCTGGGGCAGGGGCCGTTGATGGCGGCGCGCCGCGCCGAGGAGTTGCTGCGGGCCGCGCTCAAGGTGCCGGACCGGATTCCGTACGCCGACAAGCGGGCCGTGCGGGCGGCACTCCCGGGGCCCGAGGAGCGCGTCGCCGAGATCCGGGAGCTGCACGCCCGCGTCGGGGATCTCGACCGCTGGCCGGAGTCGCTCCGGCGCGCGCCCTTCGAACCCGTCGACCACACGGACGTGTTCGGACTGGCCGGACTTCCTCCCGAGCAGGGGGTCGTGCGCGAACTGGTCGCGGGAGGCGTGATCAGCGGTGAGCTGTGCGGTGCCGCGGGTCCCGATCTCCATCTCCTCACCGGACGCGGAGTCGTCGTACTCGACACCCGGCTGATGACGGGGTGGGACCTGACAGGCGTCGGGGAGAGGGGCGAGGACCGGGACGGGGACGGGGGCTCTGGAATCACCTTTCCCGTACGGGAGTCGCGGGCGCCGGACGCCGGTGTTCAGGACGGGCTCTTCTGAGCGGGGCCGGGTGAGGGACGGGAGGGTGAGGCGGGGCCTGCTGAGACGGCGGCCCGCGCGGGGCCCCCATGGTCAAGACTTCGATCCCTTTCGGATCCCGTTCGGAAAGGTGCTGGACGACGGGGGACGGCCGGAAGGAGAGTGTCGGACATGAGCGATCACTCTCAAGCGCCTGTCGCAGCCCATGAGCCGCCCTACTACGTCGCCGTGTTCACCTACGTACGGATGGAGGACGACGCCGGGTACGGGGAGACCGCCGAGCGGATGGAGGAGCTGGTGGAGCAGATACCGGGCTATCTGGGGATGGATCACGCGCGGACGCCGGGCGGACTGGCCATCACCGTCGGGTACTTCCGGGACGAGGACGCCATCAAGGAGTGGAGTGCGCATGCCGAGCACCGGGCGGCACAGCGGCGCGGCCGGGCCGAGTGGTACGAGCGGTACACCCTGCACATCGCCAAGGTCGAGCGGAGCCACGGGTTCGAGCGTGCCCGCGACTGAACGGGAGGGCGCGGCCGGCGCCGGGGAGATGCATGACAGGCTGCGGAGCCGGGCGCCCCAGGAGGCGCGGGAGGCGCGGGGCGAGGAGGCCATGGTGGTACGGGGTGAGGACGCCAAGGTGGTGCGTGACGAAGCAGGGGAAGTGCGGGGCTTCTGGGAGGGGCTCGGGCTGCCCGGACTCGTCGACGTCCACACGCACTTCATGCCCGAACGGGTGCTGCGCAAGGTCTGGGACTACTTCGACGGGCTCGGTGAGCTCACCGGAGGCGTCGAGTGGCCGATCACCTATCGCGCGGACGAGGACGAACGGCTGGAGCTGATCAGACAGTTCGGGGTGCGCGCCTTCACGGCGATGCTCTACCCGCACAAGGCCGGCATGGCCGAGTGGCTCAACACCTGGGCCGTCGACTTCGCCCGCCGGACCCCGGACTGCCTGCACACCTCCACCCTCTTCCCCGAGCCGGGCGTCGAGCGGTACGTGCGCGAGGCGGTGGAGTCGGGTACGCGTGTCTTCAAAGCGCATGTGCAGGTGGGGGCGTACGACCCGGGGGACGAACTCCTCGATCCGGCCTGGGGGTTGCTTGCCGAGGCGGGCATTCCTGTCGTGATCCACTGCGGATCGGGACCCTCACCCGGCAAGCACACCGGGCCTGGACCCGTCGCGGCCGTTCTCGGCCGGCATCCCCGGCTCCGGTTCGTCTTCGCGCACATGGGGATGCCCGAGTACGAGGACTTCCTCGGCCTCGCCGAGCGCTACGACGAGGTGCGGCTCGACACGACCATGGCGTTCACGGACTTCAGCGAGCGGCTCGCGCCGTTTCCGCCCGAACTCCTGCCCAGGCTCGCGGACCTCGGGGACCGGGTGCTCCTCGGCACCGACTTCCCGAACATCCCGTACCCGTACGTCCACCAGCTGCGCGCGCTGGAACGGCTCGAGCTGGGGGACGACTGGCTGCGGGCGGTCTGCTTCGAGAACGGCGCACGTCTCTTCGGCCTCGAAGGCCGCGGCTGACGTCGACGGGGGCGAGGCGAAGGGCCCGGCAGGGGGCGTGGAGCCCCGGCGCCGGGCCTCTGCCCGGAACCGCGTGATCTTCCCAGGAGTTCCCTGAGAGACACCTGTGTGTTTCTCAGGGAATTCACAGGTTGCCGAAAGGATGCTCTCAGCGGCGCCCACCAAGGTGTCCGCTATGACCACGACCTCGCCCCAGGGGCGCACCGAACTGCTGAGGCCGGACGGGAGCCCCGTCCGGGTGCTTGTGGTGGACGACGAGCTGTCGATCACCGAGCTGCTGTCCATGGCCCTCCGCTACGAGGGCTGGCAGATCCGCAGCGCGGGCGACGGGACGGGCGCGGTGCAGACCGCGCGCGAGTTCCGGCCCGACGCCGTCGTTCTCGACATGATGCTGCCGGACATGGACGGGCTGACGGTGCTGGGCCGGCTCCGCCGGGAGCTGCCCGATGTCCCGGTGCTGTTCCTGACGGCGAAGGACGCGGTCGAGGACCGGATCGCGGGGCTCACCGCCGGGGGCGACGACTACGTCACCAAGCCGTTCAGCCTGGAGGAGGTCGTGGCCCGACTGCGCGGTCTCATCCGGCGTTCCGGCGCCGCCGACCGGCGGTCCGAGTCGGTGCTCGTCGTCGGGGACCTCACCCTGGACGAGGACAGTCACGAGGTGTCGCGGGGCGGTGCCAACATCCACCTCACCGCGACCGAGTTCGAGCTGCTCCGCTTCCTGATGCGCAATCCGCGCCGGGTGCTGAGCAAGGCACAGATACTCGACCGTGTGTGGTCGTACGACTTCGGTGGGCAGGCCAATGTGGTCGAGCTCTACATCTCGTATCTGCGGCGCAAGATCGACGCCGGGCGTGAGCCGATGATCCACACCCGGCGTGGGGCCGGATACCTGATCAAGCCCGCCGTGTCATGAGCGGACGACGACGGCCACGAGCGCAGAAGAGGCGAGGACGACAGCCGCGCACCCTGCGGACGCGGCTCGTCGTCTCGGCGGTCGCGCTCATCGCCGTGGTCTGCGCCGTGATCGGCACGGTGACGACCATCGCGCTGCGCCAGCATCTGTACACGCAGCTGGAATCGCAGATCACCGATGCCGGCCGACGGCTCTCGGGTCCCCTCGGAAACCCGCGGGGCGCGAACCCGGGCGACGAGGGCCAGGATCCCGGCAACCCGAGTGGCGACGGTTCGGCGGGCTCCGCCGACAGCTTGTCCAGCGAGGACCGGCTCCACGCCTTCGTCACCATGGGCCCGACACAGACGAAGACCATAGCGGCCGAGGTCGGCACCGACGGCGGAGTCGCCAAGGCGGTCGTCTCCGCCGACGGGGCCAGCGACGGTGACGGATTCCCGCGAAATCGGGCCGTCGCGCTCACCACCGCGCAGAAAGCAGCGCTCGCCTCCGTCGCCGAGGACGGCAAGGCGCACACCGTGGACATCCCCGGCCTGGGCGATTACTACGCCATGTATGTGACCGGTGCGCACGGCAGCTACTACATCGCCCTGCCCACCGAGTCCGTCGACAACACGATCAACAACTTCATCCTCATCGAGGCGAGTATCACCGGTGCCGGGCTCATCGCCGCCACCATCGCGGGCAGCGTGATCGTCGGCCTCGCCCTGCGCCCCCTGCGCAAGGTCGCCGCCACCGCCACCCGGGTCTCCGAACTCCCCCTGCACACCGGCGAGGTCACTCTCTACGAGCGGGTCTCGGAGTCCGAGTCCGATCCGCACACCGAGGTCGGGCAGGTCGGGGCGGCCCTGAACCGCATGCTCGACCACATCCACGGCGCGCTGCACGCGCGGCAGCAGAGCGAGATGCGCGTACGGCAGTTCGTCGCGGACGCCAGTCATGAGCTGCGGACGCCGCTCGCGTCCATCCGCGGGTACGCCGAGCTGACCAGACGCGGCAGGGAGGAGACCGGGCCCGACACCCGGCACGCGCTCGGGCGGATCGAGTCCGAGGCCGGCCGGATGACGCTGCTCGTGGAGGATCTGCTGCTGCTCGCGCGGCTCGACGCCGGGCGGCCGTTGCAGTACGAGCAGACCGACCTCGTACCCCTGGTGATCGACGCCGTGAGCGACGCGCGGGCCGCCGGGCGTGATCACAACTGGCGGCTCGAACTGCCCGAGGAGCCCGCGCTGGTGTCGGCGGACGCCGCACGCCTGCAGCAGGTCATGGTCAATCTCTTCGCGAACGCGCGCACGCACACCCCACCGGGGACGACCGTCACCGCGCGGGTGCACCGGCAGGGGCCGTGGCTGTGCGTGGACGTCCAGGACGACGGACAGGGCATTCCGGCCGATCTGCTGCCCCGCGTCTTCGAGCGGTTCGCGCGAGGCGACTCGTCGCGTTCGCGCTCCTCCGGCTCGACCGGTCTCGGGCTCGCCATCGTGCAGGCCGTCGCGGCCGCGCACGGCGGCGCGGTGACCGTGGACAGCGTCCCCGGCAGGACCGTGTTCACCCTGCATCTGCCCGCGATGGCCCTCGAAACGTCGTGGCAACCGCACTCACAGGCACAGCACAGCGCCACCACATGGGTGCAACAGGGCGCTTGACCAGAGTCGTTCCCATGCGAACCGACTCTTCTCCCGGCAACCTGCCGGCGCGGGAGCACCTCCCGGCCGGAGACGCCGGTACGCCTGTCCTGGACGTAGTGATCCCCGTCTACAACGAGGAGAAGGACCTCCAACCATGTGTGCTCAGACTGCACGAGCACCTCAAGCGCACGTTCCCGTACGCGTTCCGCATCACGGTGGCGGACAATGCGTCCACGGACACCACCCCGCTGGTGGCGGCGCGGCTGGCGGCACAGATCCCGGAGGTCACGTCCTTCCGGCTGGAGCAGAAAGGCCGCGGCCGGGCGCTGCGGACCGTGTGGTCGGCGTCCGACGCGCCGGTCCTCGCGTACATGGACGTGGACCTGTCCACCGATCTGAACGCGCTGCTCCCGCTGGTGGCCCCACTGATCTCCGGTCACTCGGACCTCGCGATCGGCTCGCGGCTGTCCCGCTCCTCGCGTGTGGTGCGGGGCGCCAAGCGGGAGTTCATCAGCCGCACGTACAACCTGATCCTGCGTGGTTCGCTCCAGGCCCGATTCTCGGACGCGCAGTGCGGCTTCAAGGCGATCCGCCGTGATGTGGCCCAGGTACTGCTGCCCCTGATCGAGGACACCGGCTGGTTCTTCGACACCGAGATGCTGGTGCTGGCCGAGCGGGCCGGACTGCGCATCCACGAGGTACCGGTCGACTGGGTCGACGACCCGGACTCGACCGTCCACATCGTGAAGACCGCGACAGACGACCTCAAGGGGGTGTGGCGGGTCGGACGGGCTCTCGCCACCGGCTCGTTGTCGCTCGACCGGCTCGCCCGGCCCTTCGGGGACGACCCGCGCGACCGCGAACTGACCGACGTACCCAAGGGCCTGGCCCGCCAGCTCGTCGGCTTCTGTGTCGTGGGCGGCCTGTCCACACTCTTCTACCTGCTGCTCTACAGCGGCTTCCGCAGCTTCTCCGGGTCCCAGGTCGCCAACGCGCTCGCACTGCTCGTGTCGGCGGTCGCCAACACGGCGGCCAACCGGCGGCTGACCTTCGGCGTACGCGGCCGGGGCGGCGCCGTCCGGCACCAGGCGCAGGGCCTGGTCGTCTTCGGTATCGGGCTCGCCCTGACCAGCGGCTCCCTCGCCGCCCTGAACGCGGGGACGAGCGATCCCGCGCACTCCACCGAACTGGCGGTGCTCATCGCCGCCAACCTCGCGGCGACCGTGCTGCGCTTCCTGCTCTTCCGTGCCTGGGTCTTCCCCGACCGGCCGGGCGATACACCGGCGCCGTCCCCGGTGCCGGCCTCGCACCAGCCGGCCCCGCCGGTCCACCCGACGGCCGTACGGCAGGGAGCGGACGCGTATCCGCCGCTGCCGCAGCGCCCGGCGACGCCCTCGTCCCCGTACGACACGGCCCCGTACGACACAGCCCAGTTCCGCGCCGGTGAAGCCGCGGACCGCTCCTGGCGGGATTCGACCATGCAGTTGCAGGCGGTGCGCCCGCACGATCACGACCCGAGGAACGCGCGATGACGACGCAGCCCGACACGAGCACCGGTACCGGTACCGGTGCTGGTACCAACACCAGCACCGGTACCAGCACCGGTAGCGCCGGTACGAGCGCCGGCACGAGTACGAGCCGCGGCTCCGGTCACGCCTGGGGACCGGCCGCCTCGACGCCTCCCCCGGAGCAGGCCCCGCCCGCGGTCGCCGCCCCCGGGGCCGGTGAGCCCGAGCAGCCCTTCTTCCGGCGGGCCTGGAGAGGCCGGCCGGAGGACCCGCGCTGGGCGCGCCCCGCCTTCCTCGCTCTGCTGCTCGCCACCGCGGTGCTGTACCTGTACGGCCTGAGCGCCTCCGGGTACGCCAACTCCTTCTACTCCGCGGCCGTACAGGCCGGCAGCCAGAGCTGGAAGGCCTTCTTCTTCGGCTCGCTCGACTCGGCCAACGCCATCACCGTCGACAAGCCCCCGGCCTCGCTGTGGCCGATGGCCCTGTCGGTACGGATCTTCGGTCTCAGCTCCTGGGCGATCCTCGTTCCCGAGGTTCTGATGGGCGTGGCCACGGTCGGCGTCCTGTACGCGGCCGTACGCCGCCGGTTCAGCCCGGCGGCAGGTCTGATCGCGGGCGCGGTGCTCGCGCTCACTCCCGTCGCCGCGCTGATGTTCCGGTTCAACAACCCGGACGCGATGCTCGCGCTGCTCATGACCGTCACGGTCTACTGCGTGATCCGCGGCCTGGAGGACGGCCGCACGAAGTGGCTTCTCTGGGCGGGCGTCGCGGTCGGCCTCGCCTTCCTCGCCAAGACGCTCCAGGCCTTCCTGATCCTGCCGCCGCTGGCCGTGCTGTACGCGGTCTGCGCGCCGGTGGCGCTGCGGAAGCGGTTCGCGCAGCTGGGCCTCTCGGCTCTCGCGATGGTCGTCGCCGGCGGCTGGTGGGTCGCGATCGTCGAACTGTGGCCCGCGTCCTCCCGCCCGTACATCGGCGGCTCGCAGAACAACTCCTTCCTGGAGCTGACCTTCGGCTACAACGGCCTCGGCCGTATCAACGGCGACGAGACCGGCAGTGTCGGCGGCGGTGGCGGCGGCGGTGGCACCGGGATGTGGGGTGAGACCGGCTGGAACCGGATGTTCAACTCCGAGATCGGCAGCCAGATCTCGTGGCTGCTCCCGGCGGCCCTGATCCTGCTGGTGGCCGGCATCGTCCTCACCCGGAAGGCGAAGCGGACCGACCTGGTCCGTGGCTCCTTCCTCGCCTGGGGCGGCGCGCTGCTGATGACCACGCTGGTCTTCAGCTACATGGCCGGCATCTTCCACCAGTACTACACGGTGGCCCTGGCCCCCTACATCGCCGCCGTGGTCGGCATGGGCGCGACGGTGCTGTGGGAGGAGCGGGGCAAGGCGTGGGCGTCGCTCACCCTCGCCGGTTCGGTCACCGCGGCCGCGGTCTGGGGGTACGTCCTCCTCAACCGCACCTCCGACTACCTTCCGTGGCTCAAGTGGCTGGTCCTCGTCGGCGGTCTGGTCGGCTCGCTCGGCCTGATCTTCGCGGGCAGGCTGGGCAGGCGACTCGCCCTCGCGGCGGTCGGGCTGAGCTTCGTGGCCTCGGTCGCGGGTCCGACGGCGTACACGCTCTCCACGGTGAACACCGGGCACACCGGTTCCATCGTGACGGCCGGTCCGGCCGGGGCGAGCATGATGGGCGGCCGCGGCGGTGGTCCCGGCGGCGGCGGTGGCATGCGGGGCGGGTTCCCCGGCGGCGGCCAGAACCAGCAGAACGGCAACGGCACCACGCAGAACGGGCAGCAGGGCGGCGGCATGGGGCAGCCCCCGACGGGCGGCGCCGGTGGCTTCCCCGGCCAGAACCAGCAGGGCAACGGCAATACCCGGGGCCAGAACCAGCAGGGCTTCATGCCCGGCGGCGCCATGGGTGAGGGCGGCATGGGCGGCGGTGGCGGTGCAGGCGGCCTGCTGAACGGCGCGACCGTCGGCTCCGCGGCCAAGACGCTGATCTCGAAGAACGCCGAGGACTACACCTGGGCGGCTGCCGCGGTCGGTTCCCAGAACTCCGCGAGCTACCAACTGGCCACCGGCAAGCCGGTGATGGCGATCGGCGGCTTCAACGGCACCGATCCGTCCCCGACCCTCGCCCAGTTCAAGAAGTACGTGACGGACGGCAAGATCCACTACTTCATCTCGGGCGGCGGCATGGGTGGCGGGATGGGCGGCGGCACGGACGGTGGCGGAACCTCCGGCACCACGTCCAGTTCCTCGCAGATCAGCTCCTGGGTCACGGCCAACTTCAAGAAGGTGACGGTGGGTTCGGCAACCTTCTACGACCTGACACAGCCGACGAGCAGCAGCTGACCGGCAGCCGGCCGCGGGTTCCGCAGGCGGGCGGTGATCCCGTACGCGGACCGTGGTGCGGTGGGTGGGCCGTGGTCCGGTGGGTGGGCGGTGGCCCGGAGCGTTCGCTCCGGGCCACCGCCCTTTTGCGGCGCCGCTGCCCCGACGCGCTCCTTGCGGTGGCGTTGCCGCGGCGGACGGAAGGGGCAGACTCCGCGGTGGCGATGTCCGTGTGAGGGCGCCCGGGGTCCCCCGCGTGGTTCTCCGGGGAGTGCCCGCTTGGCATCATCGAGGAGGGTGGACCGGGGAGTTCCGCCCGCTCCGTGGTTCGAGTTCCGAGGAGGGTGCGCCATGGTGAGGGCAGCCGACAGGGCGAAGCGACCGGCGCGGACCAGTGTCTGGCTGGAGGGCAAGGCACCCCGTGGCGGGGCCTCCCGGGGCGGTGGCCAGCCGTCCGGGCTCGACCGGGAGCGGATCACGGAGGCCACGGTGCGGTTGCTGGACGCGGAGGGTCTGGCGAAGTTCTCCATGCGGCGGCTGGCGGCGGAGCTGAACGTCACGGCGATGTCCGTGTACTGGTACGTGGACACCAAGGACGATCTGCTGGAGCTCGCGCTCGACGCCGTCTTCGGTGAACTGGAGCTGCCGGACGCCGAGTCGGGGGAAGGCTGGCGGGATGAGCTGCGGGCGCTGGCCGTCGGGTACCGGGCGCTGCTGGTGCGCCACCCGTGGGTGTCGACACTGATCGGGAACTTCCTGAACATCGGGCCGTCCTCCATGGCGTTCTCGTTGCGCGTGCAGGAGGTGATCCGGAACACCGGGATGCCGGCGCACGGGCAGATGGGGGCGATGTCGGCGGTGTTCCAGTTCGTGTACGGGTTCGGGACGATCGAGGGGCACTTCGTGCAGCGGTGCGCCTCGGCGGAGACGTCGCAGGACGAGTACTTCCGGCAGGCCATGAGCACCATCGGCGAACAGCCGCGGTTCGCGGCGCACTTCGAGAGTGCGGCGGATCTCATGGAGGCGCGGGGCGGGGACACCGTGTCGGAGATGCGGGAGCGGGACTTCGCGTTCGCGCTGGAGCTGTTGATCGCGGGGATCGAGGCGATGGTGGCACGGGGCTGAGCCCCGTGCCACAGGAGAACTCGGCTCCTCCGGCGTTCGAGGAACGGGGTCCGGGGCGGAGTTCCAGGGACGATGGGGTCCCCCTGGCCGAGTGAAGCCGAGACCTTGGGGGAGGGCAGGGCCGGAGGGGGCGAAGGAAAGCTGTTGCCCGGCCCGCTAGTCCTGGGGGGCCAGGTGGGCCGGGAAGCCGCCGGTTGCCACCGGGCCCCAGCGGGTGGGCGTGATCCGGATGATCGACTTGCCCTGCTTGCGCATCGCTTCGCGGTACTCGGCCCAGTCGGGGTGCTCACCGGCGATGTTCCGGTAGTACTCGACGAGGGGCTCGACGGAGTCGGGGGAGTCGAGGACCTCGGCGGTGCCGTCGATCTGGACCCAGGGCCCGTTCCACTCGGCGCTGAGGACGATGAGGCTGACCCGTTCGTCCCGCTTGGCGTTGCGGGTCTTGGCGCGCTCGGGGTACGTCGAGACGACGATGCGGCCCGAGTCGTCGACACCGCAGGTCAGCGGAGAGCCCTGGGGACCGCCGTCGGCGCGGCGGGTGAGCAGAAGGGCCCGGTGGCGGGGGCGTACGAAGTCCAGCAACTCGTCGAGGGAGACAGAGGTGTTCGTCGCGATGTTGGGTGCCATGCGATCAGCCTAGGCCGGGTGCCCCTCGGTCGCCCGCGGGCTGGGCCGGTGGGCGGCACCGCCCTCATCGGAGCAGCTAAAGTGCTCTTTGTCCTGTGCTCGCAGTCGGGAATGTGCTGCGGAGCTCTCCTGCGCATGGCCGTTTGGCCGTGCATGCCGAAGAGGTTCGTGGTGACTGCGTCCGAGTTTTCTGAATTGCCCCGTTTCGCTACGGGTTTTGAGCTGGCCGAAGGCCTCACGGTCGCCGCTCAGCAGTTGCACGAGACATCGAGTCCCCATGCCACCCTGCGCACCGCGGTCCGGCTGGCCGTGCACATCCTGCCCGGTGCCGAGCACGCCGGGATCTCCGTCATCGAGCACAAGGCACACAGACAGACCCTGGCCTGGACGCACGAGGTCGTGCGCACCGCCGACGCCCTGAACGCGGGCCGCGAGCATCACCCGTACTGGAGCCGGCTGTGGACCGCGCCGGTGGCCCGGATCGAGGACAGTGCCTCGGCGGACGAGGACGGGGATCTCGCGCTGTCGGGTCTCGGGCTGCGGTCGGTGCTGTCGATGCGGCTGCGTGCCGACCGTCGCCGGCTCACCGTCCTGACGGCGTACGCGCGGACGCCCCGCGCCTTCGACGAGTCGGCCACCCGGATAGGCCGGCTGTTCACCGCCCACGTCGGCATCGCGCTGGACTCGGCGACCCTGCGCGAACAGCTCACCGAGGCGATGCGCACCCGGGATCTGATCGGGCAGGCCACGGGCATCCTCATGGAGCGGCTGGACATCGACGCCTCCGAGGCCTTCGACAGCCTCGTGCGGACCTCCCAGCGAGAGAACGTCAAGCTCCGTGACCTGGCCCGACGGATCGTGGACGCCGGCGAGACCGGGTAGGGCGAGCAAGGAGAGCGGGGCGAGTGAGCCGCGCTCAGGCGGCCGGCAACGACTCCCCCTGCACCGCCTGGATGTCCAGTTCCACCTTCAGGGTCGTACCGATGGCGGAGATGCCCGCCTGGACGATCTGGTTGTAGTGCAGGGCGAAGTCCTCGCGGTGGAGTTCGGCCGTCGCGCGGAACGCGGCACGGGTGCCGCCCCAGGGGTCGGCGCCGGTGCCGAGGTAGGCGAGGTCGAGGTCGACGGGACGTACGACACCGTGCAGGGTGAGTTCACCGTGCACGGTCCAGCGGTCGGAGCCGGACGGCGTCAGATCCGTCGAGCGGTAGGTGATCAGCGGGTACTTCTCGACGTCGAGGAAGTCCGGCGACCGCAGGTGTCCGTCGCGCATCCCGTTGCCGGTGTCGATGGAGGCCGCCGTGATCGTCGCCTCCACCCGGGACTTGGCCACCTCGTCCGGGGCGATCTCGATACGGCCCGCGAAGTCCGTGAAGCGGCCGTGCACGCTGGAGATGCCCAGGTGATGGGCGGCCGCGCCGACGGAGGAGTGCGCCGGGTCGATGGTCCACGGTCCCGGCGGGGGCAGCTCTGTGCCGCCCTGGCGGGCCAGCGTCACCTGGCCGACCTCGGCACGGCCGGCCGCCGTGACGATCGCGCCGGCCGCGGCGGGCGCGTACCCGAGCGCGGTCACGATCACCGTGTAGGCGCCCGGCGCGAGGCTCGTGGTGTCGTGCACGGCCCCGTCGGCGTCCGCCTCGGCCCGCAGCACCTGCGCGCCGGCCGCGTCGGTCACCGTGACGACCGCGTGCGACACGGCCCATCCGTCCCGCGTCCGGATCTTCGCGGTCAGTCCCATGGCAGTAACTCCTTGCGATGCAGCAATGAAAACCGGCCCGTGGGGGGCGCACCTCCGCTCAGAGCGCGCGCACCCCACGGGCCGGGGCTCGGACTACTCGCCGGGGTGGGCGAGTTCGATGTGGTGGTCGTCCACGCCACGGCCGCCGACGGTCAGCGCGGTCGCAACCGGCGGGTAGCCCGCCGCGATGACCGTGTACTCGCCGCCGTCCAGGTCGGTGAACGCGTACGCGCCGTCGCTGCCGGTCCTGGCCGTGCCGACCACGTTGCCGGCCGCGTCCACCAGCGTCACGCGGGCGTCCGACAGAGGGCCGTGCGGCGCCCGTACGACACCCTGGACCTGGGCGCCCGAGTCGAGGTCGACCTCGATCCGGGTGACGCCGGTACCGCCGACCTCGACGGGCAGGGCCCGCGGCCGGTGGCCCGCGGCGTTCACCGCGACCGTCACGACGCCGGGCACCAGCTCGGCGAAGGCGAACTCGCCCTGCTCACCGGTGGTTCCGGAGGCCAGCACATCACCGCGGACGTCGGTCACGACGACCATCGCGTCCTTGACCGGGGCAGCGCCCTCGGCGGCCCGGACGACTCCGCTGAGCCCGCTGGTACCGCTCAGCAGGATGTCGTACGCGAGCGGCTCGTCGTTCACGACGATCGTCGAGGCCTGCGGCTGGAAGCCGTCGGCGGAGGCGATGAGGACGTAGGAGCCCACACCGGGCGCGTCCACCGCGTAGGAGCCGTCGGCCTGGGCGACCGAGCGGCCGAGCTGGCGTCCCGCCGGTGAGATCAGCGTGACCGCGGCCTGCGGGACGGGCGCGCTCTCGGTGCCGCGGACGTGACCGTGCACCCTGATGCCGCCGGACGCGGGCTGCGCGGCGCTCTCCCGTGTCGCGGTGGCGACGGCGACGACGGCCGGGGCGAGGGTCGCGGTGGCCGCGGCCTCGACGGCTTCGGCCACGGGGGACTCGGAGACCGGTTCCCCGGACTTCTCCGCGGCGGCCTGGGCCATCGCGCCGGACGTCCGCAGCGGGACCTCCTTGATGAACAGCACGATGAGGAAGGCGACCAGCGCCATGCCGGCCGCGATCAGGAAGACGTCCGCGATGCCGTGGCCGTACGCGCTCTCCATCACTGTGCGCAGCGGCGCGGGCAGCTTGTCCATGTCCGGGATGGTGGAGCTGGAGTCCGAACCGGAGCCGAGGGCGGCGTACTTGGGGCCGAGGTCGGTCAGCCCGTCCTTGACGTAGTCGGTGATCCGGGTGGCCATGACCGCGCCGAGCGCGGAGACACCGATCGCACCACCGAGGGAACGGAAGAACGTGACCGTGGAGCTGGCCGAGCCCAGGTCCGACGGCGCCACCTGGTTCTGCGTGGAGAGCACCAGGTTCTGCATCATCATGCCGACGCCGAGGCCCAGCAGCGCCATGAAGATCGCGATGTGCCAGTAGGTCGTGTCGTAGCGGATCGTGCCGAGCAGGCCCAGGCCCGCGGTGACCAGCAAGCCACCGCCGACCAGCCAGTACTTCCACCGTCCGGTCCTGGTGATGACCTGGCCGGAGACCGTGGAGGAGATGAACAGGCCGCCGATCATCGGGATGGTCATGACGCCCGACATCGTCGGGGACTTGTCCCGCGCCAGCTGGAAGTACTGGCTGAAGAAGACCGTGCCGGTGAACATCGCGACACCCACGAAGAGCGAGGCGAGGGAGGAGAGGGTGATGGTGCGGTTGCGGAACAGCCGCAGCGGGATGATCGGCTCGCTCGCCCTGGACTCGACCAGTACGAACAGCAGGCCGAGCATGATCGCGCCGCCGACCATCGTGTACGTCTGCCACGAGACCCAGTCGTACTTGTCACCGGCGAAGGTGACCCAGACCAGCAGCAGCGAGACCGCGGCGGAGATGAAGAACGCGCCGCCCCAGTCGACCTTCACGTCCCGCTTCACGACGGGCAGGTGCAGGGTCTTCTGCAGCACGATCAGCGCGATGACCGCGAACGGCACACCGACGTAGAAGCACCAGCGCCAGCCGAGCCAGCTCGTGTCGGTGATGACCCCGCCGAGCAGCGGGCCACCGACGGTCGCGACGGCGAACGTCGCGCCCAGGTAGCCGGAGTAGCGCCCGCGCTCACGCGGGGAGATCATCGCGGCCATCACGATCTGGGCGAGGGCGGACAGACCGCCGACGCCGACGCCCTGGACCACACGGCAGGCAATGAGCATGCCGGGGTTCTGGGACAGCCCGGCGGCGGCCGATCCCAACACGTAGATGATGAGGGCTATCTGTACGAGCGCCTTCTTGCTGTACAGGTCGGAGAGCTTGCCCCACAGAGGCGTGGTCGCGGTCATGGCCAGCAGCGAGGCCGTGACGACCCAGGTGTAGGCGGACTGGCCGCCGCCCAGGTCGCCGATGATCTCGGGGAGCGCGTTGGTGACGATCGTCGACGACAGGATCGCGACGAACATGCCGAGCAGCAGCCCGGAGAGGGCCTCCATGATCTGCCGGTGCGTCATCGGAGTGCCGTCGGCGGCGCCTCCGTGCTTGGCGTGAGAGCCCCGCACACCGGCTGGTGTGGTCGTTGCCATGGGGTTCCTTTTCTTACGTACTTACGCGGGTGTACGGGTGGTCAGTTCTGATACGTCTGTCGCATACGGGGGAGGGTGCGCGGGCGTCCGCTGCGGGGAGCGGCAGTCGCCGAAGCTCTCGCGCAGCCGGCCCATCAGCTCGATGAGCAGTCCGACCTCGTGGTCGGACCAGTGGCTGAGCCGGTCGGCCAGCAGCCGCGACGTACGCAGGGAGAGCTCGTCGAGCCGCTCCTGGCCGGCCTCGGTGAGGCGCAGGATGCGTGAGCGCTTGTCGGCCGGGTCGGGGGACCGTTCTATCCAGCCCCGGTCAGCGACATGGGCGACATGGCGGCTGGTCACCGACATGTCCACGGACATCAGCTCCGCGAGCCTGCTCATCCGCATCTCGCCGTACCGGCCGAGCAGTGTGAGCACGGCGGCCGAGCCTCCGGGGCAGTCGGACGGCAGGATCCGCCCCATGTCCCTCTTCACGGCACCGATGGCGCTGAGCTGACGAGCCAATTCCTCGTACTGCGCCTGCTCGGCCATCACACCTCCCGTATTCGTTGCTTTGGGCAACCATAAAGAAGTTGGTTGCCGCAGGCAAACGAGTTGGCGACTGCAGGGCTAAAAACTTGGCAAAGGCAAGTATTGGTGAACGTAAACTTGCAGGTGGGGTGGGGGATGAGGGACGGGGGAATGGCGGATGGGGTGAAGACGCGAGTGAGGCGGCGTCCAGGCGCGTCGCTACGTGGTGTGCAGACCTGTCCTGAGGTGGTGTGCAGGTCCCTCGTGAGGTGGTGTGCGGACGTCGCTGGTTGCCGTGCAGGCCTGTCGTGAGGTGGTGTGCAGGTCCCTCGGGGGTGTTGTGCGGACGCGTCACGATCGGTGTGAAGGGGAACCCGGCACTTGGGCAGCTCCCGCGTATTCGCTAGGGTCCGGCCTATGGCAAACACCCAGGGCCCCGAGGGCAACTACGACCCCGCGGGCAGCACCCAAATGTTCCGTGCGTTCGTCGACGAGGCCCCCCAGGGCCGGCAGCAGCAGGCGGCCGCTCCCGCGGGTCCCCGCGTGGGCCTGATCGTCGGCGTCGTTCTCGCCGTCGTGGTCGTCGTCGCGGTGGCCTGGCTCGCCTTCATGTAAACGAGCGGGACACAAGTGACCGAGCTGGGTCGCACAACCCGGCAGGGCAGGAAACCCGGCAGGTCACGAAAACCGAAGTAGGGCCACGGCCCTACTTCCACTGGACGGAGACGTCCCGCGTCTCGACGTGCATGCCCAGCGGCACCCGCCACGCGTCGACGCACACCGTCCAGGTCCTGCTCTTCTTCGCGCCGGCGGCGATCGGCGCGGGAAGAGCCTCGGTCGACGGGATCGTCGCCCAGTCGATCCCGAGCGATCCGATGATGTGCGTCCCGAACGTCACCGTGCCCGAACGCACCGGCGTACCACCGGTGTTGCTGAAGGTGACGGTCACCTTCTCGCACCACCGCCGATCGGCGGCCGCGCGCGAGATGTCGCTGACGCCGAGCACGGCGGGCCCGGCACTCGCCGTCGACCCGGGCGCGGGCGGCGCGGAGGAGTGCCCCGAACTCCCGCCCGTACCGCCGGAGTCGCCTCCGGAGGACGAACCGGCGGACGAGCCGGATGACGAAGAGGACCCGCCGCTGTCGCCGGCCCCCGTGCCTCCCGGACCACCGGCCCCAGCCCCAGCCCCAGATGCACCCTCACCGCCACCCGATCCTTCCGGGCCACTCGCGCCGTCGGCCGAGGAGCCGCCCGGACCGGCGGTCGACGCCGTCTTCCCGGAGTCGGAACTCCCCTTGTTCCCGGCGGTGTTGGAGCCGTCCGCAGCCGTACCCTCCAGCGGCACCAGGGACACCTCGCCCGAAGGCGCCACCACCGCTCCCGGTGCCCGTGGGGAGCCGCCCGCGGCCCCGACGGCGACGTAGCCGCCGTCACTCCCGCCGCTCCCGCACGCGGCCAGCGCTCCGCCCAGACACAGCACAGCCGCCGAGGCGCCCACCAGGGCACCTCGGCGACCACGTATCGACTCGTGACGCATCGCGCCAGTGTGGCTGACGATCCGTCAATTATGAACCCCGCGTGGGGTGGTCAGTCGGAGATGAGGCCTTCCCGCAGCTGGGCCAGAGTGCGGGTGAGGAGACGCGAGACGTGCATCTGCGAGATGCCGACCTCCTCGCCGATCTGCGACTGGGTCATGTTCGCGAAGAAGCGCAGCATGATGATCCGGCGTTCGCGGGGCGGCAGCTTGGCGAGCAGCGGCTTGAGCGACTCGCGGTACTCCACACCCTCCAGCGCGGTGTCCTCGTAGCCGAGGCGGTCCGCGAGGGAGCCCTCGCCGCCGTCGTCCTCCGGGGCGGGCGAGTCGAGCGACGACGCCGTGTACGCGTTGCCGACGGCGAGGCCGTCGACCACGTCCTCCTCGGACACCCCGAGAACGGCGGCGAGTTCGGCGACCGTCGGAGAGCGGTCGAGCTTCTGCGAGAGCTCGTCGCTGGCCTTGGTGAGGGCGAGTCGCAGCTCCTGGAGGCGGCGCGGAACGCGGACCGACCAGGAGGTGTCGCGGAAGAACCGCTTGATCTCGCCGACGACCGTCGGCATCGCGAAGGTCGGGAACTCGACGCCGCGCTCGCAGTCGAAGCGGTCGATCGCCTTGATCAGGCCGATGGTGCCGACCTGGACGATGTCCTCCATCGGCTCGTTGCGGGAGCGGAAGCGGGCCGCCGCGTACCGGACGAGCGGGAGGTTGAGCTCGATGAGGGTGTCCCGGACGTAACCACGCTCCGGGCTGTTCTCGGCGAGTGCGGCGAGCCGCAGGAAGAGGGAGCGGGACAGGGTCCGGGTGTCGATGGCGCCCGAGGATTCGGGGACCAGAGCGGCTTCCGGGGCCTCGGCGGCAGGGACATCGTGAAGCGCGGCGTGCGCCTCGGGCGCTGCGTCGCTCTTCGTGAGCGTGAGCACCTTCGAGCTGCCCTGATCTGCGGACATGCCACCCCCTTTGGGTCGCGGACGGTCGCGGCAGTCGCTCCCGTCGGAGGAACGCAGCCTCCACCTGAATACCGGAGGCGAGGCCGCGGCAAACGCGCTTCCGGAAGAATGTCACATGTCGGCAACACGCTGTAGAGACTTGTCGACATGTAGAGGGTGGATCAGCCCTGGAAGAAGGGGGTCTGACGGTCTTTCACCGCTCAACTGCCAGAAAATGTGACCTTGAGCGATTCGCTCTTTTCGGTTACGCCTCGATCCTGTTTGCGGATCGAAGACGCGCGAAGCTGCGGGCGAGCAGCCTTGACACGTGCATCTGGGAGACTCCCAGCTCGGCACTGATCTGTGACTGGGTGAGGTTGCTGTAGTAGCGGAGCAGTAGGATCCGCTGCTCGCGTTCGGGCAGTTGTACGAGCAAATGCCGCACGAGGTCGCGGTGTTCGACGCCGTCGAGTGCGGGGTCCTCGTAGCCGAGCCGGTCGAGCAGCCCCGGAAGTCCGTCGCCCTCCTGGGCCGCTTCGAGGGAGGTCGCGTGGTACGACCGTCCCGCCTCGATGCAGGAGAGCACCTCCTCCTCGGTGATGCGCAGCCGTTCGGCGATCTCCGCGGTGGTGGGCGAGCGCCCGAAGGCGGTCGTCAGGTCCTCGGTCGCGCTGTTCACCTGCACCCACAGCTCGTGCAGCCGGCGCGGTACGTGGACGGTGCGAACGTTGTCACGGAAGTACCGCTTGATCTCGCCGACGACCGTCGGCATCGCGAACGTGGGGAACTGCACGCCGCGGTCCGGGTCGAAGCGGTCGATGGCGTTGATCAGACCGATGGTGCCGACCTGGACCACGTCCTCCATCGGCTCGTTGCGGGAGCGGAAGCGGGCCGCCGCGTAGCGGACGAGCGGCAGATTCGCCTCGATGAGGGCGCCGCGGACCCGATTGTGCTCGAGGGTGCCCGGCTCCAGCACCTTGAGTTCGCCGAAGAGCACCTGCGTGAGGGCCCGGGTGTCCGCACCGCGACGCCGCTCGTGCGTGACCTCCTGGATCGGTGCGGGGCCGGGTGCGGGGTCCTGCGCGGGGTTCGGTGCGGATGCGGTGGGGCCGGACGCGGGGCTGGGTGTGAGAGCGGCTGCTGGGCCGCCTGTGGGGCCGCCTGCGGGGCTCGGGGCGCTCGGTGCGGTGATCGCTGCCGTGGTCTGCGCCGGGGGCGAGGGCGGGGCGGGCGTGAGGGCCGGTGCCTGGGCCTTGGCCGGGGCTTCCTCCTGGGGCGGCGCAGTACTGGCCGACACGGTCAACGCCACCTCTTCATTCGTCAACGATCCGTCAACGTATCCGTCAACACTCATCCGTCAAAAGCGGTCATAGCATCACAAGACATGTGCACTGTGTGCAAGCACCGCATAACGCCGTGTTGGAGGTGAGTTGGAGGTGAGTTGGGGCGTAGGACGCCAAAAACCCCTGACCGGTTGCGGTCAAGGGCTCGGGAAAAGAGTGCGATCAAAAACGGTCAGAACGGGTAGTCGGCGATCACCCAAGTGGCGAACTCCCGCCAGAGCGCGACACCGGCCACGTGTGCCGGGTTCTCCAGGTAACGCTTGAGGGCGTCGGCGTCCTCGACGGCGGCGTTGATCGCGAAGTCGTACGCGATGGGCCGGTCGCTGATGTTCCACTCGCACTCCCAGACCTGCAGCTCGGGGATCAGGTCACCGAGCGCCCGGAAGGCGGCGACTCCCTCGACGACGCGGGGCTCGTCGCGCCGGACGCCGTCGTTGAGCTTGAAGAGGACCAGATGGCGGATCACGGGCACTCCCTGGTGGTGAGGTGGTTCTTCGCTCGGTCGCGTCCATGCCCGGCCGCGCCTCGCTCCGTCATGCTTACTCGACGCCGGGCGAGCGGAATCCCCGACGCGCGGGCGTCGGCGCCTGACGTCAGTTCTTTGCCCCGTCGGCGATCCAGGTCATGAAGTCGCCGATCGCCCCGGCGGCGTTCGATATGCCCTCGAACGCTATCTGGACGTAGTCGGCGGCCTTGGCCGGATCCGTGATGATCACGTAGAGCGCGAAGACCACGAGCACATAGATGGCGATCTTTTTCGAATTCACCGCCATGGCGGCCTCCCCTGTGACTGCTGCGCCCGTGGGCCCCCTGGTGCCGGCGGTGAGTGTAACCTTCACGCCGCCTTTAAGGACCAACGGCCCGCTGGTCGAGGTCCTTTGCCGGGCCTGACAGGCGCTCCCGCGGTCCAGGATGGAAGGGAGCCCCGGCGGGAACCGACAGGAGTCCACGGGGCCCGGAGGGACCCCACTGCGGGGTCCTCGCCGCCGGACCATCCCCCGAGTCGGCGGCGTGGACTTTCGGGTCCTTCCGTGGGGGAAGCGGTTGCCCCCGATGCGCCGCTTCCCCCCTCCTCCGTGGGAGCGGAGAACCCTTTCGGGTGCGGAAGAGCCCCGGCGGCCGAGCGGCGCCGGGGCTCTTCCGCGTCCTGGGCCGTACGGAGCCCCGCCCCCCCCGAACGTACGAAGGCAGGGATCCACGGCGGGTGACCGGGATCCGCGCCGGGTGACCGACGCGCCGTTGTCGCAGGTGAAGCCGCGGAGGGTCTCGACGGTCCTTCAGTTGTCATCGGGTGTTCAAAAATTCTCAACAACCCGTACAACTGTTCCTAGTTGTTGTGAGTCTCCGCATGCGAGTCAGACAGACTCCTCCGAACCTTCGTGCCCACGTGACCCCCACTCAACGTGAGGCGCCCAGTCCACTTGAGGAACGCGCATGCGTATTCGTGCAAGTCTGGCCGCCGCGACCGTGTCCGGCGTCGTGGCGCTCGCCGCGCTCGCCGCCCCGGCCGCCCAGGCGACGGACGGCCCGACCCCCTTCACCGCGAAGATGTCGCCGTTCACGGCCACCGCGCCGGCCGACGACAGCCAGGGCGACACCCAGATCACCAAGGTCACGGTCAACGCCAACACGGACGTCGTTGTCGGTGTGTCCAAGAAGAGCTTCAACATCTATGTGACCGCCACCGACCCGTCCGGCATCGACAGCGCCGGTGCCATCCTGTGGCACGGCACCAGCCTGGCCGAGCCGAACCCCGACGTGGACGGGGCCATGGGTCCGGACCAGGACGCCACCTGCGACAACTGGAGCGCCACGTCCGCCACCTGCAAGATCACCATCACGGCCGAGCCCGGGGACACTGACACGTCCACGCTGTACAACAGCTTCCTGGCCGGCAAGTGGAACGTGGCCGTGTACGCCGTCGGCAACGACGGCGACTACGTCGAGAAGGACGTCTACAAGAACAGCTGGGTGAAGCGGGCCGCGAGCTTCAGCGGCTTCAACGCCAGCCCCGAGCCCGTCGCCAAGGGCAAGACCATCACGGTCGCCGGCACGCTCAACCGCGCGAGCTGGACCTACCTGAAGTACTACGGCTACGGCAGCCAGAGCGTGCAGCTGCAGTTCAAGAAGGCGGGCGACAGCACCTACAGCACCGTCAAGACGATCACGAGCTCGTCCACCGGCTACCTGAAGACCACGGTGACCGCCTCGGTGGACGGCACCTGGCGCTTCCACTACGCGGGCAACAGCACCTCGTCCGTCGCGGACGCCTACGACTACGTCGACGTCAGCTGAATGAACAGGTGAGCAAAGGCCCCGGAGCACTCCGGGGCCTTTCCTGTGCGGGCCCCACGGGCAGGGCGTCATCGAGGCCCGTGACCGGCGGGAGCGGCACCGCGAGCGTCGGCGGACGCTCACGACGCATCCGTGACAGCGGTGCACGAGGCTGTCCCCCGCGCCTGCCCGGCTGAAGGTCGCCGCAGCTGAGACGGAAATTGAGACCGAGCAGCACGAAGGGCCCGATCCAATGGATCGGGCCCTTCGCCTATCTGCGGTAGCGGAGGGATTTGAACCCTCGGTGACTTGCGCCACACTCGCTTTCGAGGCGAGCTCCTTCGGCCGCTCGGACACGCTACCGAGGGAGACCCTACCCCAAGGTGGGCCGTGGTCTGAAATCCGTTTCGGTCACTCCGGACCTTCGGCGCGGGACGCGGGCAGACGGCCGGCCGGTGCTCGGCCGGGCAAGTTCCGGTGCCTCTCCCGGTGTGCGGCAGACGCTTGCCCTGGGCCTGCCCGGTGGGCGGCGGCGGTCGGTCAGCGGTCGCGGAAGAAGTCGGTGAGCAGCGCGGCGCATTCCTCGGCGAGGACGCCCTCGATCACCTCGGGCCGGTGGTTGAGCCGCCGGTCGCGGACGACGTCCCAGACGGAGCCGGTCGCGCCCGCCTTCTCGTCGCGGGCGCCGTACACCACCCGCTCGACACGGGACTGGACGAGCGCGCCCGCGCACATCGTGCAGGGCTCCAGGGTGACGACCAGCGTGCACCCGGACAGCCGCCACTCGCCGAGCGCGGCGGCGGCCCTGCGCAGCGCCAGGACCTCGGCGTGCGCCGTCGGGTCGCCGGTGGCCTCACGTTCGTTGTGCCCGGCCGCCAGCACGGTCGTACCGTCCGGGGACAGCACGACGGCACCGACGGGAACGTCCCCGCCCGGAACCGCCAGCCGCGCCTCGTCCAGCGCGAGCCGCATCGGGGCCCGCCACCGATCACGTACGGGATCGGGCGGCCGGGGTACCTGGTGGGGGGTGCTCACCCGGGGAACCTAGCGGAATCCCGCCGGGTCGGACGGCAGGGACCTGCGGGCGTCGCCCCACGCCGGCCCACCGCCCCGGCGCGGGGCAAGTTGCAAACGGCAGGCGAAGACCCGGCCCGCTGGATGGGGCCGGCTCGTCGGTATGGGGATGACTCGCAGGCAAGGGGGCTGGGCCCACCGTTTCCGGGGGCCTAGCGGACGGTCTCCAGGACCTCTGCCGCTCCCAGCGCCTCGGCGATCGTGCTGAGCGCGTCGCCTTCGTCCAGGGCCAGCAGTTCCCTCTCGTTCACTCCGAGGTCCGCGAGGATGTAGCGGTCCCCGACGGGGCTGTGCGACACGGCATCGCCGGACACGCTCTCCGGTTCCTCCTCGTCGTCCTCGGAGTCCCCGGGTTCACCGTCCTCCGTGCCGTCCAGATCGAGGGAGTCCAGGTCGGCGTCGTCGTCGCCCGGCTCCCGTCCTAGTAGTTCGTCCGTGAGCAGGATCTCGCCGTACGAGCTACGGGCAGCCGCGGCGGCGTCCGAGACGTAGATACGAGGGTCCTCCTCGCCGTCCACGCGGACGACGCCGAACCAGGCGTCCTCCTGCTCGATGAGTACGAGCACCGTGTCCTCGTCCGAGACTTCACGGGCCAGGTCGGTCAGATCCGACAGGGTTTCCACATCGTCGAGCTCTGTATCGCTCGCTTCCCACCCGTCTTCGGTGCGCGCGAGCAGTGCGGCGAAGTACACCGTGACTCTCCCACTGGTCATAGGCGTGCCGGTTGGGGTTCCCCCCGGCGGAGGCTGTGGGCGGGGAGTGCTGCTCCGAGCCCCGCCCACTCGGAATCGTGGCAGAAACAGAGCGTTCAGGGGACGTCTTCGGCCTGCTGTGTCTGCCTCTTTTGATCGCTAACAGCGGATCGTACGCGGATGCCCGCGCCGTGTAGGCACCTCCCCGCCCGCCGTGTCCACCACACGGCCCCTCCTGACGCGGGCGTGGCCCGGTTCCACAGCGGCCGGGCGTCCGGTTTCCCCCCGGCGTGCCACCGAGTGCCGTGCGGGCGCGTCTCCCCGTCACGGCGGCCGTGCCACAGGCGGCGGCGCGGGCCCACCGCGGACCTTCCCGCGGGCGTGGCGGCAACGGCCGTGCGGAGGAGCGCCGCCGGCTCCCCGCGGGCGTGTCGGCCACGGTGGCACCGGGCTCGTCCCCGACTCTCCGTCTCGACTCCCCATGGGCGTGGCGCGCCCTGCCCTGCGGACGTGCCAACCGGTCCGGCGCGGGAGGTGGCGAAGACGCGCCGCGCCCGCCTACGTCATCGACGGGCGCGGGCCCGACGGCCGAGGCGCGGGCGCCGACACCCGCGGCGGAACGCGGGCCGGCGACGGCGGCGGGCACAGGCCGACGACCATGGCGTGCGGGCTGACGGCCGCGATGGGCGCCGGGGGACGACGATGGCGTGTGGGCCGTCATCGTCCGATGGCGTGCGGGCCGTCATCGTCGTCCCCCGGCGGAGCGCGGGCCCGTGGCCATGACGGGCGGGCTGACGATCGCGACCGGCGCGGGCTGGTGACGATGGCGTGTGGTCCGACGTCTGTGGTGGGCGCGGGTCGACGACCATTGCCTGCGGCCTGCGAACCCCTGGCCTGCGGCCTGCGAACCCTTGCCTGCCGCCTGCGGGTCGACCACCGCGGCCGGTGTCGACTACCAGCGGAACGTTCGCATGCGCATCGCGTGGCGCAGCCGGGCGGTCTTGGCGCGGCGGGGCTGGACCCGGTCGCGCAGCTCGCGGGCCTCGGTCAGGTCCCGCAGGAACTGGGCCCGTCGCCTCCTTCGCTCGGCGTCGCTCTCCAGCCGCTCGGAGGTCTCCTCTTCCGGGTTCCGCATTGGCACACCACCCCAGGTCCGTCCCTCCCACCTTCCCTCTGATGGGCGGTTTGATGCCAGCAGACGGGTGATGCGGGGCGGCGGCCCTTGCCGGGCGGGTCACTGGCGGGTGGCGGTAGCCCCGCTACTGTTGTGGACATGCGTCTTCACGTCGTCGACCACCCCCTGGTCGCCCATAAGCTCACCACCCTGCGCGACCGGCGCACCGACTCCGCGACCTTCCGGCGGCTCGCCGACGAGCTGGTCACCCTGCTCGCCTACGAGGCCACCCGCGACGTGCGCACGGAGCAGGTCGACATCGTGACCCCGGTCTCCCCGACCACGGGCGTCAAGCTCTCCTACCCGCGCCCGCTCGTCGTGCCGATCCTGCGCGCGGGCCTCGGCATGCTCGACGGAATGGTCCGGCTGCTGCCGACCGCCGAGGTGGGCTTCCTGGGCATGGTGCGCGACGAGGAGACGCTTCAGGCCTCCACGTACGCCACCCGGATGCCGGACGACCTCTCCGGCCGTCAGGTGTACGTCCTGGACCCGATGCTGGCCACCGGCGGCACGCTGGTCGCCGCGATCCAGGAGCTGATCAAGCGCGGCGCCGACGACGTCACCGCCGTGGTCCTCCTCGCCGCCCCGGAGGGTGTCGAGCTCATGGAGCGCGACCTGGCCGGCACGCCGGTCACCGTCGTCACGGCCTCGGTCGACGAGCGCCTGAACGAGCACGGCTACATCGTGCCGGGTCTGGGCGACGCCGGGGACCGGATGTACGGGGCCGCCGAATAACCCGCAGCGACTGCGGAGCCGCCCCGGAGTCGGCGGCTTCTTCGAGCACGACTCCGGAGTCGTGCTCCTGCTCGTGACAACCCGGAGTCGGCGGCTCTTCTTTCGAGCCCGGCTCCGGAGTCAGCAGCTCTTCTTCGAGGGGGAGGGCGCCGGTTTGGGCTGAGCCAGGACGGTCAGTGCCTTGTCGGCGTCCTCCTTCTTCGTCAGCGCCTTGAACTCGGTGCCGATGATGAGGTCGACCGTGGTGGCCTGGGCGCGGCCGTCGGTCTTCAGCTGGGCGCCGGAGAGCTGGGTGTTGAGGACGGGCAGCGCGGCCTGGTCGGCGGCCTTGGCACCGAGTAGCAGCCCGGCGCCCGCGACCTTCTTGTCGTACGCGGCCGTCGCGTTGCCCACGTCACCGATCTTGAAGCCGCGCTTCTTCAGCTCGTCCGCCGTCTGCTTGGCGAGCCCGCTGCGGGGCGTCGCGTTGAGGACGTTCACGGTGATCTGGCCCGGCTTGGGCAGCGCGGCCGCGGGAGCGGCGGCCGCGGAGGGCTTCGCCGAGGGCGTGACCTTCGACGCGCAGTCCGCCTTGGTGCCCGCGGCCGTGGCCTTGCTGCCGCCGGTGTAGATGTCGATGAGCTGCAGCGACCCCCACCCGATCAGCCCGAGAACGGTGACGGAGCTGAGGCTCACGAACACGAACTTGCGACGCCCGCGAGGGCGGCGCATCCGCGGGTACTTGTCCCCCGTGATCCGATACTGGCCACCCATGCCAGGGGGAGTAAGCATGCTCATGGGCGCAGCGTAGTGCGCCGGGGCGCCAATGCCTACTAGATGATCATTGCCCGGCGTTCAGTTCAACCCATTGGGGTCAAGCCGTGGCCATTAGTCCAGTTCAAGAACGCGCGCGTGCAGCACCTGGCGCTGCTGGAGCGCGGCGCGGACGGCGCGGTGCAGGCCGTCCTCCAGGTACAGATCGCCCTGCCACTTGACGACGTGGGCGAAGAGATCGCCGTAGAAGGTGGAGTCCTCAGCGAGGAGGGTCTCCAGGTCCAGCTGGCCCTTGGTCGTCACGAGCTGATCGAGGCGGACCGGGCGCGGCGCGACGTCCGCCCACTGCCGGGTGCTTTCCCGGCCGTGGTCGGGGTACGGCCGGCCGTTTCCGATGCGCTTGAAGATCACACGGAAAGCCTACCGGTCAAGACCTTCCGGGCGCAGCCATGGCGGCGGAGTGCGACGCTGGAAAAGATGTCGTAAATCCTTGCAAATCGGGAACAGGGGTCTGATATGAGTGACAGCGAGACCATGTCGTCGGCTGCCGCCGGGACCGCTCCCGAGCGGATGGCCGGCGCTCCCGCGCTCCCGAGGGAAGCCCTGGAGATCGCCTCCGGCTACGCCTTCGCCGGTCCCGCCCTCGACCTCGGCGCGCTGATCTGGGACGGGACGCGCCTGCCCGACGCGCAGATCCGCATCCCGCTGCCGATGCTCGACCGGCACGGTCTGGTGCCCGGCGCCACCGGCACCGGCAAGACCAAGACGCTTCAGCTGATCGCCGAGCAGCTGTCGGAGCAGGGTGAGTCGGCGACGCCGACAAGCCGAAGCTCGTCTTCTTCTTCGACGAGGCTCATCTGCTCTTCAGTGACGCGTCGAAGGCCTTCCTGGACTCGATCACGCGGACCGTCCGGCTGATTCGCTCGAAAGGGGTCGGCGTCTTCTTTGTGACGCAGACGCCGAAGGACGTCCCCGGGGCCGCAGCGTGGGACGGAAGCCGCGCGCTCCGGCGGCCGGAGCGGGCCGAAGGAGGACGCCTCCGTCGTCGAGCAGGTCGTCGGAAGCGGGCTGTTCAAGTCCCTGGCCCGGTCCGTGGGTACGCAGATCGGGCGGGAGAGCACCCGGTCGATCTTCGGGACGGCGCGGAAACGGCGCTGATTCCAGGACCTCCGGCGTGGGAGGAGCGGGTCCGGTGCGAAGCCCCGTACCTCGTACTCCGTACTCCGTAGGTCCGGCATCCGTTCCGGAGAGGGTGGGAACGCCGGTTCCCGGGCGGCCCGGGAACTACTTGCCGGAGGCCTTCGCCGCCGCCTTCATCTCCTGCTTGTGGGCGCGGACCTTGGCGAGGGACTCCGGGCCGGTGATGTCGGCGACCGAGCGGAAGGACTTGGCCTCGCCGTAGGGGCCCGCCGCTTCGCGCCAGCCCTTGGGGCGGACGCCGAGTTGTTTGCCGAGGAGGGCCAGGAAGATCTGGGCCTTCTGGGGACCGAAACCGGGAAGTTCCTTGAGGCGGCGGAGAAGTTCGTCGCCGGTTGAGGCGTCCTTCCAGACGGCGGTGGCGTCTCCGTCGTAATGCTCGACGAGGTACTGGCACAGCTGATGGATGCGCTTGCCCATCGAACCGGGATAGCGGTGCACGGCCGGCTTTTCCGAGAGCAGTGCGGCGAACCTCTCCGGGTCGTACGAGGCGATCTCGTTCGCGTCGAGATCGTCCGCCCCCATGCGCTGAGCGATCGTGTACGGCCCCGCGAAGGCCCACTCCATCGGCACCTGCTGGTCCAGCAGCATGCCGACCAGGGCAGCGAGTGGGCTGCGGCCGAGCAGTTCGTCGGCCTCGGGCTGCTGGGCGAGGTGAAGAGTGACGTCCATGGATCGATGATCCCGCGTGCGGGGGCGGGACGCTCGGTCGTGGCCGCCCGGCTTCACCGGGTCTTCACCCCGGACGTACGATCCCGGAAATGTGAGTTAGGTTAGCCTAACCTGACACGACTGGGGGTGGGCCGTGACCGCCGAGATCTACCGTGACACCTGGGGCATCCCGCACCTGCGCGCCGCCGACGCACGTGAACTCGCCCACGCCCAGGGCCGGGTCACCGCCCGGGACCGGGCCTGGCAGCTGGAGGTCGAACGGCACCGCTTCCAGGGCACCTCGGCCGCGTTCCTCGGCGCGGAGTCCGTCGGCTGGGACCGGTTCGCGCGGCAGGCCCGGCTCGACGACACGGCGCGACGCTGCTTCGAGGCCCTGCGGGCGCGGGACCCCGAGACCGCCGCGTGGGTCGTCACGTACGTCGACGGGGTCAACGCCGGACTGGCCGAAGGGGCCGCCCGCGCACCCGAGTTCGCGGCGAGCGGGCTCACTCCGGGACGCTGGGAGCCCTGGAGTCCGCTGGGAGTCTGGCTCGGCACCCACATCCTCTTCGCCGGATTCCCCGCCAAGCTGTGGCGCGAGGAGGTCGTACGACGGCTGGGCCCGGACGCGGTCGGCCTGTTCGCCATGGACGGGCCGGGCACGGCCGGCAGCAACGGATGGCTGGTGAGCGGCGAGCGCACCGCCACCGGGCAGGCGGTGATCGCCGGCGACCCGCACCGCTTCATCGAGGAACCCGGCGTCTACCAGCAGATCCGTCTCTCCTGCCCGGAGTTCGACGTCGTCGGCCTCGCCGTTCCCGGCGTCCCCGGCATCGCGCACTTCGCGCACACCGGAACCGTCGCCTGGGCGATCACCAACGCGATGGCCGACTACCAGGACCTCTACCGGGAGCGGCTGCGGCTCGTGGACCCGGAGGACGCCGGGGACGGAGAGGCTGTGGAGGCTCTCGATCCCGACGGTGTGTGGCGGGCCGCGGCACGGCACACGGAGCGGGTGGAGGTGGCCGGCGGTGAACCCGTCGACGTCGAGGTGATCGAGACGGCGCGTGGGCCCGTGGTCATCGGGGACGTGGGCGCCGAGGAGTGCATCAGCCTCCGCCACCCGCCCCGCGTGACACGGGACCTCGGCTTCGGCGCTCTCCTCCCGCTGCTGCGTGCCCGCCGGGTCGCCGACGTGGACCGGGCGTTCGACGCCTGGGCGGAGCCGGTGAACGTCGTGCAGGCCGCCGACACCGAGGGCGGAGTGCTGCACCGCGTCGCGGGACGGGTCCCGGTCCGCGACGCGGCCGGCCGCACCCGGGTCGTGCCCGCCTGGGAGGCCGGGCACGAGTGGACCGGCTGGCACGAGATGCCGTACGGCACGGTCGAGGACGGCCTCGCCGTGATGGCGAACCAGCGCGGCCTCGCGGCCCCGCTCGGTGTCGAGTTCGCGCCGCCCCACCGCGCGGCCCGCATCCGGCAGTTGCTCGACGCGGGCGCGAAGTGGTCGGCGCGGGACATGCCGGCCATTCACATGGACACCCGTCTCGCCTCCGCCGCGGCCCTGTTGGACCGGCTGCCCGCACTGGAACTCTCCGGCGCCGCGGCCGAACTCAGGGACCAACTCCTGCTCTGGAACCGGCACATGGACGCCGACAGCGGCCCGGCGGCGGTGTACGCGCAGGTGCGCGGCGCGGTCGTACGACGGCTCGCGGCCCACCCCGCCCTCGCCGTGCCGGCCGAGCCGTCCGCCCGCCCGGCCGTCTTCCTGCCCTGGCTCGCGCTCATCCCGCGCGTCGCCTTCGCCCTCGAAAACCTGCTCACGGCACGGGAGTTGTACGGCATCGACCGCGACGACGTGGTCCGCGCCGCCGTCGAGGAGGTGGCCGCCCGGCCCGCGTCCCGCACCTGGGGCGACACCCATCGCCTCGCCCCCTGGCGGGCGCTCACCGGCGCCGCGTACGACGAACCGGCCCTGTCCGGCGACAACGACTGCGTCCTGTCCACCTCGTCCGTCCCCGGACTGACCGACCTGAGCGCCCGCGGATCCGCCGCCCGGTACGTCTGGGACCTCGCCGACCGGTCCAACAGCCTCTGGGTGGTCCCGTTCGGAGCCGACGGCGTTCCCGGCGCGGCCCACCACCGCGACCAACTCCCCCTGTGGGTCAGGGGAGACCTCGTCCCGGTGACCACCGACTGGAACGCGCTGACCAAGGAGAGCGAGAGCGATGACGACTGAGACGTACGCCGACGCCCGCGAGGCCGTTCACGAGCAACGGGTCGACGGCTTCGGCACGGTCCGGGTGCTGCCCGTGGACCCGCACGCCGACCTCGACGTCCTGCACGCCTGGGTCACCGAGGAGCGGGCCGCGTACTGGGGCATGACCGGGTTCACCAGGCAGCAGGTGCTGGAGACCTATCTCCACCTCGGCTCGCTCGACACCCACCACGCCTTCCTCACGGTCAAGGACGGTGTTCCGGCCGCGCTCTTCCAGACGTACGAGCCCGAGGCCGACCGGGTCTCCGAGTGCTACGAGGTCCGGCCCGGCGACATCGGCGTCCACCTGTTCATCGGGCCCCCGGCACCGGGCGGCGAGCGGCCCGGCTGGTCGTCCACGCTGCTGACGGTGTTCCTGGCGTACGCGCTGACCGGCCTCGACCGGCAGCGGGCCGTGGTCGAACCCGACGCCCGCAACGCCAAGGCCATCGCCCGTCTGAACCGCCAGGGTTTCGTCCCCGCCGGGGACGTCGTGCTCCCCGGGATCGACCTGCCCGAGGTCCACCTGCCCGAGAAGCGCGCCCGGCTCGCCTTCCTCACACGGGAGGCCTTCGAGAAGGGTCCGACGGCGCCGAGGTGAGCCGGACGCGGGCCCCGTCCGTACGTAACCGAGACTCTGCACATGCGGATACGGAGACGGCGTGTGAACGGAAGCGGTCAGCGACACCGGCGACGGCTCGGCGCGCGGGCGCTGGCCCTGCTGGGCAGCGTCCTCGTATTGGTGCTCTTCGGGGGTGTGGGCGGCGCGTCCGCCCACGCGGCGCTCACGAGCACCGATCCGCAGGACGGCAGCGTCCTGAAGTCGGCGCCCCGCCAGGTGACCCTGACGTTCAGTGAGTCGGTCGGCCTGCTCGACGACTCCTTCCGCGTGCTCACCCCGGAGAACCGGCGCGTCCACACCGGCGAAGCGAGCCACGCCGACGGCCGTTCCGACACCGCCCGCGTCACCCTGCCGCGCGGCCTGGGCACCGGCACGTTCACCGTGGCCTGGCGGGTCGTCTCGGCGGACAGCCACCCCGTCTCCGGCGCCTTCACCTTCTCCATCGGCAAACCCTCCGCGACCCCCGCGCCCCTGCCGCCCACCGGGGGGAATCCGACCTCCGCCGCCCTCTACGACATCGCCCGCTACGCCGCGTACAGCGGACTGGCTCTGCTCATCGGCGCGGCCACGTTCGTCCTGGCCTGCGGCTTCCCGGGCTCCGTCCGGCGTCTGCTGGTCACGGGCTGGTGGACCCTGCTCGGCTCCACGTTCGCGCTGCTCCTGCTGCGCGGCCCCTATGAGCGCGGCACCGGCGTGGGAGGGGCCTTCGATCCGGCGATCCTGAGCGAGACCCTGACGAGCCGGCCCGGCATCGTGCTGGTGGCACGGCTGGCGCTGCTCGCCGCGGCGGCCTTCATGCCCTTGCGGGCGCCGGTACGGGACCGGGAGCCCGGCCGTGGGGTCCTCGTCCTCGGCGGACTGTTCTCGCTGGCCCTCGCGGTCACGTGGGCCGCCGCCGAGCACGCCTCCGCCGGGATCCAGGTCCCCGTGGCGATGGTCTCCTCCGTGCTGCACCTGCTCGCCATGGCCGTCTGGCTCGGCGGCCTGACCGTCCTGCTGATCGCCCTCCACCGCCCCGCCGAGCCGATCCCCCCGTCCGTCGTCACCCGCTTCTCCCGGCTCGCCCTCACCTCGGTCGCCGTCCTCGCGATCACCGGCGTCTACCAGTCCTGGCGCGGCCTGGGTTCCTGGGACGCCCTGACCTCGACGTCGTACGGCAGGCTCCTGGTCGTCAAACTCGCCGGGGTGGCGCTGCTGCTGGCCGCGGCGGCCTTCTCGCGCCGCTGGACGGCCCGGCTGGCGATGACGGATACCGCGGACACCGCGGACACCGCCGTCACCGTCCCCGCCGAGCGGGTCGCGGTGACGGCCGGGGCGCCGAGGGACACGCGCGCCGCCGCCGGCGACGTACAGGAAGAGCACGAGGGCGACGACGCGGGCGCCGGCCGGAAGGACGCACCGGGAGAGGGCCCGACGGGCGGCGGACCATCGGGAGACGGACCGACGAGCGATGGACCGACGAGCGATGGACCGACGGGAGACGAGCCGACGGGACCCGGGCCGACCACCGGACCGGGGGAGACCGCGCACCACCGGGGCCTGCGCCGCTCGGTGCTCGCCGAGGTCACCATCGGCATCCTGGTGCTGGTGATCACGACGATGCTGACCGGGACCCAGCCGGGCCGCGCGGCCACCGAGACCGCCGCCGCCGTCGTGGCCGCGGACCGGCCGACGTCGTCGACGACCGTCGTGCCCTTCGACGTCGGCACCCCTGGCGGGCACGGCAAGGTCCAGATCGAGCTGTCGCCCGGCCGGGTGGGCGAGAACTCCGTCCAGGCCGTGATCTTCGGCCCTGACGGCGGCCTCGCGACCGTCCCCGAACTGCGCCTCACCTTCACCCTGGAATCCCAGAAGGTCGGCCCGATCGACGCGGAGATCACCGACAAGGGTGGCTACTGGACATCCGACGGCCTCACCCTTCCCCTCCCCGGCACCTGGACCATGAAGGTCACGGTCCGCACCAGCGACATCGACGAGGTCACCGTCTCGAAGACGGTGAAGATCGGCTGAGCCGGGCCGTTCGACATCCTGCCCGGCGAAGGCCCCGACCGTGATCGGTCGGGGCCTTCGGTCCGCGCTCCTGGACGGGTGCGAGTCGGTGCGCGGGTCCCGGGGCGGGGCGCCGGGATCCGGGCGCCGGGGTTCGGGTGTCAGGAGCTGAGCGGCGCTCGGAGCTCTACGGCGTCCCGTCCGCGGGCGGTCGCCGGGCGGCCTTCAGCGCCCGGTCCAGTTGCTCGCGGGCGCCGCGCTGGATCGCTTCGCTGTCGTGCAGCAGCAGCTCGGCCTCCACGGGAGTGAGCGGAACGGGTCGCGGTCCTTCGTCCGTCAGCAGACCGAAGACGTGGCGGCAGGCCGCGTCCTCGTCCGCGAACCGTTCCATCACCTCGCGCCGACCGCGCTCGTGGACGCCCACCACCCACTGGCCATCCTGTTCGGCCAGGAAGAGACGGTCCGCCGGCCACGGACCGCCGGGACAGCCGGCGATCTCGTACCGCCCGGCCGCGACCCCGGCGGCCCGCAGCGCCGCGCACAACTGGTGCCTGTCCATGGCGGCAGTCTTCACCCCGGGGCGGTCAGTTCCTCGACCGGGCGTGGCAGCAGCATGCCCGGACTGTAGCCGTCGGCTTCGACAAACCGGGTCGGCAGCCGATCCCGCAGTCAAGGGCATCTCAGCTTGGGAAGATCCGTGGCTCCGCTCCACTTTCGCCACGTGCAGTGTGTAGCTCTGGGCCGGTTGTCCGGTCGCTGAATCTGCAGCGGGCCGGGGACCTCCTGACCGACTACGGTCGGCGCGGTGATGCCGGTTCGTCAAGCAGGTGCTGGATCAGTGTGATCGCACGGTCGATGGCGGGCGGTTCGCCGATCACGATCGGGGTCCATTGCAGCGCCGTGCCGAGTTGCACGACGATCTCCACCGTCCGAGCGTCGATTCCGTTTACACCGTTCGCTGTGAGGCAGGCGGTCACGCCGGCGCGTAGCACGGCGTTCACCTGGCCCCCCTCGGCCATCAGTACGCGCAAGGCCAAGGTCGGTTCCTGTTCTGCGAACTGCCGCAACGGCCCGTGGCCGGACGTCACCTGCATGAACCGGCGGATGTCGGCGAGCGCCCCCGGCACTCCGCCACCGACGCTGCCCTCCGACACCGTCTGCCACGTCTCGGCGCTCAACTCCGCCAGGATCAGGGCCAGCAGCGCCTCACGGTCACCGACCCACCGGTACAGCGTGCTGCGTCCGACGTCCAGGGTGGCCGCCAGGGTGCGCATGTCTACGCGCTCTCCATGCAGGAACACCCGCCGGGCGTACTGCACGGCCAGCTCACGCGTCGGCCGTTGCAGTCGGGGCAGCACGGGCTCGGAATCCGGGGTGGACTTCACCGGGCCATCGTAGAGCGGAACAGATTGCTCGCCTGTGCCAAATGAAACACTATTGACGAGTGTCCCACATGGTTCTAGCGTCTCGGGAGCCTCGCGGATGCGAGGTCATCGAGACTCAAGGAGGAGTCCGCGTGCGCCTGCTCCCCGCTCCACTCGGCACCCTGGCCTGCGCTCTGATCACGAGCGCCGCCCTGACCGCCGCACCCGCCCACGCCCGTGGGGGCGCCGACGAGAGCGCGGGGGCGCAGGCGGCCGACTGCCTGTGGCAGGGGCCGGCGGGCATGGTCGACGACCCGGCCCAGAACTACGCCTTCCCCGACGCGGGAGCCCGCTACTGGTCCGCACAACTGACCCTGCCCACAGGCGCCCGGCTCAGCTTCGACGGCGAGTACGCCCACGCCCGCTATCAGTCGCTGAACAGCTACGACACGACCACGCACGCGCCGACCGATGCGCTTAACGACATCTCCACCAGGCCGGAGCCGGGCTCGTCCAACCCCTACCTCCCGGGCGCCCGGCGCGCGTCTGACGCCCACCGCTCGTACCGCGTCACGGTCCTGGGCGACCCTGCCCCCACGGACCCGGCGCGACGAGCCGGGAACACTCTCTACGCCGGCGTGACAGGGCAGTCGACGATGACTCTGATCTACCGCGTCTACCTGCACGACCGCGGTCGTGACGCCACTGGCGGCGCCGGCCTGCCCCGCCCCACCCTGCATCTGGCGGACGGCTCCACGGTGACGGGTCCGGCCCTGTGCCAAGCAGTCGAGGCGTCCCGGAGCCGGCTGCCTCTCACCACCCTGCCCCTGCAGACCTACCTGGCGTTGCGCGACCAGCCCGGCCGTCCGACCGGATTCCCCGCCGCCGCCCAGCCCGTCTGGCAAACCTTCTACAACTCGGCCTTCAGCCTGGCCTGCGCCTACCAAGGCGCCTGCGACGGCACGCCCGCCCGGACCGGAGGCCAGTACTCCAACCGCGACAACCAGTACGTCACCGCGTACATCAGCCGCGCCTTCGGCGGCGTGCTGGTCCTGCGGGGCAAACTGCCCGTCACCCCCGCAACGCTCAACCGCGAACCGCGCATGGCCGCGCACACCGACCTGCGGTACTGGTCACTGTGCTCCAACGAGAGCTACGCCACCACCCGCGCGGTCGCTTGCGTGGACGACGAACACGTGCTGACCGACAGCCACGGCCGGTACACGATCGTGCTGAGCCTGCCGCAGGACCGGCCGCGCAACGCCACCGCCGCCAACGGCGTCACCTGGCTGAGCCTGTCACCGAACGGAGACGGCGCCGGACACCCGGACGACACCAAGCTGATCCTGCGCAACATGTTGCCTTCCGCAGGCTTCCACCACGCCGTCCAGGACACCGAGACCCCCGGCGACGAGCGCGCCGTCATGGGTGACTACCTGCCCACCGGCACCTACGCGACCACGACGGCGTTCGAGGCCCTTGGATAGCTCCCTCAGCAACCACCACTCTCCCCAGCTCCCATCCCGTACGCCGTCGACCCACACACCGTGGAGCGGGCGTGACGAGCGAGTGAGGAGTCTTGATCATGGGATGGGAGCCCGGGGGAGCGGCCCGGATGTGCGCTCGGTACGTGCACGTCACGGGGCCGATGCTCCGGAAAGTCGCGCAGCAGGTCGGACGAGCCCTCTGGGTGTCGCCCGGAGCCGAAGAAGAAACCGACTGAGACGGACAACGTCGAAGGGCCCCGCTGCAAGCAGCGGGGCCCTTCGACGTTAGTGCCCGGTGAGGCACTGGCGGAGGATACGAGATTCGAACTCGTGAGGGGTTGCCCCCAACACGCTTTCCAACTGTGTTGATGGGGTCTTGGGCCGCGTTCGGGGACGTTCACCTGCGTTCATGCGCGGCTGGTCGGCTTGGGGGAGTGGGTTTGTGGTCTCGTCTGAACGTCCGTGAACGGTGGTGAATGAGACGGAAACTGAGACGGTGGCGATTGGCCGGTCGCGTGCTCCTGCCCAGGTGAGCGCTCAGAGATGGCTCGCCAACGCGGTCTCGGCTTCGGCGCGGGTTGGGGGCGAGTGTCCCATCTCAGATGATCTGGTCCCTGATGATGCCTGTGACCTGCAACGACCAGAAGAACTGAGACGCTGGGACGCTGGAAATCTCAGTGGACCTGGCCCCGGTCGCACGGTTGCCCGGTGCCGTCTCAGTTGATCTGGTCCGCCGCTGTTGTTTCGGTTAGGGCCGGAGCTTCCGTGCCTGCGGGTCGAAGCAGTTCAGGCCCATCGACGCAGCAACCTGCGTCGCAGAGGCAGACGCTCCCTCGGCCATGCGCCAGCGCATCGTGGCCCCTCAGTCGATACAGAACTCGTTGCCCTCGATGTCCTGCATCGGGATGCACGACTCGTTGACGCCATCGGCATACAGCGTTCGCACGTGTACCGCGCCGAGCGGGACCAGTCGTGCGCATTCGGCCTCAAGTGCGGCGAGGCGCTCTTTACCCACGAGCCCGGTGCCGACCCGCACATCGAGATGCACCCGATTCTTGACGACCTTGCCTTCGGGGACGCGCTGGAAGAACAGTCGCGGGCCCACACCTGATGGATCACTGCAGACGAACCATGAATCCCGCTGCTCAGGTGGCTGCGAGCGCTTGAAATCGTCCCAAGTGGCAAACCCCTCCGGTGGCGGCGGTACGACGTACCCCAACACCTCGCACCAGAAACGAGCGAGGCGCTCAGGTTCTGCGCAGTCGAAGGTGACTTGGAACTGCTTGATCGACGTCATCGGTTCACCATATTGGCGCGTGCTGCCAACCGAGATCCCGGGGTTGCATCGACGTGCGGGTCGAGGTCTCGCGTGACATGAGTAGCACCAACGGACCAGATCGCCTGAGACGACGAGTGAATCGGCCCAGATCACCTGCGACAGGGGCCAATTCGCATGAGACGGGACAGCGAGGCGTGCCGCCGAAGGTGCGTCTGGGTTGTCCTGTGCCACTGGATCTTGACCGTTTGCCATTCGGACTTTGACGGACGCGACTTTGTGTCATCGGAGTTTGATCACCGCAGGTCAGCGACTCAGCGCAGGGAGGTGCATTGAGTCGCTGACCTGCACTTATGTGCAGTTGCTCGTAAACGTGTAGGTCAGAGCCTTGCGATCGTCATGCAGGCTGCTCGATTTGTGGGGACGGGGGTCAGGAAGGCTTGACCGCCGAGACCGGAGTGACGGCCACCTTGTTGTCGCACTCGGCCCACCACCCGTCGTTCAGGGCGACCTGGTGCTTCCCGGAGCGCGGCAGCCCGATGACCATCGTCGGATACACCGCCGGGGTCTTGCCCGACACGCAGTAGCCGTCGCCCTCCCCCTGGACCTGGACGAAGGTCAGCTTCACCCACGCCTTGCCGTGCGGCCGGACCGTCACGGTGGCCGCCCTGCCGGTGGGGGTGACCTTGAGCGGGGTGTTGTGGGCGGGGGAGCCGTTGCCGGCGCCCGCGACCGTCGGATGGCCCTTCAGGACGCACGTCTTCCGGGATACGTTGGTGAACTGCACGACCGCCGCCCCGGTCCCGGTCCCGACGGGCGGGTGGGCGGCCTGCCAGGCGCTGACCTGGAGGGCGGAGGCCGGGCAGGCGGGCGGCGGGGTGGAGGTGGTGGTGCTCGCCGCCATGGCGGTGCCGGGCAGGATGCCGGTCACCGCCGCCGCGACGGCCGTGACCGCCGTCGTCGCCAGAGCCGCCCTGCGAATGCCGTTGCTGTGACGCATGTTGTCGTCCCCCTGAGTCGTCTCGTCCGCGGGTTTCGGTCGTCGGTTGTTGCCCCGCGGTACGCGTGGTCGTGGTGCGTGAGTGCAGATAGGGCGGGAGGCGGCAGGGTTCCGTGCAGCGACTACTTGTGACGGAACGGTGACGACAGGCTGCACCCGTGCAGATGGCCGTTACTGACACACCGAAGGCAACGCGCCTTGGAAACAAGGGCGATGCGGCCACTCGATGTGCACCCGTCACGCTCTCAGCTTGGGAAGCTGAGGTGATCTGGGGCTTGCTGGGGGACTGACCTGAGGCGGAAGGGCGTCGACAGCTTGTGGCAAGTCCTCTGATTCCCCGGTATTCCCCGCGGCTCCCCGTGGGATCTGGCACGCATCTGGCACGACCTCTCATGGGTGGAGGAATACCGTAGGGACATCCCCAGCTGCCTGGGAAAATGGTGCGATGAACATCGCGTGGGAGCTTCGCGGGTTGCTTGACTCGCTGGCTCGGGAGGAAGGGGTCTTCGGCCGCGTCCTGCCTGAGGCTGAGGGTTCAGTAGAGGAGCAGATTCGCGGTCTCGTTGCCGAGGCCGAACGGGATTGGGAGCGATACGCCGTGCCTGGGGCGACTGGCCCCAACTCGCTGGCCGAGGTGGACGAGGCGCTGATCGAGGTCGATCCGAAATGTGCGACAGACCTTATGACGTACCTCGCAGCGGACGATCTGGTGTTCCCCGGTAGACCGCGGCGTGACCGCGCCCATGCACGTCGGGCAGCGGTACGCGTGGTCGAACTGCTTGGCTACGGGTCTGCCTGGCACACGAATATCAGCGATCTCTCGGAACAGGTACGTGCCTGGAGTTCCGTCACTCGTCACACCTTCGACGGCGTGGTCGCCGGCACTGGCAACGGCTTTACTGTGGTGCTGCTACAGGTAGGCGAAGACTGACCCCCGCCTTGTAAGTTCGCTCGCAGCTCAGTGCGGCCTGCCGGAACGGGGCCCGCTGGTCGCTCGCGCATCCGGTGCCAGCCACCGCCATCCGCCAGCGTTCACCGTCGTTGATGTCAGTTGGTGATGTCAGACCGGCGGACGGTCTACGCGCTGACGGCCAACTCACGTGCAGGCTGAAACTCTTGGGATCTCAGTGCATGGGGGACGCTACGCGGTGGGGACCACGGCGCATCGGTGTTGTCTGCCATGGACAGCCTCCAGGCGACTAACTGCTAGAAGATCAAGGAGCATTGGTGCTTGACGAGCTGAGTGGTGAGCCAGTGCGAGGCCTTTATCCGTCTCAATGTCCGCTGTGTGAGGGGCCGCTCGTTAGGGCGGAGGGAGTTGCCTCGGGTATGCACCCGCTATTCATAAAGGTCCGTCTGGCGGGTAAAAGGCTGGCGCGTCAGCGCGGGACCAAGGCCTTGGTGTGTGACCGGTGCAGCCACGTTCTGCTGTTTCTGCAGCCTCCCCGGTCCGCAGAAGGAGAGGATGCCGGGCTGTGAAAGCACACGGAGGGCGAACGGAGGTGCGACCCGAGTCCGGGACGAGCACTGGCGCCACCTAGGAATCTCGATGACGCTTCCTGCGCAGACGGTTGCCGGAACGAGGACGACCGGACCACTACACAGCTCTGCGGGACGCGCCCCCCTGGCCGGCACCCATTGAGGAGATGCGAATTGCTCTACAGCGAACCTGAGTCGCTGGATAGAGTCGGAGTCTCAGCTTGGGAAGCTGCGGGCGTTCAGAGCTGGTATGGGGCTTGACCTGGCGAACGATCAGAATGCGGTCCCGCCGCGCCGTACTGTTTTCACCGTGGTTCCCCGCTGTTCCCCGCTCGAACTGGTGCGGTTGCGGTGCGGAACTCCTCCAGTACGGGACCGGCCGATGTCCGCTGCTTCGTCTTGCGCCGGCGCTGGTGCCAGTGATCCGACAGCGCGCCAATGACCATGGCAGAGGCGGCCAACCCGGCACACGCTGCCCAGCTCTGCGAGCCGTCGCCTGGGGCCAGGCCCCATAGGTGGAACCCAATGACTGTCATGGCCAACCAGAGGGCAAGCCAGGCTGCCGTCCCGATCCGTCTGCTCTTGCCGTTCACGGGCTCAAGATACCTGGCCTCTCCGGCGTGACCGCCTTCTGATCCGTAGCTATATGTGGATCAGTCGGTGACGGTCATACAGGCCACCTCATGGCCCGTTGGAGGCACTACTGGTCGAGGCTGGTTGCTGTGGTTGCTGTGGTTGCTGTGGTTGCTGTACTTCCTTGCTGTACAGCCCGCTTCGCCGCCGCGTTCATGGCAATGCTCAGCAGAACAGGGCAACGGGCTTACGGTGCCGACAGGGCGGTTTGCTCGGCCTTCTCCAGCCAGTCGCTGTACCAACGGGCGAAGGTCACTGGCTTCCCGTCGTCATGGAGGAGCGGCACGAGGTCGACGTCGTCCGCCCGGCCGTCGGACCAGATCGTGCCGCGGTGGCTGCCACTGATGATCAGCCACTCCCGTAGGGCACACCCCAGATGACAGATCACGATCGCACCGGCAGTGCGTTCGGGAGCGAACATGACGGCATCCCAGCGTTCGTCCCACGCCTCGATGGCGTCGTCGAAGTCTTCGATATCGTCGAAGTCCTCTTCCTCGGGACGTTGGGCAAGGAGGTCATCGAGCAGCTTCGGGTCCGGGCCCTGGTCGGGAAACGGTTCGGCCAGCCTCGTCAGGTCGGCCAGGTCCGCGCCGTCGCCTTCCCAACGCCAGCGGCCTTGCACGCGCCGAACGGGGAACAGGCCGTACGCGGGGCCGGCGCCACCCGTGCCAACGTGGAGCAGGAAGGCCCGGTACTCCTCCGGTAGCTGCACGCCTATCTGAGCCTCAAGTTCGACAAGCCCGCCCTGGGTGAGTGGCTCCTCCAAGACCCACTTGTGCCCCAATGCCCCGAACACCTTGCCGCCCCCAGGCGCTGCGCCCGCAGCCTCGACCCGCTGACGTACGCCCGCCCACCACTGATCAGTCATGCGCAGACCGTACGGGCAACCACCGACACCCGGGGGCCCGCTCCGCGCGCGCTGCACCGACGCACGCCCAGGGACCGGGGGTCTTTTCGCACGTGGGGCTAACAGGATTTGAACCTGTGGCCTCATCCTTATCAGGTCGATCACAAGGGACCGGCGACATCGGTCAACCGGTCCTGCGCCGGGGCCGATCGTCCACTGAGGTCCGGCGCTGATCGCTGCTGTTCGCGCTTGTTGGTGTCAGCCGCTGATGTCAGCCGCCGCACGCGGTCTTTGCAGGGTGGCCGACCGCGCTAAGCGATTGGGGCTGTCCCTGGTGTGGCGGAGGATGGTGCTCATGCGCGCTCTTTTCGACTCCCCCGAGCCCCGTCGCGTCTCGCCAGGCGAGTACCCCATGTGGGACCGGGCTCTCGCCCTTCTGAACCGGGACCTGGCGGTGACACTTCCCCAGCAGGAACCCCTGCAACTGCTGGGCCTTCCGCCCTACGATGCGGGTGAGCCGGAGAACGTCTACGTGGCTATGGCCAACGGCGAGTGGCACGGCAATTGTCTGTACCCGAGCTCGCCGGACAGCCTTGCCTCTGCGCTAGCGATCGTTGCCGATTCCGCGCAGGAGACCGTCACCGAGCGTCTGTGGCAGGCGTGGCCCCTGTGTGCCGAGCATGGCCTGGGCATGCATCCGAGGGATGCGGACGGGCAACTGTCCTGGTGGTGCGCGGGAGAACAGTTGCGTCGCGGCCCGGCCCATATTCGTGCGGCCGTGGGCGCGCTCGACACCTTGGGTGAGTCAAGCCGCACACGGTCTTGAAAACCGTCGTGGCGCGAGTCACCGTGGGTTCGAATCCCACACCCACCGCAGGTGAAGCCCCCTGACCAGGTGACTCGGTCAGGGGGCGTTCACGTAGTGTTGTCCGCCGCAGACCGTGGCTCCCCGCTGTTTCCCGACCGAACGGGCACGGGAGGGGCACGTCGTCTGGTGATCTCTAGACGGCGAGCAGCACGGCGAGCAGCACGGCTGCCATTGCGGAGAAGACCCGTGGCTTCCTCCAGCCCGGTCCCGAAGCCTGGCGGTCCATCTCCCACGCGCCCACGAGACTGCCACCGAGGCCCAGCGCGCTCCGCAGCAGGAAAACGGTGGTGTGCACAGGGAACCTTCCAGAGACCTTCGAACGGACCGGAAGGCTACCCCTGGCAGCCGTCCGGTCTGCTGGTGGGGCTCTCATACGGGGCGCGGGGCTCACACGATCGGCTGGGCAATCCGCGGGGAGTGTGTCAGGATCCCGCTCCGAAGTGGAGGCCGATCATGGTTTTTGAATTTTTCGAGGTGGTCGGCTCGCCGGTGCTGCTCGTCGGGGGAGTCGCCACCCTTGGTTGGGGCTGGATTCCGGCGTGGTTCCGGAGCGACGCCCGCCGTCCCGTCGCGTTCGGCTGGGCACAGTTGGCTGTGGCTGCCGGATTTGTTATCAACCTGGTCAGCGTCTCCATGACCAACACGCCACACCACCTCGGCTTGGCGGTGAAGGCCTTCGGCGGTGTCGTGATGGTCTTCGGCTTCTGGCTGGTCGACGTGGCTGACTGGGAACCGCGGCGACGCTGATCCTTCCCTGACCCACCACTCGCCCCAGCTCCCATCCCGTCTGCCGTCGACCCACACACCGTGGAGCGGGCGTGGTTCAGGGCGTCAAGGTGGAGCGCGCCACTGTACGAACGACCTTGACGCCCTGGGCCGCGACTGCTCGGCTCTGCCTGGGTCGACGGCGGACGGGATGGAAGCACCCCACGCACGCCACACTCGGCCGGCACTCGCGAACGGCGCCCCCGCCATCTCGGAGCCTGAGCGCCCCCGCCGGAGGCACGTTCTGAGGTGTGGATTCGAACGCCGATTTTCCCCACTGGCCTTCCAGGACTCAGCCCGCAGCATCCGGCAGGCCTCAGCCGTGGCGCACCTGCTTTTTGAGCACAACGCGTCTTGTCGGGTGTACGCGCGGGTCGTGCTGCCTGGCTATGCGATGGCGTCTGCCCAGGTGAGGCCTGGCATGTGGGATGGGTGGGGTATCAGGTTCGGTCCGGTGCATCGGCCTCTGGCGCCAGAGCCTGAAGCGGTGATCACCTTGGGGCAACTTGGTGGCGCGGGGCCGGGGCCGGGGCGGCGCGGGCCGAAGGCAGGAGCGAAGCCCCGAGTCCCGAGCCCGGCGCCGGCCCGCGGTGCGGGCTGGTGGTGTGTGGTCTCCGGTGCGGCGGCTAGGCAGTCGTGGGTCAGCGCTCCGGATGGCCGAAGGCCAAGATCCCCTCACTCGGTCCCGCGAAGCCATTGGCCATGGACCGAGGCTGAGGTCCTTCGCTGAGGCCGTGGCGCGTGGGGGAGCTGCGGTTCCAGGGGCGTGGCGGTCGTGTTCCTTTCCCTCAAGTGCGCCACGGCTGAGGCCTGCCGGATGCTGCGGGCTGTGGCCTCGCGGGCCTCCTCCCCCGCCCAACGGGCGGGGCTTGAACCAGTAGAGAAAGTTTGAATCACGTCGTCCTCGTGGGGCTGGTGTGATCGTTGCGCTGGGTGCTCGCCAGGCGTTGGTGTAGAACGCTGGGTATGGGGAGTGAGCGGCAGGAACGAATGCGGGCACTGGGGGCACTTCTTCGGGCTCTGCGGGTGGATGTTGGCCTGACGGGTGCCGTGTTGGCTCAGCGGGCTGGGGTGGGTCAGCCGACGGTTTCCAAGGTGGAGAACGGGCGGATGGTTCCCAGCCGTGACGTCCTCGACCGCCTGTCCGGAGCTCTCGGCCTGGATGCTTCTACTGCCGCGGAGTTGCGGGTGGCTCTCGCCGAAGTCGAGTCGGCTCCTTCCGCGGGCGCAGACGAGAACCTGTCGGGCTCGAGTGTTTCCGCGGATGCCGTTGTCGACCTGGCGGTCCGTGGGGCCCGGCTCGTTCGGTCGTTCCAGTGTGTCGTTCTGCCGGCCATGCTTCAGAGTGCGGAGTACGCGCGGCACGTCTTCGCGAGCACGCCCGGCGCGGATGCGGTCGAGGTGGGCAAGGCTGTTGCGGCTCGGGTGGATCGGCAGAGCGTCTTGTACGAACCCGGACGAGAGTCTGTGTTCGTGGTGACGGAGGGCGTGCTCCGGACATGGCCTGGCAGTCCGGCGGTGATGCTTGCTCAGCTTGACCGGCTGCTCGCGGTGGAGAGCCTGACCACTGTGCGGTTCGGCGTGATCCCTTGGGACCGACCAGTGCCGGTCATGCCGCGGCACGGCTTCACTCTGTGCGACCAGGAGGCGGTGGTCGTGGAGACCTTCCGGGATGAGCGGGCAGAGAAGGACCCGGACGCGGTCGCGTCGTACGAGGAGACGTTCGCCCAGTTCGAGGATGCGGCTGTCTTCGGCGATGAGGTGCGAGAACTGCTGATGCGGATCATGAGCGATCTGCGTGCCCTGCCTGAGGACGTCACTCAATAGAGGAATAATTCCTCTGAATGCCTGGAAGCTTTGCATGTCAAGGAATACGCTGCCTGCGTGCTGTCTAGCCCTCTAGACGAGGAGTGTTTTCTCTTGCTCGCGAAGTGGTGCCGTCCGTTCCCTGGCCTGCCGCAACAGGTCGCTGAAGCTCGTTACTTCGTCGCCGCGCTGATGGAGGCCGAGGGGCCCCGCATGGTGGAGAACGCCGTGCTCATCGTCAGTGAGTTGGCGTCCAATGCCGTCCGGCACTCCCGGAGTGGCCGTAAGGGCGGTTGGTTTCTCGTGATCGTCGTGCTCGACGACGACCGGGTGCGCATCGAGGTGATCGACGAGGGTGGCGACGGCAGACCTCAACTGCTCGCCGCCAATGAACTGGAAGAGGGGGGCCGGGGGCTGTTGCTGATGGCGACCTGCGCCAAGGACTGGGGAGTGAAGGAGCGGATGCACGGTCGGTCCGTCTGGGCCGAACTCGCGCGAGCCGGCGCGTGATCCCCGTTGGCCTGGCCGACCGCGTTGTACTTCCGGAGGGTGGCGGCCCGTGAGCCCTCGTGGCGTCCCTGGCTATCGGTCCGGCTTCTATGTGGTTGATGTTCGTACGGGACGGCGTCTCCCGCCCGAATCGTCTAGGGCCCTAGACTCCTGGGTGCGTCTAGGAGGTGTGGGCATGTCGAACGAGTTGCAGCGGATCGCGGCCATCGATGATCCGTACTTGCTGCTGCGTGAGGTCACGACCAGGTTGGCCGACGCGCAGCAGGAAGTTACGGAACTCGCTCGGTTGCGTCGGCGTGTGGTTCAGGACCTGCATGCGCAGGGGCTGTCGTATGCGCAGATCGCGGCAAAGGCCGGCCTGAGCCGCGGGCGCATTCATCAGATCCGGCACACCGGACCGGCTCCCGAAGGAGCCTTTCTTGGGCGGGGCGCCGTCACCGTGGCCACGCCTTTGCGCCGCGATGATGAGCGCGGGCGGACGGTGGTCGCTGTGGACGACGTCAGCTCGGGCAAGCGGCTGGAGGACCTGGCGCGGTCGTACGGGCTCGACGTCCTCTCCGAACACGTATCGGTGAGTGGCGACATCGACCTCAACCGTGACGGTCTGGTCGTGGTCTGCGGCCCACGGATGTCCCAGCAGATGTGGGACACCTACGGTCAGGATCCGGTGCTGCGCTGGGAGCAGGCGGACGACGGGCCGTGGACGGTTGTCGACGGACGCACGGACACCGTGTACCGGTCCGGCCAGGACGGCGACCCTGCCCGCCCGTACGACGTCGGGTATCTCGGCAGGTTGCCTCGGCCTGACGGAGCGGGCTCGCTGTTGGCCATTGCCGGAATCCATACGCAAGGCTCCCTCGGCGTCGTCCAGTTGCTCGCCTCAGACCTGAACACCTTGTGGGGACAGGTCGGTGAACATCGCTTCTCCACTCTCGTGGGAGTCGAGTACGACCCCGAGACCGGTGAACCCCGTAACGTCGAACTGCTCTGCCCGCTCTACCGTCACGACGAGGAGCCGGCGGCGTGACGATCTCGCTGGCCTCGCTCCCCGCGGCGCCCGACGCCCCGAACGAGGATTTCACCGCTGCCTCTCCCGGGGTCGCGGTACTCCTCGACGGTGCCGGAGTGGCCGGGGGGCAGACCGGCTGCAAGCACGGTGTCGCCTGGTTCTCCTCGACGCTGGGAGGGGTTCTGCTCGGCACGATCGTCGTCCAGCCAGCTCTCCCGCTGGCCGAGTGTCTGGGCCAAGCGATCCGCGCCGTCCGTTCCCTGCATGACGGTGACTGCGACCTGCGCCATCCGGCAAGCCCGACGAGCACCGTCGTTGCTGCGAGGACCAGGGCGGGCGTCCTGGAATACCTAGTCCTGGGGGACTCGGCGCTTCTTATGGCTGGCAGTGACGACACGGTCGACGTCGTTACGGACCGCCGACTGGACGAAGTTGGCAAGCAACTGCGTGGCTCTGTAGATGAGTTGCCTACGGGCTCGCCCGAACATGCTGATGCGCTCGCGGACTATAGGGATGCCCTGACCAGGCTGCGTAACCGTCCTGAAGGTTTCTGGATCGCGGGGCCCGACCCGGAAGCGGCCCAACATGCGCTCACCGGTTCTGTTCCGCTGGATTCGTTGGCATCCGTGGTTCTGATGAGCGATGGGGCCACTCGTCTTGTCGACCGGTTCGAACTCGCCACCTGGGGTGAGCTGTTCGCGCTCGTCACTACTCCCGGTCCTGGCGAGGTGATTCGGCGGGTGCGAGACGCGGAGGCCGACGACCCTGACGGTCAGTGCTGGCCGCGTGGAAAAGCGCAGGATGACGCGACGATCCTGCATTGGGTTCTGCCGTAGCGCTGTGTTCTGTGGACGATGGCGCGGGGCCGGGGTGCGGGCAGTGATGCGGTTCATTGTGGGAACGAAGACTCTTCGCCGACGGCGGCGAGGAGTTCGAACGGGAGCTCCCTGTCGCCCTGTCCGATCGTCAGCCCGAGCCAACGGCCGCTGGACGGTATCCGCCACGCCAGCATGGTGACGGCGACGCTGCACAAGGAGCACAGAGGCTCGGGCGCGGGCTCGGTGTTGGGATAGTCCGGGTCGTCGAGTCCGAGGTATGGCCACAGGTCGACCGTGGTCGGATCGCCCCAACGCTCAGTCAGGGCGTGGGCTACTGCGGTGAGGTCGGCCTCCAGTTCCTGGACCGCTGGCTCGACAATTTCGGGGCTTCGGTCCTCCCAGAAATCCTGGGTCGCCCGCAGGATGACTATGTGAAAGCCAGCTCCGCCCCAGCCGTGTTCCGTCTTCGTGTCCCCCCTCCCCTCAGGGAACGGCTGAGTGATCAGGGTGTCGATGATCGACAACTGTTCACCAGTGGAGCCTGTGGTCTGGTTCTGGGGCGGCATGGGGATGGAGTGTAGGGCTGGCAGCGCACGGGATGTCCTTCCGCCGCCACTCGCTGATCCGGTCAGCATCTCGATGATGCGCCCAGACATCTCGTATACCCCCCTAGACAGTTGACGGGCTGTCGGCTTACTGTTGTCGTCAACCCCCCTAGACGATCGGGGCGGTTCCCTCCTTTTGCTGTCTAGGGGGGTATCCAATCAAGGTGACGTCGGAAGCGGCGTCACAGACACAGTGAGGTCAACAGAATGCGTGTCATTCCCGTGGACACTTCGGCCGCGACGCTGCTTGTCACCAAGCTGCCCGAGGTGAAGGTGAAGGACCGGCAGACGGGCGAGATCGCCGTGGACCCGGTGACCAACGACCGGTTGATGGTGCTGGAGGTGGTGTTCATCGCCCAGGGTGGCTCGGACATGGTCAAGGTGACCGTGCCCGCCAAGGGCGTCGGCGAGGGTCTGGTCATGGGTACGCCGGTGATCCTTTCCGGCCTGGTCGCACGGCCGTGGGAGAGCGAGTTCGGCGGTCGCGCCCGGCACGGGATCGCCTACCGGGCCGATGCCGTCATGGCCAACGTCCCTGCCCCGGTGCAGGGCTGAGCGCCATGACCGACCCCGTGTGGACACTGCTCCTGGCGCTGGTGACCCTGGCCGTGATCTTGCAGGTACTGCGGCGCCGGTTACCGGTCGTCTTCTGGTGGCTCATCGGTTATCCGGTCGTCGCGCTGCGGGTGCTCACCACGTACCGCGCCACCATGGATGCGTGCGGCCTGACCGTCCCGGCTTCGGCTGTACGGCGGGCAACGGCCCGGATGATGGGGCGGGAGGCGGCGCCCGTCCCGCCGCGCCGGTCACTTCCCCTGCCCACAGGCTCTGGGCTCGTGATGCGACTGCGTATGGCGACCGGACAGGCGCCGGAGGACTTCATGGCCTCCGCTGACCGGCTGCGCCACGCCTGGGCTGCGCACGCCGTCCACATCCGCCCGACCAAGCCGGGACGCCTCGAACTACGGCTCATCGGATGGGACGTACTCGCCAATGTGCGTCCCGCCCGGCGCCGGCTCTCTGGCGGACCGCTGACACTGCCTCTCGCCCTGCGGGACGACGGGAGCTGGCACGTGCGGGACTTCCGAACGGTGCCGCACGAACTGATCCTCGGCGCCACCCAGTCGGGCAAGTCCGTCTACCTGCGCAACCTGCTGTGCGGTCTGGCCCGGCAACGGGTCGTCCTCGTCGGCATCGACTGCAAGTGGGGCGTCGAACTGGCGCCGTTCGCCCCCCGGTTGTCCGCGCTGGCCGACACTTCGGACCGTGCGAACGAACTCCTGGACGTGCTCTTGGAGGAGATGGAGGAACGGTTCCGGCTGATCGGCGTCACCTCCGGAGCGGGCCCGGACGCCGTGCTCACGTCCGACGTGTGGGGCCTGCCCGATGCGGTGCGGCCCGTACCGATCGTGGTCGTCGTCGACGAGGTGGCGGAACTCTTCCTCGCCGCGAGCCGTGATGACGAGAAACGTCGGGACGCCATGGTCACCAAGCTGATCCGCATCGCCCAGCTCGGCCGTGCCGCGGGCATCTACCTGGAGGTGTGCGGACAGCGCTTCGGCTCCGAACTCGGCAAGGGCGCCACCATGCTGCGGGCCCAGCTCACCGGCCGCGTATGCCACCGAGTCAACGACGAGTCCTCCGCGAACATGGCCCTTGCTGACATTTCCACGGAAGCCGCGCTCGCCGCGACCGGAATTCCCGCCGACCGACCCGGCGTGGCTGTCGTGGGTGACTCCTCGGGCGGCTGGTCTCGTGCCCGCTCACCGCACCTCACGCTGGACGACGCCGCAGCCGTCTGCCGTGCCACCGCGGACCTGGTCCCGGCCCTGCCCCGCCTCGCCGCCTTCCGGCCGCACGCAGCCCTGGCCACCGACAAGCCGTCGCCCTCGACCGCTGCCGTGTCCGCCGCGCGCCCGGTGATCGAGTAACAGCCCTTTCCACCTCGGTCGGCGTGACTGCCTGGCGCCGTGTCCCTACCTCTCCCATGCCTCGAACCGGAAGGAGTCCGCGCCAATGCGTGTCTTCTCGGCCCGTGTGGACGCCGTGATCATTCAAGCCGTCATCGCGGGCGCCCTGTCCTTCTCGCACTTGCACGACCTGGCCGAAGCGGCTGGACAGGGCGGTTGGAAGGCGTGGGCCTATCCGGTCTCCGTCGACCTGCTCTTGGTCGCCGCTTGGCGGCGCATGCGCGAACAGCAGCGCTCGGGGCTCCCCTCCGGCGGGCCGCGGCTGTGGTTCCTGGTCGCCCTTGCCGCGTCCCTCGGCGCGAACATCGCCACCGCCGGACTCCTCGACCTGGCCCACGTTCCCGCCCTGCTCCGCGTGGTCGTCGCGGGCTGGCCGGCCGTCGCCTTCTTCGGCGGCACCCTGCTGGCCCACACACCCCGTGCCCCGGATTCCGTCGACCGCGCGTCGGCTGTATCCGAGGCGGGGGACTTGGTGGCCTCGACCCCGACTTCCGCACTCTCCGAACCGGCAGCAAGCGGTGCGACCGATCCGGACCCCGTCCCGGTCCTGGAGCCCGCGGCCGACCCGGGCCCGGCACCGGCGCCCGCCTCGACCGTCCACCTCCCGCCCGCCCTCGTCGACCGTGCCCAAGCGCTCGCCCGAGAGCTCCACTCCAGGACCGGTGAACCCGCCGATCCCGACACCATCCGTGCCCGGCTCGGCCTGCCCGCGTCCATGACGCCGGCCGTCGCCGCGCACCTCTGACCAGGGAGACGCCCGCCATGAACCCGCGCTTCCGCGACGTCCGCCGCATCGGCCCCGTCCAGGTCGCCTCGTACCTCTCCAGGGGCCGAAGCCGACACGTGGCCGCCTGCACCGCCCCGCACTGCGACTTCTCCGCCGAGTACGACAGCCGCGCCGCCGCCGAACTCGCCGCCCGCATCCACCGCTGCCGCGCCTGACAGGAGACGACAGCCATGCACGTCCCGCTCTGGCTCGCCCTCCTCGTCGTCGGGGCCCTCGGGGTCCGGCTCGTCCGCCCACCGTGGTGGCTCGTCGTCGTGCTCCTCCTCGGCGGCTACCTCGCCGCCGGGAGCTTCCTCGCCCCCGCCATCGACCCCGCCCTCAAGTAACGCAACCGCACGGAAGGGAATCCGCCCCATGTTCAAGCCCAAGTACCCGCCCATGGACACCGCTCCGGTACCTGCCGCGCCGCCCTCGACCGTCCACAGCCCGGTTCCCTTCCAGAGTGCTGCGGCGCCTGCTCCCACAGCGGCGGGGGCTTCGAACCGTCCTGCCGTGCAGCTCACCCCGGGGAGCGCGCTGACCCTCGTGGTGGGAGGCTCCGCCGTCGTCCTGGTCGTGGGGGCCGTCCTGGTCTCCATGCTTCTCGCCGTCGCGATCACCGCCGCCTCCGTGGCCGTCTGCGCCGTCACCATCCGCTCAATCCTCAAGAGCGACCGCCGCTGACTTCTATCTCTTCCGCGCACTGGCATGCCCACGGTGTCTAGCCCCCTGGACGGGCCAGGTGTTCGTCTCGAATCCAGTTCCCTCAAGGAGGAACCCGCACATGCGTCCCGAGGCTCCGACCGGAGCCGTCCGCCAACTGGCGGCCCTCGCCCATCACGGCGACCTCAGCACGTACGCGCACCAGATCCAACGACTCGGCGGCTGCGAGCTGCCCGTACGGATGGAGGGGCGTCGCCTGGACATCCTCGCCGCCACTGGCGAAATCGTCCGAGAGATCGTCGACCGCGACCTTCCCGCCGGGCAACTCCTCATCCGCTGCAACAACCGACGCGCAACCCGCTGTGCCGCCTGCGCCGAGGTCTACCGCCGGGACACCTTCCACCTCGTCACCGCCGGCCTGAGCGGCGGCAAGGGCATCGGTCCCGCGGTCGCCGAACACCCCCGCGTCTTCGCCACCTTCACCGCACCGTCCTTCGGCCCCGTCCACAACCGGCCCGGTGGCGGGCGCTGCCGCTGTGGACGCCTGCACGCGGACGGCGACGCCGTTCTCGGCACCCCTCTGGATGCGGACCGCTACGACTACCGCGCCGCCGTCCTGTGGAACGCCCACGCCGGTGCCTTATGGGCCCGCTTCGTCACGTACCTCCGCCAGCAGCTTGCGTCTCGCGTGGGCATCGGCCGTTCGGAGCTACGCGACCGCCTGAAGGTGTCGTACGCCAAGGTCGCCGAGTATCAGCGACGGGGCGCCGTCCACTTCCATGCCGTGATCCGCCTCGACGGCCCGGACGGAGCCGAGGACACCCCGCCGACCTGGGCCACCACCGAACTCCTCACCGACGCCATCCGCTCGGCCGCCGCCCTCGCCGAGACACCCGGCCCGGCCCTGGACGGCCGCGCTCACACCTTCCGCTTCGGCGAACAGCTTGACGTCCGCCCCATCCAGTCCGCCGACTTCACCGGCGCCACCAACTTGAGCAGCCGTGCCGTCGCCGCGTACATCGCCAAGTACGCAACGAAAGGCGCCGAAAGCGCGACAGGCACGCTCGACCGCCCGATCCGAAACCCCATCACCGATCTCATCGGCGCCGAAGTCACCGACCACGCCCGGCAGATGATCCTCACCTGCTGGCGCCTCGGAGGCCTGTCGGAGCTCGAAGAACTGCGCCTGCGCAAGTGGGCCCACATGCTCGGCTTCCGTGGTCACTTCTCCACCAAGTCCCGCGCCTACTCCGTCACCCTCGGTGCCCTTCGCCAGGAACGCGCCGACCACAACGAAGCCGAGACCCGCGAACGCGCCGCCGAGGCGGGCCACCCGCTGCCCGCCCCGGACACCGTTCTCGTCCTCTCCCACTGGCGCTTCGCCGGCACCGGCCTGACCGACGCCGAGTCGTGGCTCGCCCAGATTCGGCCCTCGCAACCCGCTTCCCAAGATGCGGAGGAAGGGACCACCCATGGCTGATTCCTACGAGCCCGACCCGTCCTTGGTCCTGCTGACCGTGGAGGAGGCGGCCCGACGGCTTCGAATCGGCCGGACGACGTGCTTTCGGCTCGTCCTCTCGGGAGAGATCGAGTCCGTCACCGTCGGTCGGCTCCGCCGGGTTCCCGTCGATGCCGTGCCGGCCTACGTCTCCAAGCTCCGCCACCGACCCGCTCACGCGGCCTGAGAGGGGTTCGCATGTCAGGAGAGAAGCGCACCCGGCAGCCCAATGGCGCCTCATCGATCTACCTCGGTAAGGACGGGAAATGGCACGGTCGAGTGACGGTCGGTGTCAAGGATGACGGCAAGCCCGACCGCCGCCACATCGAGCGCAAGACCAAGGCCGAGGTGACCAAGGCCGTCCGCGAGATGGAGCGGGCCCGGGACGACAAGAAGCTCCGGAAGCCCGGCAAGGGATGGACCGTCCAGAACTGGCTTGAGCACTGGGTCGAGAACATTGCCAAGCCGTACGTCTCCGAGAACACGTATGCCGGGTACGAGGTGGACGTCCGCGTGCACCTGGTCCCGGGCCTGGGCGCCCATCGGCTTGAGCGGCTGGAGCCCGAGCACCTGGAGCGCTTCTACCAAAAGATGCAGGGCGCCGGCAGTGCGGCGGGCACTGCTCACCACGTGCACCGCACGGTCCGTACGGCCCTCAGCGAGGCTGTACGGCGCGGGCACGTACCCAACAACCCTGCGGAGATCGCGAAGGCTCCACGGCTCGAAGAGGAGGACATCGAGCCGTTCACCATCGAGGAGGTACAGAGCCTGCTCGTCGAGGCGGCCAAACTCCGCAACAGCGCGCGTTGGGTCGTAGCCCTGGCGCTGGGGCTTCGGCAAGGGGAAGCACTCGGGCTCCACTGGGAGGACGTCGACCTGGACGCGGGATACGTCCGCATCCGGAAGAACAGACTTCGGCCCAAATACGCGCACGGCTGCGAGGACAGCCCGTGCGGTCGGAAGGCGGGCTACTGCCCGAAGCGGCAGCAGACCCGGCGTGAGCACAAGTCCACGAAGTCGCGGGCGGGACGCCGCACGATCGGTCTGCCCGATCCGCTGATCAAGATTCTCCGGCAGCACCGAGAGGTCCAGGAGCGCGAGCGGATCGCGGCCGGTGCGGACTGGGAGGGCAAGGGGTACGTCTTCGCCTCACCGATCGGTGGACCGCTGAGCCCGAACACGGACTTCCACGTGTGGAAGCGGCTTCTCAGGGATGCGGGGGTTCGGGACGGACGTCTTCATGACGCTCGCCACACGGCGGCGACCGTGCTCTTGATCCTTGGCGTTCCGGACGTCGTGGTCGACGCGATCATGGGATGGGAGCCCGGGGGAGCGGCTCGGATGCGCGCTCGGTACATGCACGTCACGGGACCGATGCTCCGGAAAGTCGCGCAGCAGGTCGGGCAGGCGCTCTGGGAGCTGCCCGGAGCCCAAGAAAAATCCAACTGAGACGGAAACTGAGACGGCCAACGAAGAAGGGCCCCGCTGCAAGCAGCGGGGCCCTTCGACATCGTGCCCGGTGAGGCACTGGCGGAGGATACGAGATTCGAACTCGTGAGGGGTTGCCCCCAACACGCTTTCCAAGCGTGCGCCCTAGGCCACTAGGCGAATCCTCCGGGGCAAACAATACAAGACGTTGAGGAGTGCTCGCGAACTCGTTCCCCACCCCCAGCATCCTGTACTCTTTGCGGAGCCCCTCACGTGGCGCTATCTGACTGAACTCCCCCAGGGCCGGAAGGCAGCAAGGGTAGGTTGGCTCTGGCGGGTGCGTGGGGGGCGCTTGCGTTTCCGGGACGGCCGCTGGAGGCCTGCTGGGGCGGCTCTGGGGCCGGCCGGGGACCGGATGCGGCCGGGGTCGCGCCCGGGATGCGCTCAGGGCGGTCCGTGTTGTCAGTGGGCGCCTATAACCTCGTAGACGTGTCGTCTCTCGCGCTGTACCGCCGCTATCGCCCGGAGTCGTTCGCCGAGGTCATTGGGCAGGAGCATGTCACCGACCCGTTGCAGCAGGCCCTGCGGAACAACCGGGTCAATCACGCGTACCTGTTCAGCGGTCCGCGCGGGTGCGGCAAGACCACGAGCGCGCGCATCCTCGCCCGCTGCCTGAACTGTGAGCAGGGGCCCACACCGACCCCGTGCGGGGAGTGCCAGTCCTGTCAGGACCTGGCCCGCAACGGCCGGGGCTCCATCGACGTCATCGAGATCGACGCGGCTTCGCACGGTGGTGTGGACGACGCCCGTGACCTGCGGGAAAAGGCCTTCTTCGGGCCCGCGAGCAGCCGGTACAAGATCTACATCATCGACGAGGCCCACATGGTCACGTCGGCCGGTTTCAACGCGCTGCTGAAGGTCGTCGAGGAACCCCCGGAGCACCTCAAGTTCATCTTCGCCACGACCGAGCCCGAGAAGGTCATCGGGACGATCCGGTCGCGGACCCACCACTACCCGTTCCGGCTGGTGCCGCCGGGCACCCTGCGCGAGTACCTGGGCGAGGTCTGCGGGCAGGAGGGGATCCCCGTCGAGGACGGCGTGCTCCCCCTGGTCGTACGGGCGGGCGCGGGGTCCGTGCGTGACTCCATGTCCGTGATGGACCAGCTGCTCGCGGGTGCCGCCGAGGCCGGTGTGACGTACGCCATGGCGACCTCACTGCTCGGGTACACGGAAGGCTCGCTGCTGGACGCCGTCGTCGAGGCGTTCGCGGCGGGGGACGGAGCCGCCGCGTTCGAAGTGGTGGACACCGTCATCGAAGGCGGTAACGACCCGCGGCGATTCGTCGCCGACCTGCTGGAGCGGCTGCGGGACCTGGTGATCCTGGCGGCAGTCCCGGACGCGGCGGAGAAGGGGCTCATCGACGCCCCGGTCGAGGTCGTGGAGCGCATGCAGGCGCAGGCCGGGGTCTTCGGCGCCGCCGAGCTGAGCCGCGCCGCCGACCTCGTCAACGACGGGCTCACGGAAATGCGTGGAGCCACCTCGCCGCGCCTCCAGCTCGAACTCATCTGCGCGCGCGTCCTGCTGCCCGCCGCCTACGGGGACGAGCGGTCCGTCATGGCCCGCCTCGACCGTATCGAGCGCGGGGTGAACTTCTCCGGCGGTGGAGCGGCGCCCGCCATGGGTTACGTGCCCGGACCCGAGGTGCACGGCGCGGTGCCGGTCCCGCAGGCCGGGGCGGCGGTTCCTCCCGGGGGCGGTCCCGCGGCGGCCCGTGCCGCGGCCCGGGGAGCGGGACACGGCGCAGGGCCGGGAGCGGGACCGGCGGGAGCCGGTGAGGGTGCCGGAGCCGTGCCGGGAGCAGTACCCGGGACCTCCGCTCCCGTCGAGCCTGTGGCACCCGCGGCGTCCGTCACGGCTCCGGCCCCGACAAGTGCGCCTTCGTACGCTCCCGTGGCGCCCGAGCAGCCCGCGGCCCCGGCCGGTGCTCCCGCGGGGGCCGCGCCCGGTGCCTGGCCCACCGCGACCGCCGCCGGCAGTGGCCGGCGCCCCGGCGGCTGGCCCACGGCGGCGCCCGCGGGAAGCGGCCCGGCTCCGGCGCAGTCCGCACCGGCGCCCGCCGCCGCCCCCGCTCCTCCTGCGGCCGCTCACGGAGCGCCCCAGGCTCCCGCTCCGGCCGCGCCACCGGCCGCGGGCGGTCTCGACCCCCGCGTGCTGTGGCCGAACATCCTGGAGGCGGTGAAGAACCGCCGCCGGTTCACCTGGATCCTGCTGAGCCAGAACGCGCAGGTCACGGCCTTCGACGGTACGACCCTGCAGATCGGCTTCGTCAACGCCGGGGCACGGGACAACTTCGCGAGCAGCGGCAGCGAGGATGTGCTGCGGCAGGCGCTCGCGGAGCAGTTCAACGTGCAGTGGAAGGTCGAGGCCATCGTGGACGCCTCGGGCGGCTCGGCACCGCCGGCCGCTCCGGCGGGCGGCGGGTTCGGCGGCGGAGGCGGTTACGGCGGGGGCGGCAGCGCCGGCGGCGGCTACGGAAGCGGCAGCGGTGGTGGCGGTGGCGCCGGTGGTTACGGCGGGGCTCCCGCCGGCCAGCGCCCCGCGCCTCAGCAGCCGTCCGCTCCGGCCTCCGGGCCCTCGGCCCAGCAGTCCGGCCCGTCCGGGGGCCGTCCCCAGGGCCAGGGCATGTCCGCGCACGCGTCGGCCCCGGCCCCGTCGTACGAGCCGCCGCCGGTCGCCCCCGAGGACGACACCCCCGAGGACGACGACCCCGACCTGGACGAGTCCGCCCTCTCCGGCCACGAGCTGATCGTCCGCGAGCTCGGGGCGACGGTGGTCGAGGAGTTCTCGAACGAATGACAGGGCCGGCCCGGCGCCGGCTCCCGGTGCACGAGGAGTCGCCCACCAGTTCGTCGGAGCTGCGGACGCCGCCTCCCGGTTAATCGGAGCCTCGGACGCCGCCTCCCGGTCCATCGGAGCCACGGACGCGCCCCCCGGTTCATCCGAGCCTCGGTTAGCGCTTGCGGCGGCTGGGCCTTGCGCCTCGGTTAGCGCTTGCGTGCGCCTGGGCCAGCGCTTGCGGCGGCTGGGCCTTGCGCCTCGGTTAGCGCTTGCGTGCGGCTGAGCCGTGCGCCTGGGCCAGGGCCTCCTTGCCGCTGGGCCTCGCGCCTCGGTTAGCGCCTCCTTGCACCTGAGCCTCGCGCCTTCGTGCAGCTGAGCCTCGCCCCTCGGCCAGCGCCTCCGTGCACCTGCGCCTCGGGTAGTGCCTCCGGCAACCGGCTCCTGTTGCATCCCGCGCCACTCGGACCGCTGCTTGAGCGGGTTTCGGGAGGGTGGTCGGGTGTCGGCCGCCGCCGATCCCGGAGCCGGCCTCGGCGCGCGGCCCATCGCGTCCAGGAACATTCCCCGCGAGAGCCCGCGGCCTCCACAAGCGAAGCGCCCGAAGCGCCTCGCAAGCCCCCTCGAAGCACCTCCTGATCACACCGCCCGGCGCATCGGGGACGGCGTCGATCGGAGGCGTCTCTTGGAGGATCGCACCAGCGCCGTACCCCCTCCGCTTCGGAAGCCCCCACAAGGGCACCCTCGTGCGGAGGCTAGGCTGACCCCCGTGAAGGTCCTTGTCATCGGTGGTGGCGCCCGCGAACACGCCCTGTGCCGCTCCCTGTCCCTCGACCCCGACGTCACCGCCCTGTACTGCGCTCCCGGGAACGCCGGGATCGCGGAGGTGGCGGAACTGCACGCGGTCGACGCCCTCGACGGCGCCGCCGTGGCCGCGCTGGCCACGGAGCTCGGCGCCGAACTGGTGATCGTGGGCCCGGAGGCCCCGCTGGTCGCCGGTGTCGCCGACGCCGTGCGCGCGGCGGGCATCCCCTGCTTCGGCCCCTCCGGGGAGGCCGCGCAGCTGGAGGGCTCCAAGGCGTTCGCGAAAGACGTGATGGCGGGTGCCGGCGTCCCCACGGCACGCTCGTACGTCTGCACGACGCCGGAGGAGGTCGAGGAGGCGCTCGACGCGTTCGGAGCGCCGTACGTCGTGAAGGACGACGGACTGGCGGCCGGCAAGGGCGTCGTCGTGACCGACGACCTCGACGCGGCGCGCGCGCACGCCAACGCCTGCGACCGCGTCGTCATCGAGGAATTCCTCGACGGCCCCGAGGTCTCCCTCTTCGCGATCACCGACGGCACGACCGTCGTCCCGCTCCAGCCCGCCCAGGACTTCAAGCGCGCGCTGGACGGCGACGAAGGCCCGAACACCGGCGGCATGGGCGCTTACTCGCCGCTGCCCTGGGCGGACCCGAAGCTCGTCGATGAGGTCATGGAGACCGTCCTCCAGCCGACCGTCGACGAACTGCGCCGCCGCGGCACACCGTTCTCCGGACTTCTGTACGCAGGTCTGGCGATCACCAGCCGTGGCGTGCGGGTCATCGAGTTCAACGCCCGCTTCGGCGACCCCGAGACCCAGGTGGTCCTCGCCCGTCTGAAGACCCCGCTGGCCGGTGTCCTGCTGGCGTCCGCGAACGGCACTCTCGCCGATCTGGAACCACTGCGCTGGAGCGAGAACGCGGCGGTCACCGTGGTCGTGGCCTCGCACAACTACCCGGACACCCCGCGCACCGGCGACCCGATCACCGGGCTCGACGCGGTGGCCGCCGAGGACGCCCCGCACGCGTACGTCCTGCACGCCGGCACCCGGCACGAGGGCGGAGCGGTGGTGAGCGCGGGCGGCCGTGTGCTGTCCGTCACAGCGATCGGATCCAGCCTCTCCGAGGCCCGCGAGCGCGCCTACGCGGCGGTCGCCCGCATCGGCCTGGAGGGTTCGCAGCACCGCACGGACATCGCGGCGAAGGCGGCGGCCGAGGCATAGCCCCAGATCCCCCATAGCATCACCGAGCCCCGGGTTCCGTACGGAATCCGGGGCTTTGTCACGTTGCGCACGGACCCTTTCACCTGCGGGTTTCTGTACGGAACCGGGGGCCCGCCCAGGGCCCCCCGTCATCCACCTTTCCCCAGAGCCATTCCATCGAGTGACCGATGGCCTATCCGGCTGACTGGGGCCGGGGCCCCAACTAGGGTGCGGCGAAAGCATTCCGGCACTTGGCCCACCGGCATTGCGATGTCGGTGGCGGGTGCCACAGTGGGGGAGTGACCAACGCCAGGGCATCCGTCGGCACCGGCCGTGAAAAGGTCGGGGCCCGGCGGACAATAGGGGGTGACGTCCGGTCGTGACCGGTATGGGTGTGGAGGTGGGCGCGCAGACCGCGCGCTCCCGGGCTCTCGCTGTGCTGCGCGTCCGCAGCAGGGCGCTGGCCGTCGCCCTGCTGCCCGCGGCCGTGGCCGTCGTGCTGCTCGTCGGTGGCTCCACCGGCCGCATCACCGGCAGGCCCTGGGGGATCGCGCGGTGGATCGTGACGGTCCTCGCCGTTGTCGCCCTTGTCGCGGCGGCGGGCATCGCGCTGGTCGTGGCCCGCTCCAGGCCGGCGATGAGCCCCACGGTCCCGATCTCCGAGGATTCGGCCCCCGATCTCTATCGGATGGTCCGTGACCTGGCCGACCGTCTCGACGTTCCGGCCCCGTCGGCGATAGCGCTCACTCCCGACTGCGACAGCTGGCTGGAGGACCGCACCCACCGGGCGCACCGCCGGTTCTCGTCGGGCGGCGTGGACGAGCCGGCCGGCCCGGACGGCCGACGCGGAAGTCTGGTCGCGGGCCACCCGGTCCCCGCGCTGACGAACCGAGCCCGCCGGGTCTCCGCCGCCCCCGTCCTCGTCATCGGTTCCCCCTTCCTGTGGTGGATGCGGGTCGGCGAGCTGCGGGCGGTCCTCGCCCCGGTCGTCGCCGGTACGGGCCCGTCGGCGCACCCGGACATAGCTGCGGCCCGCCGTTTCGTCAGGGGTCTGGACGCGGCCGTGGCCGTGACCTCGGCCCCCGGGCACGGCCCGCTGTCCCGCACGGTCCTGGCCGGTGTGGGCTGGGTGACCCGTCTCCTGCTGCGCAGCTGCCGGGTCCATGCGGCCGAGATGGAGCGAGGGGTGGCGTCCGCGGCGGCCGAGCGCGCACAGGCTGTGGACTACGGCGTGCGGATCGTCGCCCAGGAACAGGTGGGTCTGGCGTACGCGGGCTGGGACCGCCTGCTGACCCGCGTCGCACTGCCCGCCTGGCGGATGGGCCGCTGGCCCTCCAGGCTGGACGTCGGCGTCGTCGCCGCGCTGACCGAACTGTCCCGCCGCGACCGGCTGGCCGAGGGCTTCACCTCCCGTCTCGGTGAACGCCCCGCCTGCGACCTGCTCGAAGAGCCCGGCACGGTGGACGAGGCGGCCTCGCTGCTCGCCGCCCGGCTGTTCCACGGCGGTCCCGCCGAGGCCGGCCCCGACTGGGCGCCGGTCGACTGGCAGGACTATCCGGACGAGGTCGTCGACCGCAAGTGGCGCACCGACGCGGCCCGACTCCACCGTGTCCTGGACGCGCTCGGCGTCCGGCACCCCGCCGACCCCGCGCTGCCCGAGGCGGACGGACCGACCCTGGCCCGCGTGCTGGACCACCTGTCCGCACCGCCGGGAGCCACTCCTGCCCCGGATCGGGACCCCGGAGCCGCCCTCGCGGTCCACCGCACGGACGCGTACGGGGAGATGGGGATCGCCGAGAGCGACGATCCGGACCTCGCCGTGGGGAACGAGCGGTCGGCGGCCCTCGCGGCCGGGCTCACCGCGGAAGTGGCCCGCGAGGAGGCGTCCGCCCCGGCGGCGCCCCCGCCCTCCGGAGGTGCCGAGCAACAGGGCCCCGACCACGCCCTCTGGGACGACCGGATGCTTCCGCTGTTCCCCCTCCAGCCACCCAGGACCGGTCGTGAGCTGCTGGCCGACCATGTCACGGCGATGGTCTGCTGCGCCGCGATGGACACCGCCGGGGCGGCCCCCGGACTCGACTGGCTGGACGGCCCGTCCCTCCTCGTCGCCGGTGAACGGGCCGCCGACCTCGGCCCCCGGGTCCTCACCCTCATAGAGACCGGGGACCCCACGCCCCTGCGGGACTGGCTCCGCCATCTCGGCGTCCGCCCGGAGAAACCGGTCCGCCTGGTCTGACGACCGTCCACCCGGCCCCACCCGGCCCCAACCACTCGCAGTCGGCTCGGCCCAGGCGGAGCCATCCGTTCCACTCACGCCAATTCGCGACGAACGGTGACGGACTGCGTGCGTAATGTGATGTGCTGGGACCGATCGCACACAGCGCAAGGGCTTACCAGTACGACGGGGGCACGAGGGAGGGGAGCAGGCATGGGGTCGGAGCAGATCCGCCGCTGGGAGTCGGGAGCACTCGCGCACGCCGTCACGGATCCCTTCGGCCAGGGCCCCGTTCCCTGGCTCCGCGGCAGTGAGACCTATTTCGACGACACGGGCCATGTCGTCCCGTGGTACCTGGACACCGACGCGCCCCAGGCGCCCCACCCGGCGACCGAGCCCTCCCGGATCCCGGCCCCGCGCTCCACCTCAGGCACCCGCGCGCGCACCGGTCCCGGAGGTCCCCGTTCCGCGGACGACGTCCACCGCCAGATCAAGGGCTTCACCACCACGGGTGCCGCCGCCCCCGGCGAGTCCATCGACTTCCATGTCACGGTCGACCCGCCGCAGGAGTTCAGCGTCGACATCTACCGCATCGGCCACTACGGCGGCGACGGCGCCAGCAAGATCACCACGAGCCCCCGGCTCTCCGGCATCGTCCAGCCGCCGCCGCTCACCGCCGACCGCACCGTCTCCTGCCATCACTGGTGGCTGTCCTGGCGCCTGCAGATTCCTTCCTACTGGAGCGTCGGCGCCTATGTCGCCGTCCTCACCACCGTCGACGGCTACCGCTCCCACGTTCCTTTCACCGTCCGCAACCACCAGACGGCCGACCTGCTCCTGCTGCTCCCGGACATCACCTGGCAGGCGTACAACCTGTACCCGGAGGACGGCCACACCGGCGCCAGCCTCTACCACGCGTGGGACGAGAACGGCCGACTGCTCGGCGAGGCCGACGCCGCGACGACCGTCTCGTTCGACCGCCCGTACGCGGGCGCGGGTCTCCCCCTCCATGTGGGGCACGCCTACGACTTCATCCGCTGGGCGGAACGTTACGGTTACGACCTCGCCTACGCCGACGCCCGTGATCTGCACGCCGGCCGCGTCGACCCCACCCGCTACCGCGGTCTGGTCTTCCCGGGCCACGACGAGTACTGGTCGCCGCAGATGCGCCGCACCGCGGAACTCGCCCGCGAACACGGCACCTCGCTCGTCTTCCTCTCCGCCAACACCATGTACTGGCAGGTGGAGTTGGGGCCGTCCCCGTCGGGCGTCGCCGACCGGCTGCTGACCTGCCGCAAACGCCGGGGTCCGGGCAGGCCCGCCCTGTGGCGGGAGATCGACCGCCCGGAGCAGCAGCTCATCGGCATCCAGTACGCGGGACGGGTTCCCGAGCCGCACCCCCTCATCGTGCGCAACGCCGACCACTGGCTGTGGGAGGCGACCGGCGCGCACGACGGTGAGGAACTGGCAGGCATGGTCGCCGGTGAGGCGGACCGTTACTTCCCGCGCACCCCGCTGCCGGAGCACCAGGACCGGATCCTGCTCGCGCACTCCCCGTACCCGGACAGCGAGGGCACCCTCCGCCATCAGGAGACCTCGCTCTACCGGGCCCCGTCCGGCGCCCTGGTCTTCGCATCCGGAACGTTCGCGTGGTCTCCGGCCCTCGACCGCCCCGGCCACGTCGACCCCCGTATCCAGCGGGCGACGGCCAATCTCCTCGACCGCATCTGCAAACACGACTGAGACAGGACCGGGGAAGCCCCGCCGGGGCGCCTCGCGACACACCCGCACCGCGGGCCCCCGCACCCGCTCATCACGCCCCCTGTCCAAACCCGCTCGCCCCATACGGGAGAATCGAGGCAGTTGGACATAACCACGGGGAGGAACCGTGTCCGGATTCGTCGAAAAGCCCGAGCCCCTCCAGGTGCCGGGTCTGGTACATCTGCACACCGGCAAGGTGCGCGACCTGTACCAGAACGAGGCGGGCGACCTCGTGATGGTCGCCAGCGACCGCATCTCCGCCTACGACTGGGTTCTCCCCACCGAGATCCCCGACAAGGGCCGCACGCTCACCCAGCTCTCCCTGTGGTGGTTCGACCAGCTCTCCGAACTGGCGCCCAACCATGTGCTGAGCACCGAACTCCCGCCGGGCGCCCCGGCCGACTGGGCCGGCCGCACCCTGATCTGCAAGTCCCTGCGGATGGCTCCCGTCGAATGCGTCGCCCGCGGCTATCTGACCGGCTCGGGCCTCGTCGAGTACAACGAGTCCCGCACGGTCTGCGGCCTCGCGCTCCCCGAGGGCCTCGTCGACGGCTCGGAACTCCCCGCGCCGATCTTCACCCCCGCGACCAAGGCCGCGGTCGGCGAGCACGACGAGAACGTGTCGTACGAGGAGGTCGCCCGTCAGGTCGGCCCCGACACAGCCGCCGAGCTGCGCCAGGCGACCCTCGCCGTCTACAGCCGCGCCCGCGACATCGCCCGCGACCGGGGCATCATCCTCGCGGACACCAAGTTCGAGTTCGGCTACGAGGGCGACACGCTCGTCCTCGCCGACGAGGTGCTGACCCCGGACTCCTCGCGCTTCTGGCCCGCCGACGCGTGGGAGCCGGGCCACGCGCAGCCGTCGTTCGACAAGCAGTACGTCCGCGACTGGCTGACCTCCGCGGAGTCGGGCTGGGACCGCAAGAGCGAGCAGCCGCCGCCCGCCCTGCCCGAGCACGTCGTCGAGGCCACCCGCGCCAAGTACATCGAGGCGTACGAGCGCCTGACGGGCCTCAGCTGGTCCTGACCCCACCCCGGGCCCGGCCACCGGCCGGGCCCGGCAGCCAGCCGAGCCGACGGTCCGAAGGATGTCCCGTCCCGGCCGGAGCACACGAAGAAGCCCCCGACCACAGGCCGGGGGCTTCTTTTTGGAGCGGACGACCAGGTTCGAACTGGCGACCTCAACCTTGGCAAGGTTGCGCTCTACCAACTGAGCTACGTCCGCATGCGCCGTGGCGCGACAGCCACTATACCCAACCTCGCTCCCGAGCGAGACGCACGGCCGCGTGGCGGTTCTCCGCACCCAGCTTGGAGGCGGCCGACGACAGGTAGTTCCGTACGGTCCCCTGGGACAGCGCGGCCCGCTCCGCGATCTCCGCCACGGGCGCCCCGTCGGCGGCGAATTCGAGCACCTCGGCCTCGCGCGCGGTCAGTGGCGAGTCCCCGGCGGAGATCGCGTCGGCGGCCAACTCCGGGTCCACATAACGGTTTCCCGCGTGCACGGTCCGGATGATCTCCGCGAGTCGCCGCGCGCTGACCGTCTTCGGAACGAACCCGCGCACACCTGCCGCAAGCGCCCGCTTCAGATGGCCCGGCCGCCCGTGACTCGTCACGATCAGCACCTGGCAGCCGGGCAGTTCGGCCCGCAGGGATGTGGCCACGCTCACACCGTCGGCTCCGGGCATCTGAAGATCCAGGACGGCGACATCGGGCACATGCGCCCGCGCCATCGCCAGCGCCTCCGGTCCGGTCGCCGCCTCGGCCACCACGACCAGGTCGTCCTCCAGCCCGAGCAGCGCGGCCAGTGCTCCCCGGATCAGATGCTCGTCGTCGGCGAGCAGCAGTCGTACGGGGGACTCGGGCGTCGCCGCGCCGGGCGGTGCGGTCGTCATGGGGTGGCCTCTCTCACCTGGTGCGGAACGGACGAGGGCGACGATCCTCGCCGCGTCTCGTCGCTCCCCGAGTCCGAGCTCCTGTCTCCCGGACTGTCTCCGGGGCTGCCTCCGGGTCTGTCTCTGTCTCTGTCCGGGGACGCCGGCAGCGGTACCTCCGCCGCCAGCCGGAACACTCCGTCGCTCGCACCGGCCCGCAGCACCCCGTCCACCTCCCCCAACCGCTCCCGCAGCCCCACGAGCCCGGTCCCTCTCCGCCCGGGGTCGCCGTCCGGTCCGGGGCCCGGTCCCGGCTCGTCCGGCACCCCGTCGTTCTCGACGGTGAGCGTGACCCGCTCCTCCGTCACCCGCAGGGACAGCGCGCACCTCTTGGCGTCCCCGTGCCGCAGCACATTCGTGGTCGCCTCCCGGACGACCCAGCCGAGCGCCGACTGGACCTGCGCGGGCAGCTCCACGGCGGTGCCGGTGATGTCGCAGTCGATGCCCGCCGCGGTCAACACGCCCTGCGCGCCGGCCAGTTCGTTGGCCAGGTCGGCATCGCGGTAGCCGCGTACGACTTCACGCACCTCCCGCTGGGACTCCCGGGCGATCCGCTGCACCTCGGTCATCTGGTCCACGGCCTCGGTCCGTCCACGTCGGGCCAGCTGCACGGCGAGTTCGCTCTTGAGGGCGATCACCGCGAGGTTGCGGCCCATCACGTCGTGCAGATCGCGGCCGAAGCGCAGCCGTTCCTCGGCGACGGCGAGCCGGGCGCGGGTCTCGCGGGCCTCGTCGAGTTCGTAGACGGCGTTGAGCAGCCAGACGGAGAAGGCCGCGGTGAACGTGAGGAAACCGGCGGTCAGCAGGGCCAGGAAGGCGGTGACCAGCGCGGCGGGGCCCGGGAAGCCGAGGGGCAAGGAGAGCGCGCCGGCCCCCGCGGCCGCGCCGAGCACGGCGTACGTCATGCGCCGCCTGTCGCGTGTCCCGAGCGCGACCGTGCCCGTGCCGAACGCGGTGACGCCGACGAGTACCGAGGAGGCGACCAGGAACTCGCCGTCGCTCGCCGGGCGCCAGGGGGTGCCGGAGAGGACGGCACCCACGACGGCCACCGCGCAGGTGCTCACGGCCAGCGCGAGCAGCGTCCGCCTGGGCTGTTCCCGGGTGCCGCGCGTCCAGTCCAGCGCCTGCGAGGCGGTCACCGCACAGAACACGGAGTGCCCGCACACCAGCAGGAACAGCGTCCAGGACCGTCCCGTCGACACGTTCCCGAAGACGGGCAGTCCGATCGAAGCGGCCTCGATCAGGGCGAAGAAGTGGAACGACCACCGTGTGTACGTCTCGACCTTCGCCGGTGTGCTCTTGCCCCGCCACCAGCCGGACGGCCTGCTCATGCCCACCCCCGCGTCCGTGGTCACCGCCGCGGCTCCCAGCGGAACCACCGTCGTACAGCAAACACCGCGATCACGGTCCAGGCCACCGCCATGAAGAGAGCGCCCGCGGTGTCGTGGGCGGAGAGGTGCCCGGTCCAGCCGCCGCGGATCAGGGTGATCACCGGGGTGAGGGGCAGCAGTTCGCAGAACGGGGCCATGCCGCCGGGCAGCATCTCCAGGGGGATGAAGGTCCCGGAGCCGACCAGCGACACCAGTGTCAGGGGGGTGGCCGCGACCTGGGCGCCCTCGACGCTCTTGCTGAAGCTCGCGGTGACGGCGGCGAGCGCCGGCCAGGTGACGAGCGCCGACAGCAGCCCCAGCAGGACGAGTTGGGGTTCCTTGGGCGCCCCGACGCCGAGCGTCACCTGGTAGGCGACGGTCAGGATCAGGCATTGGGCGAGACCGATCGCGACCGAGGGCAGTGCGGCGCCCGCGAGGATCTCCACGTCCCGCAGCTCCCCGGTGCGCAGTCGCTTGAGGACGAGTTCTTCGCGGCGGGCCGCGTACACGCTCACCAGGGAGCTGTAGACGGCGAAGAGCAGCGAGAAGCCGATGGAGGAGGGGAGCAGGATCGATGCGACGGTGAGTCCGGTGCCCTTCAGATCCATCGTGTCGACGGTCGAGCGGAGCATGAACGGCATGACCAGCGGCACGAACACCGCTGCGGCGAGGGTCGCCTTGGTGCGGCCCAGCAGCGTCAGCTCGGCGCGTGCCAGTGCTCTCGTCCGTCCTGCGGCCGTGGTCCCGGCCGTGCCGGCGCCGGTGGTGACTGCCGTTCCGCTCATGCCGCTGTCCCCCTCTTCCGCGCTTTCGCGGCGGTCCTGTCGTTCCGGGCGTCCGAGGCCGTCGCCTTCCGGGACTGCCCGGCCTTCTTCCGGGCGTCCGAGGCCGGTTCCGCGCTCCTCGGCCCGTTCGCGCCGTGCGCCGCCGCCTCCCGCGCGATCCGCAGGAACGCCTCCTCCAGGGAGGCCGAGCGCACATCGAGCCCCCGCAGCTCGACCCGTGCCCGCTCTGCCCACACCAGCAGGGCGGTGGCCGTCCGCTGCAGCTCGTCGGTGCGCAGCCTGATCACCCGGCCCGCCGTCTCATGGCTGATCACACCGAGTTCCGGCAGCGGGGGCAGGTCGCCGGGGAAGTAGCCGTCGGGCAGCTCGAAGGAGACGTGCGACGGCTGGGAGGCGGTCACCTCGGCCGGAGTGCCGATGGCCGCGATGCGTCCTTCGTGGAGGATCGCCAGCCGGTCGGCGAGCACCTCCGCCTCTTCCAGGTAGTGGGTGGTCAGCAGGACCGTGGTCCCGCTGTCGCGCAGTTCGCGGACCAACTCCCAGGTGCTCCGGCGGCCTTCCACGTCGAGTCCGGTCGTGGGCTCGTCGAGGAAGAGGACCTCGGGGCCGCCGAGGAGCGCGAGTGCCAGGTCCAGGCGCCGCTTCTCACCGCCGGACAACTGCTTCACACGGACGTCGCAGCGGTGCGCGAGACCGACCCTGTCCAGCGCCTGTTCCATGGGCCGGGCCCCGCTGGTGCAGGCCGCCCACATCCGCGTGGTCTCCGCGACCGTCAGTTCGGAAGGGAAGCCGCCCTCCTGGAGCATCACGCCGATACGGGGGCGCACAGCCGCCCGGTCCGCGTACGGATCGTGCCCGAGGACCCGCACGCGCCCGCCGGCCGGGGGAGCGAGACCCTCGATCAGCTCGACCGTGGATGTCTTGCCGGCGCCATTGGTGCCGAGGAGGGCGAAGAGCTCACCGCGGCCCACGGAGAAGGTGACTCCGCGCACCGCCTCGAAATCCCTTCCGTCGCCCCCGTACACACGGCGCAGATCAGTGACCTCAATCACGTCGTCCTGCTCGTTCGTGTTCATGAAATCAGCGTCCCGGCGGACGGGTTCCGGCAGCAGTGCGGGTTGTCATCACTCCGCATGACAAATGTCAGACGGCGTCCCGGCGCGACCGGGCGGCGATACGCGGGGAGGGGGACACGGAGGCGATACGCGGGAGGACATCGATACCGGTGCGGACATCCGCGGCCGGGCGAAGACGCCGGCACACACGAACACGAGAAAGACCCCGGTCGACTGACCGGGGTCTTTGCTTCCTGGAGCGGACGACGAGGCTCGAACTCGCGACCTCAACCTTGGCAAGGTTGCGCTCTACCAACTGAGCTACGTCCGCATTGCCTCCGACCAGCTTCCACCGATCGGCGCGAGCACCACCTTACCTGATCAACAAGCGCGATCGGTAAGGGATGCAGAGCGGGTGACAGGAATTGCACACTGCGCCTTCCCCCTGGAAGGGGGATGTTCTGCTACTGAACTACACCCGCACGACCCTGGGGTTCCGGCTTTTCGGCCTGGCCCCTCGGCGTGTTCCAGACTCTAGCTGATCCGGCGGGGGTCAGCGCAAGTCGGTTGTTCCAGGGGTCCGGTGGAGGGGTCTCGCGGCACCCGGCTCGGGGGCCGGCTCAGTGCGCCTCGGCGAACGCCTCGTAGACCTTCTTGGGGATCCGACCACGCGGCGGCACGTCCATCTTGTTGGATCGGGCCCAGGCGCGGACCGCGGCCGGGTCGGGCGTCAGCGCGGTGTGCGTGTACGCCTTCCCGGACTTCGACTGCTTGCGGCCGGCCTCGACGTACGGCTCGAGCGCCTTACGCAGTTCCTTGGCATTGGCTGGATTGAGGTCGATCTCGTACGACTTGCCGTCGAGTCCGAAGGCGATCGTTTCCGCCGCTTCCGAGCCGTCGATGTCGTCAAAGAGAGTGACCACGACACGCTGCGCCACGAATATCGGTCCCTTCGTGCGGCACCTCTGCGATCAACGGTCATGACGTGCGCGGACGTCACGGAGTTGTCGGAGAGATGTCGACTGTCCGGCTGTTATTGAGCAAAGTATCGGCTATTGCCAATTCCTTTGTACAGTGCCCGGCATTGCATTGTGAAGCCCGACTAAATCCCCCCGCGTGTCCGTAGGCAATGGGGTCCTGCCGCTCTTCTGCGGTTTTTCCCAGGATTTTCCGTCCACGCCCCCGCGTCGATGCGGGATCGTGATCGGGGTCACGTAGGATTCTACGAATCTACGCGAGTAGAAATTTTGTACGGGTAGTCTGAAGGGACCTGCTCAGCACCACACACCGGGAGTGCCAGTGGCACGCGTCGTAGTCGACGTCATGCTCAAGCCGGAGATCCTCGACCCCCAGGGCCAGGCGGTGCAGCGTGCACTGCCGCGCCTCGGTTTCGAAGGTGTCTCCGACGTCCGTCAGGGAAAGCGATTCGAACTGGAAGTGGACGGACCGGTGGACGACGCCGCGCTCGCCCGCATCCATGAACTGGCGGAATCCTTCCTCGCCAACACCGTGATCGAGGACTTCACCGTCAAGGTCGAGGAAGTCGCGGAGGCCGGAAAGTGACCGCTCGTATTGGAGTCGTCACCTTTCCGGGCAGCCTCGACGACCGCGACACGCAGCGCGCGATCAGGCTGGCGGGCGCCGAACCCGTAGCTCTCTGGCACAAGGACAAGGACCTCAAGCAGGTCGACGCCGTAGTGCTGCCCGGCGGTTTCTCGTACGGCGACTATCTGCGGGCGGGTGCCATCTCGCGCTTCTCGCCGGTGATGGAGACCGTCATCGAGCAGGCGAAGTCCGGAATGCCGGTTCTCGGCATCTGCAACGGCTTCCAGGTCCTCACCGAGGCGCACCTTCTCCCCGGCGCGATGCTCGGCAACAACCACCTCCACTTCATCTGCCGTGACCAGAAGCTGCGGGTGGAGAACGCGGGGACCGCCTGGACCGCCGACTACACGGCCGGCCAGGAGATCCACATCCCGCTGAAGAACATGGACGGGCGGTACGTCGCCGACGAGCACACGCTCGACATGCTGGAGGCCGAGGGCCGGGTCGCGTTCCGTTACGTGGACGTCAACCCGAACGGCTCGCTGCGCGACATCGCCGGCATCACGAACGAGGCCGGCAACGTCGTCGGTCTGATGCCGCACCCGGAGCACGCCGTCGAGCCCCTCGTCGGCTCCGGCCGCACCGACGGCCTCCCCTTCTTCACCTCGATCCTCAAGAAGCTGGTCAACGCATGAGCCGCACGCCTCTGGACACGGTCGAGAACGCGGCCGCGACCCCCGACGTCGAGCTGCCCTGGGCCGAACTGGGCCTGAAGAAGGACGAGTACGAGCGCGTCGTCGAGATCCTCGGCCGCCGGCCCACCGGCGCCGAGCTCGCCATGTACTCCGTCATGTGGTCCGAGCACTGCTCGTACAAGTCCTCGAAGGTCCACCTCCGCCAGTTCGGCGAGAAGGCACCGCAGAGCGACGCGCTGCTCGTCGGCATCGGCGAGAACGCCGGTGTCGTCGACGTCGGCCAGGGCTACGCGGTCACCTTCAAGGTCGAGTCGCACAACCACCCGTCGTACGTCGAGCCCTACCAGGGCGCGGCCACCGGCGTCGGCGGCATCGTGCGCGACATCATCGCCATGGGCGCCCGGCCGGTCGCGGTCGTCGACCCGCTGCGCTTCGGCGCGGCCGACCACCCCGACACCAAGCGCGTCCTGCCGGGCGTCGTCGCGGGCATCGGCGGCTACGGCAACTGTCTGGGCCTGCCCAACATCGGCGGCGAGGTCGTCTTCGACGCCTGCTACCAGGGCAACCCGCTGGTCAACGCCGGCGCCATCGGCGTCATGCGGCACGAGGACATCCACCTCGCGAAGGCGTCCGGCACGGGCAACAAGGTCATCCTGTACGGGGCCCGCACGGGCGGTGACGGCATCGGCGGCGCGTCGATCCTCGCCTCGGAGACCTTCGACGACGCCAAGCCGTCGAAGCGTCCCGCCGTCCAGGTCGGTGACCCCTTCCAGGAGAAGCTCCTCATCGAGTGCACCCTGGAGGCCTTCGCCGAGAAGCTGGTCGTCGGCATCCAGGACCTCGGCGCGGCCGGTCTGTCCTGCGCCACCAGCGAGCTCGCGTCCAACGGCTCCGGCGGCATGCGCGTCACCCTGGACGACGTACCGCTGCGCGACTCCACGCTCTCGCCCGAGGAAATCCTCATGAGCGAGTCGCAGGAACGCATGTGCGCGGTCGTCGAGCCGGAGAAGGTCGACCGGTTCCTGGAGATCTGCGACAAGTGGGACGTCATCGCCACCGTCATCGGTGAGGTCACCGACGGCGACCGCCTGGAGATCTTCTGGCACGGCGGCAAGATCGTCGACGTCGACCCGCGCACGGTCGCCCACGACGGCCCGGTCTACGAGCGCCCCTACGCCCGCCCGTCCTGGCAGGACGCGCTCCAGGCGGACGACGCGAACAAGCTGCCCCGCCCGGCGACGAGCGAGGAGCTGAAGGACCAGGTCCTCCGACTGGTCTCCTCCCCGAACCAGGCCTCCAAGTCCTGGATCACCTCCCAGTACGACCACTTCGTGCAGGGCAACACGGTGCTGGCCCAGCCCGAGGACTCGGGCATGATCCGCATCGACGAGGAGACCGGGCTCGGCGTCGCCATCGCGACGGACGGCAACGGCCGCTACGCCAAGCTCGACCCGTACACGGGCGCGCAGCTGGCCCTCGCCGAGGCCTACCGCAACGTCGCGACGACCGGTGCCAAGCCGCTCGCCGTCTCCGACTGCCTGAACTTCGGCTCGCCCGAGGACCCGGCCGTCATGTGGCAGTTCGCCGAGGCGATCCGTGGGCTGGCCGACGCCTGCCAGCAGTTGGGCACCCCCGTGACCGGCGGCAACGTCTCGCTGTACAACCAGACCGGTGACGTCGCCATCCACCCGACTCCGGTCGTGGCCGTGCTGGGCGTCATCGACGACGTCGCCCGCCGCACCCCGGTCGCCTTCCAGGAAGAGGGCCAGCTCCTCTACCTGCTCGGCGACACCCGCGAGGAGTTCGGCGGTTCGGCCTGGTCGCAGGTCGTCCACGACCACCTCGGTGGTCTGCCGCCGAAGGTCGACCTGGAGCGCGAGCGGCTGCTCGCCGAGATCCTCATCTCGGCCTCCCGCGACGGCATGATCGACTCCGCGCACGACCTGTCCGACGGCGGCCTCATCCAGGCCGTGGTCGAGTCGGCGCTGCAGGGCGGCAAGGGCGCGCGGCTGATCGTCCCCGACGGTCTCGACGCGTTCACGTTCCTCTTCTCGGAGTCGGCGGGCCGCGCGGTCGTCGCCGTCCCGCGCTCGGAGGAGCTCCGCTTCAACGACATGTGCGGTGCCCGGGGTCTGCCCGTCACCCGCATCGGGGTCGTCGACGGCATCGAGTCCGACGCGACCGCCGTGGTCGACGTCCAGGGCGAGTTCGTGCTCTCCCTGGCCGAGCTGCGCACCGCACACGAGGGCACGATCCCGGCGCTGCTGGCGTAACCCGTCGGTCTCCGCGAAGGTCCCGCCCGTTTCGACGGGCGGGACCTTCGTCTTCTCGTCGCCTTCGTCACGCCGTCACGCCGGGACCGGCTCGGTCTCCCGGGGCGGGGCCGAGGGGTCCTTCGCGCGCCGGACCTGGGCAGGAGCACCACCGCCGGGCCGACGCCGGCGAGAGCATGGACGCCGTCGCGGCCGACGCGTCCCGGCTCGCCGATGGGCCTTCGCGCTGGTGGAACACGGACTCGCGGACTACGCCCGCAGACCCTGCGCCCGTACGGCCGTGGGTCCGTACCGGCGCTCGCTGCGCGCCCTGGTCTCCTGCCCCGGAAGACCGGGGCCGGTCCGGCCCTTCGCGTCGGACCGGACCGGACCGCGGCGAGGTGCTGTGCCAGGCGCCGCGGGCCCGGCGGCAAGGGCCGGACAGGCCCTAGGCTCGCCGTATGACCTCAGCCGGGAGACGCGCGCGTACCTATGACTCCGCCAAGATCCGTGCGGCGGTGCTCGCGCAGTTCGGGAACGTACGGGACGGTGTACGCGCCCTGAGCGAGGAGCAGTTGGCGCGCCCAGCGCAGCTCGGGGACTGGAGCGTGCGGGAGTTGGCCGCGCACATCACGATGGCCGTCGAGACGGTGAGCCGGCACCTCGACCTGCCCGCGCCCGCCGCGAAGGAACTCGCGCTGCTCGACTGGCCGTTCGGGACGGCGGCCCGCGCCGGGGACATCGCCGACGGCACGCGCGCGCTCGCCGCCGGCCATCCCGACCTCGACGCGCTCTACGCCGGCGCCGGACAGCGGATCACCGAGCGCCTGGCCACGGCCTCCGACGACCGGCTGCTCGCCGTGCGCGCCGGGGCGATGACCCTCGCCGACTACCTCGTCACCCGCACCGTCGAACTCGTCGTGCACACCGACGACCTGAACCGCGCCGCCGGTACCGACATCCCCTTCGACCGCCAGGCCCTCGCCGCCTGCACCCGGCTGCTCGCCGACACGCTCGCCGTGAAGGCGCCCGGCGCGTCGACGGAGGTCCGGATCCCGCCGTACGCCGTCGTGCAGTGCGTGGCAGGACCCCGGCACACCCGCGGCACTCCGCCGAACGTCGTCGAGACGGACCCGCTGACCTGGATCCGGCTCGCGACGGGACGTACGGAGTGGAAGGCGGCGCTGGACGACGCGAAGGTCAGCGCGAGCGGCGAGCGCGCCGACCTCGCGGGACTGCTGCCGCTGATGGGCTGAGCCCACGCGCACCGCCTCCGAGGGGAACCGGCCACCCCACCTCTCCCGTCACATCGGCATGGACAAGCAGCGAATGACCCTCGGTGTCCTGACCCTGCTTCCCCTGGCCGCCGCGTGCGGTACGCAGACGGCGGGGAGCGGTTCCGCCGGGACGGAAACGGCGCCCGTGACCGGCGTCCACTGGACGGTCGACAGCCTCACCGTGGGCGGGAGGACCGTGCGGGCGCCCTCCGGCGCGTATCTGAGGATCGGGGACGACGGTCGCGTCAGCGGCAACCTCGGCTGCAACGGGTTCGGCTCGAAGGCCACTCTCAAGGGTGACCATGTCGAGTTCGGCGGGATGTGGACGACCGACATGGCCTGCGAGAAGGGCGCGATGACCTTCGAGCGGAGCCTGGGCCGGACCTTGGCGGACAAGGGCGCGTTCACGACGAAGGCCGACGGCGACCGGCTGACGCTCACCGCCGAGGGCGGCGACCGGATCGGCCTCACCAAGGAGAAGGACGCACCCCTGCGGGGGACGAAGTGGACGGTCACGGCACTGGGTGACAAGAACGTCTCCCAGCCGCTCCCGAAGGGGGCGAACGCGTACTTCGTCCTCCGCGCGGACGGCACCTTCGACGGCCGGCTCGGCTGCAACCACGCGTCCGCCCAGGCCACCGTCGGCGACGGACATATCACCCTCGGCCCGGCCAGGATCACCCGCATGATGTGCCAAGACTCACTCATGAGGACCGAGAAGACGCTGCTGGGGCTCTTCGACGGCAAGGTCGACTACACGTTGGATCATCGCGGCATCGCGCTGACCAGCACGAACGGCACTGTGGTCAGCGCCGTGGCCGACGAATGATCCATTGAGGGCCCGTATCCCCAATTCGGACCAGTGGTCGATCTCGCCTACACTCGGTGCCGTGCCACGTGGTGACGGTCGACTCAATCATGATCTGCTCCCCGGTGAGAAAGGCCCCCAGGACGCTTGTGGCGTCTTCGGTGTCTGGGCTCCGGGCGAAGAGGTCGCCAAGCTCACTTACTTCGGGCTCTACGCCCTCCAGCATCGGGGTCAGGAATCCGCGGGAATCGCGGTCAGTAATGGCTCCCAGATCCTCGTCTTCAAGGACATGGGCCTCGTGTCCCAGGTCTTCGACGAGACCTCGCTCGGTTCGCTCCAAGGTCATATCGCGGTCGGTCACGCCCGCTACTCGACCACTGGTGCCTCCGTGTGGGAGAACGCCCAGCCGACGTTCCGTGCCACCGCGCACGGTTCCATCGCGCTCGGTCACAACGGCAACCTGGTCAACACGGCGCAGCTCGCCGAGATGGTCGCCGACCTGCCCAAGCAGGAAGGCCGCACCACTCGTGTGGCGGCCACCAACGACACCGACCTGCTCACCGCGCTCCTCGCGGCCCAGGTCGACGACGACGGCAAGCCGCTGACCATAGAAGAGGCTTCCGCCAAGATCCTGCCCCTGGTCAAGGGCGCCTTCTCGCTCGTCTTCATGAACGAGCACACGCTTTACGCGGCCCGTGACCCGCAGGGCATCCGCCCGCTGGTCCTCGGTCGCCTGGAGCGCGGCTGGGTGGTGGCCTCCGAGTCCGCGGCCCTCGACATCTGCGGCGCCAGCTATGTGCGCGAGATCGAGCCGGGCGAGTTCGTCGCCATCGACGAGAACGGTCTGCGGACCTCGCGATTCGCGGAAGCGAAGCCCAAGGGCTGCATCTTCGAGTACGTCTATCTGGCCCGCCCCGACACGGACATTGCCGGTCGGAACGTGTACCTCTCGCGCGTCGAGATGGGCCGCAAACTCGCCAAGGAAGCCCCTGTGGAGGCCGACCTGGTGATAGCGACCCCGGAGTCCGGGACACCCGCCGCGATCGGTTACGCGGAGGCCTCCGGCATCCCGTTCGGCGCCGGCCTGGTCAAGAACGCCTATGTCGGCCGGACCTTCATCCAGCCCTCGCAGACGATCCGCCAGCTCGGAATCCGCCTGAAGCTGAATCCGCTCAAGGAAGTCATCAAGGGCAAGCGCCTGGTCGTCGTCGACGACTCGATCGTGCGCGGCAACACCCAGCGCGCCCTGGTCCGGATGCTGCGCGAGGCCGGTGCGGCCGAGGTCCACATCCGGATCTCCTCCCCGCCCGTGAAGTGGCCGTGCTTCTTCGGCATCGACTTCGCGACCCGCGCCGAGCTGATCGCGAACGGCATGACGATCGAGGAGATCGGCACCTCGCTCGGCGCCGACTCCCTCTCGTACATCTCCCTCGACGGGATGATCGAGGCCACGACGATCGACAAGCCGAATCTGTGCCGCGCCTGCTTCGACGGCGAGTACCCGATGGAGCTTCCGGACCCCGAACTGCTCGGCAAGCAGCTCCTGGAGACCGAGCTGGCCGCGGGTCCCGCAGCCACGGCCGCGGCTGACGCCATCCGTCGCCCGTAGTGCCGCAGAGCCCCGTTTCACCAACCCGAAAGATCCCAGGCAATGTCTTCTGTGTCTGATCAGTCCCCTCCGGCGACGGGCAGTACCTCCGGTGCGTCCTACGCGGCTGCCGGAGTCGACATCGAGGCGGGCGACCGCGCCGTAGAGCTGATGAAGGAGTGGGTGAAGAAGACGCAGCGTCCCGAGGTCCTCGGTGGCCTCGGCGGCTTCGCCGGCCTCTTCGACGCCTCCGCCCTGAAGCGTTTCGAGCGTCCGCTGCTCGCCTCCGCCACCGACGGTGTGGGCACCAAGGTCGACATCGCCCGGCAGCTGGGCGTGTACGACACCATCGGCCACGACCTCGTCGCGATGGTCATGGACGACATCGTGGTGTGCGGCGCCGAGCCGCTCTTCATGACCGACTACATCTGTGTGGGCAAGGTCCACCCGGAGCGGGTCGCGGCCATCGTGAAGGGCATCGCCGAGGGCTGTGTCCTCGCGGGCTGCGCCCTGGTGGGCGGTGAGACGGCCGAACACCCCGGTCTGCTCGGTCCGGACGACTTCGACGTCGCGGGCGCCGGTACGGGCGTGGTCGAGGCCGACCAGCTGCTCGGCCCGGATCGCATCCGTACGGGTGACGCGGTGATCGCCATGGCGGCCTCCGGTCTTCACTCGAACGGGTACTCGCTCGTCCGGCACGTCCTCTTCGACCGGGCGAACCTGCGCCTGGACCAGCACATCGAGGAATTCGGCCGCACGCTCGGCGAGGAGCTCCTGGAGCCCACCAAGATCTACTCGCTGGACTGTCTGACGCTGACGAAGAGCGCCGAGGTGCACGCCTTCAGCCACATCACCGGCGGCGGTCTGGCGGCCAACCTGGCCCGTGTCATCCCGGACGGTCTGCACGCCGTGGTCGACCGCGAGACCTGGACTCCGGCCCCGGTCTTCGACCTGGTCGGCCGGACCGGTGGCGTCGAGCGCCTGGAGCTGGAGAAGACGCTGAACATGGGCGTCGGCATGATGGCGATCGTGCCCGAGGAGTCCGCCGAGGTCGCCCTCGCCGTCCTCGCGGACCGCGGAGTGGACGCCTGGATCGCCGGTGAGATCACCGAGCGCGGGGAGCACACCACGGGCGCGGCGCTCATCGGCGACTACGCGAGCTGACGCCGGCGACCACGGGGGCCGAGGCCCCCGAGCAGCACGAAACCCGGTCCGGCGCTGAGGCCCCGGACCGGGTGAAGTGCAGTCGCTACGAGAAATCCGCCAGGCGAGATCTACCAGAAACCCACGCCAGGAGATCCGCTACGAGAAGAGATCGCGGAAACTGCGAGGGACGCTGTTGCGTCAAGCGCCTCGACGTTGCGACTGGGGACCGGACTGGTCGTCCTCGTCCTCATCGTCGTCGTTGTAGAGATCCGCGTACTGTGCGTACGGGTCGTCTTCCTCGTCGTCGTCTTCGAACGGCTCGCCATTCGGCGGCTGGCTCGAAGTCGAAGCGCCCAGCTCATTGGCCAGACGCGAGAGGTCAGTCCCGCCGCTGCTGTACTTCAGCTGGCGGGCGACCTTCGTCTGCTTGGCCTTTGCCCGGCCGCGCCCCATGGCTCGACCCCCTCGGATACGGGGCTCGACGGCCCCAGAGTCTTGACACGCGTTCATGATCTGGAACGGACTCTCCGTGGAGAGACCGGTCCGTAGGGCTTCCACGGTACCTGAGCCCGCGCCCATACGGTACGTCGCCCGCAGCACGCGCCTTCGCCCAGAACCCGCGAGGTGCCCTGTCCTCGCTGGTCAACCGCGATTTTAACCTCTTCTTGGCGCACGACCCGCCGACAGACGTGAGAGTTCTCTCCCAACCGGCCGCCGACGGGTCCCTGACAAGCGCCTATGGCCCCGGAAGGCGTCAGTGCCGCCGTGCCTCCGCCATCCGCTGCTCGGCGATCCGGTCGGCCGCCGCGGCCGGCGGAATCCCGTCCTGCTTCGCACGTGCGAATATGGCCAGCGTGGTGTCGAAGATCTTCGACGCCTTGGCCTTGCACCGGTCGAAGTCGAAGCCGTGCAGCTCGTCGGCGACCTGGATGACACCGCCCGCGTTCACGACGTAGTCGGGCGCGTACAGGATCCCGCGGTCCGCGAGGTCCTTCTCCACGCCCGGGTGCGCCAGCTGGTTGTTGGCCGCACCGCACACGATCCGGGCCGTGAGCGCCGGAACGGAGTCGTCGTTGAGCGCCCCGCCCAGCGCACAGGGCGCGTAGATGTCGAGGCCCTCGGTGCGGATGAGCGCCTCGGTGTCCGCGACGGCCGTGACGCCGGAGGGGTGCCGGTCCAGGATCCGCTGTACGGAGTCGGCCCGCACGTCCGTGATCACGACCTCGGCGCCGTCCGCGCGCAGGTGCTCGACCAGGTGGTGGCCCACCTTGCCGACGCCGGCGACGCCGACCTTGCGGCCGCGCAGCGTCGGGTCGCCCCACAGGTGCTGGGCGGAGGCCCGCATGCCCTGGAAGACACCGAAGGCGGTCAGGACCGACGAGTCGCCCGCGCCGCCGTTCTCCGGGGAGCGGCCGGTCGTCCACCGGCACTCGCGCGCCACGACGTCCATGTCGGCAACGTAGGTGCCGACGTCGCACGCGGTGACGTACCGGCCGCCGAGCGAGGCGACGAACCGGCCGTACGCGAGGAGCAGCTCCTCGGACTTGATCTGCTCGGGGTCGCCGATGATGACGGCCTTGCCGCCGCCGTGGTCGAGACCGGCCATGGCGTTCTTGTACGACATCCCGCGCGCGAGGTTGAGGGCGTCGGCGACGGCCTCCTGCTCGCTCGCGTACGGGTAGAAGCGCGTGCCGCCGAGGGCCGGGCCCAGGGCGGTGGAGTGGATGGCGATGACGGCCTTGAGGCCGCTGGCGCGGTCCTGGCAGAGCACGACTTGCTCATGACCCCCCTGATCCGAACGGAAAAGGGTGTGCAGTACATCAGCAGGCGCGCCGGTTACGTCGGTCACTGTGGTGACTCCCAGGTAAAAAACGGCGGTTGGGTGCGAGGCCCGTGCGGATGGCGGGCTCCGTGGGAATGAGACTAGAGCCTGTGCCGACCCGCCCTCGGCGCAGTGTTCAGGATCACCTACGGGCGGGGTACGGCCATGGTTCGATTTGCATAGATTTCAATTCAGGTTCTGAGCGGTTTTCGCTGGTTTTCCCGGTGGTCGACGGGGGAGGGAGCAGGCGTGCCCAAGGTGTCCGCGGTGATCGTCCCGTACACGTCGTATCTGCGGGTGTACGAGCCACTGGCCGCGTTCCCCGAGTCCGAGCGCGCCCACTGGACGCGCTACGCCAGGCGCGCCGAGCGCCCCTCGTACCAGGACGAACTGCGCCGCTCGCTGGCCGACTTGCTGCCCACCCCGCCGGTCCCCGTGCCGGTGCACGAGAGCGGCGACGCGTTCGTCGCCGAGGTTGACGGTGTGGTGTGCGTCTGCCCCTGGCGCACCCGGCTGCGCGGCTGGCAGGCCCTGGACGAGCTGGGCGAGGAGCTCCCGGCGTCCGTGCTGGACGCGGTGCTGCCACCGCTGGTGCGCCGGCAGGCCGCGCTGGACTACGAGCGCTGGCTGGTGCGCAATCCCGACGCCCGCCCGTGGATCCGCACCTCGACCTGGCAGGTGCCGCTGAACTGGTTCGTTCTCGTCACCGACGAGGAGCGGGAGTACGAGAAGGGGACGGGCCCCGGCGGAGCCGCGCCGCTGCTGCGCTACCGGACGCCGATGGTGCAGGCGCGGCGGCGCACGGCGCGGGCTCTGCGGACGCTCAGGGACGCGCTGGACGAAGGACCGCTCATCGAGGGCCTGGTGGACGTGGGGCGCTGGCTGGAGGAGTTCCATCCGCGCTCGCTGGTCGAGCTGGACTACGGCGGGCTCGTGCACACACTGCCGGCCGGGCAGCTGGAGGACGACCACTCCGCCGCGGACGTCGCCGAGGGCATCGAGGCGCTGCGCACCGGGGACGGGGCGAAGGCGGGCGAGGCGTACGGCCGGCTGGTGGAGCGCTGGCGGTCGGTCAGGGACCGGCGTTCGTCGAACTGAGGCGCGCCGCGGGCGGGCGGGACCGGCGCGGGCTGTGCCAGTGGGTCGCGTGGGGCGGGAGGGGGGCCTGAGCCCCTTGTTCGGTGTGATCTGCTTCTCACAGGTTTCTGTCGAACTCGCGTATGGTCCTGACACGCTGAAGAACCCTCACTCCAGGACGTAGGTCCCGATCCGGGCTTATACGTCAACGGGTGTCAAGCGTGACGGACGGCACTTACCCGGCTCTTGCATCGCTTCCCCCTCCTCGTGTCAAAATAGGACAAGGAGCCCGGGGGAGGGCTCCCTCCGCCCACGTTTGGGGGGGAATCTCGGCATTGCACGCTTTGGGGGGTCTGGTGACTCCTGATCGCCCTGTGACTGATCGTCACAGCGGTGTGACTGTCCGCTATGGCATGGTCCATCGGCTTCCGTCGCTGATGAACACCTGGGAGGGCAATTCCATCGGTTTGGCCGACGCGGCTGGACGGATGGTGTAGTTGTAGTGCCGAGGACAAGCCGTTCGTCCTATAACCGACTCGACTCGCGTCCGCCATTTCGGGCAACGCGGGTCAAGGTGCAGAATTTAGAGGAAAGAACCGAGAAGGTTCGGTTCTCCCGAGGAGGCCGCTCATGACCGCTCGCACCCCTGATGCCGAGCCGCTGCTGACCCCGGCTGAGGTCGCCACGATGTTCCGCGTCGACCCCAAGACGGTCACACGGTGGGCGAAGGCCGGCAAGCTTACGTCCATCCGCACGCTCGGCGGGCACCGCCGTTACCGCGAGGCTGAGGTCCGCGCACTGCTTGCGGGTATCCCGCAGCAGCGCAGCGAAGCCTGAACCATCGCATAACCGGACAAGTCAACGGATCCCCCAACCCGTCGAGGCGTCCACACCACAGCTCCAAGCGACGCGGGTTCTGCCCCAACAGAGCTCACGCCCAAGCTTTATTGCCACTTGAACAGGGTGCGTCGTAGATCGCGCTGGACTCCGCCGAGTCCAGCGCGATCTTTTTTGTGCGGTCCGCACGCCTCGGCGGCCGACCCGTGAGCGGCCTTGTCGGAGTCTGGGGGCGGGTGTCGGATCGGCCGTGGATGTCCTCGACGAGGGGTGCAATTGCACATATTAAATTGACTGGTTGTATGAGAGGGGTAAGTTCCACACTTCTGAAAACATATGCGGTGACTCCTGTCACATGCCACAGTCCTTGTCGCCTGCGAGCCTTCTGCGCTAGGGGAGTTGGGGCCGCGAGGGGGTGCCCGCACAGGGGCGCGCACCGCGTGATGGTCGTGGCACCGGTCCTCGGTCACGCCGTTGAGGGACTCTCGTCCTCCGGGGTGCTCTCGGGGTCCTGCTCGTCGTGCGGAGTCGGTTCCATGGCCAGCCGCGCGAGCTGGTGGCAGATCGGGCAGTGCCGCGTCAGGTGGCGGTACCCGGAGGCGGCCGCCAGATGGGCTCGGAGCAGAGCCCGTGTCTCGTGCCGAGCGGACACCGCCATACGCACCTCCAGAGGGCCGGCAGGGCGAGGGCCCTGGATTCCGGGGTACCGGCGGAATGTGACGCCGTCAAGGGACGCGAACGCGCCGCAGGGGCGCCCCCGGAGGCACTGGCGGCAGTGCGCGGACCGGTGCGCGCACGCGAACGGGGGCGGACGCGCGGACGGCGACGCGGACGGATGCGCGGACGCGAACGACCGAACGAACCGGCCCCCGCGCCCCGGACAGGCCGAAGACCGTGCACGCGCGGTCCCGGGCCGCGGGCCGCGCCGCATCTGCAAAAGCGGCCGGGAGCGGACATGCGAAAAGGCCCGGAGCCGAAGCTCCGGGCCTTTCTTCATGCGGTCCTGACGGGATTTGAACCCGCGGCCTCCACCTTGACAGGGTGGCGAGCACTCCAAACTGCTCCACAGGACCTGGTTTCGCAGCGACTTGTTCTTGCGCTGTGCTGCGAAAAGAGACTGTACAGGAGGGCGGGCCCGGGGTCGAACTCACCACACGTACAGGCGCCGTTACGGGACGGCGGCGTCGATCGCCTTCACGATCCGCTTGTCGGAGACGGGGTACGCCGTGCCGAGCGCGTGGGCGAAATAGCTGACCCGGAGCTCCTCGATCATCCAGCGGATGTCCAGGACCGACGAGGGCACCGGCCGGCCCTGCGGCAGCTGTTCCAGGAGCCAGGCGTACTCGTCCTGCATCTCGTGGACCTTCTCCATGCGGCTGGTGTCCCGCTGGACGCCGGTCGGCATCTGCTGGAGACGGCGGTCCGCGGCGACCAGATAGCGCATCAGGTCCGGCAGCCGCCGCAGTCCCGTCGCCGTGACGAAACCGGGCTTCACAAGGGCGTCCAGCTGCTTGCGTACGTCCGTGAGGTTCGCGAGCAGCGCCGGGCTCCTGACGCCCTTCAGGCGGCGCTCACAGGCCTGCCAGGCGGCGAGCACCTGCTGCACCTGCCCGACGGTGCGCACGGTCGTGTCGACGATCTCGGCGCGCACTTTGTCGTACAGCTTCCGGTAGGACTCCTCGTCCCAGGCCGGGCCGCCGAAGTCCGCGATCAGCTTGTCCGCGGCGGCCATCGCGCAGTCGTCGAAGAGGGCCTGGACCGAGCCGTGCGGGTTCGCGGACAGGGCGAGCTTCTGGGCGTTGGTCAGCTTGTCCGAGGCGAACTTGCCCGGGTTGACCGGGATGTTCCGCAGGATCAGCCGGCGGGTGCCCCTCCACATGGCCTCGGCCTGCTCGGCCTCCGTGTCGAAGAGCCGTACGGAGACGGTGTTCGCCGCGGGTCCGTCGTCGACCAGGGCCGGGTACGCCTTCACCGGCTGGCCCGCCCGGCGCGTCTCGAAGAGGCGGCTGAGCGAGCCGATCGTCCAGTCCGTCAGCCCCGTGCGTTCCAGGGACTCGCCGCCCTCGCGCTCCGCCGTCGCCGCGGCGGCCTGCGAGATCGCCTGGCGCGCCTTCGGCTTCAGCCGGAGCTTCAGGGCCTCCAGGTCCTTGTCCTCGGCGAGCTTGCGGCGCCGCTCGTCGACGATCCGGAACGTGATCCTCAGATGGTCGGGGAGCCGGGACCAGTCGAAGTCGTCGGCCGTCAGAGGTACTCCGACCATGCGCTTGAGCTCGCGCGCCATGGTCAGCGTCAGCGGTTCCTGGAGCGGTACGGCCCGCTCCAGGAACTTCTGGGCGAAGTTCGGGGCGGGAACGTAGTTCCGCCGGATCGGCTTCGGGAGGGAACGGATCAGCTCCGTCACCACTTCCTCCCGCAGGCCCGGGATCTGCCAGTCGAAGCCCTCGTCCGTGACCTGGTTCAGGACCTGGAGCGGGATGTGGACGGTCACGCCGTCCGCGTCCGCGCCCGGCTCGAACTGGTAGGTCACCCGGAACTTCAGCCGTCCCTGGAGCCAGGAGTCGGGGTAGTCGTCCTTGGAGACCGCCCCGGCCCGGTCGTTGATGAGCATCGAGCGCTCGAAGTCGAGGAGCTCGGGCTCCTCGTGGCGCTTGTGCTTCCACCAGGAGTCGAAGTGCGCCCCGGACACGACGTGTTCGGGCACCCGCTGGTCGTAGAAGTCGTACAGGGTCTCGTCGTCGACCAGGATGTCCCGGCGGCGGGCCCGGTGTTCCAGCTCCTCGACCTCGGTGAGGAGCTTGCGGTTGTCGGCGAAGAACTTGTGGTGCGTACGCCAGTCGCCCTCGACGAGCGCGTTGCGGATGAACAGCTCGCGGCTGGCCTCCGGGTCGATCCGCCCGTAGTTCACCTTCCGCTGCGCGACGATCGGCACGCCGTACAGCGTGACCTTCTCGTACGCCATCACGGCGGCCTGGTCCTTCTCCCAGTGCGGTTCGCTGTACGTCCGCTTGAGGAGATGGCCGGCCAGCGGCTCGACCCACTCCGGCTCTATGCGGGCGTTGACGCGCGCCCACAGCCGCGAGGTCTCGACGAGCTCGGCGGACATCACGAAACGCGGGGGCTTCTTGAAGAGCGCCGAACCCGGGAAGATCGCGAACTTGGCGTTGCGCGCGCCCAGGTACTCGTTCTTCCCCGTGCTCTTCCCGCTCTCCCCGCCGGTCTCCTTCACGTCCTTCATGCCGACGTGCGAGAGCAGACCGGCGAGCAGGGAGACATGGACGCTCTGCTCGGGCGCGTCCTCCTCGTTCAGATGGATGCCCATCTGCTTGGCGACCGTCCGGAGCTGGCTGTAGATGTCCTGCCACTCGCGGATGCGCAGGAAGTTCAGGTACTCCTGCTTGCACATGCGGCGGAACGCGGACGAGCCGCGCTCCTTCTGCTGCTCGCGGACGTAGCGCCACAGGTTCAGGAAGGCGAGGAAGTCGGACGTCTCGTCCTTGAAGCGGGCATGCTGCTGGTCGGCCTGCGCCTGCTTCTCCGACGGCCGCTCGCGCGGGTCCTGGATGGAGAGCGCGGCCGCGATCACCATGACCTCGCGGGCACAGCCGTTCTTGTCGGCCTCCAGGACCATCCGGGCGAGCCGGGGGTCGACGGGCAGCTGGGCGAGCTTGCGGCCGGTCGGCGTGAGCCGCTTGCGTGCGTCCTTCTCCGCCGGGTCCAGCGCGTTCAGCTCCTGGAGGAGCTGGACGCCGTCGCGGATGTTGCGGTGGTCCGGCGGGTCGATGAACGGGAACTTCTCGATGTCGCCGAGGCCGGCCGCGGTCATCTGGAGGATGACGGAGGCGAGGTTCGTACGGAGGATCTCGGCGTCGGTGAACTCCGGCCGGGCGACGAAGTCGTCCTCGGAGTACAGCCGGATGCAGATGCCGTCGGACGTACGGCCGCAGCGGCCCTTGCGCTGGTTAGCGCTGGCCTGCGAGACCGGCTCGATGGGCAGCCGCTGCACCTTCGTGCGGTGGCTGTACCGGGAGATGCGCGCGGTGCCCGGGTCGATGACGTACTTGATGCCCGGGACGGTCAGGGAGGTCTCGGCGACGTTGGTCGCCAGAACGATCCTGCGCCCGGTGTGCGCCTGGAAGACGCGGTGCTGCTCGGCGTGCGACAGCCGGGCGTACAGGGGCAGGACCTCAGTGAAGCGGTAGTTCTTCTTCGTCAACGCGTCGGCCGTGTCGCGGATCTCGCGCTCTCCCGACAGGAAGACGAGGATGTCGCCCTTGCCCTCGGCCTGGAGCTCCTCGACGGCGTCGCAGATCGCGGTGATCTGGTCGCGGTCCGCGTCCTCGGAGTCCTCCTCCAGGAGCGGGCGGTAGCGCACCTCCACGGGATACGTCCGGCCGCTCACCTCGACGATCGGGGCCTCGCCGAAGTGCCGGGAGAAACGCTCCGGGTCGATGGTCGCGGAGGTGATCACGACCTTGAGGTCGGGGCGCTTGGGCAGCAGCTGGGCGAGGTAGCCGAGCAGGAAGTCGATGTTGAGGGACCGCTCGTGGGCCTCGTCGATGATGATCGTGTCGTACGCGCGCAGCTCGCGGTCCGTCTGGATCTCCGCGAGGAGGATGCCGTCCGTCATGAGCTTGACGAAGGTGGCGTCCGGGTTCACCTGGTCGGTGAAGCGGACCTTCCAGCCGACTGCCTCGCCGAGAGGCGTGTCCAGCTCGTCCGCGACCCGCTCGGCGACGGTACGCGCGGCGATACGACGGGGCTGGGTGTGCCCGATCATGCCGCGGACGCCACGGCCCAGCTCCATGCAGATCTTCGGGATCTGGGTGGTCTTGCCGGACCCGGTCTCACCGGCGACGATCACCACCTGGTTGTCGCGGATGGCCTCCGCGATCACGTCCTTCTTCTGGCTGACCGGCAGCTGCTCGGGATACGTGATGGCGGGCACGCGGGCGCGGCGCTCGGCCATACGGAGCTCGCCCTTGTTGACCTCCGCCTCGATCTCGGCGAACACGGCGGAGCGGGCCTCGGGCTTGTGGATCTTGCGCGCGCCTTCGAGCCTGCGCCCGAGCCGGTGCGCGTCGCGCAGGGACAGCTGGGCCAGACGTGCGGCGAGATCGCCGAGGGCGGGGGCAGGGTGCGTAGACATACGCGGTCCAGGATCTCACCTCGGGCAAAGAAGGGGCGAACCCTTTTGGGCCCGCCCCCTCGCGGCCGCACGGTGCCGTGCGAGGCCGGTCCGTCAGGAGACCATGACAAAGGAGAAATAAGTGTTCCTCTTGTCCGTGCCGCCGAGGGTGCGGTAGCTGAAGGACACCAGGCCCTTGGTGGTGGGGGCCGAACCGCCGGACGGGAAGTACCAGACGTTGCCGACGTCCTGGTTCTCGAACTCCGTACCCACCACGAGTTCGCTGCGGCCGTCCCGGTTCATGTCGGTGAGCAGCAGAGTGCTCCCCCACCTGTCGTAGTACTCGTTCGCGCCCGGCACGCCGGGGGAGTTCTGGTTGTAGGCGATGGCGCCGGTGGCGGTCAGGCCCTTCGCGGAGCCGCGCAGCACCGTCACCCCGCCGGTCGTCGAGACTCCGGAGATGCTCTCCTGCTGGGAGCTGACCGCGACGTCCGCGTAACCGTCGTGGTTGATGTCACCGGTGGCGAGGGCGAAGCCGAAGCGGTCGTACTTCTCGCCCGTGCCCGGGACGCCCGGCGTGTCCTGGCTGATCCGCACCGCCGGACGGGTGGTGCTCAGGCCGGTGGCGCTGCCGTAGTTGACGATGATGGAACCGCCCACCACGCCAGCGGGGTTGTAGCCCTCCAGGTATCCGCCCAGGATCACGTCGCCGAAGCCGTCCCCGTCCACGTCGCCGATCGCCGCGCTCGCGCCCAGACCCGAGAGCCGACGCGGGCTGTGCAGCCCGCCGGGCGAACCGAGCAGCAGGACCGCACCGGCGTAGTACCCCTCCTTCGGAGGCGTCCGGTGGATCGAACCGAGCATGATGAGGTCGGTCGCGCCGTCGCCGTTCACCTCGCCCGCGACCATGTGCTGGCCCCCGAAGTCGGCGTCGATGTCCTGGTACGAGTACGCGTCGACCGCGGCCGGTTCGCCGGCCCGGGAGAACGGGCCCCTGTCGATGTGGAACCCGGCGTAGTTGCCCGGGACCGCGAGGTCCTCGTGCCCGTCCCCGTCGAAGTCCCCGGCGACCATCCCGTCGTCCGCAGTGCCGTCGGCCAGGAGGGTGCCGCCGGACAGACCGCGCGGGCCGCCCCACACCACGACGGGCGCCCGGCCGTAGACCATGATCACGAGGTCGTCGTAGCCGTCGCCGTCCAGGTCACCCGGGGTGACGTCCCCGGCGAAACCCGTCGCCGTGGCCACCGAGGCGGGGATGCCGGGGGAGTCCTTGGTGATCCTGGCCTTTCGCGCGGTGCTGAGTCCGCCCGGCCCTCCGTAGAGCACGGACGCCGCGCCGCCTCCGGTGACCACCATGTCCCCGTAGCCGTCGCCGTTGAAATCGACCCGCGGCGCCGCCACCGGTGCGGCGACGGCCTCGGTCGGATCGCCCACGCCGACGGCGGTGATCCCGGCGACCAGTGACGCGACCAGCCCGATCGCCAACCGGGTTCTCCGCATACCCACTCCCTCTCCCCTGGGCGTGTCGGCGGATTCACCCCACGTCCCGCCACGCAAGATCGGTCAGTGGGGCGAAAGGTTGTACGGCGGAAGGTTGTACGGATGGACACCGGGTACGCGCTCGGCCGTCCGGGCTTCGCCCTTGGTGACCTGCGCACCGATCTCGGCGAGCACGGCGGAGCGGCGTCGTGGTGCGGAACCCGGTCCGGCCGCCCCGGCCGCGGCACGCGCGAGTCCTGGTGGCCGTCGGCTCCGGGGCTACTCCTGGAGTTGCGGCTGTTCCCGGGCCGCGTCCGGGGACGCCGCCGGCGCCGGGACTGCCGCTGAGGTCGCGGCTGATCCCGGGACCTTTTCCGAGGCTGCTGCCGCTCCCGGGACTGCTGCTGGGGCGGGGGCCTGCGGTTGCGCCATGGCCCTGGCCGTATTCGAGACCGCCTTGATGCCCAGGTAGGCCGTGGTCGTGCCGCTCACCGCGGTGAAGGCGGCGGTCAGCACGCCGACGCTCACCGCATCGTTGCCGTGGAGCTGCCAGACCCCGAAGACCGCGACGCCGACGACCGCGAGGTTGCTCATGACGACCGCCGTCAGCCCGTAGCGGGCGCGGTAGCGCTCCAGATCCAGCTCGCGCACCGGTCTCGACCTGTCACCGTTCGACACCATTCGTTCCCCCGTCCGAGACATGGCGTCCGCGCCGTCGCGTCCGCGGGCCAGAACGTAGCGCCATGCGTGAGGCATGCCAAGTCGAGGACGGGCCGGGCGGGACACCGGTGGCGAGTGAGCCGGACAGCTCTGGGGCATACGAAAAAAGGCCCCGATCCGAAGATCGAGGCCTTTGCTGTGGCTGGGGCCGGGGTCGAACCGGCGACCTATCGCTTTTCAGGCGATCGCTCGTACCAACTGAGCTACCCAGCCACGAGGTTTCCGAGGAAACCTCAGCGGTCCTGACGGGATTTGAACCCGCGGCCTCCACCTTGACAGGGTGGCGAGCACTCCAAACTGCTCCACAGGACCAAGCTGTTGTGTGCGAACAAGCGAAGCAAGTGTCGCACACGGTGTTACGTGCCCCCAACGGGATTCGAACCCGTGCTACCGCCTTGAAAGGGCGGCGTCCTAGGCCGCTAGACGATGAGGGCTATCGGCCCGCCTGCGCGCTTTCCAGCGCGTCGGGGACGTCATGAGCATATGGGATGGCGGCGGGTATCGCCAAAACGGTTTACGGGGAGGTCCCGGAGGGGTTCGGAGAGGGCGTCGGCGACGAGGTGGCTCCGGGCTGGTTCTCCTTCACGAGATGGCGGCTGACCTCGGCCGTCGTCAGACCCAGCCCGCCCAGTTTGATCTCGTCCCAGGCCTGGAGCCGGTGGGTGTCCCGGTCGAAGTAAAGGACGGAGGCCTCGATCGGGTCGGGGTAAGCGCCCTCGACCGCGCGCAGCCCGCTGCCGCCCGTCGAGCCCTCGACGCGCAGCCGAGTGCCGTACTGCATGACCTCCATCCCTTCGTGGTGCAGATGACCGGCCAGCGCCAGGGGCACCTGGCCGTCCGTCCCGCGGGCGGCCGACGGTTCGTGGGCGACGGCGATGTCCACCGGGGTGCCCGCGGCGAGCTGGTCGCTCAGGGCCGAGGCCAGCCGGGCGCCCGCGAGATCCTCCGCCGCGTCGCCGCCCGGCGCGACCGCGCGGTCCGGGGTGAACTGGGGGTCGCCGATGCCGGCGAAGCGCAGGCCGGCGACGGTGACCGCGCGGCCGTTGTCGAGGACGTGCACGTTCTTCATGCGTTCCAGGTAGCGCTGTGTCTCGCGCGAGTCGTGGTTGCCGCGGACCCAGACGTACGGCGCGCCCAGGTCCCGGATCGGGTCCAGGAAGCCGTTCTCGGCCGCCGATCCATGGTCCATGGTGTCGCCGGAGTCGACGATCACGTTGATGGAGTACTGCGTCACGAGCGAGGCGATGATCTTCCAGCTCGCCGGGTTCAGATGGATGTCGGAGACGTGCAGGACCCGGATCGTGGTCGGGTCGGGCTCGTAGACGGGGAGGGTGGAGGTGACGTCGTACAGCTTCGTCACGTTCGTCACCAGACGCGCCAACTCCTTCTGGTAGACGTCGAATTCGCTCACGATGCTGCGGGCGTCGCCGACCAGTGAGGGTGCGGAGGCGAGGAGTCCGGAGTACTTCGGCTCCAGGACCGACTCGGGGTTCCAGGTGGCGAAGGCGGTCGCTCCCGAGGCGGTCAGCAGGGCGAGGGCGAGGCCGCCGGCGGTGAGGGCCCGGCGCGGGCGGCGGTAGACCGCGAGGCCGAGGGCGGAGGCGCCGGCGACCACCGCTATGCAGGAGCGGACGGCCAGGTCGAGGGTGCCGTGCTCGACGTCCCGCACGACTTCGTCCTGGAGTCCGGCGAGGCGCTCCGGGTGGTCGACGAGGGCCTGGGAGCGCTCCGGGTCGAGCCGGTCCACGTCCACGTCGAGGCGCAGCGGGGCCTCGTGGCTGCGCAGTTCCAGTGCGCCGAGCGGTGAGATGTTGATCTTCGTGCCGCCGGTGAGGGAGGGGCGCAGGGTCATGGTGGTGTTCATGGGGCCGACCGGGACGCGGACGTCGCCCACGACCAGCAGTCCGAGCCAGGCGCCGAGCAGCACCACGCAGAGAAGTCCGAGGGCGCGGGCGTACGGGTTCGGCCGGGCGGCGAGTTCGAGCACCGGGCCCTTGCGGCGGCCGTGGCGGCGGCGGGTGAGCGCGTGCAGCGCCCGGCGGGCGCGGTCGGTCGTGCGGCGGACGGTGGCGGTTGCGGCAACGCGGACGCGGGCCATTGGTCCCGTATGCCCAAGGGTTGGGGCGGGTATGCGGGAGTTCCTTCACCCTTGCGGGACGGGTGTGCGGGCGCCCGCGGTCGTGCCGGGTCTGGGTCCGAGGCCGGGGCGGTCCGGCGCCGGGTCTGAGGCCGTGGTCGTGCCGGTCCGGGTCTGAGGCTGGTGGGGGCGGTCTGCGTCTGGGTCTGAGGTCGGGCGGTCCTGGGCCGAGTCTGAGGCTGGGGTCGTGCCGGGTCTTGGTCCGAGGTCGTGGTTGTGGCGGGCCTGGCCCGAGGTCGGGGGCGGGCCGGGTCCGTGCGGGGAGGTGGGCTGCGCTCGGCCGCGGGCCCGTTCGTGCTTCGGTCAGCCCCAGCCCAGCTCGTGCAGCCGCTCGTCGTCGATGCCGAAGTGGTGGGCGATCTCGTGGATCACGGTCACCGCGACCTCGTGGACCACGGCGTCCGAGGTCTCGCACATGCGCAGCGTGGGGCCCATGTAGATCGAGATGCGGTCGGGGAGCACCCCGGCGTACCACTCGCCGCGGTCGGTCAGCGGGGTGCCCTCGTAGAGGCCCAGCAGTTCGGGGTCGTCCGCTGGAGGCTCGTCCTCGACGAACACGGCGACGTTGTCCATGACCCGGGTCAGCTCGGGCGGGATCCGGTCGAGCGCCTGGCTCACGAGCTCTTCGAAGGTTTCGCGCGTCATCTCCAGCACAAGGCCATTGTCGGGGACGGCGCGCCACCGGCGGCGTACGACGGAGACTCCGGAGGGCCTGATCCGGTTGAGGGGGAGCCGGTCGTCTGCCCCACATGGGGTGTCTCATACCAGTTCCGGAGTGTTCTGTCGAATTGACATCAATCGTCCGGACATAGTGCGGGCATGACCCGCATCCCTATCCCGACGCGACCGCGGACCCGTGCGCGCGCTGCCCGCAGGGCCCTCCTCTGCGCCGCTCTCCTCGCCGTCACGGTCCAGGCCACCGCCGCCGCACCGGCGTCCGCCGGGGGGCCCGGACGTTCTGACAGAAGCGACTGTGTGAGGACCGAGAGACCTCTCGACGGCGAGGCCCGTGAGGTTCTCGACATCACCCGCAGGGCGAAGGCCGAACTCCATCTGAAGTCCGTGGAGCTGAAGGTCACCAGCGACGGGCGCGAGGTCCTCACCGACGCGCTCGGCGAGTCCATGACCGGTGTCCCGGCCCAGCCGGACATGCACTTCCGTGCCGGTTCCGTGGCCTTCTCCTACGTCGGCACGGCCCTCCTCCAGCTGGTCGAGGAGGGGAAGGTCCGCCTCGACGACACCGTGGAGCGCTGGCTGCCCACTCTGCCCAAGGCGAACCAGATCACCCTGCGGATGCTGGCCACCAACACCACCGGGCTGCACGACTACGTCACCGACCCGGCCTTCCTGGCCGAGCTGGAGGCCCACCCGTTCCGCCAGTGGACCCCTAAGCAGCTGCTCGCGTATCCCTACAGCCACCCGTTCTGGTACAAGCCGGGCACCAACTGGAGCTATTCCCACGCCAATTACGTGCTGCTGATCCAGGCTCTGGAGAAGATCACCGGCACCCGGATCGACAGGTTCCTGAGGGAGCGGGTCACGGGTCCGCTGGGTCTCGACAACACCCGGAACAACTTCACCCCCGACATCCCGCGTCCGGTCCTGCACGCCTTCACGTCCGAGCGCGGCCTGTACGAGGAGTCCACCTTCTGGAACCCCTCGTGGACCACCGCGCCCGGCGCGGTCATCACCACGCACATCTGTGACCTGGCCCGCTCGGCGCAGGCCATCGGCAGCGGCGAACTCCTCTCGCACCGCTCCTACCGCACCCTGCTCAACCCGGGGACGGTCGGCCTCGGTCACGCGACCGCCACCTGTCCCGCCACGGTCTGCCTGGAGCAGACCAGGGCCAAGCACTTCGGGCTCGGTGTCATCGTGATCAACGGATGGGTCCTGCAGAACCCGTCGTTCTCGGGCTACGCGGCGATCCAGGCGTATCTCCCGTCCGACCGTCTCGCCATCGCGATCAGCGCCACCAAGGCCAAGGACACGCCCGACGGCAACATGGCCGAAGTGGTCGCCCAGCGCATCGCGGCCGCGCTGGCCCCGGAGGCCCCGCTGGCGATCGGCTGACCCGCGGCACCTCCCGGATCGCACTCGCCGCGCGGGAAGCACGAGCTTCCCGTACGCCCCTCGGGCCCGGTTGGGCCCGGGGGGCGCGTGTCCTCCTGCGGGCGGCGGGAGTTGGACAGAGGGAACTCCCGTTTCTCCCCACGCTCCCGGTTCCTCTCGAGCGGGGGACACCCCATTCGGAGGTGGCCGCCCGTGCGCGCCTTGTACGTACCCGTCCGTCTGGCCGCCACGGTCATGGCCGTTGCCGCCGCCGCCGGTTGCATGAGCGTCGGCGACGACGCGGGGCGTCCGGGGCCCTCGCACTCGGCCGGGCGACGGGCCGGCGAGGCACCTGGTGGTGGGACCGTGGCGGGAGGCGGCGGCGTCGGGTCGTACGGCGGGAAGAGCCGACAGGGCGCCAAGGGCGACAAGGCCTCGCCCAAGCCGGGGGAGTCCGCGTCCGACGGCGCGTCGGAGTCGGCGTCCCCGGGTGCGAAGCCGTCCGCGAAGGTGCCGCAGAAGGGCGGGGGGCCGTCCACGGACCCCGTGCCGCCGGGCGACGAGCCGAGTCCCACGCGGACGACGGCGGAGCCGACCCCCGAGCCCCCGCCCGCCTCGTCGCCGTCGGCGCCCGATCCCGGTACGGCGGAGCCCTCGTCGTCGGCGCACGAGCAGCCGGTGACGCAACTGGTCCAGCGGGAGCCGGCACCCGAGGCGGGCTCACCCGTGTAGCGGGGGCGGGGGGCCGAGGCGGGGACAGGTGCCGCACGGGGGGCGTCGGCGTCGGGCGCACGGACGTCGTGGGCTGTCGGTGTCGGCCGCCGTCGGCCGCTGTGGATGCCCTGAGCCGCTGGTGCCGGGCGCTGTGGGCGTCGTAGGGCAGTCGCGGGGCCGCCGTGCCGGGCCTCGTGGATGTGGTGGACGTGCCGGATGTGGCGGGGTTCACGGGGATCGGGGCCGTGGATGTGGCCCGTTCAACAGCGCGGTCGGCGCGGCCGAGGTAGCTTTGTTGATGCGAGCGGGTGGCTAAGAACGCATCCTCACCTGGTCGTATGGGGCTCAGTTTGCCTTCATGGGGGAAGGGTGCGTATGGTAGTAGATCGTTTGATCCCATTTGCCCGGCGCCGCCGCAGAGAGCGCCGCGTGGCGCGTACTCTCCCTTGCCGTGGCCGGACCGCATAGAGGCGGTCGTTTGCGACTTCACGGAGTTTGGGCGCGTGCCGAAGAACTCCGGAAGGTTCGCATTTCGCATGTCTGTTTCCAGTACTGATCACGTCGTCGTGCCCGAGAACAACGACGCGGTCGAGGCCGCTGAGGTCATCGAGACCCTCGAGGCCGTCGAGGTCATCGAGTCCGTCGAGGCCGTCGAGACCGCCCCCGAGATGACCTTCGAGGACCTCGGTCTCCCCGAGGGCATCGTCCGCAAGCTCGCGCAGAACGGTGTGACCAGCCCCTTCCCGATCCAGGCCGCGACCATCCCGGACGCCCTGGCCGGCAAGGACATCCTCGGCCGTGGCCGCACCGGCTCCGGCAAGACCCTCTCCTTCGGTCTGCCGACCCTCGCGCAGCTCGCCGGCGGTCACACCGAGAAGAAGAAGCCGCGCGCCGTCATCCTCACGCCGACCCGTGAGCTGGCCATGCAGGTCGCCGACGCGCTGCAGCCCTACGGCGACGTCCTCGGCCTGAAGATGAAGGTCGTCTGCGGCGGTACGTCGATGGGCAACCAGATCTACGCCCTGGAGCGCGGCGTCGACGTCCTCGTCGCCACCCCGGGCCGTCTGCGCGACATCATCAACCGCGGCGCCTGCTCGCTGGAGAACACCCAGATCGCCGTCCTCGACGAGGCCGACCAGATGTCGGACCTGGGCTTCCTGCCCGAGGTCACCGAGCTGCTCGACCAGATCCCGGCCGGCGGCCAGCGCATGCTGTTCTCGGCCACGATGGAGAACGAGATCTCCACGCTGGTCAAGCGCTACCTGACGAACCCGGTGACGCACGAGGTCGACAGCGCCCAGGGCAACGTCACGACCATGTCGCACCACATCCTCATCGTGAAGCCCAAGGACAAGGCGCCGGTCACCGCCGCGATCGCCTCCCGCAAGGGCCGCACGATCATCTTCGTCCGCACCCAGCTGGGCGCCGACCGCATCGCCGAGCAGCTGCGCGACGCCGGTGTGAAGGCCGACGCGCTGCACGGCGGCATGACGCAGGGCGCGCGGACCCGGACGCTGGCCGACTTCAAGGACGGTTACGTCAACGCGCTCGTCGCGACCGACGTCGCCGCCCGCGGTATCCACGTCGACGGCATCGACCTGGTCCTGAACGTGGACCCGGCCGGCGACCACAAGGACTACCTGCACCGCTCCGGCCGTACCGCTCGCGCGGGCCGCTCCGGCACCGTCGTCTCGCTGTCGCTGCCGCACCAGCGCCGCCAGATCTTCCGGCTGATGGAGGACGCGGGCGTCGACGCCGCGCGTCACATCATCAACTCGGGCACGGCCTTCGAGCCCGAGGTCGCCGAGATCACCGGCGCCCGGTCGATGACCGAGGTCCAGGCCCAGTCCGCGGGCGACGCCGCCCAGCAGGCCGAGCGTGAGGTCACCCAGCTCACCAAGGAGCTGGAGCGCGCGCAGCGTCGTGCCGCGGAGCTGCGCGGTGAGGCCGACCGTCTGGTCGCGCGTGCCGCGCGTGAGCGGGGCGAGGACCCGGAGGTGGCCGTCGCCGCTGCCGCCGAGGCCGTTGCCGAGCAGGTCGTCGTCGAGACCTCGGCCGCCGAGGCCGTTGTCGCCGAGCAGACCGAGCGTCCCGCGTACGAGCCGCGTCAGCGCCGCGACGAGCGGGGCAACTACGAGCGCCGTGACAACGACCGTGGCGGCTTCCGCCGTGACGACAACCGTGGTGGCGGCTTCAACCGTGACGACCGCGGTGGCCGTTCCTCCGAGCGCCGTGACGACAACCGTGGCGGTGGCTTCAACCGCGACAACCGCAGCGGTGGCGGCTTCAACCGTGACGACCGTGGCGGCCGTTCCTTCGAGCGTCGTGACGACAACCGTGGCGGTGGCTTCAACCGCGACAACCGCAGCGGTGGCGGCTTCAACCGTGACGACCGTGGCGGCCGTTCTTTCGAGCGTCGTGACGACAACCGTGGTGGCGGCTTCAACCGCGATGACCGTGGCGGCCGTTCTTTCGAGCGTCGTGACGACAACCGTGGTGGCGGCTTCAACCGTGACGACCGTGGCGGCCGTTCTTTCGAGCGTCGTGACGACAACCGTGGCGGCCACCGGGGCAGCGACCGTCCCTTCAACCGTGACCGTCAGGGCGACCGTCCCGCGGGCGGCAGCTTCCGCTCCGGCCACGACCGCCCGACCGGCCGTCGTGACGACCACCGCACGACGGGCACCGGCACCGGCACCGGCACGTTCCGCCGTGACGAGAAGCCGCGCTGGAAGCGCAACGGCTGATCCAGCCTGACGTGAACCATCGAGGGCCCGTACGACTCCGGTCGTACGGGCCCTTCGCGTTGCCCCGATCAGCCCGATCGGCCCGCTGACCTCCCGGCAGGGCCACGGGAAGGGCGCCTTCGCGGAAGAGGTCACCGGCCGCGGGTGAAGATCGAGAGGGGCCGAGCAGGCCCGCACGACCCTTTTCCGGCCAATGTGCTGCCAGTTTCAGCGCATGTCATGCCCGCGGCGAGGGAATCGCTGGGGGCATGAAAGATGACGCCATGGCGAGTGGGCTGTCGGACGAAGAACGGCTTGCCCAGCTCGGCTATACGCAGGTTCTCGCCCGCCGCATGTCGGCGTTCTCCAACTACGCGGTCTCCTTCACGATCATCTCGGTCCTGTCGGGCTGTCTGACGCTGTATCTGTTCGGCATGAACACCGGCGGTCCCGCCGTGATCACCTGGGGCTGGGTCGCGGTCGGCCTGATGACGCTGTTCGTCGGGCTCGCGATGGCCGAGATCTGTTCGGCCTACCCGACGTCCGCCGGGCTGTACTTCTGGGCGCACCGGCTCGCCCCTGAGCGCAGCGCGGCCGCCTGGGCGTGGTTCACGGGCTGGTTCAACGTCCTCGGCCAGGTCGCGGTGACCGCCGGCATCGACTTCGGCGCCGCGTCCTTCCTCGGCGCCTATCTGAACCTCCAGTTCGACTTCGTGGTGACGCCGGGCCGCACGGTCCTCCTGTTCGCCGGAATCCTGATCCTGCACGGCCTGCTCAACACCTTCGGCGTGGGGATCGTCGCCCTCCTCAACAGCATCAGCGTGTGGTGGCACGTCATCGGTGTCGCCGTCATCGTCGGCGCGCTGACCTTCGTACCGGACCACCACCAGTCGGCGGAATTCGTGTTCACGAAGTTCGTGAACAACACGGGCTGGGGCAGCGGGGTCTACGTCGTCCTCATCGGACTCCTCATGGCCCAGTACACGTTCACCGGGTACGACGCCTCCGCCCATATGACGGAGGAGACCCACGACGCCTCCACGGCCGGCCCGAAGGGCATCGTGCAGTCCATCTGGACCTCGTGGATCGCCGGATTCGTCCTGCTGCTCGGCTTCAACTTCGCCATCCAGTCGTACGACAAGGAGCTGGGCTCGGCGACGGGCGCGCCCCCGGCGCAGATCCTGCTGGACGCTCTCGGCGCGACGACCGGGAAGCTCCTGCTGCTGGTCGTGATCGGCGCCCAGCTCTTCTGCGGCATGGCATCGGTGACGGCCAACAGCCGCATGATCTACGCCTTTTCACGCGACGGCGCGCTGCCGTTCTCGAAGGTGTGGCACACGGTGAATCCGCGCACGCGGACCCCCGTGGCGGCGGTCTGGCTGGCCGCGCTGGGCGCCCTGCTGCTCGGCCTGCCGTACCTGATCAACTACGCGGCCTACGCGGCCGTGACGTCGATCGCGGTGATCGGCCTCTATGTCGCGTACGTCATCCCGACGCTGCTGCGGGTGCGCAAGGGTGACGCCTTCGAGCGCGGACCCTGGCATCTGGGTCGCTGGTCCCGGCCCGTGGGGGTGATCGCGGTCGGCTGGGTGGTCGTCATCACGATCCTGTTCATGCTGCCCCAGGTCTCCCCGGTCACCTGGGAGACGTTCAACTACGCCCCGATCGCCGTCCTCGTCGTCCTCGGCTTCGCCGCGGCCTGGTGGCTGGCCTCGGCCCGGCACTGGTTCCTCAACCCCGACCACCAGCGCACGATCGCCCGTGAAGCCGCCCGCAAGGGTGCGCCCGAACCGGTCGATCCCTGACCTTGTGCGCTTTTGGCGCGGCCGGGTCCCCGATACCCGATCGGAGTCCCGGCCACGTCCCGCTATGCTCGGGGATGCATCGGCGCCGGCCGGTGCGCCGTGTCGGTGTTGTCCGGTGCGGGGACCCTTAGCTCAATTGGCAGAGCAGTGGACTTTTAATCCATTGGTTGTGGGTTCGAGTCCCACAGGGTCTACGGAAAAGCCCCCGGCTCAGAGGACATCTGAGCTGGGGGCTTGTTTCTTCTCGGGGGTCTCACGCCGTCCCACCGGCCCGCCGCCGGCCCGAGGGAACGTGTGGCGCAGACCCACGAGTTGGGGCGCGGGGGCGTCAGCCCGCCGAGAGTCCCGTGAGCTCCGTGATCTCCGTGAGTTCCGGCAGCGGGAGCGTGTGCTGCGTCTGGAGGACCTTGGCGCGCAGGTAGCGGACGTTGTGGGCGGTGGTGAACACGCCCGTCGGGACTCGGTGGGAGACCGTGATGCCGAGGTCGCGGAGCTGCTCGGCCTTGTCCGGGTTGTTGGAGAGCAGGTCGAGGGAGCCGATGCCGAGGGCCCGGAGCATCTGGGCGGCCGCCGTGTAGTCGCGGTCGTCCTCGGGCAGGCCGAGGGCCGCGTTGGCCGCGTAGGTGTCGAGCCCCTGGTCCTGGAGGGCGTACGCGTCGAGCTTGTTGTAGAGGCCGATGCCGCGGCCCTCCTGGCGCAGGTACAGCAGGACGCCGCCCCGGTCCGCGATCTGCTCCACTGCCTCGCGCAGCTGGGGTCCGCAGTCGCAGCGGGCCGAGCCGAAGACATCGCCGGTCAGGCACTCGGAGTGCAGCCGCACCAGCGGGTTCTCGCCCGGCTCGCCGAGGACGACGGCCAGATGCTCCTTGCCGTCCTCGAGGCCGTGGAAGGTCACGAGTTCCGCGTCGACGGAGTAGCCGTCGCCGAAGCGCAGGGGCACGCGGACGCGGGTGCGCACGGTGGCGGTGGGGTGGTCGCGCATCTTGTCTCTCCGTCCAGCGGGTCCGTACGAGATGGTGCTTCAGATTTGAAGCACTGTCTCGGGAGGAGACCCTACATCTGCTTCAAACTTCAAGCAATGGGGTTCGTTCCCCTCGCGTCCTTCACGAGGAGCAGGAACGCCGCCGCCACGGCAGATCTTCCCCGGCCGCCCCGGAATTCCCGTCCTGGATCGCCCGTGTGATGGTTCCGCAGATCTCATCCAGCTGTTCCACCTGCTCAGGCGTCAGATGGTCGAAGATCGCCGTTCGCACCGTCTCGACGTGTCCCGGCGCGACCCGCTCCAGGAGGGCCATGCCCGCGTCGGTGAGGACGGCCATGTGCCCGCGCTTGTCGGTGGGGCAGCCCTCCCGGCGTACGGTGCCGTCCTTCTCCAGACGGGTCACCGCGTAGGTCAGACGGCTGCGGGTGATCTTCTGGGCCTCGGCGAGGTCGGTCATCCGCAGTCGCCGGTCCGGCGCCTCGGACAACTTGGCCAGGATGGAGTAGTAAAGGTGGGGCATCCCCGCCTCGGCCTGCAGCCGGCGGTCGATGGCGTCCTCCAGCAGGGAGGTCGCGGAGAGGTACGAGCGCCAGGCGCGCTGTTCGGCGGCGGAGAGCCAGCGGGTCGTCATGAGACCAGTCTAGGTATTGTTTAAAACTTGAACCACTGACTTGAACCACTGTGCGCGTGTGACCGGAGGATGCGTCCCGATGCCCCGTCCCTACGTCCTGCTGTCCGCCGCCGTCTCCCTCGACGGCTTCCTGGACGACACCGGCCCCGAGCGGCTGCTGCTCTCCGGCCCGGCCGACTTCGACCGGGTCGACGAGGTGCGGGCGTCCAGCGACGCGATCCTGGTGGGTGCCGGCACGCTGCGCACGGACAACCCGCGGCTCCTGGTCAACTCCGCCGAACGACGTGCGGCCCGTGTCGCCGGCGGCCGTCCCGAGTACCCGCTGAAGGTCACCGTCAGCGGTTCCGGTGATCTCGACCCGCAGGCGCAGTTCTGGCACACGGGCGGCGAGAAGGTCGTCTACACGACGGACAAGGGCGCGCTGCGGGCGGCCGCCCTGCTGCACGGCCTCGTCGGCGTCGACGTCGTCCCGACCGGGCCCGACCTCGACTGGCGTGTGCTGCTGGAACACCTTCACGACGTACGCGGGGTGCGCCGCCTCATGGTCGAAGGGGGCGGGAAGGTCCACACCCAGCTCGTGCGCGAGGGACTCGCCGACGAACTGCAGCTCGCCGTCGCCCCCCTCTTCGTCGGGCAGCCGGACGCGCCGCGGCTGTTCGGGCCCGGCGCGTATCCCCTGGGCCGGCTGCGGCTGGTGGAGACACGGCCCGTCGGGGACGTCGTGCTCATCCGGTACGTCCCCACCGCGCCCGGCACCGGCCCCCTCGCGTCCGCGGCGGACCGGCGCTGGCTGGAGCTCGCCTGCGAGCTGGCGGCGCTGTGCCCGCCCTCGAAGACCGCGTTCAGCGTCGGCGCCGTGGTGGTCGCGGCCGACGGGACCGAGCTGGCCCGGGGCCACTCCCGCGAGGGCGACGACCCCGTCGTGCACGCCGAGGAGGCCGCCCTCGCCAAGATCGGCCCCGCCGATCCGCGACTGGCCGCCGCCACCGTCTACAGCAGCCTGGAACCGTGCGCCCACCGCGCCTCCCGGCCCGCGCCGTGCGCCCGGCTCATCCTCGACGCCGGGGTGCGCCGGGTCGTCACCGCCTGGCGCGAGCCCGACACCTTCGTCACGGACGCCGACGGGAACGGGCTCCTCGCCGCCGCGGGTGCCGACGTCGTCGTCCTCCCCGAGTACGCGGACCGGGCCAAGGCGCCCAACGGACATCTGCCCGACTAGGCCTCGCTCGGCCCCGGGTGTCGTGCGCAACGGCGTCGGCGAATGCCCGCCGACGCCGCCGAAGGGGTGCGTCTGAACGTGTGTGCTTCGGGTCCCGCGGATGGCGTACACTGGTCCTAACGACGCGGGGTGGAGCAGCTCGGTAGCTCGCTGGGCTCATAACCCAGAGGTCGCAGGTTCAAATCCTGTCCCCGCTACTCAAGGCCAAGGGCCGGAACTCGGATTCACGAGTTCCGGCCCTTGGTGTTTGTCCCGGGGCCGGTTCTCTCCCGGGATCGTCCTCCCACCCGGCCCTTTCTGCTGGGTCCTTCTCTCAGCCCCTTCTCCCGGGAGGTTCCCTCCGGCAGTCGGCGGCATCCCCCGGTCGGGCCACACCGGTCGCCCGCCGTCGGAGCTCCGGGTCTTCTGGACGGGTGGGGCAGCCAGGAGGTGAGCAGCGGACCGGAGAACTCCATGACCGGGCCGACGGGCCGTCGTCCGGCGGCCGCGGGCCCAGGAACGCCCCGTTGCCCGCTCCGGCGGCAGCGGGTTCCCGCAGGATCTCCTTCGCGCGCGCCTTCGTCCGGACCCTGCCCGCGCTGCTCGTCGTCGCCGGGATCTTCTACGACTACTTCACCCCGGGTGACTACACCGCGGCCCCCCTCTTCACGGCCGCACCCCTGGTCGCCGCGCCCCTCTACTCGCTGCGTGGCACCGTCCTCGCCGGCGTCGGCGCCGTCGGCGCGGTGTTCCTGGTCCACTCTCTGCTCGGCATCGTCCTTCAGGTCGACGCGGTCACCGAGACGGTCACCGTGGCGACGGCCGCCATTCTCGCCGTCCTCCTCAACATCGTCGTCCGGCGCGGTGACGAACGGCTCGCCTCCGTCCGGGAGATCGCCGAGTTCGCGCAGCGCGCCGTGCTGCCCGAGCCCGCGGAGCGGATCGACGGCCTCGATGTCGCGGCCCGCTACGAGGCGGCTCAGGAGGACGCGTTCATCGGCGGTGACCTGTACGCGGTGCAGGACTCCCCGTACGGCGTGCGGCTGGTCGTCGGGGACGTACGGGGGAAGGGGATGACCGCGGTGGCCGCCGTCGCCGTGGTGGTCGGCGCGTTCCGGGAGGCGGCCGAGCAGGAGCCGACACTGGAGGCGGTCGCACGGCGCCTGGAGCGGGCGCTGACGCGCCCGGGCACCCTGCACGAGAGCCCTGACGCGTTCGAGGAGTTCACCACCGCCGTCCTCGCGGAGATCCCGCGCGACGAGGACGTCGTCCGCATCGTCAACCGCGGCCATCCGCCGCCCCTGCTCCTGCATCCCGACGGCACGCTCGTCACGCTCGGCGCCGAGCCCTTCGCGCTGCCGCTCGGGATGAGCGAGCTGGGAACCTGGCCCGACCGGGCGGTACAGAGCCGCTTTGCGCGCGGGGCGATGCTGCTCCTGCACACGGACGGGCTGTCCGAGGCCCGCGATTCACGCGGGACGTTCTACGATCCGGCCGCGTGGCTGGCCGGACGGGTCTTTCCCGGCCCCGACGCGCTGTTGACCGCCCTCTCCGAGGCGGTCCGCCGGCATACGGGCGGCGCTTTGACGGACGACATGGCGCTGCTCGCCGTCCGGCGCTTTTGACGGGTGCTCGCTGAGGGGATCTCCGCAGAGCTCGGGAGGTCCTTCGCGTGCCACACGTACGGCCATTTCAGGCATGGTCACGAACGGTGATCGGACCGTTCCCCTCCGCATAACATCTGACATACCGTCAAGGGAATCCGTGTCGACGGGATAGGGTCAACTCGCCCGTTTTTCACCGCTCATGACCTCAAAGTCCAGGCCAAAAGCCGTTAATGATCAGCCCGAACAGCTTGGAATTCGGTGCCTGAGTCTATTAACGTTCGATAACGCAGCGCGGTCGTTACAGCCGTCACAAGAGGTGGCTCCGTGCGCACGTGCCGAATCCCGCAAGGGAACCGGGGAACCATCAACTTGGGGTGAATCGAGCGTATTCCGCCGTGGGAACACGGTGGCTATACGCGCGTAGGAGACCTTCCTGCTCCGAACCCGTCAGCTAACCCGGTAGGCGGCAAGGAAGCAAAGGAGTGCGCCCACGTGGCATCCGACCGGCCCGCTCAGCCGACCTCGTTCGCGCCGAATGACACACATACCTTCGGCTACGGCAAGGACGAGGGCCCCTGGGAGGAGTGGAACCCCACCGAGGATTCCGTTCTTCCCGTCCGCGGCCGGCACCGCACGGGCAAGCAGCGCGGCGGAGGACTCGCCCGCAGCTCCACGGTTCTCGGCGTAGGCGTCATAGCCGCCGTCGGCGCGGGTGGCATCGCCAGCGCCGCGCCGGGCAAGCCGCCCGTCTCGATCTCGCTGCCCGACCTGTCGTCGGTCACCCAGTCCGCCAAGGCCCTGATATCGGACGGTGGATCCAGCGCCCCCAAGGGCTCCACGACTCCGCTCACCAATGCCGGTCTGACCAGCGCCGACGCGGCGCAGGGTGCCACGGACGCGGGTGAGGCGCTGCGCTCCCGCATCATGCAGCAGGCCCAGTCGCAGCAGAACCAGGCCGACACCGCCACGCAGCAGGCAGCCCAGGCCGCCGCCGCGAAGAAGGCCGTCGCGCTCGCCGCCAAGCAACAGGACGACGCGGAGGCCAAGGCCGCCGCCGCGAAGCAGAAGGCGGAGGAGGAGGCCAAGGCGAAGGCCGAGACCGAGCGACTCGCCGAGCTCGCCAAGAGCTACTCGCTGCCGACCTCCTCGTACACCCTGACCTCGCGCTTCGGCGAGGCCGGCTCCATGTGGTCCTCCGGCTACCACACCGGCCTCGACTTCGCGGCGCCCACCGGCACGCTCATCAAGGCGATCCACAGCGGCACCATCACCGAGGCCGGCTGGGCGGGTTCGTACGGCTACCGCACGATCCTCACCCTCGACGACGGTACGGAGCTGTGGTTCTGCCACCAGTCGTCGATCAGCGTCAGCGTGGGCCAGAAGGTCGCCACGGGTGATGTCATCGGACGCGTGGGCGCGACGGGCAACGTCACCGGGCCGCACCTGCACCTCGAAGTGCACCCCGGCGGCGCCGCCACCGGCATCGACCCGATGGCGTGGCTCCAGAGCAAGGGCCTCAACCCCTGATCCGTACGGGCTCCTGAGCCGTACGAGCCGTACGGCGTCCGACGCGGGCGGGTGTGACCCCTGACGCGTGCCGTACGCATGTCCTCCCCGATCTCCGGCGGCCCTGACGTCATCCCCCCCGACGTCAGGACCGCCGGTCAGGCGGATACGGACGCCTGCGCGCACCGGCCCGTCCGGAGTGAGCGCGGAATACATGCATCCGGCACGGGTGTTGACGTCGTACATGACTTCTCTTCGCAAGCTCGGTTCGTCCGACCTCGAGGTCTTCCCGCTCTCCCTCGGCGGCAACGTCTTCGGCTGGACGGCCGACGAGACCCGGTCCTTCGCCGTGCTCGACGCCTACGCGGCCGCCGGCGGCAACTTCCTCGACACCGCCGACTCCTACTCGGCGTGGGTCGAGGGCAACGAGGGCGGCGAGTCCGAGACCATCATCGGCAAGTGGCTGAAGACCCGCGGCAACCGTGCGGAGATCGTGGTCGCCACCAAGGTCAGCCAGCACCCCGCGTACCCCGGGCTGTCCGGTGCCAACATCAAGGCCGCGGCCGACGCGTCGCTGCGCCGTCTGGGCACCGACCACATCGACCTCTACTACACGCACTTCGACAAGCCGGAGGTGCCGGTCGACGAGATCATCGGCGCCCTCGACGAACTGGTGAGGGCCGGCAAGGTGCGGCACATCGCCGCCTCCAACATCTCGCCGGAGCGGCTCCGGGAGTCCCTGGAGTTCTCCGACCGCGAGGGCCTCGCGCGCTACGTCGCGCTCCAGCCGCAGTACAACCTGGTCTCGCGCGACACCTACGAGGGCGCCCTGCGGGACGTCGCCTCCCGGGCCGGTCTGGCCGCCGTCCCCTACTTCGGACTCGCCGCCGGTTTCCTCACCGGCAAGTACCGCCCGGGAACGACCGTCGACTCGCCCCGGGCGGCGGGCGCGGCCAAGCACCTCGGCACGGAACGCGGGCCGCGGGTCCTCGCCGCCCTCGACGAGATCGCCGGGGCCCACGGCGTCGCGGTGCCGACGGTCGCCCTCGCCTGGCTGGCCGCACAGCCGACGGTCGCCGCGCCGATCGCCTCCGCGCGCACGGTGGAGCAGCTTCCGGCGCTGCTGGGGGTCGCGGACCTGGTGCTGACGGACGAGGAACTGACGCTGTTGTCGAAGGCCTCGGCGTAAGCAGGGGCCGAGCGTCGGCGCGGCACCGCCGGTGTCGACCGGTTGTGCCGCGTGCCGGGAGCGTCGTGTTCCCGGGGTGACGGATTCCGGGCGTGCCAGGGCTGTTCCGCGCCTATGTGCGGTACGGGTTGTACGCGGGATACGGAGCCGGCGCCGACGCCTGTGCCGGTGGTCCGTAGGGCTGCGCGGGCGGGGCGGCGTACCCGTATCCATGGGCCGGCCAGGGCGGTGGCGCGGGCAGCGGTGTCGTCGCGCGGGCCGCGTAGGCGAGGGCCGGGCGGGCGATCTCCCGGCGGCGCCACAGCTCGTCGAGCAACTCGCGCTCCCGTACGACGAAATCGGCGCCGGCTCGGCCCCGGCGGCCCCGGTGGCGCAGGAACGCGAGCGAGGTCGCGTACGCCTCGTACTCCGCCACCGAGCGTGCCGCGGTCTTCCCGAAGTGGTGACCGGCGTACTCGCGGGCGAGCCGCCGTGCCCGCATCGAGCCGAGGGCCCACGGCTCGGTCGCGCCCAGCCACCCGGCGACGGTGTACGCGGGCAGCTCCGTGCGCACGGTGTGCAGCTCGCGCTGCCGGGTCCAGACGACCAGCCAGGTCAGCAGCCCGAACGCGGGCACCATGAACGCGGCGTACACCCCGAAGAACCCGAACTCGCCGAAGTCCGACGAGCTGTTCCAGATCGCGTGCATGCCCATCGCGAGCAGCAGTCCGGCGAGGGGGAGCAGCACACGGCGTACATGCTGGCGCTCGGCGGACAGCGCCGCGACGCCGAACCCGATGCCGGTCAGCACGGTGAACAGCGGATGCGCGAAGGGCGACATCACCACGCGGACGAAGAAGGTCGCGGCGGTGACGGAGGTGAGCCCGCTCTCCCCGCTGAGCTGGTCGGAGCCGAAGGCGGTGCCGAGGTAGAGGATGTTCTCGGTGAACGCGAAGCCGGTGGCGGTGATCCCGGCGATGACGACACCGTCGACGATCCCGGTGAAGTCCCGTCTGCGGAAGAGGAAGACCAGCAGGACGGCCGCGGCCTTCGCCGACTCCTCGACCACGGGCGCTATGACGGTGGCGCCGAGCGTGTCGGCGCTGGACGGATCCGCGGTCGCCATCGCTATCCACCGGGTCGCGAAACTGTTGGCGACGATCGCGATGAGCGCGGCCGCGCAGGCGCCCCAGGCGAAGGAGAAGAGCAGGTTGCGCCAGGGGCCCGGTTCGACCCGGTCCAGCCACCGGAAGGCGGCTATGAGCAGCGGCACGGGGAACACGGCCAGTCCGAGGCCGACCAGGAAGCCCTCGGTTCCGGTCTGTTCGCGGACGAGGGCGAGGATCACCAGACCCGACATCGAGAGCAGGGTGATCAGCGCTCCGTACCGGACCCATCTGCGCTGCCACCAGTGCGGATGTATCGGCGCAGGTCCGGCGGGGCCGCCGGGCTGTGTCGGGTACGGAGGATGGATGGCCACGGCATTGACCCTAACGAGGGAGGGCGTGGCCCGCGAGGGTAACCGGAGTCCACGGGAATTCCCGTGAGTCGCCGGAGGGGGGTGTGCGGGTCAGTCGCCCTGGGTGTGCTGGTCTCGATGCTGTACGCGCCGGAACAGGAGGTCGTTCACCACATGACCCTTGTCCAGTCCCTGGCCCTCGAAACGGGTGAGGGGCCGGAACTCCGGACGGGGCGCGAAACCGCCGTCCGGCCGCGTGTTCTCGAAGTCGGGGTGCGCGCTCAGCACTTCGAGCATCTGTTCGGCGTACGGCTCCCAGTCCGTCGCGCAGTGCACGAGCGCGCCCGGCTTGAGACGGGTCGCCGCGAGATCCAGGAACTCCGGCTGGATCAGCCGCCGCTTGTGGTGCCGCTTCTTGGGCCAGGGGTCGGGGAAGTAGACGCGCAGGCCGTTCAGGGACGCGGGCGGGAGCATCTCGCGGAGCAGGATGATCGCGTCGCCGTTCGCGACCCGGACGTTGGTCAGGCCGCTCCGCTCGGCGAGGTTGAGCAGGTTGCCCTGACCCGGGGTGTGCACGTCCACGGCGAGGATTCCGGTCTCCTGGTCCTCGGCCGCCATCTGCGCGGTGGCCTCTCCCATGCCGAAGCCGATCTCCAGCACGACGGGGCCGTCCGTCCCGAACAGTTCCGCCAGGTCGAGCGTCCGCTGTCCGTCGATGTCCAGGCCCCATTTGGGCCACAGCCGCTGCAACGCGTCCGCCTGTCCGGTCGTCACCCGGCTCCGCCGCGGCTGGAAACTCCGGATGCGCCGCTCGAAGTGCGAGCCGGCGGGATCGGCCTGTGGACCGTCGGGGAAGCGGGGCTCGCCCTTGGCGCGGTGGTGACGCGGCGAGCCGTCCTCGGTGGAGGCGGGCCGGGTCTCTTCGGTGGAGTCGAGGAAGTCAGACACAGTGGGGTCGATTTTACGGGCGCCCACGGTGGGGGTGGTCCGGCGTGGTGCGGGGTGCTGCCCCGTCGTTCCGTCGGGCGGTCCGTCGTGGCGCCGGGGGCAAGGGGTGGTCCGGCGTGGTGGCGGGTGGTCGCTCAGGCCGCTGCCAGGGCTGCCAGGGCACGGCGGGCGACCTCCCGGCCGATCGGCAGGGAGGCCGTGGCCGCGGGGGACGGCGCGTTCAGTACGTGCACCGTCCGCGGGCCCTCCTTGATCAGGAAGTCGTCGACGAGGGTGCCGTCGCGCAGGACCGCCTGGGCGCGGACCCCGGCGGCGGCGGGAAGCAGGTCCTCCGGGGTCACCGCGGGCAGCAGCCGCCGCACCGCCTCCGTGAACGCGGCCTTGGACACCGACCGGCGCAGCTCCCCGGCTCCGTAGCGCCAGTGCCGTCGCGCCATCCGCCAGGAACCCGGCCAGGACAGGGTGGCGCCCAGCTCCCGGGGCCGGACGACCCCCCACCCGTACCCCTCCCGGGCGAGCGCGGGCACCGCGTTGGGGCCGATGTGGACGCCGCCGTCGATGCCCCGGGTGAGATGGACGCCGAGGAACGGGAACGCGGGGTCCGGAACCGGGTACACGAGGCCCCGCACCAGCTCCGGCCGCGCCAGGGTGTAGTACTCGCCGCGGAAGGGGACGATCCGCATGCCGGGGTCGTCCCCCATGAGCCGGGCCGTCTCGTCGCAGTGCAGTCCGGCGCAGTTGACGAGCACCCGTCCGCGGACGATCGTCCCGTCGGCCGTGCGCACGGCGACACCGAGGCGGGGGCGGCGATCGGCGCGCACCACGTCCGCCCCGTACCGGATCTCCGCCCCGGAGGCCTCCGCGAGCCTGCGCGCCACCGCCACGAAGTCGCAGACGCCTGTGGTGCCGACGTGGATGGCGGCGAGGCCGCGGACCTCGGGCTCGTGCTCGGCGAGCTGGGCGGGGCCCAGCTCCTTGACCGGAATGCCGTTCTCCCTGCCGCGCTGCACCAGGCTGTGCAGCCGGGGGAGCTCCGACTTCTCCGTCGCGACGATCAGCTTGCCGGTGACGGCGTGTGCGATGTCGTACTCCGCGCAGAACTTGACCATCTCGGCGGCGCCCCGCACCGCGTACCGCGCCTTCAGGGAGCCGGGGCGGTAGTAGATCCCGCTGTGGATCACCCCGCTGTTGCGCCCGGTCTGGTGCCGGGCGGGCCCCCGCTCCTTCTCCAGCACCGTCACCCGGGTGCCCGGCGCCGCGCGCGTGATGGCATACGCCGTCGACAGGCCGACGATCCCGCCGCCGATCACCAGCACATCGCAGTCGTACGCGCTCCGCATCTGCACCACCTCCCGGCTTCGATAGTGCACTGCGCCACTGACAATGCCCTCAAACCCGAGAACCGCACCCCGCGGTTTTTTGCGCCGCGGAGCCGTGGTGCCCTGTCTACGCCGGAGCCGTCGGTTCTACGCCGGGGCCATCAGCAGCGGACGCGCCCGCTCCCGCAGCTCCACCACGCGCGGTTCGTCGCCGTACGGCTCCAGGCGGTGCAGCAGGTCCTTCACGTACTCGGTGGTGCGCGCGGAGGAGATGCGCCCCGCGACCTCCACCGCTCGTACTCCCTGCTCGCACGCCGCGTCCAGATTGCCCGATTCCAGCTCGGCGACCGCCGACACCACCAGCCGCAGCCCGTGCGACCGCACGAATTCCTCCGTCGGCTTCGACAGCGCCTGTTCGGTGAAGCGGCGCACCTGGCGCGGCGCCTTCAGGTCGCGGTAGCACTCGGCGGCGTCGGCCGCGAAGCGGTCGTACGAGTAGAAGCCGAGCCAGGACGGGTCGTGATCGCCGTCGCGGGCCCGCTCCAGCCAGCCCTCGGCGGCCTTCAGCGCCGCGCCGGCCGCCTGGGCGTCACCCGCGCGCGCGTGGGCACGTGCCTCGACGAGTCGGAAGAAGCTCATGGTGCGGGCCGTGGCGAGACCGCGGTTGCGCTCCAGGGCGGCCTGGGCGAGGTCGACGCCCTCGTCGCCGAAGCCCCGATAGGTCGCCTGGAGGGACATGGAGGCCAGGACGTAGCCCCCGAGGGGCACGTCGGCGGCGGCACGGGCGAGCCGCAGAGCCTGGATGTAGTAGCGCTGCGCGGCCTCCTGCTGGCCCGTGTCGAAGGCCATCCAGCCCGCCAGACGGGTGAGCTCCGCCGACGCGCCGAACAGCGCTCTGCCGACCTCGTCGGAGTAGGAGCCGAGCAGCAGAGGGGCCGCCTCGACCCGCAGGCACTCGGGCACCATGGACGAACGCCAGTCACCGCCCCCGTACTTGGAGTCCCAGCGCCTGGCGTCCTCCGCCGCCTCGCGGAGTTTCAGCACATCGCTGTGGCCGACCTTCAGTGGTGCTCCGGAGCCCTCACCGGGGCTCACCTCGCGCGCCACCGAACTGTCGGCCGGGGTTATCAGCCAGCGTGAGGCGGGAGTCGCGTAGGCGCTCACGGCGAAGGAGCCGGCCAGCGACTGCCAGATGCCGCCACCGGCGCGGCGCCCGGCGAGGTCGAGGCGGTACAGCTCCGTCGCCGACCGCACCGCCTGCCCGACGTCACGGGGGAAGGCGAGGCCCACTTCCGGCGCGGGGTCCGCGTCCGCCAGCCCGATCTCGTGGAGCGGCACCGGACGGCCGAGCTTCTGGCCGATGGCGGCCGCGATGAGGTGCGGCGCGGCGCCCTGAGGCACCATGCCCTTCGACACCCAGCGCGCCACCGACGTCTTGTCGTAGCGAAGAGTCAACCCGCGTTGAGCGCCAAGGTCGTTGACGCGACGCGCGAGTCCTGCGTTGCTGATTCCCGCGAGGGCGAGAACGGCGCCGAGTTTTTCGTTCGGCCCGCGTTGCTCCCTGGACATGCGCCACCCCTCGACACAGACGGCTGCCGCGGTGGCATAACCGCGCGGCATTCGTAAACCCAGCGTAGTTCGCCCGATCCCCAGCGTTAAGGGGCGTACGTCCGGTTGGCGGGATTGTGGTCCGTACGACTGTACGGACTGTCGCGGCGTGCTCCGGTTGTGTGGCCGTGCGCCCGTCCGTGCGCTCTTCTCCGGCCACAGGGGGGAGGGCTTCCATGGAACGTGCGTGGGTCGGCCCGCTGTACTGGATCCAGTGGGCTGGGGGACACCGCCGCCTACATCCCCGCGGGCGGCGGACCGGTCCGGGGGGCGAACTCCGCCTCCCGGACTGTGCGTTGCCGAAGCGGTGCGCAAGGCCTGTACGGAGCGTGTCCGCGCTTGTCCGTCCATCACCGATTTGGCCGAAAATCGATGGTCACCCCTGAGGGTGATCAGGGCTCCCACCACGTCAGTTGAGGGCGCTAAGGGCGTCCTGAGGGAGCGTATCGGGGGCGCATTCGCGTCGACCCGTCGGGGGTCGGGTGGTGCGGGAGAGGTGGTCGCGGGGGGTGTAGGCACTCCGGCCGGGTGTCGGCGGCCGCGGCGGCCGCGTTGTCGGCCCGGGTGCCGGACCGGCCGCCGGTCGCGCCGACGGTGGGTGTCGCGGGGTGCCGGGCGCCTTCTCGGCGGTCGAGTGGATGTCTCATTGCCTCGCGTCGCATCCGATCGCTTCGCACGCCGCGCCGGGGCGGGTGTCGGCGGTGTCGCGGTCGCGCTGTTCCGTCGGGCGCCGGGCCAACTGCCGTGCGGGGGAGGGTTCGGGGAGTGCGCGGCGGCCGATCGGCTGCGGCTCGGGGGGTGTTCGGCGGCGGATCGGCGGCGGTTCCTGGGCCGTTCGGGGGTGATTCCCCGTGGGTGCGTGCGGCGGTGCCCGGGTGCCCCAACAGGCCTTGCCTGAAAGGCATTTGCCGGTTGCGCGGCCGTCTCGCGGCGGCGCGGACGTCCGCACGGGGGCGCACTTCGGGGAGCGCAAGCCGCCGCAGGAACCCTCCCACACGCCTCCTTCGTGGCAGCATGGTGCCGAGTTCGTACGGTGCACTGGTTGTCCACAGCCTGTGGAGGCGGCGATGCGATGGTTGGTGGGGTGGAGCAGCACCGTCGCCAGAGCGTCCGCGATGGGCTCGGCGGGCGCCACCGGGAACGACGGCGAGACCGTGCACCCGGTGGGTTCCCAACTCCTGTGGGGCGATCCCGATCCGCTGTGGGCCGTCGGCGACTGGCGCCCCGACGAGGTCCGCGTGGTGAAGGCCGACGCGCAGAACCGCATCGCCGTCCTCGGCATCTGCGGCGCCTCCGACGAAGAACTGCGGGTCGGGCTGTTCGCCGCGCGCGGCGGAGCACTTCGCCACCTCACCAACTGGTCCGGCAGCTACACCGCGGTCGTCCAGGTCGGCCGCCGGGTGACCGTCTGCGGTGATCTCGCCGGCGCTCGGCCCGTGTTCTACACCCCCTGGGCGGGCGGCACGGCCTACGCCACCGCCGCGCTCCCGCTCGCCGACCTCATCGAGGCCAACCTCGACTTCGGGCACCTGGCCGCGATGCTCGCCGCCCCCGACGTACCGGCCGCGGTGCACGACTCCACCCCGTACGAAGGCGTGCGCCGCATTCCGCCGGGACACACGCTCATCCTGCGGGCCGGGGCGCGCGAGATCGCCGGGTACGAGCCCGTCGCCTCCCTCGCCGTCGCCGCGCCCACCGCCGATCCCACGATCGCCGTGGACGCCGTACGGGACGCCCTCGTGGAGGCCGTCCGCGCCCGCCTGTCCGCTCCCCGCCATGTGCCGGGAGCCGATGTGGACCCCGGGCCCGTGCCCGGTATGGGACCCGCCGAGCGGCGCGCCGCGCGCGGGACACCGGTGCCGGGCATCGGAGCCGACGTCTCCGGAGGACCGGCTTCGGGGACCCTCGCACTGCTCGCCGCCGGCCTTCCCGGAGCGCCCGGCACGGTCCTCGGACACGGCACCGGCGCCGGGGAACGGCTCCTGGCGGTGACCTTCAACGACCTCGCCGTGCGGGGACGCGAGGCGGAACTGGAGCGGGCCGGGACGCTGGCCGCGAATCCCCGGCTGCACCACGTGGTCGTCACCGGAGGCGAAGAGACCCTTCCCTACGCCGACTTGGAGGGACCGCTGACCGACGAGCCGGGGCCGTCCCTGGTGACGGCGGCACGCCACCGCGCGCGGCTCGCCTCCGGCAGCGCGGACCACTTCACGGGCTACGGCGCGCGGCAGGTGCTGGACGCCCATCCGGCCCGCCTCGCCGACCTGCTCATGGACCGCAAGCGGCGCCATCTGGTGCGGCCCGTCGCCGCGTTGACGAAGGCCGACGGGTCGGTGATGGTCCCCGCGCGCGTGTACGGCGCGGCGCGCAAGCTCGCCCGTACGCCGTACCGCACCGGAGTCGACGTCTTCGCCGAGCAGTTGCTGCAACGGCGCTTCGAGGACCCCGGAGGTGCGGTGGGCGCCTCGCTGGCCGCGCTCAGCTGGGCCGGACCCGGGCCTGCGGCGCGCTGGCTGACCGGAGAGGCGCTGGCTGAAGTATCGGTTCGCCTCCAGGCGGCCGGAGGGCGGCCGAACGTCGGTCCCGGGCAACGGCCGGGGGACTTCCGCGCGCGCGCCGCGCTGGCCCGCCACGCGGCGGACGTACGTGTCCTGGAGCAGGCCGCCGAAATCCGCTTCCAGCGGCTGCACACGCCGTTCCTGGACAACCAGGTCGTCCGGGCGTGCCGTGCGCTGCCGGAGGCGCTGCGGGTGCAGCCGGGGGCGCGCGGGGCGATTCTGCGTACGGTGCTGGAGGGGGCCGGGGTGGCCGATCTGCCCCCCGGGTGGGGGGCGCCGTCCCACGCGTCCTCCGCGGCGGCGGCCCGTACGGGGCTGCGGGTGGCGGCCGATTCCCTGATCTCCCTGTTCGACACGCCGTTGCTCGCGCAGGCGGGACTGGTCGAGGCGCGAGTCGTCCGCAAGGCCCTGCGCGCGGCCGCGGAGGGGGCACCGCTGCCCCTCGACGGGCTGGCCGATCTCGTCTCGCTCGAACTGTGGCTGCGGCGGTTGCTGGCTCGGCGCGGAACGTGCTGGACGGGGACACCGGCGCGGCAGCGGGCCGTTCCTGCGGGGATCGTCCCGCAGGGGAGGGCGCTGGGAGCGGGGGCCCAGCGGGGCTGAGCCCTGCGGGCGTCCGGCTCCGACTCCGGTTCCGGGTGTGCTGGGGGGATTCGGCCTCTTCGGGGAAGCGTCTGCCGCGGGTGCGCCGCGTCGAGATTCGGCCTCTTCGGCGGGCCGGCCGTCGTGGGTGCGTTGTGGGGAGATTCGGCCTCTGCGGCGGGCCGACCGTCGTGGTTCCGTTGTGGAGAGATTCAGCCCCTCCGGCGAGTCTGCCGCCGTGGGTGCGCAGTCTCGACCTTCAGCCCCTCCGGCGTTTGAGGAGCGGGGTCTGGGGCGGAGCCCCAGGTACGGGACGGGTAGGGGCGGAGGGGGCGAAAGAAGGTTGTGGCTGTGCCGGGGGCAGGGGGACTCGGGAGAGTGAGGGCAGTCGTGGTGGGCGCGCCCGGGCAACGCGGTGTCCTCGCCGGGGCGAGGCGGTGAGAATAGGGGCGTGCGGTACAGGATTCTGGGGGTTGCCCAGGCGGAGGACGACCGGGGGGCCCTGATCACTGTGGGCGGCCCCCGGGTACGCGCGCTGCTCACGGCCCTGGCCTGCCACCCCGCCCGCACGATCACCCCGGACACCCTGATCGACGAGGTGTGGGCGGACGATCCTCCCCAGGACGCACCGGCCGCGCTGCAGGCACTGGTCGGCCGCCTCCGCCGGGCCATCGGGAAGGACGCGGTCACCTCGGAGGCCGGCGGCTACCGGCTCCGGGCCGCCAAGGACGACGTGGACCTGTTCGTGTTCGAACGGCTCGTCACGGAGGGCAGGACCGCGCTCGACCACGACGACGCCCGTACCGCCGCCGCCCGACTGCGCGAAGCCCTCGCCCTGTGGCGCGGCCCCGCCCTCGTGGACCTCCCCGACCGCACCGCCGCGACCCGCCCGGAGGCCCTGCGCCTGGAGGCCACGCGCAGCCGCGTCGAGGCGGACCTGCGACTCGGCCGCGCCTCCGACGTCGTACCGGAGTTGAAGGAACTGACGACGGCCCACCCGTACGACGAGGCGCTGCACGTTCTGCTCATCCGCGCCCTGCGCGAGACGGGACGCGGTGCCGACGCGCTGGCCGCGTACGAGGACGTGCGCCGTGGGCTGATGGACGGTCTCGGCGCGGATCCCGGGTCCGAACTCCGTGCTCTGCACGCCGCGTTGCTCGACCCGTCGGATGTTCGCGGACCGCAGGGGCCCCGATCCGGCATTGGCGCGGCCGCGCAGTCCGGGCCGACCACCGGTCTCGGTTCCGGGGATCCCTCCCGCGCTCAGCGAACCGGGAACATTCGTCCCCGTTTGAACTCGTTCGTCGGGCGGGAACGCGAGCTCGGGGCCATCCGTTCGGATGTGCAGAGGGCCCGCCTGGTCACGCTGACCGGACCAGGTGGTTCGGGAAAGACCCGCCTCGCCGAGGAAGCCGCCGCCGGGCTTTCGCAGGCGTGGCTGGTCGAGCTGGCCCCGCTCGACCGGCCCGAGGCGGTCCCGGGCGCGGTGGTCAGCGCCCTCGGTCTGCGTGAAACCGCGCTGATCACCAACGAGATGGCGGTTCCGCAGGACGATCCGGTCGCCCTGCTCGTCGAGTACTGCGCCCCGCGCAGCCAGTTCCTGATCCTTGACAACTGCGAGCATGTCATCGACGCGGCGGCCGAACTCGCCGAGATGCTGCTGACCCGCTGCCCGGGGCTCACGATCCTCGCCACCAGTCGTGAACCCCTCGGCGTACCCGGCGAGTTGGTGCGTCCGGTCGAGCCGCTCCTGCCCGATTCCGCGCGCCGCCTCTTCATGGAGCGGGCCTCGGTCGTGCGCCCCGACGCCGGGACCGCGCTCCACGACTCCGCCGCCGTGGACGAGATCTGCCGACGGCTCGACGGCCTGCCGCTGGCCATCGAGCTGGCCGCCGCCCGGCTGCGGCTGCTCACCCCGCGGCAGATCGCCGACCGGCTCGACGACCGTTTCCGGCTGCTCACCTCCGGAAGCCGTACGGTGCTGCCCCGCCAGCAGACCCTGCGTGCCGTCGTCGACTGGTCCTGGGATCTGCTCGAGGAGCGGGAGCGGACCGTGTTGTGCGAGGCGTCGGTGTTCGCGGGCGGCTGGGACCTGGCGGCCGCGGAGGCCGTGTGCACCGGTCCCGCGGCCGACCTCATCGGCGCCCTCGTCGACAAGTCCCTCCTCGTCGCCACCCCGGACGGCACGGACGCCATGGCGGGCACGGTGGGCATGGACGGTACGGCTGGAACCGGCGGCGGCGGATACGGCGACGGGTACGCCGAACACGCCGAGCACGCCGAACACGGCGGCCGTGGCAGGCGCGGCGAAGAGGGCGGCGGTCGGAGCGAGGGCCGTGGGGAAGGTGGCGGTGGCACCGGGGTTGCCGGGAGGGCGAGAGCCCTTGAGGGCGCTGCCGGTGGCGGGATGCGCTATCGCATGCTGGAAACCATCCACGAGTACGCCACTGAGCGCGCCGCCGAGGTTCCCGAACTGCGCGCCGCTGCCGAGCGGCGCCACCGCGCGTGGGTGCGCGCCCTGACGGAGGAGGCCGAGCCCCAGCTGCGCTCGGCCGGCCAACTACCCTGGATCCGGCGCCTGGAGACCGAGCTCGACAACATCCGGGCGGCCCTCCACCGCACGCTCGCCGCTCAAGACGAGGAGGAGGCGGGTGCCCTGGTCCTCGACATGGGCTGGTTCTGGTGGCTGCGCAACTTCCATCGCGAGGGCGCCGAATGGACGGAACTCGTCCTGAGACTGGGCGCGCTGCTCGACGCGCCGACCAGCGACTGCGCGACGACTGCCGACGGCCGCGCGGCGGCGACCGGCGGCGACTCGGACAGCGGCAGCGGGATCGGCAGCGGTGACCGAAACGGCAGTCGCAGCGGTGGCCGTGGTGACAGCGGGCTTCATGCCGCGAGCGGTGGCGCGTCGACCGTCCTCGGCACGGAGACTGCCGTCGGTGTCGCGTCCGCCGCCGGTGAGAGTCTTTTTTCCGAGCTCGAGGGCGTCGATCCGGTCGGCGCACTTCTCGATCATCCCGAGCGCGACGAGCGGCACCCGTTGCGCGCCATGCGGATGCGGCTGCGCATGCTCCACCTGTTCATGAAGGTGGACGTCGTCCCGCTGGACGAGTGGGGGGATGTGCGGTTGCGGGAGTACGTGGAGCGGGTGCGGGCCGCCTTCGAGAAGGGCGGTCCGGACGCGGCGCGCATGCCGGGGATCATCTGGCCGATGGCCTCGCACTTCCTGGGCAATCCGGACGACGCACGGCCCGCGATGGACAAGGCGGTCGCCAACTGCCGTGAGTACGGCGGCGAATGGGAGATCGGTGTCGCCCTGATGTTCCGTGCGCACGTGGCCGTCGACGCCCCGGGCGGTATGCCCGGGGTGGACGAGGATCTGGCGGAACTGCGCGGGCTCAGCCGACGGGTGGGGGACCGCTGGATGCGGGCCCAGGTGTGCAGCGCGGCCGGTGAGGCGGCGATGGCGCGCAGCCGGTTCGGCGAGGCTGAGGGCGAGTACGAGGAGTCGCTGCGGCTCGCCTACGAGGTGGGGGCGTACGCCGAGGTGCCGTTCCTGATGGCGCGGCTGGCCGAGATCGCCTATCGCGCGGGCGAGCGGTCCGTGGCCCTGGCCACCCTGGACGAGGCGAGCGCCGCGGCCGACCTGTACGGGGTGATGGATTCCCGGGCGTTCGTCCATCTGCTGCGCGCCCAAGTGGTCCTGGACGACGGGGAGGTCGCCCTCGCGCGCGAACTGTGCGAGAGAGCGCGTGAGGAGAGTCGCCGGGGCACCCCGCCGCCGCAGTTCATGGCGGCGCTGGACTGGGTCGACGCCATTGTCACGGCCGCCGAGTCCGGCCCTGTGCGGGGGCTGCGGAAGCTGAACGCCGCGCTGCGGGACGCTATGGACGGGCGGTGTGCCGACGTGGTGGCGTCGGGCATCGTCGAGGTCGCGGCCTGTCTCCTCACCGAGGTGGGCGCCCACGCGGTGGCGACCCGGCTGCTCGCCGCCGGCACCCGCTGGCGCGGCGGGGATCTGCGTCCCGCCCGTGAGAGCGCCGATGCCCGGCGCACCGAAGCCGCGGCCATCGCGGCGCTCGGCCCGGACCGCTACGAGTCCGAGCGCGCCCGGGGTTCCCGCCATACGCAGGAGGAGGCCCTGAGCGACTTGACCGAGGCGCTCAAGGAGTTCCCCGCCGAGTAGGTGTCATCGGCACAGGAACTTCGACTCCGCCCAATCCCCCAGCGACGCCGAGTCGAACGGGCTGTGGGGTTCGACGACGAGCCGGATCGTCCGATGGCCGGTGAGGTTCACATGGACGGGAACCGCCCGGTCGCCGCCCTCGATCAACGGTGACTGCCACAGGGGGGACCCGTCCGCGTAGACGGAGAACCGCACCTTGCCCAGGCCCAGCATCAGGTCGTCGACACCGACCATCGCGTCGTACGAGTTGCAACTGCGGTTGAGCTCGATGGTGACGGAGGACCGGCCGTGGACGGTCACTCCGTGCGCGTACCGGGTGTCCGCGATCTTCATTCCGTCGCGCTGCCAGACCCAGCTGCTCTCACCCAGCGTCATCTCCGGCTTGGTGTGGTCGCCGATGACGTCGTACTCCAGCTCGCTCCACCGATAGACGACCGGGGCGGGCGGGGGAGGCGGCGGGGCCGGCGTGGGCTTCGGGCCGGCCTTCGTCGGGGTGGGTTTCGGCTGCGGAGCGGGAGTCGGAGCCGGAGCCGGTGTGGGGGGCGGGCTCGGGGTCGTCCTGGGTGTCGGCTTCGGGGTGGGCTTCGGACCCGGCCCGGGGGGTGGGGTCGGCGCCGGCCCGCGAACCACCGCCGGTGGATTCGGCGCGGGGGAAGTGCTGCGGGGAGGTGGCGGCGGCACCGGCGCTTCGACGGCGGGTGAGGCGGCCGGTCCTGCCTCGGGCCGCCGGGCCGGGCTCTCGTTGCCGACCAGGGCGAGCACCACCGCCGCCGCGGCCACCGCGACGACACCCGCCGCGATACCGGCTTTGACCGGCGCGCCGATCCCCTCGGAGACCGCGGCGCCGCCTCCGGCGCCCGCCCCACCCGAGCCGCCGCCCGCCGCGGCTGCCGCGCCCGCGGCTCCCGCTCCGGCGCCACCGGCGATGAGCGCGACGGCCTTCGCGTATCCGGCGGCACCGAACCAGCCGATGACCGCGACCGGCACGACCGCGGGGATCCCGCCGGCCACTTCCTTGATCTGGCCCGCGGCCAGGCGGCACCTGGCGCACTCCTCCAGATGCTTGCGCAGCCCCCGTTCGGCACGGGTGCGCAGGCCGCCCCGGGCGTAGGCGCCGAGCCGGTCGGCGTAGCGCGCGCACTCCTCGTCCATGGTGAGCGTGGTGCTGACGTGCGCCTGGAGGTAGGCCTGCTTGAGGCCTTCGCGGGCGCGGCTGGCGAGCACACGGGTGCCGTTGGCGTCGAGGCCGAAGAGCGTGGCGACCTCGCTCGGGGACTCGTCCTCGACCTCGGTGTGCCACAGCACGGCCTGCCAGCGTTCCGGCAGCGAGCGGAAGGCCCGCATGGCCATGGACTGCTCGGCCTCGTGCATGGCGCGTACGTCCGCGCCGAGGTCGAGGGTGTCGCCGTCGGAGACCTCGGATCCACGGACGGCCTGTGCCGCGAACACCGCGAAGTCGTCGACCAGTTGCTCGCGTCTGGCCGTCTTCGTCCAGTTCGCGGCGACCCGGCGGACGGTGGTGAGGAGATACGCGCGCACGGCGTGCTCGGGGCCGCCGCCGCCGCGTACGGCCTGGAGCATGCGGGCGAACACCTCGGCCGTGAGGTCGTCGGCGGTGTGCGAGTCGCGGCAGCAGGTACGGGCATAGCGGCGGACGGCCTCGGCATGCCGGCGGTAAAGCTCCTCGTACGCCGTGTCGTCGCCCGCGCGCATCCGCTCGATCAGACCGGCGTCGGGGGGCGGCACGTCCACCGGGGGCACCAGGTCCGGCGGGGGCGGCAGAACGCTGCCCCCGCGCCGGTCCCACCGGTCGCGCTGCGAAGGCACGCCTGGGTCGGCGGTGCCGGTGTCGGGTGCGGGGCCGGTGCCCGGGATGGAACCTGTGTCCGCGGAGAGGCCGGTGCCGGAAGCGGGCGCCTCGCCGGACGGGGCTCCGGGCGGAGCGGCTCTCGGGCTGCCGCTGTCCGGGGTTTCGCTCTGCGGATTTCCACTCTGCGGGTTCCCACTGTGGGGGTTTCCAGCGTGCGGGCCGCCCTGGCTCGGTACCTGCCGCGACGGTGAGCCGCCGGTTTCCGTGCCGCCGTCGGCGCCACCGTCACCGGGTGACTCGTCCCGCCCGTCAACGCTCATCGCGGAAAGCCCCCGCCTGCACACTCGGACCCGAATACCGGGACAGAGTGTCACAGGCTCCCCCGGCGAAGCCTCCTCGTACGGACCAACCACTCGTCCGGGGGGATTTATCGCTCAGCAGTACTAACTGTCACTTGTTCGGGGAATGGTCAACGGTCAACAGTCGCCGCATGCACGGAAGTTGCCCTTCCACGCCGGAGTGACGCGGTGACCCGCGTCGGCGCACGGCGGCATGAACGAGCGAGGCTCCCGGGCACGAGTGACGTCCCTCTCGCGCCCGGGAGCCACCTACTCGGAAACACCCGCGTACTCATAACACCCGCGCACTCGCAGCGCCTTCGGTCCCTGGAACTCCTTCGTTCCCTGGAGCTTCTTCGCGCCCCGGAACTCTTTCGCGGCCGGAACTCATCCGGACCGAAAGGGCCGGCCTTCGGTCCGATTCACGCCGGACGCGAGCGCAGGCCCTCCAACAGGATGTCGAGGAGCCGGGCCGAGGCCGCCGCCTGCTGCGCCGCGTCCGGCAGCGAAGGTGCCGCCGTCGCGATGACCAGCAGTACGTCCGCCACGGTGACATCGGCGCGCAACTCGCCCGCCGCGCGCGCCCGGTCGACGAGTCGGCCCACCACTTCGAGCAGTGCCGCAGCGCCGGCGTCGTCCACCGCGGCGATCACCGGCTCGTCCTCAAGAGCGGGCCGCTGCTCGACGAGCCGCAACTCGGGCGCGAGCTGGGACCGCTGCTGCGGCACCCGTGCCTCGTCCGCCTCGGGCTCGTCCTCCGCGACGCCGACCCGCAGCACCTGCGGCGGCAGCAGCCGTCCGGCGCCCGAGGCCACCGACGTCCGCAGGAAGCGCGAGAGCGCCGACCACGGCTCGTCCTCCTGGCCGAGCGCGGCGCGGGCCTGGTCGGTCAGCCGGGAGGTCTCCTCCTCGGCTATCCGGCGCACCAGGACGTCCTTGCTCGGGAAGCGCCGGTACACCGTGCCGACACCGACCCTCGCGCGTCGGGCGACGTCCTCCATCGGCGCGCCGTACCCCAGCTCGCCGAAGACCTCGCGCGCCGCGCGCAGTACATGTTCCAGATTGCGCTGTGCGTCCACACGCAGCGGCGTTGTGCGCGATCCGTCCGTCGGACCGCGGCCGTTGCCGCTCGTCGCCGCGCCGATCGCACCACCCGGTGCGATGGCTGACGCGGAAGACCAATGAGAGTCCTGAATGTGCATAAGTGTTCCCCCGGTAATGACGTCTCCCCCCGGAGACTCTCCCCGCCATCGACAGACCGGAGCGCGTGGAACAAGCTTGTTCACGAGCCCGTCGTACGGACTCGCCGAGCGCATCCCCCTACACCCCGTCGACACACGAACATAGTTGAGAGGGGGTCAATTCAGAAGGGGCAGGTTCCGCACAGAGCGCCCCCCGATCGGAGTACGGGCCGGGTACGTCCCGGTTGCGCCCCCTCCGAGTACCCCCCTCGCCCACCCTGACCTGCGACTTTTCCCTGGACTCCGGCAAATCGGCCAACTCTGCACGTTGTCGGCGACCGGTCACACAAATTGTCGGGGCTGTGGACAAACTCCGGAGCGGGGTGCGTCATGGGATGGTGAAGGAACGTGCGCGCATTCTCATTGTCGGCGGTGGCTACGTCGGGATGTACACCGCTCTGCGCCTCCAGCGGAAGCTGAAGCCCGAACTGAAGCGGGGCGAGGTCGAGATCACGGTCGCCTCGCCCGACCCTTATATGACGTATCAGCCGTTCCTTCCCGAGGCCGCCGCAGGCTCGATCTCGCCGCGTCACGTGGTCGTTCCGCTGCGCCGGGTCCTAGGCCGGTGCCGGATCGTCATCGGCGAGGTCCGGTCGATCGACCACGCCAAACGCACCGCGACGCTCACCACGCTCGCCACCGAGGAGGAGGGCGCGGGCGCGGAACAGATCACGTACGACGAACTCGTGCTCGCCCCCGGAGCCATCTCGCGCACCCTGCCGATCCCCGGGCTCGCCGAGTACGCCATCGGCTTCAAGACGGTCGAAGAGGCCATCGGCCTACGCAACCACGTCATCGAGCAGATGGACATCGCCTCCTCCACCCGCGACCCCGCGATCCGTGACGCGGCCCTGACCTTCGTCTTCGTAGGAGGCGGATACGCCGGCGTCGAGGCGCTCGGCGAGCTGGAGGACATGGCCCGCTACACCGCGCGGTACTACCACAACCTCAAGCCCGAGGACATGAAATGGATCCTCGTCGAGGCCTCGGACCGCATCCTGCCCGAGGTCGGCGAGGAGATGGGCCGGTACACGGTCACCCAGTTGCGTCGTCGCAACATCGAGGTACGCCTGGAGACCCGCCTCAACTCCTGCGCGGACCGGGTCGCCGTCCTCAGCGACGGCGCGCGCTTCCCGACGCGCACCGTCGTGTGGACGGCCGGCGTGAAACCGCACCCGATCCTCGCCGCGACCGACCTCCCCCTGAACGAGCGCGGGCGGCTCAAGTGCACTCCCCAGCTCGCCGTCGACGGCGCCGCGCACGCGTGGGCCGCGGGGGACGCCGCGGCCGTCCCCGACGTGACCGCGGAGCCCGGCAAGGAGACCGCGCCCAACGCCCAGCACGCCGTGCGCCAGGCGAAGGTCCTCGGCGACAACCTCGCGCACACCCTGCGCGGCGAGCCCCTGGAGACGTACTCCCACAAGTACGTCGGCTCGGTCGCGTCCCTCGGACTCCACAAGGGAGTCGCACACGTCTACGGGCGCAAGCTGAGGGGCTATCCTGCCTGGTTCATGCACCGCGTCTACCACCTCAGCAGGGTGCCGACCTTCAACCGCAAGGCCCGTGTGCTCGCCGAATGGACCCTGGCGGGACTCTTCAAGCGGGAGATCGTGTCCCTCGGCTCGCTCGAACATCCCCGTGCGGAGTTCGAACTTGCGGCCGGGGGAAAGCCTCCGACCGACCCGAAGGGGTCGTCCTGACCGGACCGAGGAACTCCACCGGCAGGGACGGCGTCTGAAGGATGTCGGCCCGGTCGGTCAGACTGCCAGACAGGTCCACGACTTTGGGCGGGTGAACCGCTCGCCCTTCTAACACGAGGCTTTTCCCACTGTGAACTTCACGCGCTGGAGCGCCCGGCTCCCCGGAACGCAGCGTCGCGCCGCAGCGCGGACCGAGCACACGGCCGCGCACGCGGCCGCCCCGGACCGGCGCGGGGAAGGCTCCGTGCCGGCGGCCCGCGTCGAGCAGCTGACCGACGACGCCCCGCCCGGGCTCGCCGTCGACGAACTCCCGGTGCGCGCGGTCCTCGACCGCGTCCCCGCGCTCGTCGCGCTCGTGCACGGCCCCGAGCACCGCGTCTCGTACGTCAACGACGCCTACACGGCGGCCTTCGGCGTCCGCCCCTTCGGCGAGCCGGCGCGCGAGGCGCTGCCCGAACTGGACGAACTCGGCCTACTGCCGCTCCTCGACCAGGTCCTGCGCAGCGCCAAGCCCCGCACCGTCAAGTCCCGCAAGGTGTCGACCGGCCGCTCCTACACGTTCACCTGCACCCCCGTCGACACCTCCCCGGAGGGCGACGGCCGCGGCGTGCTCGTCTTCGCCACCGACGTCACCGACCACGCCGAGGCCGCCGAACGGCTGCGCGCCAGCGAGCGCCGCCAGCGCGAGACCGCCGTCACGCTCCAGCGCTCCCTGCTCCCGCAGGAGTTGGAGGAGCCCGACGACCTGCGCATCGCCGCCACCTACCTGCCCGGCGGCACGGAGGCGGCGGTCGGCGGCGACTGGTACGACGTCATCACCCTCGGCGGCGGACGCACCGCGCTCGTCATCGGCGACGTGATGGGCCGCGGGGTCCGCGCGGCGGCCGTCATGGGCCAGCTGCGCACGGCCGTTCGCGCGTACGCCCGTCTCGACCTGCCGCCGCACGAGGTCCTGCAACTGCTCGACGGCCTCGCCACCGAGATCGACGCCAACCAGATCGCCACCTGCGTGTACGCCATCCACGACCCGAACGAGGGCCGGCTGGTGTACGCCTCCGCCGGCCACCTGCCCATCCTGGTCCGCGACGAGAACGGCATCATCCACCGCGCCGACGAGCCGACCGGGCCGCCGCTCGGCACCGGCGGCTGGCTGCACGCCTCCGGCTCGGTGCCCCTGGGCCCCGGCTCCACCGCCGTCCTGTACACGGACGGTCTGGTCGAGCGCCGCGACGAGGACCTCGACGAGGGCATCGCCTCCCTGGAGCGCGCCCTGGCAGGCGCCACGGGCAGCCCCCAGGTGATCTGCGACCGACTGGTCCGCGCGGCCGGCGTCACCGCCGACCACGACGACGACGTCGCCGTCCTGGTCATCCAGCACCCTTCCCGTACGGGCCCCGAGGGCGAGCTCTTCCGCAACGCGGCCCTGGAACTGCTCGGCGGCATGGAGGCGGCCCCACGCGCGCGTGCCTTCGCCTCCGGCGTACTGGCCAGCTGGCGCTTCCCCGGCGATCTGCACGACCTCGGTGTCCTGGCCGCCAGCGAACTCGTCGCCAACTCCCTCCAGCACGGCATCCCGCCGATGCGGCTGCGCCTGCGCCGCACCGACCGCCGCCTGATCATCGAGGTCACCGACGGCGACGACCACCTCCCGCGCCGCCGCCGCGCCGAACCCGGCGACGAAGCCGGCCGCGGCATCGCGATCGTGGCCACGATCGCCTCGAACTGGGGCTCCCGCCGCACACCGGGCGGCGGCAAGGCGGTGTGGTGCGAGTTCGCGCTCCCGCGCGCGGGGAGCTGACTCCGGGCGACGCCCCGCCTCCGGGCCTCATGCGGCCGGGCCCCGGACCCCGGACCCCGGGTGTCTCCTGGCCGCACTCCGCGCGTCCCCTGGCCGAGCGCGCCGCCCGGTGCTAAGAGCTCCCCATGGCAGACGAATCGGGCTTTCAGCTCAAAGGAAGTGCCCCCGAGCGCTACGAGCGGTACGCCGCGCCGTTCATGACGCCCTTCGTGGACGCGATCCTGGACGCAGTCGATCTGTTCCCCGGCGCCAAGGTGCTCGACCTGGCCTGCGGCACCGGGTTCGCGGCCCGCGCGGCGGCGGCCCGGGTCGGCCCGGCGGGCCGGGTCTCGGGGGCGGACGTCAACGCGGGCATGATCAAGGTGGCCATGGAGCGCGCGCCCCGCATGTATCCGGACATCGACTTCACCGTGGCCCCGGCGGACAAGCTCCCCTACGACGACGCGACCTTCGACGCGGTCGTCTGCCAGCAGGGCGTCCAGTTCTTCTCCGACCTGGACACGGCCTTCGCCGAGACGGCCCGCGTGACCCGCCCCGGCGGCCGCTTCGCCGCCACCGCGTGGGTCGACCGGGAACTGATCCCGTACTTCGTCGCCCAGTACGAGGCCGTCGCGGAATACGGCGGCCCGGAGATCGCCACGGACTACGAGGGCGCCTTCTCCGGCACCCCCGAACGTCTCTCCGCCGCCCTGCGCGGCGCCGGCTTCCACGACGTCGCCGTCCGCCAGGTCGGCTTCGGCATCGCCTTCCCGCCCCTCGCCGCGTACGCCCCCGGTCAGCTCTCGTCCACATCCTGGGGACAGGCGATCGTCGGCACCGCGGGCGAGGACGCCCTCCTTCGCGCGGGCCGGGCCGTCCACAGCCGCCTCGCCGACCGCACCGCCCCCGACGGCAGCGCGACCCTCCCCTTCACCGCCAACGTGCTGACCGGCATCCGCTGACACCCCGCGACCGCCCACACGAAACGGCCGCCCCCACGTCGCGACGTGATGGCGGCCGTCGTCCGTCCGTCCGTGTTCCGTGCCTGTCCGCCCGACCGTCAGGCGCTCGCCGACACCGGCTCCGCCGCAGCCCCGCCCTGCGCGACCACCCGGCTCCGCGCGAGCGACGGCTGATTCTGTACGGGGGTGAGCTGCCGCCCGAGCCGCACGGCCAGGACGGTGATGCCGAGCGAGAAGAACAGGAACGTCGCGATGTACGGGCCGTGCAGCGAGGCCCCCATCGGACCGCCCACCGCAGGACCGATCGCCAGCGCGAGCTGCTTCACCAGGGCGAAGGCGGAGTTGTACTGACCCGCCATGCCCGTCGGCGCCAGATCGGCGACCAGCGGAGCCACCGTCGGCGACAGCATCGCCTCACCCAGCCCGAAGAGCGCGTACGTCGAGACGAAGGCCGCCGTTGCCATGGTCTGGCTGCCGTGCCCGAGGCCCGCGTACCCGGCCGTCAGCCAGGCGACGGCCCAGATGAGTCCGACCGCGGCGATCACCCGGGACCGCTTGCGGCGCTCGACGAACTTCAGCACCGCGAACTGCGCGACCACGATCATCGCCGTGTTCGCCGCCATCGCCGTACCGAGCGCGGACGTGGAGATCCCGGCCGCCTCGACGCCGTACGCGGACAGCCCCGACTCGAACTGCCCGTAGCAGGCGAAGAACAGCACGAAGCCCAGCACGGACAGCTGCACCATGGCCCGGTTGCCGAGGAGCTGCTTCCAGCCGCCGCCCCTGGACTGCGGAGTGTCCCCCTTGATCCGCGGCGCGTGCGGCATCCGCACGGTCGCCATGATCACGACGAGCACGAGGAACATCGCCGCCTCGATCGCGAACAGCAGCGTGAAGGAGCTCGCCCGGTCGGGGTCGACGATGTGACCGCCGATGAGACCGCCGACACCGAGGCCCAGGTTCTGCAGGAAGAACTGGGTCGCGAAGGCGCGCGACCGGGTGTCGGCCGAGGAGCAGTCCACGATCATCGTCGCGAGCGACGGCTGCATCACGGCCTGACCGGCACCGAGCGCCGCCGCCGACAGCACCACGGTCGTCGCGCTGTTCGCCAGACCGAGGCTCAGCGCACCGAGGGCGGCGGTCACCAGGGCGGCGAGCAGAACCGGCAGCGGGCCGCGCCGGACGATCGCCCGCCCGGCGAGCGGCAGCACGACGAGAGCGGCCACGGCGAAGACGGCGAGCACGATGCTCGCCGTCATGGAGCCGAGTCCCCGCACCTGCGCCACATAGACGTAGAGGAAGGGGACGGTAAAGCCGAGCCCGAACGCGCTGAGTGCGTTGCCCACGTGGATCCGGCGCATCGCTGCGCCCATCGCCCTGGTCACTTTCACCTGCCTTGGTCGTGAAGCCGTGCCGGCCCGTCCGTGCCGGGCCCGTGTCCGTGACACGTTCCCTGCGCATGGATGCAAGCTTGAAGACTTCGAAGCTAAAGTTAGAGCTTGAACTCTACACCTCGAAGGACTTCGACACCAAGCGGCGTCATGCGATACTCGGGCCATGGGCGACACTCCCGGCGTCAGTGAGCCGGCACTCGAAGAACAGATCGCCGCCTACCAGCGCGAGTTCCAGGACCTCGACCCCCAGGTCGAGAAGATCGTCTCGGCGCTGTCCCGCCTCAACCGGCGGATGAACGTCGCCTACGGCCGCCAGACAGCCGCACTCGGCATCAGCAACGCCGAATGGGAGGTCCTCAAGGCACTGGTCCTCGCCGGCGCCCCGTACCGCCTCGGCCCGAGCGAGCTCGCCAAGCGCCTCGGCCTCACCCCGGCCGCCATGACCCACCGCATCGACCGCATGCTCGCGGAGGGGCTGGTCACCCGGGAGCGCGACGAGTCGAACCGTGTGCGGGTCATCGTCGAGCTGACCGCCGAGGGCCGCGAGAAGTGGCTGGAGGCGATGCGCCTCGCCACGGTCTTCGAGGAGGACCTGCTCCAGGACCTCTCCGCCGAGGACAGGGGTGTCCTCGGCGAGGTCCTGACCCGCCTGCTGCGCCGGGTGGAGGACGCCCAGCCGGACGCTGGTGGCCGGCTCAGCGACCTCGATTAAAAGATCTTGACAGGGGAGGTTGACACTGCCCTGGCGGATCCGTAAGGTTCTTCGAGTTGCCACGGGGCCGGAACGGTTCTGCGACGACACCTCCGCCGCTGATGCGGCATTCAAACCACCAGCACGATCTCCCGACCGGGGCGAATTCGGCGTGCCCGAATTCAATTCGATTCGGGCACGGCAGCCCGATTAGGAACTGCCGGGAAGATCCGCTAAAGTTTGAGACGTCGGAACGGCCCAACAGCCACGAAGACAAGCCCCGCTGACTGGGAGTCAGGCCCGAAAGGTTCTGATAGAGTCGGACTCGCCGGAAAGGGAAACGCGGAAGCGGGAACCTGGAAAGCGCCGAGGAAATCGGATACGGAAACGGTCTGATAGAGTCGGAAACGCAAGACCGAAGGGAAGCGCCCGGAGGAAAGCCCGAGAGGGTGAGTACAAAGGAAGCGTCCGTTCCTTGAGAACTCAACAGCGTGCCAAAAATCAACGCCAGATTTGTTGATACCCCGTCTCCGGCCGATCGGTCGGGACGAGGTTCCTTTGAAAAAGTCCTGCCGGGCATTGTTCCGGCAGGCGCATCAGCGAGGACGCTGTGAACGACCGGTCCTATTCCGACCGGTTGTTCCGCTCTCGTGATGTAAACCGGATTACCGGTAAACATTCACGGAGAGTTTGATCCTGGCTCAGGACGAACGCTGGCGGCGTGCTTAACACATGCAAGTCGAACGATGAAGCCCTTCGGGGTGGA